>CAVUYC010000037.1:0-7989 GCA_963745605.1 uncultured Chloroflexia bacterium | reverse complement strand
ACGGAGTTTATCCCTCGCCGTCTCACTCCCGGATTTGGACTAATGGCATTCGAGGTTCGGTTGGAGTTGGTAAGATGTTATCTCCCTAATCCATCCGGTGCCCTACCTCCACTAGTAAACATCCGAGGCTGTACCTCAATACATTTCGGGGAGTACCAGCTATCCCTGGGTTCGTTTGGCATTTCACCTCTATCCACAGCTCATCTGACAGCTTTGCCACGTAGACCAGTTCGGGCCTCCACCCCGATTTTATCGAGGTTTCACCCTGGCCATGGGTAGCTCACCCGGTTTCGGGTCTAATCCATGCGACTGAAACGCCCTATTCAGACTCGCTTTCGCTACGGCTCCGTGACTTAAATCACTTAACCTAGCCACACAGATTAACTCGCCGGCTCATTCTTCAATAGGCACGCCATCATCCCGATAAATCGGGACTCTGACTGCTTGTAGAGCATACGGTTTCAGGATCTATTTCACTCCCCTTTCGGGGTGCTTTTCACCTTTCCCTCACGGTACTAGTTCACTATCGGTCATCAAGAGTATTTAGCCTTACCACGTGGTCGTCGCAGATTCCCACGGGATTTCTCGTGTCCCGTGGTACTCAAGAACAGGTAAGAAGTCTAGCCCTTTCGTCTACGGGACTATCACCCTCTATGGTGGCCCTTTCCAGGGACCTTCGACTAGGGTTAGATTTGTAACTTCTCGGCCTAACTGAATCAGCCTAACCTGCCTTACTACCCCCAATGGACATAGGCTCCAGAGCCACTAAGTCCTTCAGGTTTAGGCTATTCCCCTTTCGTTCGCCACTACTCGGGGAATCTTGTATTTTCCTCGGGGTACTGAGATGTTTCACTTCCCCCACTTGCCTCCCTCCGGCCTATGTGTTACGCCGGCGGTATCCGCCTGTAGGCGGATGGGTTGCCCCATTCGGGAATCCCCGGCTAAGCTTGCTTGGCAGCTCACCGAGGCTTATCGCAGCCGTGCCACGCCCTTCTTCGGCCCTTGACGCCAAGGCATTCACCGTATGCCTTAACCCGCTTGACCTGCTTCAGATTTGATATTAGAAACAGAACAATAAACCCTATTCAGTTATTAAAGTTCAGTGAGGTCGCTAGACAACAAAAGCGGCTTGGTGATTTCTCACCAAGCCGCTTGGCCTGGCTTTCATCACCTGGAACACCACTCTATGTGAGCAGATTCCTCATCAACATTACGAATATACCATAGCACTTTTTACTTGTCAACAACGTGTTTGGGGATTCGTAGCGGAGTGTTTTTAAAACACCGGATCATTGTAGCCAAAGGGAAGAACGATGTCAAAAACGGGGAGGTGAAGTGCTCAGATCGTCGAGTTTGGGCGCGCATTTGTTGCACCCCCAGCCCGGGGCCTCAATGCAGCTCGGTCCGTCTCAGGGCCGGTTCTTCGGGAGGAGACCTCAGTAGAGACATCCCGTTGCTCTTTCGATATATATAGTAAACGGCGAACCCAACTAACAGCCAGACCACCCCAATCCACCAGCTGTAGGGTTGTACGACGACTACTATCCACCAGATTGCCAGAGTAGATGCCAGACCGAGAATCGCCGTGATGGGGAATTCGTGCCCGCCTACCCTTATGTTGCCCAGGATTTTGAACGGACGGGGCATCAGTGGACTTGTCATCCGGAGGCGAAGGACTGCGGCGTGGGCCGACGCAAACACGAGCAGAGATCCGAAAACATAGAGTGCGGCCAGGTTGGCAAAGAACGCACCACCCATCATGCCCGGCAGCAGCAATAGTGCAGATACCATCGAAAACAAGCCGATGGCAAGTGAAGGGGTGCGCAGCCTGGGATGAATTCGGCCGAGACTCGACGGCAGTTGCCTGTTCTTCGCCAGACCATAGCTCAATCTGGACATACCAACGATCCCCGTGTTGGTCGCCATAAGCAATATTATGGAAGCAACGACTGCGATAAGACCTGGAAGCGAGTCCCTGAAGTCAGTCAGCAGCCTGGACAAGAGATCCCTCAGGGACTGCGAATGAATGCCTCCGACAATGTCTTGAGGGACTATTGCAGCGGACACCGCCCTTGCGATGCCCGCCATCGGATGGCGGGCCCAACCCGTCGCCGAGTTGCCAAGGTCTTGTGGACTCATCGCGGACAAGGCAACAACAGAGATCCCGGCAAACAAGAGAAGGACCGTAACGACCATAAGAATGTACGCCACGGGAACTCTGCGCTCGGGCCGCCGCGTTTCTTCGCTGTGCTGCGCTACCGACTCCACGCCTGTGAAACAAAGCGCGGCAACCGCAATGCCAAAAATGAAGTTACTCGCGGTGGGCCAGTTTCCCGAGCCGAACATGTTGTTTGCGAGCCTGAGCGGATCAGGGATCAGTATGAGAACAACGCCGAGGACGATCAGGGTGACCTGAACGACGATGTCCACGGTAACGAAGAGAAAGTTGAACCCTGACCATTCGCCTACACCCAGAATGTTGCCAGCCATGAGCAAGATGATAATTCCGACTGACATCAGAGTCCCTGGCAATGGATTGGCCAGAGCCGGCCAGAAATAGCCCAGGTAAGGCGGAATTGTGTAGGCGGCAATGGCCACGGTAACGACGTAAGACAGCATCAATAACCAACCGGAGGCGAACCCGGCCAAGTCGTTGAAGGCGAGACGAGAGTAGGCAGGCGAGCCCCCGCCCCCTGTGACCATCGCTGCACCTTCGGCATAGGTGAGAGCGTTGAAGACGTAGATCAGACCGGCTATTCCGAGAGCGATTGGGGTGGCCCCAAGCGCCACCATGGCAACTACCCCGAGAGCGTAGTAGATAGAGGATCCGACATCACCATAGCCAATACTAAAAAGGCCGGGGATGCCAAGGACGCGTCGCAGTCTGAACGGCTTTATGCGACGCGGCCGAATAACCTTGTCCGCCTGTTTTGGTCTCCAGGATTCGCCCATCTTCCTTCCAAAAACGGTATCAGAACCCACGGGATAAACGGATTCTATCTTCGCTCACGCGCAGTGTCAAAGGGCATCAATCGCCGGAGGCGACTCCCCACAAAAACGCTAATCAACGGCAACATCAAGGCCAAAATCAAGGCTATTGTCTATTGCTAGTAGGCCGTCTATAATAGCCTGTGCCTGACATGAAGTCGACAACTACGGATTTCGATCGCATCCTGGTCCCAGTAAGCGGCGCACGAGCGGATGACGAGGCTGTCAGGCTGGCTTGCCGTCTTGCCCGAAGGACCAAGGGCAAGATATGGGCTGTCTACGTCATCACTGTAAGGCGCAGCCTTCCGCTGGATGCAGAGCTTGACGCTGAGATAAAGCAGGGAGAGGACATTCTCAACCGAGCCGAAAGTGTGGCCGAGGAACAAGAATACGAGTTGGAGACTGACCTGCTTCAGGCCAGAGAGGCTGGTCCGACCATCATCGACGAAGCGGTCGAGCACGAGGTTGACCTCATTCTAATGGGAGTACAATACAAGAAGAGTTTCGGACAATTCAGTCTTGGGAGTGTCATCCCCTACGTTTTAAGGAACGCGCCCGGGCGTGTTATACTGTACCAGGTTCGAGACTGAAGCATGAATCGAAGCTCAGGCTTTACCTCATGAGAGTGCTTGTCATGGGCTGCGGGCGTCTCGGAGCTCATTTGGCCGGTCTTCTCGATGCTGATGGCCACCAGGTAACCATATTAGACACGGACTCCTATTCGTTTCGCCGTCTGCCTCCCGATTTCCACGGCACTGCCCTCGTCGGGAATGGTGTCGATGAGGAGGCCCTCAGGAAAGCGGGCATCCAGGGAATAGACATGTTCGTTGCCCTGAGCGATGGTGACAACCGCAACATCATGGCCGCTCAAATCGCCAAGCACATTTTCGACGTACCCAGAGTCATATGTCGCCTCTATGACCCGTTGCGCCAGGAGGTCTTTGACACACTGGGGCTGGAGACCTTCAGTCCGACGACCATATTCGCACAAATGCTTCGGACTCGGATTGAGAAGAAGTAGATGTATATCGTTGTGGTCGGAGGCGGACGCGTCGGATATTACCTTACTAAGGCACTGCTCGACGAGAAGCACGAGGTTGTTCTAGTTGAAAAGGATGCAGCCATATGCGATGCCATCAACGACGAGTTGGGCAGCGTGTGCATCCGGGGGGATGGTTCAGAGGTCGCGGTACAAGCTGATATAGGCACAAATCGAGCCGATATGCTTATCGCCGTGACCGGTGCCGATGAAGACAACCTGGTGGCCTGTCAACTGGCCAAACATCGCTTCAAGGTTCCCCGAACGCTGGCGAGAGTGGTGAATCCCAATAACGCGGCGCTCTTTAAGAAACTCGGAATCGACATCACAGTGGTCAGCACGAACATCATTCTCGAGAGCATAGAGGCCGAGGTCCCGACACACCCGCTGACGCACCTTTTATCCATCCGCGACCGTGGCCTGGAAATCATAGACATAAGGGTCTTGCCGGATTCTCCAAACGCAGGCAAAGCCGTCAAGGATATCGAGCTGCCTTCCGGTTCTGTGCTCTCTCTCGTTATCCGTAAGGGAATCCGTCCCTTTGTGCCCTCACCGGAGACGATTTTGATGGCAGACGATCAGATTATCGCCGCCACATCGGCGGAAGCGGAAACAATACTTCGTGACGTGCTTGGCAACGGCCGGCACTAGAGTCTTTTTCTTCTAGTCCACTGACTCCATCATTCGTTTCCCCCGGTTTGACTGTGATGTCTTGAGGCGCTATTCTGTGGTCATCTTGAGGCAGTGTTGACCACAAACAGGACTAGAGGCTCCGCGCAACGACGAATCGACTGGTGGCGGTTTGGCTTTCTGGCCTTGCTCGCCGCAATAGCGTTGGTCGGGGCGGCAGTACTCTGGTTGCGTTACGACCAGCACCCGGTCGAAATACACCTTCCAGTCGAAGAACCCGTTCGCGGGACTATCTACGTTGGCGACGCCGTTGCCTCACCAGGCTACTTTCCCTTCAACCAGGATGAAACGGTCTCGTCGTTACTTGCGGCCGCGGGCGGCCCATTGAAGGAAGCTGATCTCAGCACGCTGAAGCTTGAGATCACCACTGTCCGGTCCTCGGAAACAAGCCAAAAAGTGAACGTAAATAGAGCGGATACATGGCTGCTCGAAGCCCTCCCTGGCATCGGCCCCACGTTAGCCTCTCGAATCGTCGATTATCGGAGTCGATCTGGTCCGTTCCGAAGCCCCGCGGAGATTACTAGAGTGTCCGGAATAGGTCAGGACGTTTTCCAGAAACTTAAGGATCTCATCACCGTATCGGATTGAACGCAGGTTTTGACCATGCCCATAGTCTCGTTGGCTTCAGCCTGGTTGATTGGACTCACGGTCGGTCTGAACTTCACTATCCCCCTCCCATTGGTGTTGGCTTCTCTGGTTCCCCCTATTCTGCTAATCGTATTCAAGCAAAAAAAACGACCGGCGCTACTGTTAGCCGCGTCGTTGCTTGTATTCTTTGGGGGATCCCTGCAGGCTGCCAACAGTCTGAAAGTCAGAACCATAGATCAACTCGAAGCTCTTGCTGGCCCGCGAAAGGTGGCTTTGGCGGGGGCAGTCGTCAGCGAGCCGGAGATATCGGGTAAGAGCCAGAAAATTCGCTTCAAAGCGCAACGAACAAACACGGAAGAAGGGTCGGTACCCATCTCTGGAACAACTCTCGTCATTGCCGGCCGTTACCCGTCATATCACTACGGAGATTCAATCTCTATCACGGGAACGATCGCAGCACGTCCGGCAAACGCTAGAGGTACCGAATCGAAATACTGGGACTATCTCGCTGAGTCGGAAATCCGTTGCGTAGTCTTCTATCCCCGAATCGAACTCCAGGCTCGCGGTGGCGGATTTCCGGCATTGCAGTGGTTGTACCGAACGCGTAACTATTTAGCATCACGCGTAGAGGGCGTAATTCCCGAACCCCAGGCCGCCGTCGCAGAAGGCATCACTTTCGGTTTGCGGACGAACATCCCTGCCGACGTCGAGGCCGACTTCGCACGAACTGGGACAACCCATCTGCTTGCGGTGTCCGGGATGAACCTCACGATCATTGCGGGAATCTTACTCGCAGTCTTGCTTAGTGTGCTGGGTCGAAGATACTTCATCTACGTTTGGATAAGCCTCCTGGCGGTCTGGATCTATGCCTGGCTGACTGGGCTTCAACCGCCCGTTGTAAGAGCAGCAGTCATGGCAAGTTTCTTTCTCATGGCTGAGCTTTTCGGGCGACAGCGCAGCGGAGTTGTCGCACTTCTGTTAGCCGCCACTCTGATGGCGGGAATCGAACCTGATCTCATCAGGAATCCGTCGTTCCAGCTGAGCTTCGCAGCCATGGCAGGGCTCGTCTTCGTTTCACCGAAGTTGGAGGCAGCGTTTGGGGCCATTGGTGACCGGTACGTCTCAAATCCAACGTTGAACGGCCTAGTTCACCGGGCATCGTCGGCTATTGCGGTGAGTGTGGCGGCGGTAATTGCCACCTGGCCTCTGACAACTTATTACTTCGGCACGTTCTCGCCATTGGGGCCTTTGGTTACGATCGTCACTGTGCCGGTGATGCCGGCAATCATGGTCACAACGCTAGCCACATGCGCCCTGGGAGTTTTTGCCCCGCTGGCACATGTGGCGGGCTGGTTAGCATGGCTCCCTCTCTCGTACCTCATTACAGTCATCAACGCGTTTGGATCAATCTCGTTCGCCTCGTTTCAGAATATCGCGTTCCCGACGCCTGTCATCGCGGTGTATTTCGCGGCGATGATCCTTGTGTTGCTAGCCGTCCACTTTCGTTCGTCGTTGCGGAAGATCCTGGTCTCAACCGCGGCACGCTTCTCGGGCTTCCCGTTGAAATGGTCAGCCATCCCACTCGCGACTGTCGCCTGTTTGATTTGGGCTGCCAATCTAACGCTTCCAGACTCGAGGTTACACGTGGATTTCCTGGACGTTGGCCAGGGTGACGCCATTCTCATCAAGCGGGGCAATGCGGAAGTCCTCGTGGATGGCGGACCTGACCCTCAACTGCTGTTGAATGCCCTGGGGAAGAAGATGCCATTCTGGGACAGGAGTATCGACGCGATCGTCTTGACCCACCCGGACAGCGACCATCTCACTGGACTGATCGAGGTCCTGAGAAGATACAGCGTCGGAAGGATCGTCGCTTCGAACTCTACTTCTGATTCTCCCGTATTTGCAGAATGGCAGTCCACCATCAAACGCCTTGGCCTCTCAACTGTGCAGGCCGAGTCGGGGGTGGGCATTTCGATGGGCGATGGCGTCTCGTTGGCAGTAATCAATCCACTGCAGTCTGACGCAATCCCAGGCGCTTCCGACACCAATCTGGACTCAGTGGTGATTCGCGCCAGCCTGGGGAAAGTCAGTTTCCTCTTGACAGGTGACCTGCCCGACAGTGCCGAAAGGAGACTCATTATTGAAAGGGCAAACCTGAGAAGCACAGTGCTCAAAGCTGGACATCACGGATCAAGTGGGTCCACGAGCCAGGAGTTCCTCGCAGTCGTTGACCCAGCGATTGTGGTAGTCTCAGTCGGAACAGGCAACGCTTACGGCCAACCTAGCGCCGAGGTAATCGATCGCATTACAGGACTGGGCCGTGACATCTTCAGGACCGACGAGCAGGGGACTATTGAGTTCATCACAGACGGACAAAGACTGTGGGCGAAGTCGGACAGATGATTCCCTTGACTGTCCATGAATGAGGCCTTAACCTAGTTATGCCATTCAGGACAAGGAGAGAGCGTTGGAATCACGAACCGTCTATTTCGAGAAGCCGGGCAAGGATAATACGGAGGCCGTCTTCGATCTCGCCAAAAAGCGAGCCGCTGAGTTGGGAATCAAGACAGTCATTGTTGCCTCCACAACCGGGGAAACTGCTGTTAAGGCAGTAGACTCCTTTAAAGGTTTCAGGGTAATTGTGGTGACGCACGTCACCGGCTCTCGCGAGCCCAACGTGA
>CAVUYC010000036.1:0-37879 GCA_963745605.1 uncultured Chloroflexia bacterium | reverse complement strand
GTCATCCATTCCGTGCAGAACGTTCAGCGTGCCTATTATTACGTTTTCCTGGCGCCGGTAGCGATCCTGCTGGTCGCCATCCCCTTCGTCTTCCTCATGCCGTCAAGCGCTCAGGCAAGCCGCGCAAAAGGCCCCCGCGGCGCCCGAGAAATCACCGTCAACCTGAGGCTGGGGAACAGCGGAATAGCTCTGTCAGTCCTTTCTTCTCTCGCGCAACCTGACTTCGCGTCTCGCCTTCGCATCGAGGTTCCGTCTCTTATCGTCCTCGGTCTCCAGGAGGAGGGGGAGGAACGGGCTTGGGCTTTCCATTTTCATCGAGGGAGACGAAGGTCAGGTAGGCCGAAGCCGTGTGGCGGACCACTCCGGTAAAGACGTTCTCAGCCTCGACGCGCACGCCGACTTCCATGGAGGTGGTGCCGGCGTAATTCAGGCTGGCTTTGAAGGTAACGAGGTCCCCGACGTACACCGGAAAATGAAAATCTAGCCGGTCTATTGAAGCGGTAACCGTGTTGGACCTTGTGTGCCGGTTGGCGACGAGGCCCCCTGCAGTATCGATCAGCTTCATGATGACTCCGCCATGAACGTTGCCGGCAGGGTTGAGTATCCTGCGGCGTCATCATTTGCGATACGACGACCTGACTTTCCCTTGCTGTTTTTCCCTGCATTCTTCTTCCCTAAATTCTCTTTGCTTTATGTAGCTATGTCGAAAACTCGGCGGGGAGGACTCTGGGTGCCCGCACCCAGAGTCCTCCATAGTTCAGACCAACGATAAGGGGAACTCTTCTGGGTGGTCCGCCGGTCGAGGTTGACACAGGCGGGAACCGATTTCAAAGAGGGCCAATAGGGAATCCTGGATAATGGACAAGGAAGGTGACCGGTCCGGCTTTGCCCCGCTAGATTCTCTAAGTCTTCTTCACAGGCAAGGTGAAAAAGAAGGTGGACCCCTTACCGCGTTTCGGATTCAACCCAGATCGTACCGCCGTGGGCTTCCACGAGCCGGCGGCACACGACCAGCCCAAGCCCCACCCCCTGTATGGCCAACCCGGACAGCACCCCCAGCCGGGAAAACGGCTGGAAAAGCTTGTCCGCGGTCAGCTGCCGCAATGCCTACCCCATGATCGGCGACACCGACGATGAGACGGTCGCCGTCGAGGCGGGCCGAGACTGTCACGTCGCCGCCACCAGGGGAATACTTGATGGCATTGTCGATGAGGTTGTCCAGGATGCGCTCGATCCTGGTGCGGTCCGCTCCAACCTCAGGCAAACCGGGCGCGACGTCAGCGACAACCCGGTGCAGTAGCGACTTGTGCGAGGACTGGGCCACCATCCTGGCGATCGTCTTGCCGACGTCCAGCAGTTCAGCCTGCAGTGTAAGACGCTTCGCCTGCGACCTCGAGAGCACCAGCAGGTTCTCAACGATGTCGGACATGGCATCGGTGCCCCATATAGCGTCGGCAAGGAGGGCATTCTTCTCTTTCTCGGACAGCTTTTCTGACATCGCCACATTGAGAGCGCCGGTGACCACGGTGAGCGGCGTCCTCAGCTCATGCGAGACCATTCCGATAAAGTCGTCCTTAAGCGCTTCAGTGGCCCTGCGTTCAGTGATGTCCACAAAGACCGCGAGCAGAGCAGGCTTGCCACTGAAGATTATGGGCCGGGCGGAGAGCAAGCCCCAGAAGGAGGATCCGTCTTCCCGTTTCAGCCTCACCTCGTAATCGGTAACTTGCCCGGTGCGTCCGAGTAATTCGACCATGCGCTGCCTGTCGGCCGGATCCCAGTACACGTCGGCGGCGGCTCGTCCGATCAGATCTGACTGGCCATATCCTAAAGCCTTCACATAGGCAGGATTGACAAAAAGGATTTCCCCTGAAGGAACTCCCGCAACGCCGATGGCAACAGGCGCCGCCTCGGATATAGCGCGGAAGCGCTGCTCGCTTTCTCTTAATGCTTCCTCAGACTTCTTGCTCTCCGTGACGTCGATCAGGGTCATGATCCGGTGCGGACGGTCGTTGAGGACCAGTATTTCGCTGAAGTATTGAATGCAGCGTTCCTTTCCGGTCCTGGTCCGAATTACCGACTCGAATCCACTCAGGTTGCCTTTCTGGCGCAGGACCAGCCTCAGTTCCTGCCGGTCGGTGCTTCCAATAATGTGCAATTCGGCGGGACTGTGGCCGATCAGTTCATCCCTGGAATACTCGACGAGGCGTGTATAGCTGTCGTTAACGTCGACCAGTCTCGCCTTGTCTACTTCGTATATGGTCATCGCCACGGGGCTATCATGAAAAGCCTTGGAGAACCGCTCTTCGCTCTCTCTCAAGGCGCGGTCAGCCCGCTTGCTCTCCGTGATATCGGCGATGGAGGCCATCAGGCAGATGGGAGTCCCGTCTTTGTCTTTGACCAGATTGGCCCAGGCTTGCACGTCAAACAGGGAACCATTCTTCCTCTTCGCTCGCAACTCACCTTGCCAGGAGCCGACATCGATAACGGCTTTGACCGCTCTATCGGACTTCTCCTCGTCCTCAAAAAAGAAGCCGGGACGTCTCCCCAGGACCTCCGCTGCCTCATAACCCCCCAGTTGGAGCAGGGCAGGGTTGGCATAAGTTATCCTTCCATCGAGGCCGGCAATGCAGATACCCATGGCGGCTGACCCGAGGGCGTAGTCTTTGATCACCAGGTCTCTCTCGAGGAGCCGCAGCCTTTCGAGATCATTTTTCACTTGCTGGTTGCCTGCAGCCAGCTCGCCTGCAGGATTATTCGGATGGTTATCTTGTCCGGAGACAGCACTGGCCACAGCCTGCTGCTGTTCTCCTTTCCCGGTTGTCAAACGTCGTTTAGCCATGACCCGCCAAATAATATTTGGGATGGAGTTATCCGAAGGATTTACGAGTCGGAGCGGATGCAGAGATTATAGTCGTTTCACAACATGGTGCCCCGGGCAGCAAGACCCGGTCGTTGTGGAGCGCCGAAGGCTGGCTTAGACGACCTGTTACATCGGGCCGGAGTTCCCCGGCCCTGTGGACCTGTTTTAGAACAAGCCGATGCCGACCACGAATTTCCCGCCCCTGCTAACGAAGCGTCAGTGGCAACTCGAAAGTCCGGAGGCTTTGATGACCAACCGTTTGCCGAAGAGTGAACTCACGTAGTCGACGACACTTCCGTCAGCCATCTCTTGCACGTCCTCTGATACGAGAACGTCGATTCCATTGACCTTCACCGGAACTTCTCCCTCTGCTGGCTCATCCAGAGCCATCCCCAGGCGGGGCCCCCCTCAGCCGAAGCCATTCACATAAATCCGTAAGAGCTTTCCAGGGTTATCCAGAACGGCTTGGCCGATTTTGTCCCGAGCAGCCTTAGTTATTTCAATCATCAAAGTCTCCACTCTGTTCTCTTAGACCATTTGGGCGGGGGGGCCGCTCAGGCTTGCGCTGCCAGGAGATGGTCCAACCTTCTCTGGTCGAAGCCCACTATCACCTGATCATCAACAGTAATAACAGGGACGCCCATCTGCTTTGACTTGGCGACCATCTCCATGGCCATTTTGGGATCGTGGGCGACATCATATTCGGTGAAAGTCACGCCCTTTTGCGAAAGATACTCTTTCGCTTTGTGGCACCACGGTCAGGTTCCTGTGGTGTAAATAACTATCTTCTTCTGAGACAAATCCGGCATTGAAACACCTCCATCTAAATGCAATTCGCCAAAAGGCGTAGAACTATTGGCGCGGGCCCTCTTGCTTTCGCAGCAGGGTCACTATTCATGACTGTATGTGTACATGAACATACACGTATATAATATGTGCACCCAAGGGCGTTGTCAAGCACGAGTAGGCGTCCACTCCGAAATGTCACAGTTTTGTTTTGCCCGAAAGGCCGCGCGTTATGACTATTCAATGTAACGATCTCTAAAATATTGAATCGTTGCCGTTCGGCGGTGGGCCGGCCGGTGCTGCCGATAACACTGCGTATTCTATTTTCGCAGGACTTTGGTTCAGGGAGAGAGAAGAATGGTGGTTCAGGTCGGTACGAGGTTCAAGATCACGGCGACCGTGGCTCTAAGACCAGACAGGCCCGGTCTTCAGAAGGACAAGCTTGTCGCCTACGTCGAAAGCGTCAGGGAAGTCGACGATTGGATCGCCGAACATCAGCCAGTCATTTCATTGAAGGTGGAGGACTGCATTCAGGGCCGGGACGTCTCGGGCCTGTTTCAAAGCAGCATAACGTTTGCGCCCGGCCGCTATGGCCATTTCTAGGACACCACAGCCGCGGCGAACGGTCGCTCGTACCCCTCGGAGGAGCTGACAGGGTGAAGATCAATAAGAAACAAGAGTTGGTTACCAGGCGCGACTTCGAGGTGCCACGGACGGCTGTATGGAAGGCCTGGACTGTTGCGGAGCGAGAACGCACATCCGTCGAATAAACCATTCAGGGAGGAATCAGGATGCTGAAATTACACACTTATCTCAACTTCAGTGGCAACGCGGAAGAGGCTTTCAATTTCTACAAGTCCGTTTTTGGGGGGCAGTTCGGCTCTGTCACCCGGTTCAAGGACATGCCGATCCAGGGGATGACTATTCCCAGGCAAGACGAGAACAAGATGATGCACATTTCCCTGCCTGTAGGCAAAGATGACATGATCATGGCCAGCGATGTTCTCGAATCTCGCGGGCAAAAACTGCTGATCGGCAACAACGTTTCTATCATGATATCTCCGGACACCAAGGAGGAGGCCGACAGGGTATTCAAGGCACTCTCCGCAGGTGGCAAGGTCGAGATGGCCATAGCCAACCAGCCCTGGGGGGACTACTACGGGGGTCTCATCGACAAGTTCGGGATTCGCTGGATGGTCAACTACGCCTACCCGAAACCCAAATGATGACCTGATTGGTCAAGCCGTGGGGAGGGGCGAGCCGGTGGTTGCATTCGTTTCGCTCCGGACCGGCTAGCTCACCTTGAGCGGCTCGAATCTAGCTTACCCCGTTCAAGTACGGGGTAAGCTGTGAACGATAGCATCCAAGGTCTGGTACAGCGACTGAGCAGTGCTCAACGAGCACGGTGCGTCATTGTCGCTTCAGCGTTGCGGCGCCACTCGTTTTGACATCTCCCATCGTGGCCTCGCCCCGATAGTCCAGATGGGAAGCCCCTTCGAGGGTCGCGTCCAGTCTTCCGCTCATGTTAATGAGACAGTGGCTAGCACCGGTCAGTTTGATCTTGGCGTTGTGCACCGTAAGGTGATCCAGATCAATGTGACTGGCCCCGGCGGCGTCCACCGCCACGTTCTGGACCGCTCCATTCAAGGTGATCCTGCTGGCGCCGACGATGCGCAGTGTGCTGTCGCCTGCAGAGCTGATATCTCCATCAACACGGCTGGCGCCCGAAAGGTCTAAATCCATGCTGCCTACCGACATGTCCGTAACGTCGATTACGCTGGCGCCGGAGACCGACAGCGCAAACTTCTCACTCGTGTGAAACCCTCTCACCCAAACCCTTGCGGCACCTGAAATGGCAAGCTCACGAAGGTCAGGCATGGCGATACGTGCATGCATCCTCTGGAAAGGAACTGCCAGGATGCTTGAGAGGTTAATGTCGTAACTTATGGTGATCTGGTCGCCATTCTGAACCACCTTGACGTTCTTTAACTGGGTCTCGGTGCCGGTTAGGGTCACGCCGAATGAGTCAGAACGAACCACCTCGATTTCCATGGGGAATTTCAACGCTATTCGGTTGAACCCGGTCAAAGAATAGTCCCTGGTACTCATATCTTTACCTCCATTCCAGCCTCTTGCCACATTCTATCAATCCGCAGGCCAAACGGTCATCACCCATCTGGGCCTGCTGACGTCGGGCGGCGCAGTGCCCGTTTCACCCTGAGACGACTAGAATCCTAATTACGGTTTCAAGCCAGCAACTCTCGAACGGAGGTGCACCTTTGCCCGAAGTCTCGTCGGCAGCTTCGGCCGCCGTGACCGGTGCCAGACCATTAGCGAAGAACGGCTACAGGGTCGACCTGGTCAAGGGCCTGGTGGTCGACGCTTTGATCCAGTTGCACGCCCCTTGACCTGCCCCTCTCCCCTCTGGTAGAAACCACGCCAGATGAGTTGCCTGGGACCGGCTTGGAGAACCAGGCGTATTTGTCGTTCGCTCAGTTCGCACTCAGCGCAGCGAACATGATCCAGATGACAAGCAGTGGCGGTATCGCGTATCTTTGTCTGGTCTTTCTTTCAGGAGGCAACTTCAGGCATTGAAACTGATTATCTTCGATATGGACCAGACGCTGGTGGACTTCGTCCAACTGCACAACGAAGTAACGCACCGGATGCTCAAGAAGTTCCTGGGCATTGAGGCCTGGCTTACTGAGGTGGATCACGCAGGCAGGAGCCAGAGGGACGGCATGCGCAATCTCGCCGAATTGAAGGGCGTGCCGGCACATGTATTTGAGGCAAAGATCCACCAAATACTCGATGAATTTGGCACCGAGTTTGCTGCCAGCTTGCCGGCAGATGCAAGAAACAACATCCTGCCAGGCGTGGAAAACCTCCTGGACATCCTGTCCCACACTGACAACATGCTGATGCTCTACACCGGAGATACGCCCGAGGTAATTGAAGCAGTGTTCAGAGCCACCGGTCTGGGCCAGTATTTCGCTTATCGCTTTTCGGGTACCCAGGTGAAAAGGCGTGATGAGATGGTCACCCTTGCCATCGAG
This sequence comes from uncultured Chloroflexia bacterium, assembly GCA_963745605.1. Taxonomy (GTDB): domain Bacteria; phylum Chloroflexota; class Dehalococcoidia; order Dehalococcoidales; family UBA2162; genus JBBITI01. Next base: position 31,177 of record CAVUYC010000036.1, on the reverse strand, counting down.
AAGGCCGAAGCCGACAGCAAACACAGGTTCAGCGGCAAAGAAGTAATCATCATCGGAGACTCCGTCCGCGACGTGGAATGCGGCCTGAAATTCAACGCCATGATCATCGGGGTTGCCACCGGATACTACACAGCGAGTCAGCTCAGGGAAGCGGGTGCGGACCTCGCCGTGAACAGTCTTGAGGACCGTCAGACAATACTGGAGGCTATAGGCAAGCCAGCAGCGTAGTCGCTATTTGGCCGCGAGTGGAGGCAGGCCCCTGTAGCGAGCCGTACGCAGCTCGGTCTCGTAGAAATCTATCTCCGGCATGCCGGAATCGTACGCTCGCCTCACAGCGAGATCGATGTCGTAGGCCACTCTGACGATCTCGACATCGAAGAAGGCTGCGTCTTCGCCTCCGTACTCGCCTTCAAGTATTCCGTAAGAGGCGAGTGGCTTGTCCAGTGGGTTGCCGACACTGCCGATGTTGAACAGTATTCGGTCGCCGTAGGCCGACTGGAATGCGAAATGGATATCTGCGTATCCGACCACATCCGGCACCATCCCTGACCCGGTGAACGCGGTGTTTTCAAACATGGCCAGGTGTTTTTCCGCCGGGTCCCCGTGGTAAACCCGGTGACGGATACCGATTTGAGAAGCGTGAAAAAGGCGGACCCGTCTACCGCTGAGGAGGAATTCAATGGTACCCGGCAGACCGCTCAGATACGCCCGTCTTGCCGCGCCGATCTGGCGCCTGTGCCAGCTGACGATCTCGAATATGTCCACGGGTGCAGGCGGAAGCTCCTCGTCCTCATTTGCCAGCATTGCATCCCAGTTGCCGATGGTCAGCTTCTCACAGACATCCTTGCAGACATCGACTGCGGCGGCCGACTCGGGTCCTTTGCCCACAATGTCACCTAGACAGAAGATCCTGCCTATACCGCGCATGCGTATGTCGTCGAGCACGGCATTCAGCGCCGGCATGTTGCCGTGAATGTCAGAAATCAGCGCGATGCGGTCCATTAAATCCCCAAGCTGAGCTTTACTCGTGAAATTTCTAAGCCGGTCCCCGCCGGTTCAGGCCAAATCGTACTCCGGGGGCAGGACGGGCGCAACATCACAGTTGCCACGATGAAAAGAAAAGACTGCCGCCCGGACGGACAGGACGGGGTTCAAAGCAACGCGCACTTTGTTGACAATGGGGATGCGCGGTTAGTACCGTGTCTCATAGATGCTCGTATTGGAAAGCTGGCTTGCCAGATGTGAGATTGCGGACCGTAAGGAGGACAACTTTGAAGATCGCGGTAGTGAGCGACGATGGAAAGACGATCAGCCAGCATTTCGGCCGGGCGTCTTACTACGTGGTGGTGACGGCCGAGGGTGGAAAAATGACGGCCAAAGAGACGCGTGACAAAGCCGGACACCACAGCCCGGGGATGACGGAGCACCATCACGCGCCCGGCGAAAGGCACGGGTTCGATGCAGCAGCACAGTTGAGCCACGCAGGCATGGCAGCAAACATCAAAGACGCGAAGGTGGTCATTGCCGGCGGCATGGGCAGAGGCGCCTATGAAAGCCTCAAAGGTTTTGGAATTGAGCCTCATTTGACGGACGTGGAAGACATCGATGAGGCAGTGCGACTTTACCTGGAAGGCAAACTGCCCAATCTGATGGAGAGGGCCCATTAACGAGCCGGGGCGTGAGCGACAATGGCGAAGCTGATAACAGACTACCGGTTTGAGCTGGCCGACGACCCCCATGCCCGGGGCAACCTGAACTTTTCCATCGTTGTTACTTTTCCGGTCGATATCAGTGCGGCAATGCCCTACCTTAACGCGAGTCTGCAGGATACCCTGTACGACCATGCGAACGCAATACTGATCGGGATCTCAGGGAAGGTCAGATATGCTTTGCGGCGGCACGAAATCCGGCTTGGCCTTCAGGGAGAACCGTCGCACGCCAAAGCCATGGCCGCCGATGCCGTTGCACTGGTCAACCGGTGCTGGGATGAGAGAGAGCGCATCACTCCGATCACGAGAGAACGAAAGTCTCCCGCCACATTTGACATCTTCCGGTCGCTCCCAAGAACCAACTGCAAGAAGTGCGGTTGCAACACCTGCCTCGCTTTCGCCGAGGAATTGAGGACCGGCAGGAAATCGGTCAAGCATTGCCCGTCGCTCGCGGATAAATCCAGAGACCGCATGGTCTCTCTCACACAGGGAACCCCGTAGCATCCCCCATCAGGTTCAGGTGAGAACTTGATTGGGGTCGCTTTATGACCTCGTTCGTGCATTCCTCACCATTTGTCAAAGCGCTCTGCCATCCCATACACTGAGACACGTGGCAGACTTGGAAGATACGATCACATTCCTCGGGACGGGTGGGGCCAGATTCATGATCATCAGCCAGCTCCTGGCTTCGGGGGGAATCTGGCTTAGCCTCAGCGGAACGCAGATCCTCCTGGATCCAGGCCCCGGAAGTATCGTCCAGGCAACCAAGCGCAAGATGAACCCGGAGAAGCTGGACGCCATCATCCTGTCGCACCGTCACCTCGACCACAGCGGCGATGTCAACGTCATGGTAGAGGCAATGACCCACGGGGGGCTGACCGAGAGGGGGTTCCTCTTCGCCCCTTCTGACGCTCTCGGACCGGAGCCCGTGATGTTCTCCTACCTGAAGAAGAACCTGCAGGGGCTGGTGACGTTGGCGGAGGGAAAATCATATTCCCTGGGAAATGTGTCTTTCAGCACTCCGGTGAAACATATTCATCCCGTCGAGACGTACGGCTTCGTTTTCAAGACCCCCCGCCACACATTTTCGTACATCGCTGACTCGCTCTTCTTCAGGGGCATCGTCCAGCATTACACCGGAGACCTGTTAATCATCAATACGGTGTTTATGCGGCCGGCGATTCCTCTCGGGGCTAACGGCCTCCCGGTGCAGCACCTGTCCGTGCCCGACGCGGCCTACATCATCACTGCTCTAAAGCCCAAGGTCGCCATCCTGACACACTTCGGGATGAACATCTGGAGGGCCAAACCGTGGGAAGTAGCAGAGCAGATGAGCCAGGAAACGGGAATCAAGGTCATCGCAGCACGCGACGGGATGAAGTTCGACCTGGCGAGGCTCGAAGAGCAGCCTGCTGAACACTAAACGTGTTATCCTCAGAACGGGCCACATCACACCAGAGCCTCTGGACCAGTTTTGTAGTTTGGCGAACAAAGACAACGATGTGTATGCGGAGCTCGTGGCAATGAGGGGCAAGACCCCTCCAGGGGGAACTAAGTCAGGGGGAGAATTTGGACCTTAACAGCATCCTGCACCTGGTAAACAAACCGGCGCGGTACACAGGTGGGGAATGGAACTCCATAGTAAAAGACTGGAACGCAACGCCCGTGCGAATCGCCCTGGCTTACCCGGACGTCTACGAGATCGGCATGTCCAACATGGCTCTGCCCATCCTCTACGATATCCTCAACCGGCAGGACGACACACTGGCCGAGCGTGTCTACGCCCCGTGGGTAGATATGGCCGCGGTGATGAGAGAATCTGGTATTCCGCTATTCAGTCTGGAGTCAAAACACCCGATAAAGGACTTCGACGTTTTCGGCTTCTCGCTTGGATATGAACTCACCTACACCAACGTCCTCAATATGCTCGACCTCGCCGGCATTCCGATCCGAGCTCGCGAACGTACTGATTCTGACCCTCTGGTGATCGCGGGGGGGAGCGGCTCGCTGAATCCTGAGCCCGTAGCCGACTTTTTCGATATGTTCCTCGTCGGAGACGGTGAAGAGGCTGTGGTCGAGATCCTCGAGGTATTGAGGAGAAACAAAGCCGCGGGGAAGCGGCTCAATCGTGAATCCATCTTGCGTGAGATGGCTCGCATCAAGGGCGTCTACGTCCCCAGCCTTTACACGCTGGAGTACAACGCCGATGGGACGCTCAAGAGTTTCGAGCCCATTGCGCCCGAGGCCAGCCGAAGAATTCAGAGGAGATTCGTTTCGAAACTGCCGGCGGCGGTAACCAAGCCTGTGGTGCCGTTCATCGAAATTGTCCACGACCGGGGGGCGGTGGAGATACAGCGCGGGTGCAGCAACGGTTGCCGCTTTTGCCAGGCTGGAATTATATACAGGCCGGTCAGGGAAAGACCTCATGCCGAGGTAGTAGAAGCCGTAGGAGAGGTCCTGTCAAATTCTGGCTACGATGACATTTCCCTGGTCTCCCTTAGCAGCAGCGACTATTCCGGTATCGAAAAGCTCGTAGAGGACCTGAAGCAAAGGTATCCGGATATCGCAATCTCCTTGCCCAGCCTCTACATTGGCAGTTTTTCTGTCGAGTTGATGGAGGCCCTTCCTACACGCAGGAAGAGCGGCCTCACCTTCGCCCCCGAAGCTGGAAGCGGAAGAATGCGCAAGGCTATCAACAAGAGGGTAACCGAAGAGGACCTGCTGAAAACGGCTGCCCTGGCTTTTCAGAAAGGGTGGATGGGCCTCAAGCTCTATTTCATGCTCGGCCTTCCCGGCGAGACCGACGATGACGTAATCGAGATCGGGAACCTGGTGAACAAGGTCTACGCCGAAGGCACAAAGTCAGGTAGAAGAATCCCCCAGCTCAGAGTGAACCTTTCCACGTTCATCCCCAAACCCCACACGCCGTTTCAATGGGCGGCGCGCGAGCCCGAGGCTAATCTCCTCCGAAGGCAGGAACTGCTCAGGCAGGCAGTACGCCGGAAGGCGATAAAGCTTTCATGGTCAGACCCCAAGGTCAGCCGCCTCGAGGCAGCGTTGTCACGGGGCGACCGCAGGTTGGGGGAGGTTATCTACCGGGCATGGAAGCTGGGATGCGTCTTCGATTCATGGGGCGAGCACTTCAGCTACGTAAAATGGGAACAGGCCTTCAAAGACAGCGACGTCGACCCTGATTTTTACGCTCAACGGGAGCGCCCGATGGAGGAGCTTTTGCCGTGGGGGCACATCGATGTCGGCGTCACCAGCTCGTTTTTGAAGGAAGAATGGCGGCGGTCCCTGGCCGCCGAAGAGACGGTGGACTGCCGCGATGAGGGGTGCAACGTGTGCGGGCTTCAGGCGACTGACCCTGCATGCCGCGAAAAGGCATCGCGTCCCCGCCAGACGGCAGGCTAAATGACAGAGGGTTTTATGGCGAGCAGTTCCGCCATAGTAAACGGTCTTCCGTGGCCGGGATAGATTCTCTTGACCGGCAGACTACCCAGCTTGATAACGCTGGCTTCAAGCTCGCCGGCATTGTCCATAAGCGGATTCTTTTCCGGCCGGCGACGCGTGTTTCTGAGCAGATCGCCGCAAAAGAAGCCACCATCGACAGTGAGCACTCCGATGGAGCCCGTAGTGTGGCCCGGAACATGCACTATTTTCGCATCGAACCCGTAGGGTAGCAGACTGGCACCGTCGTCGAGGAGGATATCCGGCTTGAAGGGCCGGCCGACTATCCTTCCGAAGGTGTCAACAGCGAAACGGTAAATCCTGCTGGCCATCGTTTTGCGGCTCAACGACATCCTCGCCTGCTCGAGTGCCGGGGATTCGGCAGCATGGATCGCCACAGGGCACCCGTACTTCCTCCGGAGCCAGGGGCAGTTGCCGGTATGATCGAAATCGGCATGCGTAACAACGACAAGTCTAAGCTGTCCCGGCCTGCATCCTACCTTGATCAACTGTCTGCTCAAGGAAAGGCGCTGCCAGGACGAGCCTGTGTCAATCAGGCAAAAGCCCAGATCGCTTTTCAGCAAATAACAGTTCGCCATAGGCGAGATAAGGGCAATGGTCTCCAGGGGCATGACATGATCTCCTCGGAAAAAGACACGGGACTCGTGTGGGTCCCGGCCTGCTTTGATGCGCTACGGGCTCGCCTGAAGTAAGGCACGTGTAATGGCTTGAGTGCTGCCTCGCTGGTAACTTATTTCCACGCTCTGACCAATCTGAGCCTGATGAATGGCCTGCCGCAGAGCATCAGGGCTGACAATGGCCTGACCGTTGAACTGAATAATGACGTCGCCAGCCTTGAGCCCTGCCTGGGCCGCCGGACCATCGGCGACAACCTGGATGATGAGAGCACCCTGCGATACCGTGAGGCCATACCTTGCCGTGTAGACTGCGTTGATATTGTCCATACTTACGCCGAGGAAAGGACGGGTAACCTTTCCCGCGCTCACAAGTTGTTGAATTATCGGAGAGGCCTCGCCCATGCCGATGGCATAACCCACGCCCTCGACCCCCACCTGGGCGATCTTGACGCTGTCGATTCCGATGACCTCGCCGGCCATATTGACCAGTGGGCCTCCGCTGTTGCCCGGGTTGATAGCGGCATCGGTCTCGATGAGCCCGTTGAGGGTCTGCCCATCAACGTCGATCGAGGCTGCCTGCTGGCTGACGATCCCCACAGTGGCCCTGATACCTTGTCCTAGCGAGTTGCCGATGGCAACAACCCAATCACCCACGCGCAGCTTCTTCGAGTCCCCCACCTTGGCTGCGGGCAAGCCTGTGGCGGCGATCTTGATCACGGCGAGATCGGCAAGAGCATCCGTAGCTATGCTCTGCGGATCGGCGTTGAATGAACGACCATCGTCGAGGACGATGGTCACTGTGGTGGCGCCGTCGACGACGTGATTATTGGTTACGATGATGCCGCTGGGATCGATTATCCATCCCGAGCCTGCGCCTTCCTCAGTGATGGGACCGAAAATGCCGTTTTGCTTGACTACGACATTTATGGCGACGACCGACGGCTTCACCTTGGCCACTACATCGGCAATGCTGGGGAGAGGGATGGAAGGATTACTGCCGGGGCCGGATACGGTAAACCCGGGCTGAAGAGCCGACGGCGAAGCGGAAGGAGCGGCAGTGCCCGGCGGGACAGTTCCGATGACGATGTTGCATCCCGAAGTGAGCAGCAGACTCACAGACAAAGCCAGGACTGATAACAAAGCGGCAAATTTTTTCACGTTTCCATTATAACAGGCGGAGACTCAAAACCAGTGGTCACACAAGAAGCCTGCGTGCGAACAGCCATCTTGGATTACGAGCCTCCGGCGTACAACGAGGAGAGGGAGAGACAGGCTCGGCCTGTCTCTCCCATGTTACAAGACTAGGACTTGGGGACTTTGGGGAGGTTGGCGAGTGCTTCCTTGAGCTTGTCCGGTGAGAGTTCAAAGTCCTGCAGCTTGCCTGAGAGATATTCGGAATAGGCTGCAAGGTCAAGCAACCCGTGCCCGGAAAGGGCGAGGACGATGGTCTTCTTCTTGCCTTCCTGTTTGCATTTCAGAGCCTCATCAATGGCCGCTCTGATGGCGTGGGCCGATTCCGGAGCAGGGATGATGCCCTCAGTCCTGGCAAACTGGATGGCCGCTTCGAATACCGGCATTTGCGGGACGGCAACGGCTTCGATCAAGCCAAGCTTGTAAAGGTGGCTGATGATAGGGGCCATGCCGTGATAGCGCAGGCCACCTGCATGAATCGGCGAGGGCATGAAGGAATGGCCCAGGGTGTACATGGGAATGAGGGGAGTGAAGCCTGACATATCTCCGTAGTCGTAGGCGAAGACACCCTTGGTCAGGCTTGGGGCGGCCTCGGGCTCCACGGCCACGATGCGCAACTTGGAGTTCTTCTGCATTCTGTCCGTGAGGAAGGGCAGGAACATGCCGCCGAAGTTCGAGCCGCCGCCGACGCATCCGACGATAACATCGGGACCCTCACCTGCCATGGCGAGTTGCTTCTTTGTTTCCTCGCCGATGACCGTCTGATGCATCAGAACGTGGTTAAGCACGCTGCCGATAGAGTACTTGGTATCGGGGTGGGTCATCGCGTCTTCGATGGCCTCGCTGATAGCGATGGCAAGGCTGCCAGACGATTTGGGATCTTTGGCCAGAATGTCACGGCCGGCCTTGGTATCAGGGCTGGGGCTGGGAACGCACTTGGCGCCCCATGTCTCCATCATGATCCGGCGATAGGGCTTCTGGTGGTAGCTGACGTTGACCATGTACACTTTGCATTCCATGCCGAAGATCATGCTGGCAAAGGAAAGGGCACAGCCCCACTGGCCGGCACCAGTCTCTGTGGTCAGGCGTTTAACGCCTTCCTTCTTGTTGTAGTATACCTGCGGCACGGCGGTGTTGGGCTTGTGGCTACCGGTGGGATTTACTCCCTCATACTTGTAATAAATATGGGCAGGGGTATCAAGCGCCTTCTCAAGCCGATGTCCGCGAATGAGCGGCGTCGGCCTCCACAGACGGTATGCTTGCTGGACTTCCTCAGGTATCTCGACATACCGGTCGGGAGAGAACTCCTGCATCAGAATCGACATGGGAAAGAACGAGAGGTCGGCCGGGGTCGCCGGCTTACCGGTCTTCGGGCTCAGGCCGGGCTGCATCGGTTCCGGAAGGTCGGGAAGAACGTTGTACCATGCCGTCGGCATGTCTTTTTCGTCGAGCATGAACTTGGTTTGAGGCATTGGTATTCTCCTTTAGATTTCGATGGAATCCGGTTCTAACTGCTGCCCGCCATCAGCGGGCTTTGCCACGACCATTCCTGTCCGGCCATAGAACTACCCCCGTGAAAAACAATAAAGCCCTCCGCCTGAAGGGGCGGAAGGCTTCTTCCACGGTGCCACCCTTCTTACCCCCGAACCAATCGGAGGCATCTCTTCGGCCGTTGCCCTTGGCAAACGGCCAGGGACCAAATCACGCTTCCCAAGCGGCCAAACCTAATTGGCACATAGCGCCTTTCAGCCGGCGGCTCCCAAGTCCATTTGGAATCTGCGCTGGCGCCAGGCTTCCACCTTGTCCCGGCTCTCTTGGCCCCGCTGTGATTCTTACTAGTCTTGATCTCAGCCTTTGAGTGTTTCGGATTATACTTTAGCGTCGATGGCCTGTCAAACGATCACGGTCACCGGCAAGGGTGGGCGAGCCAGGAAAGCTCGCGTTTCACTCGGCCAGGCGAATTGGCTGAAGGTCACCCGGCACTCGGTATCAGTCCGGAGATGACTTTGGCCATACGCTCCTGTTCGTCCTTGGGAGTGTTCTTGTACCCTTCGATGACTTCGAGCACTCTGAAAGAGTATTTTCCCATTCCTATCAGATTGGCGTGCTTGGGGATCAGATGGAAGTGGGTGTGGTAAACCATATCTGCGATGGCCAGCATATAGGTCTTACGAACATTGTAATGCCGCTCGAGAGCTCCCGAAACGCGGGCAATAAGGTCAAACGTAGGACCATATTCCTCGGGCCTCATTTGAGAGAACGCTTCAATGTGGCGCTTGGGAATAACAGTGCAATGCCCTTCACGATAATACCCCCCAAAGACAGCCAGCGCGTACTCATTTTCCAGGATAAGGTTTCCGGGTCGGCCGTCGGCGATAATCTTGCAGAACGAGCATTCCTTCTGTTCCATGGTGCACCTCGATTTCTCAGATGCCGGTATAGTATGCGTGCACCCGGTTGCAGTCAATTCCCGTTCGAGAAGGCGCCCTTTGGACTTTGGCTCAGCCTTTGACCCCCTCGTGCGCCCCCGCTAGAATGAACCTGAACTCAAAGGGAGGATGAATAGAATTGATGCAGCGTTTGTGGGCCCCTTGGCGCGCCCAGTACATCGCCAGCCACGGCAAGACTGAGGGCTGTGTGCTCTGCGACAAGCCCAGGGAAAAGAACGACGCTTCCAACTACATACTATTCCGCGGTCAGTACAATTTCATCCTTATGAACCTTTTCCCCTACAATCCAGGGCATCTCATGGTCGCACCATACCGTCATCTCTCAAGCCCGGATGCGTTGACGCCGGATGAAATTCACGAGCATTCGGAGCTTGTAGCCCATTCGGTCAAGATACTCAGGGACGTCTTCGACTGTGCTGGATTCAACACGGGAATGAACGTCGGCAAGGTGGCCGGGGCGGGGATCGAAAGCCACGTCCATAGCCATGTCGTGCCGCGTTGGGTTGGGGACACCAATTTCATGCCCGTAATAGGCGACCAGCGGGTCATCTCCCAGAGCATGGACGATATCTACAAGCGGCTGGAAGGCAAATTCTAAATCGAATTCTTTCTATATCGAGAGTGAAAGCATCTCCCTCGCATTGCCAGCCAATATCATCGCTTTTTCTGCCTCAGGAATGCCCATTTTCTCGATTGACTCAATTGTCTCTTCGGTGAGCCCGAACTCGAATCTGGGGCCGAGAGGAGCATCCGTTCCATACAGCAGATGCCTGGCTCCAAAGAAGGCATAGGCACATTCCAGCGCAGGAGTGGAGCCGTAGACCGCGGTGTCATTGTAGAACTTGCGGAAATGCTCGATAGGGTCCTTAATCCCGTCGGGGACCCTCGACCGGTATAACAACCACCTCAGCCTTTTCTCGTAGAAGGAGATCATGCCTCCCGCGTGGTGCGTGATGAACTTGATGTCCGGATTGTCGTTGAAGACGCCCGACAGGACCAGTCGGTACATTGCCGTCGACGTCTCGAAAGGCCAGCCCAGAATGCCCCCGGAATCAAGCTCGGCGTCGGTTGTCGGATGAATCCATATCGGCACGTTAAGCAAAGCCATGAACTTGTAGAGTGGCTTAAACTTGGGGTTATCAAGAGTGTCGCCATGAATGCGGCTGTAGATCTGAACTCCTTTAAGGTTCAGTTCTCTGATGCCGCGTTCGGCTTCCTTCAGCGACGCGTCGACATCGTTCATGGGGAGACACACGACTGCCCCGACAAAACGGTCGGGATACTTTTGAACGAGGCCGGCGAGTTCGTCGTTGCCTATCTTCGCCAGTTTTGTGGCATCACGGGATCCCACGAATTTCTCGAGGGGCGGCTGTGAGATTGTCAATACCTGAAGCACGTCGGGATAGCGGTCCATGGCTCGAAGTCGCGTCTCGAGGTCGATTACGGCCCGATTCTTCACCTCGATCTGATCCATGACTGAAGGGTTGAGTTTACCGTATGCCGCGAGGTACTTCGGCGGCAGAATATGGGCGAATATGTCAATCTTTTTCATGCGTCCTCCTTTTGGCCCGGATTATGGGTTGAAAGTGATAGTCATGTCAAAGGAAAGCCCGTCGCTGCCGGCCAGTGAGGTTGAGACGGTGAGCGTGGAGCACTCGCCGCGCCATCCAGGCCAACGGCCGACAGACCTTGCCCAATGCTTCGCCAGTAATGTAGTATGTCACTCATTCAATCAACACAATGGGATAGTGTTTTCGCCGTCTAGGGAGCCGGAAGTAAGATGATCAGCACCAAGCCGAAGGGAGAGGCACAGTCGTCGGTCAAGCGAAGCTGGATACTCGACAAAGCCGGGGCCCTGTTCTGGCAGAAGGGTTATTACAGCACAAGCATGAGGGACATTGCCACGGCATGCCGCTGCAAACCGGCCAACATCTACAATTACTTCGAGTCCAAAGAGGACATCCTTTTCGAGGTCATCAGCGATATCACCGAAAGGGCAGTCCTTGCGGTCAGGGATTTGAAGGAAGACGAGACCACTCCTCCTGTCGAACAACTCAGGCGCTTCGTGAAAGGACACTTCGGGCTTCTGGCCGGCATCAAGCGCTCCAATGTGCTTATCTCTGACACCGGGCTCAAGGACCTGTCGACCGAGCACCGCAAGGCGATTGTCGCCCTTCGAGACGAGTATGATTCAATCCTGCGCCGCATCATCAAGCGAGGCGTGGACTCCGGCGACTTTGCGGTCAAAGATGAGAAAGTGGTGAATTACATGATCTCCTCCGTGATCGTCCGAAGCAGCATCTGGTTCTCCAACAGGGGGAGGCTATCGGCTGACGAGGTTGGAGACTTGATGTTCGACTTTGTGTACAGGGGAGTGAAAGCCGCCTCATAGGCCGGGCTTTGCGGACATTTCACGCGGACTGTCGCACGATACTGGGACAAGCCAGGTGGCGTCGCGGCCTTACTCAGAACTGCCGTGGATTTCGACTTGTTGCCATCCACAACTGCGGTTGACGCCGCTCCCACGCTTTCGATCGCGGTCGCCCATGACACCGGACAGGGAGGGCTTCAGAATCTGGCGGACGGGATTTGAATTGGCTATGATGGGCGAGAGTATGCGGAAGTGCCCCCAATGGAATTCGAATCCATGTCTACACCTTGAAAGGGTGTCGTCCTAGGCCTCTAGACCATGGGGGCGCGAATTTGAGTATACACAGCGACGGCAGTTTCAGGCAAATTTGATATGACACCTGAGGAAGAAAAAGAGACACCACCCGACCCAAGCCAAACCGATTGAAACGGATTGTCCTCCCTGCCGTCACCATCGGTCTGGTGATCGTTATCTCAATACTCTTATATGTCTTTCGAGGCGAAATTGCCGCCCTGAAGAACTACGCATACTTCGGCGTTTTTGTCGTCAGCCTGCTCAGCAGTGCTACGGTTCTCATACCGGTTCCTGGGATCGTGATCTTTGTGCCGCTTCTGCTCACTCTCAACCCTGTGTTGGTTGGAGTGGTTGGGGCGGCGGGCAGCATCATCGGCGAATGCACCGCCTGGGCCGCAGGAAGAAGCGGAAGCGATCTAGCGTCGAAAGGCAAGACCTACTTAAGAGTGGAACGGTGGATGAAGAAGAGGGGGAGCCTCATAGTGTTCCTCTTTGCAGCGCTGCCGATCCTGCCGATGGACGTGGCTGGGATAGTCGCCGGCGCCTTGAGGTACCCGCTGTGGAAGTTTGTTGTGGTTGGCTTCGGCGGGAAGATTATCAAGTACGTGTCCCTTATGCTGATTGCAGCCTGGGGCGTTCAGTGGTTAATGCCGTGGATCAACAGATTCATGAGTTAGGCTGGCGCTTCCGGCAACCCGGCCGGGCGGTGACTATCTCAAGACCATATGTCACTGGCTTTGAGACAAAAGAAAAACCGGCGTTTTGATCCCGCCGGCTTCTTTCACTAATATTCAGCGGCCGTTGAACTACAGAGCCATGAGCGTCCTCTATGAACTCGGAAACTCAATAAGCTCTGCCATTTCTTTTTCTTCGAGGATCCTGCGTATCTCCTCCCGCTCTTCCTTGTCCACAATCGGCTGGACTTCCGAAACCAGACGTCCGGCTTCCACTGAAGAGCGCAGGCTCACAACATATCCTGGCACCGTGGCGTAGGCCCAGCTGCCCGTGCCACAGCATGAGGACTCGAGGACGGCCCTGCCGCTTACGTACAGTACCTCGCGGCCCTTGAAGCGCAACCGCTCTTCCTTCTCGGGCGTGTAGTACCCGGCAATCCCCGTCGGAATATCCTTCCCCAACTCTGGGTGGACATACCTCAATGACGGCACTGTCGAGACCATATGCGGGCCTTATTCGGTAACGGCGACTACTTCCTTGACTTCCGGGAGCTCGCTCTTGAGCAATCTTTCGATACCCATCTTCAGCGTCATCTGAGACATTGGGCAGCCGCCGCAGGCGCCGGTGAGCTTGACGCTGACCTTGCCGCCTGTCACGTCAATCAACTCCACATCGCCACCATCGGCTTGCAGGTTGGGTCTAATCTTATTCAGAACCTTTTCAACATTCTCTTTAGTCATGGCAGCCTCCTTAACGGGCATATTGTTTACCAATTTCATCGTAACATAGGGCCTTTTGACGGTCAATTTGGAGCGGTGCCGGCGGGCCTGAAAGGAATCTGGGATCGCTCTAGGGGCTTCGCGGTAATCGGAGCATTAAAAGCCGCATCGAGCTTCTCCCCTTCGAGGCTGTCCTCTTCGAGAAGTATTCCGGCGATATAGGTGAGACGGTCCTTATTCTCCCTGAGGATGCGCATCGCCACTTTTCGGGCCGAATCAAGGATGTCTGAGATCTCCGCATCGATTTGCCTGGCGATTTCCTCGCTGTATTCCCGCTGCGGTGCCACAAAGGCCGAGGAGGCGTCAGACGAATAGGTCCTTACTCCAAGTCTGGAGCTCATACCATAGTCGGTCACCATCTTCCTGGCCAGCGCAGACGCCTGAGTGATGTCGCTATGAGGCCCAGTGGACACCTCCGAAAAGACAAGCTCCTCAGAGGCGTGCCCGCCAAGCAGAGTGGCGAGGGTATCCATGCATTGCGACTTCGTTATGAAGTATCGGTCCTCGGTTACCAGCCTGGTGTAGCCTCCCATTGAGCCACGCGCAACTATCGAGATCTTGTGCACGGGGTCTACATTCGGCAGCATATGTGCCACAAGGGCATGGCCAGCCTCGTGGTAGGCGGTCGTCTCCTTGTCCTTGGGGTTTATGCGCAGGCTCTTTCTCTCAGGGCCGGCTATCACCCGATCGATAGCATCATCTATGTCCTTCATGCCAATGGCGTTTTTGTTATGTCTAATCGCAAGAATGGCAGCCTCATTCATCACACTGGCAAGATCAGCGCCGCTGAAACCATGCGTCTGCTTTGCAACAACCGCGAGGTCGACTCCCTCCTCCAGCTTCTTCGCTTTTGAGTGGATTTTGAGTATGGCCGCTCGCCCGCTCGTATCCGGCAAATCAAGGGTGACCCTGCGATCGAACCTGCCTGGTCTCAGGAGCGCAGGATCAAGAGTATCGGGGCGGTTCGTAGCCGCCAGGATAATGACTCCAAGGTTGGGATCAAACCCGTCCATTTCCACGAGTATCTGGTTGAGGGTCTGCTCCCTCTCCTCATGTCCGCCCGGTCCCGCACCTGAACGCAATCTTCCCACGGCGTCAATCTCGTCGATAAAGATTATGCTCGGAGCGTTGCGTTTCGCCTGTTCGAACATATCTCTTACCCGAGCTGCGCCCACGCCAACGAATATCTCAACGAATTCGCTCCCGCTGGCGGAGAAAAACGGGACATTTGCCTCTCCTGCGACCGCCCTCGCCAACAGAGTCTTGCCCGTCCCAGGGGGCCCGACGAGAAGAACACCCTTGGGGATGGTTGCCCCCATTGCCTGGAATTTCCAGCGCGATTTTAGGGCCTCGACTACCTCCTGAAGGTCCTCTTTGGCCTCTTCCTCACCCGCGATGTCGGCGAAGGTGACTGCAGGGCGGTTGCCGCTGACGAGGCGCGCTTTGCTTCGGGCAATTCCCATAGTCTGGCTCTGGACATTCGCTCTTGGCCGCAAGAAGAGAAGCAGCAACCCTGCAAGCAGGACGAAAGGAAGGACGGTAAGCCAGATGTTTCCGGAACTACTCTGTTGAGAAGTCGAATAGTCTGGGGGTAGGACGAAGCCCAGGCTCTCAAGATTGGAGTAGTTCATCCCGTCGATATCGGCGATGATCTTCATCCCGTCCGTGATCGTCACTGCGGCTCCCGACGTCGTCATCGCGGTGACCGCCGTGCCAGAAGGTACAAGCGCAGTCATGATAATGACGCTGTTTCCCGAATCGAGAACAACATCCTTGATATTCCCGCTCTTCGACAGCTCGACTGCCTTGCTCAGAGCAATTCGAGTCCCTTGAAGTGGCACCGAGCAAGCGGACAGCAGAAGAACACACAACAAGATTGCGCCCGACGACGCGAATCCGAGCTTCTTCACCATGTTTGCCTTCATATGTTCAGTGTACAGGCCCACTCTTACCGCGGAAAGGGATACGCTTCTATAATTGTCATGTAGCACGCAGGAGGAAATCGATGGCGCACACGAATGCCGAAATCCCACAACTCATTGCGGACCTGACCTGCAACGACGTCTTGAAATGCCAAAATGCCCGCAGGGCGCTCGTGAATTTCGGGGAACAGGCGGTCCAACCACTCGAAAGGGCGTTACACCACAAAGACCATTGGGTGCACTGGGAGGCCGCCAAGGCTCTCGGCCAGATTGGCAGCCCGCGGGCAATCGACGCCCTCCTCGAAATCCTCGATAACAAAGAGTTCGAGTTGCGATGGCTTGCGGCCGAAGGGTTGTCCGCGATCGGTGAGCCCGCTGTTGCTCCCCTCCTGACGAGCCTGATGAAAAATCCCCAATCGGTCTGGCTCCAACAGTCAGCCCACCATGTCCTGCTCGACGCCCCGGCCACTTTAGCGGGCATCCTCGACCCTGTAATAAGAGCCATAGAAGGTCCCGACCCGTCTGTGCGACTCCCAATCGAGACGGCAAAGGCCCTGGACCTGTTGCGCCGGCGCGCTCGTCGGCCGATAGGCGGTCGACAAAAACTCAACTATTTCTATCGTTTTGGCCTCAGCAGCAATATCGGGTTCTTACAGGCAAGAAGAACCCGGTCGGCGACGTGGCCGAAGGGGAATCGCGTGATTCCCGACCTGCCGTGTGTGGACATCACAATCAGTGCCGAAGGGTCTTTGTTGACGAACTGTATAATGCCTTCGGCTGCCCGTTCAGACAGAATAACCTGCGTACTCGCTGCAACCCCCTGTTTCTTTAGCCGTTCGGCTCCCACTTCTTCGAGGTAGACCGCACAGGCTTTCTCAGCCCCATTCTGAGCCAGCGCGAAGTGCTTATCCCAGTCCTCCGGCATTTGTGCGTCGGGATAGTCAGCGAGGACCATCGGAGGCTCACAGACTCTGAGTAACGTGACCTTTGCTCCAGCCCGGGCCATCTCCAAAACGTGGGGGAGGACTGATTCCGAAAGCTCGGAGCCGTCTAAAGCCACAACGATGTCTTGAGGCCAGGCAACTGCCGTCTCCGCGAGCTCTTCTCTCACGATAAGAACGGGTAGATGGGAAGTAGTGACCACTTTGTGGGTAACTGAGCCGAGAGTCCAGGGTCCTTTCCCGCTTGTACCATGCGCAGCCATCAGGATCATACTGGCTTTCTGCCTGGTTGCCTCTTCGAGAATTCGGGTGGCGACATTGCCTGACTCGGCAACGGCCGAGGCAACGCCACGGGTACCCTTAAGCTGTTTCTCGGCCTCTCCGGCAACATGCTTCACATAGGCCTCGCACAAGTGCAGTGCATTGTCCCGGCAAACGTGAAGGAAAGTAGCCGATATGTCGGCCTTCGAAGAAAGGGCTTTCAGGTAGGGAATCACTATCTCCGCCAGCGGAGATCCATCCAGCGGGACAAGGATTTTCTCGAACATCGGCTTTCTCCTGGGCTGAATCTGAACTCGGTTCAATACATGCTATGCCGCGGTGGGAACTCTGCAACCGGGGGGAGCTACAGTGAGGACAGGCACCGGAGAATGCCTCACCACTTTGTCGGTTACGCTCCCCATCAACCACCGTCCGATCCCGGAACGCCCGTGTGTACTCATAATGATCAGGTCCACCTTGTTCTGTTCGGCATAGGACATGATGGCATCTGCGGCCCAGCCGGAGGTGATCACGCCACGAGCTGGCAACCCGCCCTTCTTGAGCTCCTCCACCACCTTCGCGACGTATGCTTGAGCACCAGCCTCTACGTCCCTCATGAGCGCCGCGGTATCGATCCCCGCTTCGGCATAGGCTGCGAGGTCAGTCGCATGAATCGGTTCCACTACCCTCAAGAGGATGACGTCAGGCACCTGACAGCCTGTGGCAATTGTCCGCACGTGCTCAAGGCAGCATTCGGAAAAGGCCGAGCCGTCGAGGGGAGCCATTATTTTGCCGTACATATGTCTCCTTGCGATAACGGTTTATTCTCAATCTTAGACCCCCGCTAGCTCAACTAACAGGGGAATAGCATCGCCTGGCTAAGTAACAGGCACAGTATTGGCACTCCTTGGAGACTCTCGTTGCCAGGACTGTCTCGTGGACAGGTGAGTCGAACCGGATGCCGCAGAACCGACTGGGGCATTTGCCAACGCCCATACCGGCGCTTAAGAATCGTATACGCGCCTCTCGCGGGCCCTTGCTTGGACGCGCTCAACGGGCCACTCTTCCCAGCACCCTGACACCGAATCTATAAGACGTCTGCGCCGGAACTACGGGCATCTCGACCGTCCAGTTCTAATGGCCTTCAACCTGGAATGGGTGCAAGACCGGCTTCGGTGCGGGCGTCGTTAGCGTGGATGAGGACAGCCTGCTCAAGAGGCAGTACCTCAAATCCCAGGTCCTTCCTCGCTCTCTCGCAGGAGAGAATCCACGGAATGCCCGTCTTGCCTTTGTCCGGAGCAGGCGGATCCTTTCCAAACTCGATCTTGGCATCCGGGATGAGCTTCTTGACCACCTTCGCCACGTCTCGCATATTCGTCGGCGGGCCTCCGACATTGTATGCCGAGTGTGGAGAGGACGGCATTTTGATCAACACCCGAGAGAGAGTAGCAACGTCATCGGCAGCGGTGAGTGATACCGTGTTCGTCCCGTCAGCGCTGACCGAAAACGGCTTGCCCACGGCGGGGAGCGACACGAGATCGCAGAACTGCTTTATCAAGAGGGGCGTCTGACCGCCGTGGCCATAGCCAATATGAGGTCTCAAGGCGGTGAAGCTGATACCAAATAGCTTCCCGTACTGGTCGGCGAGCATTTCGCTCATCTGCTTGGCCAGAGCATAGATGCTTCCAGGGCGCATCCTGTCATCCTCAACCACCGGTCTGTTTCCATAGTCGTCCTGGGGCCCGTATACGCCTTCGGAACTGGCATAAACGACCCTTTTGATCCCCATCAATCTGGCTGCTTCAAACGAATTGCACATGCCCAGCTCGTTGACCTTGACCCCGATCCTCGGGTTGGACTGCAGGGTCTCTCCCGGAAGGATAAACGCCCAGTTTATGATGCGGTCAATCGAGAACCGCTGGATCGCGCTGAGAATCTCGTCGAGGTTGGAGACATCGCCCTGGACGAAGCGGAATCTGTCCGCCCGAGGCCCGATCTCCTTGATCACCCAGTCTTTCATCGGGACCACGTCCATGGCCACGGCGAGCTCAATGTCCGGGTCGTGAACCAGTTGCACCATGGTTTTGCGGCCGAACAGTCCCCCGCCGCCGAGCACTAACACTTTCATGCGGAGCCTCCGTGTCATTCTTTTGGCACAAGATGATATACCAGGCGAAGCCTTCTCGCAAACTCAGCCCAGGTAACAGGACTATCCCTGAATCTCAATCTTCACCTTTTTGACTGGCTCGGTTACTCCCTTCAGGGGAGATACCATCCCGGATACAGTGCTCGTCACAATGATGTTGACAAAACGATTCGTCGCCACCGGTTTTCCGCCCAACTCCAGCTGAACCAGGCCATCATCGATCTCGAGCTGAATATCTTCAGTGGGATCTGTCCCCTCGAGGGACTCGACCATGCCTCTCGTTGTATGGTGAACGAACGATTCAACGAAGTAGTCCAGATTTATTGGAACACCGTTCACGTCAAGCGAAATCTTCTTCGTCATTGTCGTCTCCTTCGTGACCTGGCCCCCGACGATTATGCCGTTCGGCGGCTCCGAACGACTCTAAAGCAAGTCCGGGGAAAAGAAAATGGGAGTGCTGCGTGTCTCGCGGCCCTCCCATCAACGCGACCAGGCTACCGGCCGGTATTTGATTCCCGGGCTGAGGCTGCTTCAGGGGGAAGGCTGATAGTGATAGTCCCGTTGTATTCGTAGAAAATGGTAACGATGTCCATGTTCATTTCGACGGATACTTTCATGTCTGTTTTGACAGGCAGATAGTCGTTTTTGCGTATCCACTCTCTTGTTTCGATCGATTTCAGGGTCCTGCCGACAACTGTAACAGGGATAATAGAGCCATGGAGGAAAATAAAATCTTTTCTCGCAGGAACATGTTGATTCCTTGATGGCTCGACCGCTTGCGTCAATCGCGCACTGCGATCAAGACCAGAGCGAACACCAGCAATCCCGCGCCCAGACCCACGAATATTCCGGGAACCAGATTGTCAAACACCCAACCCGTCCCCATCCCCAGAAAAAGGCCGGCCGGGATAAGGAGTGCACTGGTGCCCGGCCGGCCTTTCGGTTTAGTCTCGCTTTCCTCAGTCATTCGGTTTCCTCCTAGTCAGATTCTATTTGGCCGTGTCTAAGCGTGTCAATCTGAATTTCCAGTATACTGCTGGTGACCACCGTTCGCGGCGGTCAAATGCTTCACAACTGACAGCAAGAGGCGGGCCTGGAAATGAGCCGACGATGTGTCTTCTGTTTAATCACGGCCGCATTTCTATCGCTGATCTCGTGCGTTCCACAGGGCACACGTCCACCTGCCTCCCCAACCTCAGCATCCCTTTCATACTCTGCTCGGGAATTCACCTATTCCATCGTAAACCGTTATCCTCATGACACCGAAGCCTTCACTGAAGGCTTCGAGTACAAGGATGGATACTTCTATGAGGGAACCGGGCTTGTCGGCAAGTCCTCGATAAGGCGCGTAGAGTTGACAAGCGGAACGGTCATTCAAGAAGCAGATTTGCCCGCACCATACTTCGGCGAGGGCGTGACAATCATGGACTCTTCTCTGTATCAGCTAACCTGGCAGTCCAGGACCGGATTCATCTACGATCCGGGAACCTTCGAGCAGCGGGGCAACTTCACTTACGCCTCCGAAGGCTGGGGTCTGACCAATGATGGCAAAAGGCTAATCATGAGCGACGGCACACGGACCATCTATTTCCGTTCGCCTAGGACCCTCCAGGTGTCTGGAACAATGCTGGTCACGGGAGGTCCTCCAGCCAACCCGGAGATGAGGCTCAATGAACTGGAGTTCGTGCGTGGCGAGATCTACGCCAACGTGTGGCCCACCAATTACCTCGTGATGATTAACCCTGACTCCGGAAAGGTCACCGGATGGGCGGACCTGTCAACCATCGTCCCTCAAACCCCGACCAACCTGGCCGAGCTTAACGGAATAGCCTACGACAGCGAGACAGGACAGGCTCTTCATCACGGGCAAGTTCTGGCCGGCGGTGTTCGAGTTAAAACTCATGCCGAAGAACTAAGCCTGGTTGCGTCCGAGGGCACGAAAAAAACAGAACTACCCCTTACCTTCCGTTCGGAGACGCGCTACAATCTTGCAGAACTCGGTCGCATTCATTCAGTTTCTCTGCAGTTCCTGGCTGTCAGAAGTCTCAAACCAGGAGGGATATGGCTGAGAGTAAGGGTTCCGAGGTTAGCCGGCGCCGTTTCCTGGCATTCGTAGTGGGTGGCATCAGTGGGCTTATCGCCGCCGCCGTAGCAGTGCCGGTCATAGACTATTTTCTATCTCCCGGGTTTCGTAAGAGCAATCCTCTGGTTACTCCCATCGGCAATACTACAGACATCCCGCTTGGTGTGCCTACAAAAGTCAGTTATGAACAGCGGGTACGCGAGGGCTGGTACATCACCACGCTTAGCAAGGTGACCTGGGTACTAACCTCCGATGGCAAGAACTTCGTGGCGTACGATCCCAAATGCACGCACCTGAACTGCCCCTATCATTGGGACCCGGAGAAGAACGAATTTCTGTGTCCCTGCCACGGCGGACGCTTCGACATCAACGGCAATGTGCTCGGTGGACCTCCACCGCGGCCTCTGGACAAACTGAACGTTCAGGTCGAAAAAGGCCAGATTCTCATCGTGGGTTAAGGTGGGAGTTATGGAATCAAAACGGGAAAACTGGCTGAACGAACGCACAGAGTTGAATAAAAGTCTGGGCGGCTTTCTCTACAGGATGGTGCCGCGGGGAGTGGGGTGGTGGTACACCCTCGGCAGCGCAACAATGGTGGCGTTCGTCCTGCTGGTGGTGACCGGGATTTTCCTGATGATGAACTACTCTCCGTCCCCGGACCACGCTTATGACAGTATCCAGTACATAATGACCAGCGTTCCGTTCGGAAAGTTGATCAGGAGCATCCACTTCTGGTCCGCTAGTTCGATGGTCGTTTTAGTCGGACTTCACGCCTGGCGAACCTTCTTCATGGCGGCATACAAATACCCGCGTGAAGTGACATGGACGCTTGGCGCCCTGTTGTTCATCCTCGTAATGGGCTCGGGGTTCACAGGCTATCTGTTGCCCTGGGACCAAAAAGCGTACTGGGCCACCAACGTCGGAACCGGCATCGCTGGACAAGTGCCGCTGATCGGACCATTTGTGCAGAAGGTCCTTATTGGGGGCCCCACGATTGGAGCGGTAACGCTGACACGTTTCTTCACCATACACGTGGCCATTTTGCCATCCCTGACCGTGTTGCTCATGGGCATCCACATTTATCTCGTGGTCAAGCTCGGAATCTCGGCACCGCCCAAGGTTTGGGGGAAGATTGTAGATGAACAGAACAGGCAGCGGCCCGGTTCCCGATAAAAGCCGCAAAACTATCTACAAGGAAAGGTACGATGCCGCCAAAAAGGGCGGGGAGCAGTTTTACCCCGACACCATTGCCCGGACGCGGTCGTAGCTCTCGTCATCGTAGCAGCGATTTTCGTGCTAGCTACTGTGCTGCCGGCGACGACACAGCCTCCGGCCGACCCCACCTCCACGAACTATAACCCCCGGCCGGAGTGGTATTTTCTATTCTTCTTCCAGTTCTTGAAGCTTTTCCCGGGATATCTTGAGCCGGTGGCAGCTGCCTTGATCCCCACGATCGCTTTGATACTGCTGATCATATTCCCGTTTCTTGACCGCAACCCTGAGCGCCGTTTCACGGGCCGCAAGCTCATGATGGGGCTGGGTGGAATCATGATCGCGGCCTTCTTTGCTCTGGAAGTGGGCGGAGCACTATCAGCACCCGGGGTGCCCGCCGGCCAGGAGAGCCTCCAGGTGCAGGCAGGGAGACTGGTATACAACCAGTTCAATTGCTCATATTGTCACGCTCTGAACGGCGTTGGCGGGGCCGTGGGGCCTGACCTTTCGCAGACCGGAGCCAAGTGGAACACAGAGACACTCGGAGCTTACCTGACCAACCCCAACTCGATGATACCCCAGACGCTGCATCCCAAATTGCTCTTCACCAGCGACGAACTGAATAACCTCTCGGCTTATCTTCTGACACTGGGCGCGCCAGTACAATTCAGCGAGCAAGCCCCGCAGCTGTTTGCGCAGAATTGCAGCGGCTGCCATGCTCTCAGCGGAAAGGGAGGGAACATCGGACCTGACCTCACCGGGGTCGGCAGCCGTCGCGATTTCGGCTTCCTTGAGGCATTCACGTCTGATCCAGCATCGGTCATTCCAGGCGCCTCCATGCCTGCCTTCAGGAAGACGCTTTCGCAGGAACAGATTGCTGACATAGCCGCCTATCTGTACAGCCAGAAGTAGCGCCACGTAGAAACGTTTCCAACGAAAATGACGATGTCGCACATCGCCTGATTTTCGCCGTGCTCTCACACCTTCCTCACCACCCGCTCACGACAACTGGACTATTGACGCTAGCGGCAGGCGCGATTGCCCGCACTGCCGGCAGGCGCTCGTTTTATTGACACTGCCACCGTCGGCCACTAGACTTCGCATCAGGATAGGCCAGAGGTACTCAAATGGGCACGAACAGAATTAAGCATGTAACCGTTCCAGGGCTCCGTCTGCACTTGAGAAGGGGTGATCCCAACATGCTCTGGGTCAACGGGCAAAACCTTCTTATTGTCAACCGGACTGCCGCCGATTTCGTCGAGGCCTTCATCGACGTTATGTCTGCCTATCGAGACAACGTAGACACCGGCGCTTTCAAGCAGGGCATCGTCGCTTGGATGCAGAAAATATATCCGAAGGCGCCGGCTGACCTCCTGGTCAAGGATTTCGACAGCATCTACGGATCGTTACTGGACGTTGGCAAGGGAAACTGTCCCATATCCGAGGTCGGACTTGAAACGAAGGAGACCGAGCCACAGAAGTGGACGGCGCCTCCACGCATGGACCTCGCACTCACGTACAAGTGCAACAACAACTGTTACTTCTGCTATACCGGCGGACCGAGGAAAGTCGCCGAGCTCAGCACGAAGGAATGGAAGAAGGCCCTGGACAAGATATGGAATAGCGGCATACCCCAGGTCGTCTTTACGGGGGGCGAACCGACCCTGAGGAAGGATCTGGTCGAACTGGTCGACCACGCGCAGGAGTTCGTTACCGGCCTGGTCACAAATGGAAGGAGACTTCCGAAGTTGGCCCGTGACCTCAGGCGAGTGAGCCTCGACTATGTCCAGGTTAGTCTTGAGTCACCCGAAGCGTCGGTGCACGACAAGATGGTCGGAGCGAAAGGGGCGTGGAAAGAGACAGTCGACGGGATTCAGGCTGCGTTAAAAAGCGGGCTCGAGGTCATCACCAACACGACGCTGACCAAAGACAATGCTCCGACGTTCTCAGGAATGATGGCGATGGGCGCCGGATTGGGCCTCAAAACCATGGCATGCAACATTCTGATCTGCAGCGGTCGCGGGACCGGGGCACGAACGGAACTTCAGCTTAGCATGGAGGAGCTGAAAACTACTTTGAACGGAGCGCTCGAGGCCGCCCACAAATCCGGGATTGGTCTAGAGTGGTATTCGCCGACATGCTACAACCAGTTCAATCCGATCGAGTATGGCTTTGGAGCAAAGGCTTGTTCAGCAGCCCAGTACAACATGACGGTCGAACCGGATGGCTCGGTGATTCCTTGCCAGTCATGGATGAAAGAGAAAGTGGGGAATATCCTGACCGACCCCTGGGAGAAAGTCTGGAACCACCCCGTAAGTGTGGGATTCAGAGAAAAAGCCTATTTGAAAGACAGGGAGGAGTGTAAGGGATGCGAGCATTTATCTCAGTGCTTCGGTGGCTGTCCCCTGGAATTCTCGCCCTAGTCTTTCTCGTCGGTAGTGCCGCTCCCGTCAGTGCCGACACCGGCACTTACGGCATAACAGACTACTCGGTTACTCTCGAGCCCCAGAGCAGCGGCGCAGTCAAGCTTACCTACGAGCAGACGTGGAGTGTCAAGAGTGGGAGCATCCCGTGGGTTACCGTTGGTTTGCCCAATTCCGGTTTCTCGGTTCTTGACAAAGGTGGGGCCGCAGCCCGTGTGGCTCCCACCAATTCAAGCGGGTTCCAGGGAGTACGCGTGGACCTTGATCGCGCCTATCTTCCGGGGGAGTCATTCAGCATCAGGTTCGTCGTCCTCCAGAATGGCCTCCTCGAGAGACTCACCAGCGCGAAAAATGGCGCATTGACTTTACGCCTGGATGGTATGAAGCCGCTACCATCAGCCATCTTCAGATCAAGCTCATTTCGCCCGTGAGTCTGGACTCGTATTCGCTGGTCAACCCGAGTTCAACATCGTCCGCAAATGGGGCTATCACATGGGAGAGAACCAACATTTCGCCGGGCGGCAGATTTGAGATAAAGGTGGAATCTCAAGACGGAGGTTTCCTCTCTGCCAGCGCTCCCGGAGTCAAGAAGGGGCCCAGCCCGTGGCCGTTCGTCATCGGGGCAATCATCGTCCTTGCAGTTATTGGCCTGATCGTGCTTGGAGTTCGAAACGCAAAGCGATCCAGAGATGCTGAGCTGAAAGCCCGGATCGCAGCTACCGAACAGGAAATGGCCGAAAGCAAGGACAAGAAGGAAGAGGTTGAAAAGGGCTTCCGAGAGTATGTTATCGAAAAAGGAATGGAGCCGGACGCCGAGGGCCGGTACTATGACAGGGGCTATGGCAACTATATAACGCCCGCCATATGGGCGGCAGTTATCCTGAACCAGCAACAACAGCAAGCTCGCGACGCGGCCGCGGCTTCAGGTCAGGCGGGCCGCTCGTGTGCCTGCGCGTGCGTCTCCTGCGCATGTGCCTGTGCTTGCGCCTGCGCAGGAGGCGGAGCGGCGGGTTGCTCGAAGAAGACTCTTCACGATTGCCGTGATTGCGATCAGAGGAAATCCGTCTCGGCAAGCCCATTTGCAGAGGTTCTGGAACGATCCCAAAACGGCCCACCGGAACCAGCGCGCCGCGCTTCCGCTGAAGCCGATTGAAACCGGGATCAGGTCTTCAGTTGAACGCTGAATGTCGTTCCTTTGCCCGGCTCGCTCGAGACTGACACCGATCCCCCCTGGGCTTCTGCGATCCCCTTCACTATGGCAAGCCCCAGGCCATGACTCCCCATGGAACGGGACCTCGCCTTGTCAACCCGATAGAACCGGTCGAACAGGTGGGACAGATGTTCCGCCGGAATGCCCGGCCCTGTATCAGACACGTCCAGTCTCGCGCAGGCATCGTCGGATGTAACCGACACCATGACGTCAGACCAAGCTGGTGTGTGCTTTACCGCGTTCTCCAGCAAGTTCCAGATAAGTTGATGGAGCTGATGGGAATCTCCACGCACCCTCACGTCATCACCGCCTGAAAACGCGATGTGCCGGTCACTTGCCAGTCCCCTGGCACGTTCAACCTCTTCTTTAGCGACTCTGGAGAGGTTGACTACGTCAGGCGCAGAGCGTTTGCCTGTCTCTATTTCTGCCAGCAAGAGCAAATCGTTCACGATCTTGGACATGCGATTCGCTTCTGATTCGATCGCGCGGAGTGATTCGGCTACGTTGTCCTTGTCGGGGTGCTTCCTGATAAGGTCGAGGTTCGCCCTTATCACAGCCAAAGGACTGCGAAGTTCGTGCGAGGCGTCGGCGGTGAACTTCGTCTGAGACCTGAAGAGCGTCTCAAGACGGGCTATCATATGGTCGAACGTACTGGCCAGTTGCCCTATCTCATCGTCGGGGCCGGTACGTCCGACCCGCCGGCTGAGATCCGCGCTCTCTTCTATCTGCCTGGCTATTCTGGAGATCTTGCTCACAGGCACAAAGGCCCGCCTTAAAGTCAGCGCTCCGGCCACGGCAACAAGCACCACTGCCAGCGAAACGCCGGCGATGAGCACGACTCGCAACCTGGCCAGGGTGCTATCCATGAGGCTCAAGGATTGAGCGACCTCAAGCACCAACGTCCTGTTTTGCAGGTAGAGAGGGGTTGCCATGACGCGCACCCTTGCAAGATCTACCGATTCAAAGATACCGAAGGCGGCATGACCGTGCATTGCCCTGGATGAGAGATCTCTCGTCGACGGCAATGCATCTCTGTAGAGGTTGTCGGACCTGACGACGATATTGCCCGTGTCGTCCATGATTTGAACGTAGATATCCGGCGAGGCGAAGCCGTTGACTGAGGGCAGCTGGGCGTGAACGACATTGAAATCCACGGGTGCATCGATGTTTGCCGGAAGAAGGCTCCCATGCACCTGGCTGGTATAAACCTCCAGGTTACGATCAGCCTCGTTCAGAAGGTATCGGCCCAAAAAGACGTAAAGCAGCGAGGCCGTGGTGGCCAGTATGACGAGGACGATGAGAGCGAATGAGAGAGTGAGCTTCAGGCGTAGCGGCATATCAATCCCTCAGGGCATACCCCGAGCCCCGGACCGTATGTATGAGCCGTTTCTCTCCATTGAATTCGAGCTTGGAACGGAGGTATCGAATATAAACCTCGATGACGTTCGATTCTCCACCGAAATCGAACCCCCACACCGTCTCATAGATCTGGTCGCGGTTCAAGACCTGACGCGGATGACGCATGAAGAATTCAAGTAGCTTGAACTCCAGTGCAGTCAATTCTATTTTCTGCCCGTCCCTGGCGACCTCCATGCTGACTGGGTCGAGGACCAGATCGGCAAAGCGCAGAGGCTCTCTATCCAGCGTCTGTCCCCGTCTCAGCAACGCCCGGATTCTGGCCAGCAACTCGTCGAAGTCGAAGGGCTTCACCAGGTAGTCATCGGCTCCACTGTCCAACCCCACCACCTTATCCGCGACTGTGCCGCGAGCCGTGAGCATGAGGACAGGTATGTTCCCGGAACGCCGGAGCCTCCTGGCTACCTCGGTCCCATCCAGGCCTGGCATCATAACATCCAGGACGACGACGTCGGGTTGAGTATCTGCCACCTTCTCCAGAGCTTCAACGCCGTCCGCGGCCGTCTCCACGGCATAACCTTCGTAGGTAAGGCCACGCCTGATGACGCTCACAATCTCCGGATCGTCATCAACTACCAGAATACGAGTCAATACACTCCTCCAAGAAAAGTGTATTACGCTTCGGCGAATCAAGTCAAAAGTTGACTAAAATAGTAATCAATACTCATTGGACTTTTGAATTCGAATTGTTGATTTAGACGGCACCGTCCTTTAAGATGATGCCGATTCCGGCTGGCAAGGAGGCTTCGATGGAATACCGAACACTAGGCAGGTCCAATCTAAAGCCGTCAGTGATAAGCATCGGCGGAGACACATTCGGCCGAGACATCGACGAGGCAACCAGCCTGTCCGTTATCGACCACGCGCTAAGCTCGGGCATCAATTACATCGATACGGCAGACGTTTACGGTCGGGGCGGAGGCAAGTCCGAAGAGATCATCGGCAAGGCAATAAAGGGCAAACGGTCCAGCGTGATGATCGCGACCAAGTTCGGTGTCGCAGTGGGGGAGGGGTCTCAACAGTTCGCCTCAAAAGACGGACTAGGCTCACGAGCCTATATCATGAAAGCGGTGGAGGCCAGCCTGAAGCGCCTGAATACGGACTACATCGATCTTTACCAGTTTCACCAGACCGACCCGGCTACGCCGGTTGAGGAGACTCTCAGGGCAATGGACGAGCTGGTGAAATCGGGAAAAGTCCGCTTTATCGGAGGCTCTAACCTACCGGCCTGGGAGCTCTGCGAGGCATTGTGGGTTTCTAAATCGCTCGATTTGAACTCGTTTGTGTCGGACCAACCCCGCTACAATTTGCTCGATCGTCACTGCGAAGATGAGATCACAGCATGTTGCCAGACCTACGGCATCGGAGTAATTCCATGGTATCCCCTTGCCGGCGGTTTTCTCACCGGCAAATACCAGAAAGGCGCGGAATTGCCTGCGGGCACGCGGTTCGGGCAGAACCCGCCCATGTATCTGTGGCTGTTGACAGACTCGAACTTCAAGATCCTCAGCGAGCTGGAGAAGTTTGCCGTTGACCGGGGTCACACGGTCGCGGAGCTCGCGATCGCGTGGCTTGTCTCTCATCCTTTTGTTACCACCGTAATCGCCGGGGTGACCAAACCCTCCCAGGTCGACGGCAATATAGCCGCAGCGCTCTGGAGGCTGACGGACCAGGAAATGAAAGAGGTGGACGCCATCACCGGCTTCAAAACGTACTCCCCTCTCAAGCCAAGGAGGTACTCGCTGCCAGCGGGGTACGTGAGCAAGTAAACACACGGCCCCACTTCAGTCAACTGAGCGAAATGGAAAGGGCGGGGATATCCCGCCCTTTGAACTTATGGCCGCCTCGTTGGCGTAGACTCATTTGTCTCTCTATCTCGCCTCGACTTTGGACGATCCGGATATTTCCATCCTGTTGCCGAAGGTCGGATTGCCGCCGTACGTGAGATTGGAGCTTCCGCTTACAGTGAGGTCCATTTTCCCCAGTATGTCGACATCGGCGTCGCTGGCGCCTCCCAATCTGATGTCAGCATCGTTGACCGTGAAACCCACAAGTCTGGCACCACTCGACCCCGAACCCTCCAATTTCAGGTCCCCGCCAGATCCCGTGAATTGAACGTCACTTGCGCCCGAAAGCTGTATGTCGGTCTCCGAAGCTTTGACGGAGCCGCTGGCATCGCTTGAGCCGGATGAACGGTAAACGAAGCTGCCGGTCTCGAGATTCAGAGTCATCGAACTCGCCCCTGATTGTTCCAGGTCGGCGGAGGCGCTTTTCACGGTGGCGGTAGCTTTGCTGGACCCCGACGTTCTGCAGGAGAAATCGCCGGTCGTCGCTACGAGGTCGAGCGAACTCGCCCCCGAGACCGAAGTCGCCATGCTCCTGGTAGAGTCGAATCCTCTGACGATAGCTTTGGACGCGCCGGACATCCTCAGGTCAGCCAGATCCGGCATTGTTATCTCAGCCTCCAGGGGGCGGTTGATCGCCCCGAAAGAGACATACGGCCCATCTATACCAATCCTGAGAGTCTTGCCGGTCACTGTGACGGTCAAATGCTTGAAGACGTTTTCCCGGGAAGTTACCTTTACACTGAAGTTGTCGGCGTGGGTGATATTAACGGCGAACTCACCTCCCGCGTCCACGCTGTCAAAGCCGGCATAGTCGTACTCCTTTGTCGTCAGAGGCCCGGCGTCCTTTGCCACCACCAGCCAGTTGCAGCCCATCAGCAAGGCGGGAAACATCACCGCCATCGAAACTGCAAGAAGCAGCAATAGTCTTCTCATTGAATTTCCTCCAAGTCGAGCATTCATAGTCTCACCAGCATGGACTTTGCCAGAGCCCCGTGGAGCCTTCCAAAGACCTTGGCCAGGTGCATCGTGAGCGTGAGCAAAAGGATGCCCGCTGCAGCCGAGATCGGAATAAGCCATCCAGTAGCGAAATAGTCGCTGGCTCCAGTGGAGAATAAGGGCCAACCGAATGCCATCGCGAACAGGAGGAAAGAAGGCGAGCCACATTGATACGGCGATGAGGGTGACGAACACGGTGAAATAGGCGATGCCCAGGGGCATCTGCAACACCATGTACACCAGTGAAAACCAGGTGTGTTTGTCACCGATCAGCACCTTCACGCGCTGGCCAAATCCCGGAAACCTTCGGCGCGAAGCGTGGCCGTCTGGGCATGCGGACCCCTAGCAGGGCTTCCACCAGGCGGCCCTCAAGGAGCGCAATTGCTCGCACCGAGAGCAGGAAGAGCACTGCAATCGGCAGGCCGATAATGAGAACGAGCAGCCCGCCGGACACCGAGAGCCCGGTCACAGCCCACGTAAAATAGAAGATTCCGGTGGCCAGGGCAAGAAACATATAGAGAAGGGAGCCCCATGCCCTTGGTTCAGCGAATACCCCGAAAAAACGTGCGTAAAACGGACGGGCATCCTTCTGCTGAGCCGGGACTGAGACATCCGGGGCTTCCGCTCGCTCAGCGAAAGGGGTGGGAGCGGCAAGCAACTCTCTCTTTCTGTAGGCCGACGCGACCTCTTCCGGCGTGCCGTACTTTTCAATGATGGGGGCAAGCGCCTGAGCCTCGGTGGTGCCAGAACCGGACGAGACATTTCCGAGGGCCGTCCGTAAGTATTCCTCAGCATCCGACAGGGCGTCCTGGATGGTCGCCTTGTCGCCCCCGGAGAGGGCGCCCTTCAGATCGCTGAGGTATTGTTCCACGCTACGTATCGTCTTTCTCTCCTTCGAAGACGGCATCGACCAGGTCTCTCGTCTGGCCCCAAATCCCTCTCCATCTGGCAAGCGTATCCCGGCCTGATTCGGTCACGCTGTAATAGCGGCGAGGCGGACTCGAGACCGAAGGCTCGACCTTGCTCTGCAGAAGTCCGTCGCTCTCCAGCGTGTGGAGCACCGGATACAGCGCCCCCTGCTTCATGATGTCCACGTTCCCGGAACGAGACTCCACGAGCTCGGCAATCTGATAGCCGTACATCGGGCTTTCGGACCGGTCCAG
>CAVUYC010000035.1:0-27669 GCA_963745605.1 uncultured Chloroflexia bacterium | reverse complement strand
CGGTGTGCCGTCCGCGACGGGTGGCGATCGCCGGGTGAAGGGGTAGTATTTGACAGCCGAAAGCAAGCTTACTAACATTGATATGTAAAGGAGACTTTCGGGTAGGGACTTGCTCGACAGTCTCGGGAGAGTGCCATGCGATTCGGACCTTTGGAAATTGGACTCATCCTCGTCATCGTACTCGTAGTGTTCGGCGCTGGGAAGCTTCCTCAGGTGGGTAGTGCTCTCGGCAAGACGATCAAGAACTTCAAGAAAGCGCAGACAGAAGACGATGATGAACCTTCTCAGAAACCGGCGGTTCAAGCTGCCGTGAAGACAGAGGAGAAGGCCGACAAAAAGAGCGCCTGATTTCTGGTGCCTGATAAGTACAAAGGCTCTGGGGACACCTGCGAGGGTGCTCAGGGCCTTCTTGTTTAGTCCACAGTGGAATTGAGGTTGGATGGACCAACATAGAGGTTCTGAGGGTCATGGAGAGAGACGGGAGGTCAGCCGCAGGGAGCTGTTCCAAATGTTCAATCCCCAAAAGGTCCTGGTTTCCTGGGGGAGCCTAGAGGTTGAAGCCGCGAGTTGCAGTGCCTGCGGACTCTGTACGGTGGCATGTCCGAGCAAGGCCCTTGTAGCGGCGGGTGACGACTGTCTTGTCATTGTGTTTGACAGAAGTCTTTGCGATTCGTGTGGAAAGTGCATCGATGCCTGTCCCGAGAAAGCGGTGAAGGCTAACACTAATCATGGTCAGGCCCAAACGGGGCCGGGCCCGGTTGTTCTTTTCCGAGACCGGCCTGCCCGTTGCCGCAACTGTGGGGCGATCATAGGTTCGCTGGCCATGATCTCCCGCGTGGGTTCGAAACTTGAAGCAAAAGACCCCAAGCTGGCTCAGCGCATCCAGCTTTGCATGAGTTGCAGAGATCGTCTTAAGGACTGACCGCTAGCGTTTCACAAACTCGCCTCTGGAAAGTGCCACAAGGACGATTGCCATCAGACCGAAAACGTTGGCCATCAGTGTTGTGGCAATCGAGCCAGCTAGGGCCCAGCCCCACGACCGCCTCTGGGTGGCGCAGATGCCGCCGACCAGGGCAACAACAGGCACTGCCAAAATGGGAATGGCAATGAATGCCAATACAATCCCAACGAACGGCAGAGTAACGCTGCTGACGACGAGGGCGATCAGTCCCACGATAGATAAGGCTAGGAGAGCACCCGCTCCGACAATGATATCGATAATTCCGCCAATCACTGGTTTTGCCGTGGGCTGTTGTTGGGCGACATACTGAGTCGACATTTCTCGCCTCCCTAACGTAATTCGAAGCGAGTATACGGCATACGTCTGGTCAATTCGCCGTGCGTTCGCAGGAACTGAGACTATCAGTGCGGGGAGTTTTGAACTGGACGTTTGTCCAGTGCCATGGTTGCCTCGACCTTGAATGGATGTTATATTATTCACAAAAGCGTTGACGGAGAAGAGTAAGAGTCGCTCGAGCGCTCAGCGAGTCCGGATCGGTGTGAGCGGATGCGCGAGGCTCTCTGGAAATCCCTCCTGAGCTGCCAACCGAAAGTGGGCTGGGACCACGAATAGACTTGGCCGGAATCATCTACCGTTAGATCGGATGGGGGCATTCCAGCCGCGAGGCTGATGTGCCCTGACGAGAGCCCTCCGGCTTGCCGGCGGGAAGTAGGGTGGTACCGCGGGCAAAACCCGTCCCTTCAAGGACGGGTTTTTTGTTTTGGAGTGAATGCTATGTTTCGTCCTGTAACAAGTAGAGTTAATTTCCCCGAACTCGAAGATAAGACGTTGCAGTTCTGGAAGGAGAACCGAATCTTCGAGCGGAGCGTCGAGGACCGGAAGAACAAACCGAGGTTCGTCTTCTACGAGGGGCCACCGTTTGCGAACGGCAACCCGGGAATCCACCACGTGCTGGCGCGCTGTTTCAAGGATGTAATCGTTCGCTACAGGACGATGAAGGGGTATTACGTGCCCAGGATCGCTGGCTGGGATACCCATGGACTTCCTACTGAACTTGAAGTTGAAAAACAACTCGGGGTGTCCAGCAAGAAACAGATCGAAGAGCTTGGCGTCGAGAAGTTCAATCGACTTTGCCGGGAAAGCGTTTTCAAGTACCTGAAGGACTGGAATAGCCTTACTGAGCGCATCGCGTATTGGGTGGACCTCGATAAAGCTTACATGACGATGAATAACGACTACATAGAGTCCGTTTGGTGGGCGGTCAAACGGCTCTGGGAAAAGGACCTGGTCTACCAGGGCTACCGGGTCACTCCCCATTGTCCACGATGTGGCACTTCTCTGAGCTCGCACGAGGTTGCTCAGGGCTATCAGGATGATGTCGAAGACCCGTCCATCTACATCAAATTCAAGGTCACGCCGTCTTCGCTGGAAGGCAGCGAAGGAAGGGACCGGCTCGCTGCCCTGCTGAAAAGGACGGGGAAACCGGCTTACCTGCTGGCGTGGACGACCACCCCCTGGACCTTGCCTGCGAATACCGCTCTCGCTGTCTCTGCCAAAGCAGATTACGTCGTAGTTGAGGTAGAAGACGCATATCTGATCGTCGCCGAAGCGCGTGTCGGTGAGGCAGGCCTGTCGGAATCTCCAACGGCCGAGCGCGTTTCTGGAAGCGAACTCGCTGGGCTTAGATATGAACCTCTATTCAATCCCGCCGACTACGGCGTCACAGTCTCGAGGATGACCGATCCGCCGGCTCCGAGAGAGGGGCGGGTCGAGAGCTATCCGGTTATCTCTACCGACTTTGTGTCGATGGAAGATGGCACGGGAATTGTTCATGTAGCCCCCGCCTACGGAGAGCTCGACTATGAAGCGGGGCTTAAAGAGCACCTTGATTTTGTCCATACCGTCGACCTCGCGGGCAAGGTCATTGGCGACTATCCCTTCGCGGGCAAGTTCATAAAACAAGCCGATCCTCTGGTCCTGGAGCAATTGGCTGCTCGCGGGCTCGTTTTCAGGATCGAGAAGGTCAAGCACACGTATCCGTTTTGCTGGCGATGCGGCACTCCGCTCGTGTATTACGCGAAGCAGAGCTGGTATATCAAGACCACCTCGGTCAAAGACCGTATGATCGAGGGAAACAAGGAGATTAATTGGTATCCCGACTACATCAAATTGGGTCGCTTTGGCGATTGGCTCGAGAACAACGTCGACTGGGCCGTTTCGCGCGAGCGCTATTGGGGCACGCCCCTGCCAATTTGGAAATGCGACGACTGTGGCTCGATGGAATGTGTTGGCGGAATCGCCGAACTGAAGTCGAAACCAGGCTTCGCCGGGCTTAAAGAGCCGCTCGACTTGCACCGCCCGTACCTCGATGAAGCCACGTTTTCGTGCGGCAAGTGCGGAGGGCGAATGAAGCGAACGCCTGAGGTGATGGACTGCTGGTTCGACTCAGGTTCCATGCCATTCGCTCAGCTCCATTACCCGTTCGAGAA
Source organism: uncultured Chloroflexia bacterium (assembly GCA_963745605.1). Lineage (GTDB taxonomy): Bacteria > Chloroflexota > Dehalococcoidia > Dehalococcoidales > UBA2162 > JBBITI01. The sequence goes on along the minus strand of CAVUYC010000035.1, from coordinate 24,219 downwards.
CAAAGAGCTTTTTGAGAAGGACATGTTCCCGGCGGACTTCATCTGCGAGGCCGTCGATCAGACACGCGGATGGTTCTACAGCCTTCACTCAATATCGACGATGCTTTTCGATGCCGTGAGCTTCAAGAACGTCATCTGCCTTGGTCTCATCCTCGATGCCAAGGGCGAGAAGATGAGCAAGAGCCGTGGCAACGTCGCGAATCCCTGGCAAATCATCAACAAATATGGAGCAGACTCTCTGCGCTGGTATTTGTACACCGCCTCGCCGCCCGGAAATGCCCGAAGTTCGACGAGGAACAGGTGCTGGAAGTAACGCGACGTTTCCTGCTGACACTGTGGAACGTGTATTCCTTCTTCGTCACGTACGCGAACATCGACCAGTTCAAACCGGGGACCAAGACTAACGAAGCTGACCTGTCCGAGTTGGACCGCTGGATACTCTCTGAGCTCAACCAGTTGACCAAGGAGGTAGATTCCGGCCTGGGTGGCTACGACCCCACTGAAGCCGGGAGGAAGGTTGAGGCCTTTGTCGACAGACTTTCCAACTGGTATATCCGGCGTAATCGTCGCCGGTTTTGGAAGAGCGGCAGCGACACTGACAAGATGGCAGCCTACAACACTCTATATGAGTGTTTGCTGACAGTATCCAAGCTGCTGGCTCCTTTCATGCCTTTTGTGGCGGAGGAGCTTTACCGAAACCTTATCCAGGGCGAATCCAATGCGCCGGAGTCGGTACGTCTCGCGGACTTTCCTGTCTACGATGAGAGCAAAATCGACGCGCAACTGTCCGAGGCGATCCGCCTCGCCATGGAGTCTCTCCAGCCTCGGGCCGGGCGTCGCGCAGCGCCGCCTCGATCAAGGTCAGGCAACCCCTTCCCGTGACGTGCTTTGGCTTTAGCTCAGTCACTCCGGCGTTGGAGGCGTCCTTGAACCGGATCAAGCCACAATTGCTCGACGAGTTGAACGTAAAGGACGTCAAATGGGGCACCAGGGCCGAAATAGAGGCTCTCGACAAAGAAGGCTACATCGTAGCCGGAGAAGAGATAAAGTGCGCCGTAAGTCCCAACATTCCGGAGTCTTTCAAGAATGAGGGTATGGCTCGCGGAATATTGTCCACAGGGTCCAGACCATCGAGGCGGTCGGCCGGTTTTGAGATCGCTGACCACATTGTTTTGTATTACCAGGGAGACGACTCCATCATGCAGGTAATGACGGATGCCGAACTGGGGGATTACATCAAACAGGAGACGCTTGCAGACGGTCTCCATGATTCCGTCGCTCCCGAAGGGGCGTATTCAGAAGCTTTCAAGCTTGAGGGGCACGAGTTGAGGCTTGGTGTAAAGAAGTCGGGCTGATTAATCAATGCTGGCGGGGCCCACCCGCCAGCTACGCCGGACATGCGTCTCGTAAGAAAGCAGCATGTGCGGTCGATCCAACCAACGGCTACCAGACAGATCGAGTCGCTATCCCCACCTTTTCAGGAACTCTTTGGCAAGCTTACGTGTCTTTGGGCTGCTCGACCCCTCGTGATGACCGACGAATCGGATGATGGACTGCCTGTCCGAAGCCTGGTCGATGTATTGATCGAAAGCCTCGACGGCGCCGGCCACGATGAGGCCCTTCCGCGAATCCGTATGGTGGGTCTGGGGAATAGCCAGCAGCTTAGCCGTGATCCTGGGCTCAAGGGCCGGTTTAGCTTTGACAATGCGGCCCGAGGCTGAGGCTACGAAGATGGCCACAATCATGCTGTCGTCGTCCAGCATCCCGTAGTATTCGTCGAAGAGAGCGTCGAATCTGTTCTGCGTGTCGGCTGCGACGACGCCGGCTATGAGCTGGACTGCCGCCATCTTGTTGTAGGAGTTCTGGCTTCCCAGCATAGCCGCGAAGAGGTCCCAGGACGGGTAGAGAACTGCCGGATCCAGGTCGCAAATGGCCATCAGGGCTTTGAAACAGTTGTATCTGACGGTCTCCTGCCCCGATCTGGGACTGACTTTTAGTTTGAGACCTGCAATAAGTTTGGCCAGGAGAGCGCCGTCACCGCGGGCAGCGAGAGCAATCTGGTCGATGTCAGCGTTCCTGCTATTCGACTCCTCCTGCATCGTGTCCTCCAGTAGAGTCAATCCTTGTTTAGGTTGACATGAAAATCTGGCTGTCTCTCATGTTCCGCTAATGTCTGCTTCATAATTCCATAACATCATTTCGCGAAACATGGAACCATAAGTTTGTTTCCATCAGGCTCGTTGACCAATAGAAAACAAGTCGGGAGGGAAAAGAACGTTTCGGCGAATCAGCATAGAACTTGCATACAGCAATAGTCAAACCAACGAATCAACTAAAAGGAGAGAGACAAGCAAATGAAACCATGGACTACCAAAGTCACCGCCATGCTTGGCGTGGTCCTTGCCGCGGCATCCGTTTTCGCTGTTGCCAATGGCATAGTGGGCCGCGGACAGCAGGCCTCGGCACAACTCAACCCGGCTCTCGCCGATGAGAGCACGATAACCGGCATCTACGCAGCTGCCAGCCCTGCCGTTGTTGAAATCGAGACCAGCCAGGGTACTGGAACTCGAGGATTCTCGATGGGAGGTCAAGGATCTGGCTTCGTCGTTGACAGCAGCGGGACGATTCTGACCAACAATCATGTAGTCGACGGTGCCACTTCAGTTGATGTCGTTTTCTATGACGGCAGCACCCAAACGGGCACGGTGGTGGGCAAAGATGCCGTCGACGACCTCGCGGTGGTTAAGGTGAATTCCCTGCCCTCAGGCATTACACCTCTTGTACTCGTCGAGTCTAATTCGGTAAAGCCCGGGCAGACAGCGATCGCTATCGGCTCGCCTTACGGCCTTACAAACTCTATTGCCGTCGGTGTTGTCAGCGGCCTGAATCGAAGAGTGTCTGGGAGTTCCTTGACTGGAATGATCCAGACCGACGCCAATATCCAGCCTGGTAACTCGGGCGGTCCCCTCCTGAATTCTTTGGGCCAGGTAATCGGAATCAACACTGCCTTCGAAGGCCAGGGCACCGGCATCGGATTCGCAGTGCCGTCGAGTATTGCCATTAAGGCACTACCTGACATCAAGGCCGGAGTACAGATTCAGCGAGCGTGGCTCGGAATCAGCGGTCTTGACCTGACCCCGACTAATGCCCAGAGTATCGGCCTATCGGTTAATCAGGGCGTCTACGTGGTTACCGATGTTGCCGGCGGACCCGCGGAAAAAGCAGGTCTCAAAGCATCGGGCTCTGACCAGAACGGGAACCCTTCCAAAGGCGGCGATATCATAACCGCGATCGATGGGAAACCGGTTAAAAGCGTGACGGACATTCAGACCTACCTCGCCAGCAGGAAAGTTGGGGATACCGTAAGCCTGACAGTTGTTCGGGACAGCGGCAATGTCACGGTGTCTGTGACTCTTGGCGCACGGCCTGCTGACACAACCTCAGTTACTCCCAGCACTCCCTCCGACCCCAGCACTCCTGGCACACCAGGGATGCCTAACTTCCAGTGGCCGTGGAGGAATCGCTAGTTTTCAATCGCACATAGGTGTGAAGAAGGGGGCCTCTTCGTAGAGGCCCCCTTCTTTGTCTTATCCACTATCATGGGTTTCTTTCTCGCGGTTGTTGTGGATGGGGAGACAGGACGTCAGCGCACTGGCTAGAGGCGTTGTTCGCCCGTTCCCTCATCGTACGGCGCAGAGCAGATCAGCCACCTCGCTTGGGCTGTAGCACGCGATGTCTGGTGATGCCGATCCTGGGGTCGGCGATTGTGCCGTCGAGATCAAAGAAGGCGGGCGTCAGAGAGCCGAGGCTGTTCATTCGATGTCAGACGGGTGTTCGTTGAAGCCAGTGACGGCCCTGAACGAGGCGGCTAACCCACTCGTTTGAGATAAGTCAGTTTGTCGTCGCCCGGCTCGTAGAAGTCATAGATTCGCGAAATGAGCTCGTAACCCTGCCGGGAATAGAAATTTTGAGCTTTGACATAACTCGGTTTTGATGAGGTCTCGATCAAGATCAGACGGCCCTGGGTGTTCTTGATCTCTTCCTCAGCCCTGATGAGAAGAGCCCTGCCGATGCCGTGACGTTGGGCTTCACTCGAGACTGCCATCCAGTAGATGTCCCAGGTTCCGGTGGTGAGGGGGGTTGGACCGTAGCAGATATACCCAAGGACTCTGCGGTCGACCTCTCCCACGAGCGTGAAATAGCCGGATGAAAGCCCCTGGTCCAGAAAGGCATCGATGAGTTCCTCGGCGACATCAACCTCAAAAGGCTTGAACTCGGGAGTGTTCCTGAGTATGTCCATGACCGCTTCCCGGTCGGCCGAAAGCAGCGGCCGGACATTAGTCCCGTCAGGCGCCAACTGCTCTTCTCTCAAATGCAAGTTGGACTATGCGCTCGACAAGCTTGGCGTAGCTCATCCCTGACGTCTTGGCCTGCATCGCTGCGCCGTATCCAGGAGACAGGTCTGGATTGGGATTCACTTCGATGATCTGCGGAATATCGTCGGCACCCACCCTGAAGTCTACCCTGGCATATCCCAGACAGCCTAAAAGGATGAAGGCTTTTGCCGCAGATCTGGAAATCCCTTCCCGGATTGGCTCTCCGATTACAGCCGGACAGACCGGCGCAGAGCCCTTAAAGTAGACGCTCTGGGGCTCCCACTTCGCCTCGAAAGTGAGAATTCGCGGCAAACCTTCGGGCAACTTGTAGACGATCTCAGAAATTGGCAAGACAACGGGGGTTTCGTTGCCCATCACGGTAACGTTGAACTCGCGACCGTCGACGTACTCTTCCACCAGCGCCCGGCCGTTGTAGGACTGGCTTACGCGAGCAACCTGTGACTCGAGCGCCTTGAGATCGTTCACCACGCTAAGACTAGTAATCCCGTGGCTTGCATCCTCTCCTGCTGGCTTCACTATGCAGGGCAATTTCAGACGGAAATCGTGTGCCGTTTCGGGAGTCAGAACCTGGAATCGAGGCGTCGGGATCCCATTCAATTCAAGTATCTTCTTGGATTTTGGTTTATCCAGGGCGAGCGACAGGGCCTCGGCTGAACAACCCGTGAAAGCAAATCCGCATTCGGCCAGCATCGAAGCTACTGCAGCCTCAGTCTCAGGACTTCCCGCAAAGCCCTCGAACAAATTGAAAACGACGTCCGCCTTGAGGACCTGAAGTTTGGCTCGGACCTGTTCCAGAGGAGGCGAGAGAGGCACTCTCTCGACGGTATACCCCAGTTTGTTCAGACCTTCGTGGACAGCCTTGACCTCGACGAGCACGCCGAGGACGGCCTTCTGCTCGCCCATCATCGAATAACGGTCTTGTTCCGGCTGGTTGTAGATAATTGCTACCTTCAGGCTCAGCGCGGGTTCCTCCCGACGGCGGCTTCTACCACAGATGCCACAAGCCTCTGATAGGTCCAGCCCATCTTTCCAGACAATATCACTATGTCCCCGCTCTTGGGATTCAGCCCCGGAAGGGGGTTGATCTCCAGGAAATAGGGGGTCCCGTCTTTGGCGATCCTGAAGTCAACTCGCGATATGTCCCGGCAGCCCAGGGCGGCGAAGACTCTCAGCGCTGCCTGGCTTATCTTCTCCAGAATCTCCGGTCTGAGTCTCGCCGGACATTCGTAGTCGACCAGTCTCTCCCAATCTCGCTTAATCTCGAGCGAGTACACGAAGTTGGGATCTGGCGTTCTCGGCACCACGCGCATGATGCCGATGATCTGAGGTGGATCATTGCCGATAACGCCGGTGGTTATTTCGTCGCCGTAGATGAACTCCTCGACGATGACGGGCTGGAGGTATGTCCCCAGGAGGTTGCCTGCAATCTGCTTGAGCTGAGTTGCGGACTCTGCTTTCGAACCTGAACGGATGCCTTTGCTCGAACCTTCGTGCAGTGGCTTGACGAAGACTGGAAAAGGAAAGCCGGTCCAGTCTGTCGAATTCAGTTCTTCAATCGAGCCCACCACCTGCCACCTCGGTGTGACAACCCCGGCAGCCTCAGCCAGGCATTTCGTCATCGCCTTGTCCAGCGAGACCGCCAGGGCGAGAGGGTCTGATCCGGTGTAGTGGATTCCGAGGAGCTCAAGGATGCTTGGGACCTGAGCCTCGCGGCTGCGGTAGTTGCCCAGTCCTTCAGCTATGTTGAAGACGAGGTCACAGCGTTCTTCCTGGACCTTCGACATAAAGCTGCGGCCGCCTCCAAGCAGGGTCGTCGAATGACCCATTGCCTCGATAGCGGCCGCAATGCCTTTTACCGTTTCCGAAGAATCGTATTCTTCGAGCGCATCCTCGGGCTGTGCCTCGAACGAGAGACTTTCCTTTACGGCCTCCTTAAGGTCGAAGGCAAGCCCGATATGCATTATTTGTTACCGCATCGCCTCATTAAGAATGCTGAACGCCAGCTGCGTGCTGGTAGCCGATTTCGCGTTACGCCTGGCCGACTTCGCCTCGCCATCGAGTACGCGAGCGGTCCTGGGAGAAACCGGTTGCTCGCCCCTGCTGGGATTCCTGAAATTGAACAACCGTCCCTCGTAGTTTCGCAACGTCAGTTCGTCATCGTTCTGCGAGAGAACGTAGTTGGGTTGCAGCGGCACCTTTCCACCGCCCCCGGGAAGGTCAATGACGTACGTCGGCACAGCCAGGCCTGAGGTGAAGCCACGCATGCCCTTGATAATGTCGATACCGGTCTGAACAGGTGTATGCAGATGCTCCGTGCCCTGGACCTCGTCGCACTGGAACAGGTAGTAGGGGCGGACCTTTATTTTCAGCAGGCCGTGGCACAGCTGCAGCTGTTTTTCTACAGTGTCATTAACGCCCTTCAGAAGGACAGACTGGTTGTTAACCGGGACGCCAGCTCTGACCAGACGGTCGCAAGCAGCCTTCGACTCAGGAGTTATCTCCCGATAGTGGTTGAAATGGGTGTTAAACCAGATTGGGCCGTATTTTGACAACATTGAGCACAGCTCATCGTCGATACGCTGGGGCAAGACCACAGGGTATCTTGAGCCGATTCTAATTATCTCCACATGCTCGATGGCGCGCAGGCTGGCGAGGACCTCTTCCAGACGCTGGGTTGAGAGAGTCAGCACATCACCACCTGAGATGATTACATCCCTGACCTCTTTATGCGCCCGGATGTAGTCGAGCATGGCTCCGATCTCTACGTCCGTGCGGACCCATACGCCGTTGGCCCATTCTCGTTTACGCGTGCAATGCCGGCACAGCATAGGGCAGAGGTTCGTTAGCACCATGAGGGCGCGATCAGGGTAGCGGTGCACCAGTCCTGGGACTACCGAATGACTTCGCTCCTCTAACGGGTCTTCGGAACCCATGCCTGCAAGGGCTATTTCCTGAAAAGAGGGGACAGCCTGCTTTCTGATGGGATCATTTGGATTGCTGGGATCAATAAGAGACAGATAGTGAGGAGTGATCGAGAGGGGATACTTCTCAGTCACCAGCTTTAGCTGGGCCTTCTCTTTGAGAGACAGTGGGAGGTATTTGGCTAATTCGTCAACTGATGTGATCCGGTTGCGGAAATGCCACTTCCAGTCTTGCCAGAGTTCATCGGGTACATTTCGGAATAGGCGGCGTCCGCCAGAGGCAGACGCGGTTTTACTTGGAGGTTCTTCTACCTCGCATTCCGCAACTCTACCTGGGGGGGGTTCCTCTTCCGGGGCCTGGGTAGGGATCAGAGTCTCAGTATTCAATTTGGTAAGGATGACCTCCTGCGTAAAAGGTGATCCTGTTCGTCCGAACATGGATACTCTTACAATAGTTCCCTTATAACATTGGCATACCCGTGTGTCAATAGGTTTTGGCATGGTATTTTTCAGGGTGGGTTCCACTGAGTCGACCGGCAAATCCCAAGCACCAAGATACAAGCACCAAACAAGAACCAAATACCAAACATCATAGGTCAAACGCCAAATGCAAATGCCTCATACCCACACCCGCCAAGCCAGTCAATGGTGAGCACTGGCCAGAGACAATCCTGGCGTGGGGGCGTATGGCCATACGCCCGCCGCCGTCCGTCCCCTCCGCCAAACCTCTCTCTGAGTCTCTCCCCGAATTCGGGGAGAGACTCGGGCGACGTCTGCAGCCGGGTTGTTCCGCGGGAGAAATGAAAACGCGAAACAATTTGAACGTAGAACGGCAAATTTAGCCTCGATTGTTTTGATTTGTTTGGGGGTTGATACGGGTTTGTTTGGCTTTGTTTTGGGCAAACAATCAGCGGTTTCAGGCACGGAGTGGGAATTGTTTTTGAGGCTGCCGGACATTTCGGACTGGTCGGACAAGTTGGACAATATCTCCCTACCTGACAAGCAGGCGCACACATACAAGGAAGGCTATTAGAACACAAGTGCTGAGACTCAGTCAATAGCTGGTTTGTCGCATTCAGGCAACAACGCGAGCAGGTTTACACTCGAAAAATGGCGGGTCATCGACCCGCCCCTACGTGATTTCGGATGTGTTGGGGTACGAGATCCCTCGCTGCGCTCGGGATGACACAAGGGTGCCCGGGATGACACAAGGCGCTCGGGATGACACAAGGCGCTCGGGATGACATAAGCACACATTAGAAGATCAACACTCTTGCCCAGTCACAACAGAACCTCGCGGGAAAGGCACGAGGCCTTACCTTTGGAGGCCGGCCCTACGATGTTGGGCCCGGCTCAGGCGGTATTCGCTGTGGGAGTGCGGCCCTTCATGGCGTGTCAGCATGAGCTTGGCGAGTGCGACTCTTGGAACGTGACGCACTTCGCTTACCTTTCTCAGCAGCACAGCGCCGACGATGGCTCGAAGTATTCCCGATAGGGCAAACAGTGATAACAGGCTGTAGCCGAACAAGGGCGGAAGTCTGGTAGCCAGTATTCCGCCCGTCAAAGAACCAAAGAAGATTGCCGTGCCGTTCATCACGTTGAAGATGGCAATGCGCCTGGTTCGCTCTTCTGGAGCTGAAGCGTCATAGACGAAATTGACATTGGCGAGGTCGAACCCTGCCCAGGCGAAACTGGCGAAGGTTTGGACGATGACCAGATACCAGACTTGCGTTCCGAACAGCCAGAGGATGGGGACGATGGGTACCAGGCAACAAGCGATGCGGATGATACGTACGTTGCCGGGCGCGATCAGCCCTGCGTCCCCAATAGGTCACGAAAAGGATCGTCGCCAGGCTTCCTGCCGAGTTTACGATGACAAACGACAGATAGCTGAAATGCAGGTCCCTCAGCATGTAAACGGTGAAGAAGGGGGCGGAAAGGTTGGTGCAGAAGCTCATCATCGCGACAAAGGTGGTGAATCTCCCGATATTGGAGGACCACGTATTCTTGATCACCGCCAGGATACCCTCATGGCTTGCCGTCCGTGTGGCTGGTGGCTCATACATCCTGACCATGAAGTAGAACGAGACTAATCGGAAAACAGTGGCGGCTCCAAAGATAATGGCGAACCCGAAGTACTGGTGTGGTTGAAGTATCTGCAATATGCCGCCGCCGATGAAGGAGGCAACCAGCGCCACCGTGTTAATGATTCGGCTTCGTGAGGAAAAGTAGCGTCCTCTGATCCGGACGGGTACGAGGTCGGCCATCATGCTTCCCCATGCCGGGTTGGCAATAGCCCCAAAGACGGTACTCAGCGTTATCAGGGCAATAAGCCACCAGACCTTGCCTGTGGGCATCAGAAACGGAACGAGGAACACGGGAACCCAGAGCAATGCGTGCAGTAGAACCGCCGGCAGGATGAGGGCTTTCCTGCTGCCCGCTTTCCTGACTAATGCCGGAGCCGAGAGCTGCGAAAAGGCCATCATCAAGCTTGGAATGCCGTCAGAAGACCGATCTGCGCTGTTGAAGCCTTGAGCGCCAGAGCAAAAGGCGAAATGTAGTTCTGGGTGAAACCGAACATGACTGCCCAGGCTGAGCCGTCAAAGATACTGTATCTGAGACTCTTCTTTACCTTGATGAGTTCGCCGTTTGAAACTGCCATATGTAACTCAATACTGGTGCTGGGACAAGGCCAAAAAAGCCCCTGATCCGCTCAGTGCGGACCAGGGGGCTCTTGCCACTGGACTGAATGCGTGCAGTTTAGAACTGCCTACGCCAGAACGGGACTACTTGCCGAGCGCCGTCTCTTCCTTCTTTCGAATGGCCCTTCCGCCGTGCCCGTGCTTAACTTTCTTAAAGGCTTCCTGATAGGTCTTGCGCTGCATCGCCTTTTCTTGTTTTCTGCCCAAATTGTACCCCCATTGTGCTTAGTAGTCTCAAGTATAGCTAGAGTCTGTCAAACCTGCAAGATCAACATGAGGACGAGTGGCCCAGCCGGGTCGCTTCGATAATGCAGCCTCGTTTGGCTTCATTGCTCGTGAGGAAGTAGAGAGCAGTGCCGTTAACGCCTTCCTTTTCAACGACGCCTGCATTGATGAGCGATTGCAGTTCTTTCTTGACCGACTCGATGTCATAGTCTAAAGCGTAGCCGATCGTGTTCTCGTCGAACTTGCCTGTGGAATGTGTCCCCCAGAAAAGCATTAGATCCCTTTTGAGACGGTACTGAGCGCCTTGACTTATATCAGGACTCCTAGAGCCTCTAATCGCCGTACGCCGACCTCCACAAAAAGTCTAAAAAGCGAACAGGGGGCCGCTGCCCCCTGCCTTCTTCTCAAAGAATACAATGCCTGTTTTGCCGAAGTCAACAGCCCAAAGAGGGGCCCAGGCAGTCCCTGATCGCCCCTCTTTCGTACCAACCTGTCTTTAAAATGCCGAGGTCAGCATGATGTGACCGCGATACGGGCCGAGGTCTACATACAAGCCCTTCGTGGATAGCTCATCGGAATCGCGCACGTACGTTGTCCCCGTAAGTATGTCTTCCATGACTATCCGACCAACCGATGTGGGATGTTCGGGTTTGACCCACGCCTGAGAACGCGACTGACTGTAGTTTATCGCGATGATTGCCCTCTGAGTTCCGAGTCTCCATTCCCATGCCATGATATGCCTGTGACTATCGTTCCCCGGCCATGAAGACACCACCTCGATGGGATTCCATCTCCCGGCATGCGAAATGTCGGCCGCGGTGAATTTGAGAAGCGACCGGTAAAAGAGGGCGATCTCGGGATCCGGAAACTCAACTGGATCACGCCGGAGTTGGACGGGAATTCGGATCCGCTTGCCTTCGAGCTGGCCATCCTGATAGAAGCGAAGGCCTGGAATCGTACCTAGAACAGCGGCGGCCGCCATGGAGCGCTCCCGGCCGAACAGGGCCGCGGCCCGCGGTTCGTCGTGGTTCTCCAGAAAGTGTACCTCACCTGACATGTTCGCGCTCTCACTCCGTACGTGCTCGAACACCTCATAGGCGGGGTCCCAGCGAAGATGGTCATACAAGGCCTTGTCGTAGGTGAACCGGAACCCCATTTCCCGTAGTGTCTGGTCCAGACCCCAGTAGACCTCAGCCATGAAGATGAAGTCGGGATTTGTCTTCCGAACGGAGGAGATAGCGACGTCCCAGAATTCCGCCTCAGGCTTCTTCTCTCTGCCTGCCACGCTTCCCCATGCCCATTCGAACACGCCGTTGAGGGCGAGCATGGCCATGTCGGCGCGAACTCCATCGCAGCTTTCAACAACTTTCGATAATTCGGATACCAGGGCCTCTCTCGCCTCACCGGAAAAGAAATTCATCTGTACGGTGTCTTTCCAGGCATCGAAATAGGGGTCTCTTCCGTGAGCGAGTGTGTGCCCGTCGGAAGTCCTAAAATACCACTGGGGGTGCTCGGCGACGTCTGCGGCGCTACCTTCAACAAAAAGCGAAGGTCGCTCCATGGTCCATGGGTGATCCATCGCCAGATGGTTGGGTACGAAGTCCAGGATCAGACCGATGCCGAGCCTGTTCAGCTTATCCTTCAATCCGAGCAGGTCGCCGTCCTTGCCCAACGAAGGGTCCAGCGTATAGTCGTAAACGGCATAGGGCGACGCAACTGCGTCTTCCTCGGTCCATCCGGGCAGAAGGCGATCAAATTCTTTCCTGAGACCTGCGCTACCTAGAGTGATGCTGCGTGCCTTCGAACTGCGTGTCCAGACACCCATCATCCAGATAAGGTCAAAGCCGAGTTGGGCAAGAGAGTTCCATTCTGCGTTCGGTATCGATGCCAAAGACAGTTGCTCGTTGTACTTTGCTGACAGCCTGTTGATGAATGCCAGCGCATTGATCTGATACAGATGGGGATTCTGCCGCACTCTCATCTCGAAAAGCTCTGGATCATCTTCTTATCGTGACAGCGGAACTCCGAGACCGGCCAGCACCGCCAGGAGAACCGATGCCGCCATAACTGACCCGATCTGTCCACCTGTGTTGGCGCCTATCGCGTGCCATAGAAGGAAACTTCGCGGGTTTGCCTTCTGGCCCTCGCGTTGTACTACCCTGGCAGACATGGGGAAGGCCGAAGTTCCAGCCGCTCCGATCATAGGGTTGATCTTGCCATGGGTGAGCACGGCTGCAAGCTTTCCGAGGAGAACGCCGGCTGCCGTGTCGAGGCAGATGGCGATCAGCCCAAGACCGAAAACGAGTAGAGTCTGATATTTCAGGAAATTGGCGCCCAACATCGATGCACCGACGCATATGCCTAAAAGCAGCGTCACGATGTTCATTAGAACCCCCGATGAGACATCTGCGAGTCTGGGTACGACCCCGGATTCCTTCAAGAGGTTACCCAACATGAGCATTCCCATAAGAGGGGCGCCCATCGGAGCTACGAGCATAGCGATTATCCCGGCTACGACCGGGAACAGTATTCTAACTCGCTTCGAGACTTTCTTTTCGCCGTAGGGCATTACGATTGCACGTTCCTTTTTGGTGGTGAGGAGTCTCATTATCGGCGGCTGCAGTATGGGGACGAGAGACATGTATGAATACGCCGCAATTGAGATGGCCGGGAGCAGGTCCCTGGCGTACCTGGAACTGAAGTAGATGGCGGTGGGCCCGTCCATAGCGCCGATAATGGCGATTGACGATGCCTCTCCCCGCCCGAAGCCCAGCGCTAAAGCAAGGAATAACGTCAGGAATATCCCGAATTGCCCGGCTGCTCCGAAGATGAGCACTTTGGGGTTGGCAAGCATCGGCCCGAAGTCAATCATTGCGCCAAGGCCCAGGAAAATGAGCGCCGGCAGAATCTCAGTCAGAATCCCGGCTTTGTACAGGATGTTGATGACCCCACCCTCGTCGCTGGCGGACATGCCGCTCAACGGCAAGTTGCCAAGCAAAATGCCGAATCCAATAGGCACGAGCAGGAGCGGCTCTATCCCTTTGGATATTGCCAGATAGAGCAGGACTCCACCTACGACCAGCAGGAGCGCGCTCTCCCAGGTCAGGTGAGCGAATCCGGTCACGAGGGCAGCGGAAACGGTCTCCCACATGATCAACCTCCGTCAATAGCAGCCAGCTACTTCTTTTTTTCGGTCTCTTCCTTATAGGGCAAGAGCCGGTTCATAAGGTGGACCACAAGAGTCAAAACATAGAGCGTTGCCAGGGTGACACCCATGCCGGCGAGCGTCACGGACAGTCCAAAAGCCAGATCCATGTGACCTCCTGCTTGAGTTCAGGCGCCGTTTGCGTTCGGCGTTGCCTTTTTCGGGAAGATTAGCGACAGGACAACCGAGCTGGCAAGTATAAGCACTATGACGCCCAGGGAGACCAGAACTGGGATATCAAACTCGATCTTGAAGAAGTCTGGCAAGATTCTCAGGATCATCTTCAAGCCGACAAAACCTAACACGAAGCATACCCCTGTAGATAAAAAGCGGAAGAGGTAAAACAGTCCTGCCAAAGCAAAGAAGAGTGCCCTGAGTCCGAGAATGGCGAAAATGTTAGAGGCATAGACTATAAGAGGGTCCGTGGTCACGGCCAGCACCGCCGGGACTGAGTCAACGGCGAACATGATGTCCATGGTTTCAATAGTAACCAGGACGATAATAAGCGGGGTTGCGTAGCGGATCCCATTAGTCCATGTGAAGAACCTGGTGCCGTCGTATTCATGGGAAACGCGGATACTTCTCCGCGTGAACTTGACGATTGGATTGCGCTCGGGTTCAACTTCCTTTTCCTTCTGCGTGAGCAATCTTATCGCAGTGAAGATGAGGAAGGCCCCAAGGACGTAGATGAGAAAGTGGAAGCGGTTGATGAGCCCTATACCGGCGAATATGAAAAGCCCTCTGAAAAAAATGGCCCCCAAAATACCCCATAGCAGGACTTTTCTCTGAGCTTCCCGAGGGACGGCGAAATAGGTGAAGACCGCGAGGAAGACGAAAAGGTTATCGATACTTAGCGAATACTCGACCAAATAGGCGGTGGTGAAAAGGACTCCCTTCTCGTGTCCCAGGTAGAGATAAATGACAGCGTTGAAGGCAGCGGCAAGTACCACCCAGAAGCCAACGAGTTTTAGAGCTTCTTTGACAGGGATAACGTGAGCTTTCCGCTGGAAGACGAACAGGTCCAGCACCAGAGCCACTACAAAGACGGCTGCAAAGACCGGCCAGAGGAGAGCTTCGTTCACCCTTTCTCCGAGGAGGGCCGTGCCTGTTGGGTGTCTGCAGGGGCTGTAAATGCCCTTACCAGGAGAACTGCCGACCTCGACCCGCTGGCACCATGTGCTCGGCGACGCTGCCCATCACAATGCGGCTCAGCCCAGAACGGCCGTGCGTCGCCATGACGATCAGGTCAACACTGTTTTTTTCGGCGTAGTCGCTCAGTGCCAGGCCTGGCTTACCATAGACTATCGCCGATTCGGCCCGGATGCCTCTCTCCTTGAGGTAACCCACCATTTCGGACAGATACTTCTCGGCTTCGGCCTTCTGATGACCCTCGAACTTTTTTATGTCATCGAGAGAAGAAAACTGGGCGACCTCGCGGCCTACCGGCACGGATATCGGCTCAACCGCCCGTACGAGGACGATTGATGGGGGAGGGATGCACCCCTTTGTGACGGTTTCCAGATGAGGCAAGACGCATTCGGCGACCTTGGAACCATCGAGGGGAACCATTATAGCCTTGTACAAGCCTGCCTCCTGAAGTGTTGCCGGCGAACCAGCGCCGATTATAGCAATTTAGCCTCACCCTCGGCAAACTGGAAGGAGGACCTGGAAAATATATGATCGATGTCAGCCAGTTACGCGGACCTTGACGTCGCCCCGGTTCATTAGTTGCTGAACATTCGTTTGTGACCCCAGTTTCGCAACTGGCAACAAGTCGCCCGGTTGGGGTAAGATGATTTGTAGTTTTCTGATTTTCCCGATATATATTGATTCGCGCCTCCAGGTTATTCCGGGACGAGCTCAGAAGGCGTGTACAAGCGCTCGATGGCTGGTCCTGATCATATAACGGTACACAAATACGAAGCAGGGGGATCTCCAATGATTTTGCCAAGGTTTGAGTTGGCAGAACCCACTTCAGTCGGTGACGCATGCCAAATCCTTCGTCAACATCCGACTGCGAAAGTGATTGCGGGCGGCACCGATCTGCTGGTGAATCTAAAGCGGAAGGTGCTGGCTGCAGACTTGCTCGTCTCCCTCGGCCGAGTGCCGGGGATGAACGACGGGAATTTGGCGGGTGGAGAGGTTGTCTTCGGACCTCTGATGACCGTCGCCACACTCGCGGAATCGCCGGAGATCAGGAAGAGTTTCCCGGTCCTGTCGATGGCGGCCGGAAAGCTCGGATCAATGCAGATAAGAAACCGGGCAACCATTGGCGGGAACATCTGCACGGCCAGGCCCGCGGGCGACACCATCGGTGCTCTCGTCGCCTACGGCGCGATCGCGCAGATTAGCGGACCGTCCGGACAAAGGACTGAGTCCTTTGCCACCTTATTCAAGGGCCCGGGAAAGACATCCTTGAAGGCTGACGAGATCCTCACCGGGGTTAGTATCAAGAAACCCGTCGGTGACTCGCGAGGTAGCTACGTCAAATACACGATCAGGAATGCTATGGAGATCGCTCTGGTGAGCGTGACTACTCTTCTGACTATGGAGAGAGGCACCTGCACCTCAGCCCGTGTGGTGCTGGGGGCGGTCGCTCCAACCTTTGTCCGCTGCCAGGTAACCGAGGCGTTCCTCGTTGGCAAGAAGATAAACGAAGAGACGGCAGAAAAGGCGGGGAAGCTGGTGATCGATGCTTGTAGTCCCATCACCGACCTGAGGGCTACGGCAGATTATCGGACCAGTCTTGTGCAGACACTCGTAAAACGGAGTCTGCTGGAGTCCGTCTCCGGAAACAAGAATTAGCGGGAGGGCTGGAATCAACTTGAACAAACAGATCAGACTCACCATAAATGGCAATGATTACGACCTTCTTGTGGACCACAACGAGACGCTCGCCCAGGTACTCCGGGGTTCCGAGGTCGGTCTCACGGGTACTAAGCAGGGATGTGAGCTTGGCGACTGCGGCGCCTGTACGGTGATTCTTGACGGAAAGGCAGTCAATTCTTGCCTGGTCCTCGCGGCGCAGGTTGACGGCAGTTCTGTCACCACGATCGAAGGCCTGTCGCAAGGCGGCAAATTGCACCCCATTCAGCAAGCCTTCGTGGACGCCGGAGCTGTGCAATGCGGGTATTGCACTCCGGGGATGGTGCTCAAGGCTAAGGCCCTCCTCGATGCGAATCCCACGCCCACGAGGCAAGATATCCGCCAGGCCATGGTAGGCAACCTCTGCCGCTGCACCGGTTACTTCAAGATTGTAAATGCCATTGAACAAGCTTCGACGATGCTTAAGGCCCAGGAGAACAGCCGTGAATAGCGAAAAAGTCAGCGAATTCCATCTCATAAACACCGACCAGGTGAGGAAAGGCGTTCCTGAGAAGGTAACGGGGCAGGCAAAGTACACCGGCGATATTACGCTGCCCGGGATGCTGATAGGCGCCATTCTGCATAGCCCGCTTGCCCATGCCAAAATCTCGAACATCGATGTCTCAAAAGCTAAGGCTCTCAAGGGAGTCAAGTGCGTAATCACTGGAAGAGATGTCTCCCGAATCCAGTTCGGTCATAGCCCCGCCCGTTTTGACCAGAATGCTCTGGTCACCGACAAGGTGAACTACGTGGGCGACGATGTTGCCGCAGTTGCGGCCATCGATGAGCAGACGGCCAAGGAAGCCCTTGAGCTCATCAAGGTTGATTACGAGGAACTGCCTGCGCTGCTCGACCCATTCACTGCAATGAGCGAGGGGGCTCCTCTGATTCATCCGGAATACCCCAAAAACATTTGTCAGGAAGTGCACAACGGGGCGGGTGACACCAGGAAAGGCTTCGAGGACTCGTACATCGTACGGACCGACCGGTTCATGAACAGGAAGTCCGACGGCGCCTTCATGGAGCCGGGAGCTACCCTTGCCACCTTCGATCTGGCCGGCAATCTGACGCTTTGGACTTCGACACAGGTCTCGCACTACGTCCAGAGAACGGTGGCCATGGTTATGGAGATCCCGCTAGAAAAGGTACGCGTTATTGCCCCTGCTGTTGGCGGCGGCTTTGGCGTCAAAGCCAGCGCCTGCCCTCACGAGATCATAACCTGCATGCTTGCGAAGCACGCAGGGAAGCCGGTCCGGCTGGTGCTGGACAGGGCCGAAGTGTTTATGGTGAGCAGGGCTCGCCATCAGTACTATCACGAGATGAAGATAGGTGTCAGCCGCGAGGGCAAGATTCTTGCCCACGACCACGTCGCTGTTCTTGACGGCGGGGCGTACAGCAGCCTTGGCGTAATAACTGTCTACTACAACGGCTCCATGCTTCACGCTCCCTACGCCATTCCGAACATGAAATACGACGGCTACAGGGTATATACCAACAAGCCGCCAAGCGGCGCTTTGAGGGGACATGGTGCCGTCAGCAACCGTGCCTGCTTTGAAGCTCAACTTGACCTTGTCGCCCACGAATTGAAGATGGACCCGCTTGAGCTTCGCCTCAAGAACACCCTTCCTCGAGGAAGTTCGACGACCAGTGGATATCATCTCAGCACTTTCGCCTCGAAAGAGTGTCTCGAAGGGGCCGCGTCTGATGCTGGTTGGAAAGAGAAGAAAGGCAAACTTCCGCCAGGGAAAGGAATGGGCTCTGCCTCAAGCTATTTTGTCTGCGGTGCCGGCGGGGCCATTTACCGGACCGACATACCCCACTCCACGGTGCTGATAAGGCTTGCTGAGGATGGAGCGGGGGTAAACCTTCACACAGGATCGAACGAGATGGGCCAGGGCTCGGACACGGTCATGGCGATGATTGCCGGTGAGGTCCTAGGGCTGCCACTCTCTGCGATAACCGTGTTCTCTGGTGATACGGGTTTGTGCCCGATTGACCTGGGTGCGTATTCCAGTCGCCAGACTCTGATGACGGGCAACGCCACCAAGATGGCCGCAGAATCGATCAAGCAACAGATAGTCTCCAAGCTCTCCAAAGAGTTCGGACTGCCGGAGAACGAATTCGAGTTTGAAAACGGAATCATCAAGGGAACTGAGAAGAACGCTGATAAGACCAAGAAGCTGAGAGATCGCTATATCTCGGAGCACCGTGGCTTTACCGGATTGCGCAAAGACGGACCACTCAGTTTCGCCGAGGTTGCCCGGTGGGTGTTCGCCGGTACCGGTACCGTCGTTGGTGTAGGAACGTACGCTCCACCCGAGCTGCAGTATTCGAAGGAATGGAAAGGATCGGTCGTCGGAGCGTCTCCAGCTTACTCCACCCAGTCCTGCGTGGCCCAGGTGACGGTGGACATGGAAACGGGCAGACTGACCATCGATAGACTCACCCTGGCTCACGATTGCGGCACTGCCATCAACAAACAGTCCGTTGAGGGGCAATTGGAAGGGTCCATGTGCCACGGCCTGGGCGAGGCGCTGTTCGAGGAGGTCATTTTCGATTCCAAGGGAAGGGTCGTTAATCCGACTCTGGGAGATTACCGGATTCCCACTCCGGTCGATGTGCCTGAACTCAGCAGCGTCCCTATTGAAAGCTATGAGCCTAACGGACCCTTTGGTGCAAAAGAAGCGGGAGAGGGAACTATCCTACCGGTGATTCCTGCGATACTGAATGCCATTTACGATGCCTGCGGAGTGATGATCATGGATGTTCCCATCAGCTCCGAGAAGATATACAACGCCTTGCAGGAGAAGAAGAAGGCTGGCGTCGATTCCTATGTCCTCAAACCGCCGGCATTCGCCGACAAGATTATCGACCTCGCTATCAAGATGGTTAAAGAGCAGGGTTAGTATCAATAGGCTCGTCCGGCGAGACTGGTTCTATGAAACCCGATGCCATAATCTTGTGCGGCGGCAAGGAAACGCGCTTTGGTCGCAGCAAAGCTACTGCGGTGGTGGCAGGTGAAACGGTCATAGACAGAGTCACGAAAGTGCTGGCTCTTGTCTCTGACCATGTTATCGCAGTCACCTCCCCGGAAAAGAGGGATATCAGTCTCGGCTCTGATACTTGCGTGGTAGTCGACGAATTCCCCCACAAAGGCCCTCTGGGGGGAATCTACACCGGGCTGCTGCATGCCAGGTCCGAATTCTCCATCGTCGTCGGCTGTGACATGCCGTTCTTGAATGCCAGTGTGCTCAGTCATCTGGTGGGCTTAAGCCCGGGCTTTGACGCCGTTATCCCCAGGATGCGGAGTGAAATGATCGAGCCTCTTCATGCGGTGTATTCCAAGAGTTGCATGCCCGCCATGAAGGCTGCCCTTGAGGCTGACCAACTCTCGATATGGCACGTCGTCAAGGGGCTTCACGTTAGATTCGTCGAAAAAGAGGAATATCTGCCTCTTGACCCGCTGATGGTGTCCTTCTTCAACATAAATTACCCTGCTGACCTTGATCGAGCCAATCGCATATCGGAACAATTGGAAGGACTGCGGAAATGACTGTCAGAGTCAAGCTGCACCAGTATTTTCAGGAGATGACCCTGGGGAAAGAGATCGTTGAAATCGAAGGAAACACGGTTGCTCAACTGATCGATAATCTCGATGCCGCCTATCCGGGCATCAAGGAGCATCTGGTGGACAAACGCGGCAAGCTCCAGGGCTTTGTTGAGCTTTTCATAAACAGCTCTGTTGTCTACCCCGAGGAAACAGGGATGCAGCTCAAGGATGGCGATGAGGTTGAGATACTGACCATCGTCGCCGGAGGGTAGTCTGCATCGTCGCCCCGCTTCATGGCTTCAAAAGCAGCCTAGTTGACACTGCGAAACCTTAATTGACATAAGTGTCGCGGTGTCTCCGACTTCTCCTGGCGTGACCTGCATTCTCCTGGCGATGTTGTGGGCGTAGGCACAGGGCACCTTTCCCTCTTTGAGTGCGCCCGTAATCTCTTTCATGATCGCCTCTTTAGGCGATTTTCCTTTCAACTCGTCGTGGGTGGCCTTGCTCACTCCAAAGCATCCAAGCTGGCAGTCGCTAACCTTGATCTTCATCGTATCGAGAAATTTTCCGGCAACCTCGCGTGAGCGTCCGGTGGTTTTGCAGATGTCCCATGCCTGAATACATGAGATCCTGCCATCTCGTGCATTCGCTTTAAGAATTTCTTCCAGTGTTTTCTCGGCCATTTTCAACTCCTTTGCCATTCATGTGATCTGGGGTTCCTGACATCGCCGCAGCATTTCCTCGTAGGCTTCCTGGGTATCCACGTCGAACAAGATGTTCGCGTCAGCCGTCTCTACCTCCAGGAACGGGGGCTCCGCTGCAAGAAGGGCCTTGAGTCCTCCATCCCCATGCCATTCAAGAATCCGGGGCCTGAGCCTTGCAGGGAGCAGAACCGGGTGACCCCGTCTTCCCTCGAAGGTTGGGCAGATGACGCAGTCGGGACAAGTTCGCGCCTTCGTGACCAACGTCGATACGGTCGACGGGAGAACGAGTGGAATGTCGACCGTATCGACGTTGGTCACGAAGGCGCGAACTCTCCGACTCGTCATCTGCCAACCTTCGAGGGAAGACTCGGGTCACCCGGTTCTGCTCCCCTGCAAGAGGCCCCGGATTCTTGAATGGCATGGGGATGGAGGACTCAAGGCCAGACGGAGCCCGTTCCTGGAGGTAGAGACGGCTGAGCGCGAACATCTTGTTCGACGTGGAACTCTACGAGGAAATGCTGCGGCAATACAGGAACCCCAGATCACATGAATGGCAAAGGAGTTGAAAATGGCCGAGAAAACACTGGAAGAAATTCTTAAAGCGAATGCACGAGATGGCAGGAGTCTATGTATTCAGGCATGGGGAAACTGCATCCGCCGGACGCTCACGCGAGGTTGCCCGGAAAATTTCTCGATACGATGAAGATCAAGGTAGCGACTGCCACTTGGATGCTTTGGAGTGAGCAAGGCCACCCACGACGAGTTGAAAGGAAAATCGCCTAAAGAGGCGATCATGAAAGAGATTACAGCGGAAAAGAGGGAAAGGTGCCCTGTCCACGCCCACGACGTCGCAGGAAAATGCCGGTCACGCCAGGAGAAGTCGGAGACACCGCGACACTTTATTGTCAATTAAGGTTTCGCAGTGTCAACTAGGCTGCTTTTTTGAAGCCATGAAGCGGGGCGATTTCAGACTACCCTCCCGGCGACGATGGTCAATATCTCAACCTCATCGCCATCCTTGAGCTGCATCCCTGTTTCCTCGGGGTAGACAACAGAGCTGTTTATGAAAAGCTCAACAAAGCCCTGGAGCTTGCCGCGTTTGTCCACCAGATGCTCCTTGATGCCCGGATAGGCGGCATCGAGATTATCGATCAGTTGAGCAACCGTGTTTCCTTCGATTTCAACGATCTCTTTCCCCAGGGTCATCTCCTGAAAATACTGGTGGCTTTTGACTCTGACAGTCATTTCCGCAGTCCTCCAATTGTTCCGATATGCGATTGGCTCGATCAAGGTCAGCAGGGTAATTTATGTTGAAGAACGATGCACGGTCAAGAGGCAGATATTCCTCTTTTTCGACGAATCTAACGTGAAGCCCCTTGACGACGTGCCATATGGAGAGAGTTGGTCAGCCTCAAGGGCAGCCTTCATGGCGGGCATGCAACTCTTGGAATACACCGCATGAAGAGGCTCGATCATTTCACTCCGCATCCTGGGGATAACGGCGTCAAAGCCCGGGCTTAAGCCCACCAGATGACTCAGCGCGCTCGGCGTTGACGCCGACGACGATGGAGAATTGGGACCTGGCATGCGGCCGCCCGGTGTAGATTCCCCCCAGAGGGCCTTTGCAGATCGTCGACTACCACGCAAGTATCAGAGCCGAGACTGATATCCCTCTTTTCCGGGGAGGTGACTGCGATAACATGGTCAGAGACAAGAGCCACACTTGCGTGACTCTGTCTATGACCGTTTCACCTGCCACCACCGCAGTCAGCTTTGCTGCGACCAAAGCGCGTTTCCTTGCCGCCGCACAAGATTATGGCATCGGGTTTCGTCAACCAGTCTCGCCGGACGAGCCTATTGATACTAACCCTGCTCTTTAACCATCTTGATAGCGAGGTCGATAATCTTGTCGGCGAATGCCGGCGGTTTGAGGACGTGAATCGACGCCAGCCTTCTTCTTCTCCTGCAAGGCGTTGTATATCTTCTCGGAGCTGATGGGAACATCCATCACTCCGCAGGCATCGTAAATGGCATTCAGGTATCGCAGGAATCACCGGTAGGATAGTTCCCTCTCCCGCTTCTTTTGCACCAAAGGGTCCATTTTAGGCTCATAGCTTTTCAATAGGGACGCTGCTGAGTTCGGCGCATCGACCGGAGTGGGAATCCGGTAATCTCCGGGGGGGCGTTTAACGACCCTTCCCTTGGAATTGACCTCCTCGAACAGCGCCTCGGCCAGGCACATGGACCCTTCCAATTGCCCCTCAACGGACTGTTTGTTGATGGCAGTGCCGCAATCGTGGCGGGTGAGTCTATGGATCGGTCGCTGCTCCGTTTCCATGTCCACCGTCACCTGGGCAAATTTCCATGTAGCTGGAGCCGCTCCGACGACCGATCCTTTCCATTCCTTCGAATACTGCAGCTCGGGTGGAGCGTACGTTCCTACACCAACGACGGTACCGGTACCGCGAACGCCCGCCGGGCAACCTCGGCGAAACTGAGTGGTCCGTCTTTGCGCAATCCGGTAAAGCCACGGTGCTCCGAGATATAGCGATCTCTCAGCTTCTTGTCATTCTGTGCCGCATTCTTCTCAGTTCCCTTGATGATTCCGTTTCAAACTCGAATTCGTTCTTCGGCGGTTTCCGAACTCTTTGGAGAGCTTGGAGGCTTATCTGTTGCTTGATCGATTCTGCGGCCATCTTGGTGGCGTTGCCGGGTCGTCAGAGTCTGGCGACTGGAATACGCTGGCCACCGTTCTATGGACGTAGTGCGGGACCTCGAAGTTGAGGAAAAGATAGATTGCAGCAGTCGAAGATGGCGAGGGTTGGCTCCAGGCTCCATGAAGGCACCATCAGACCCTGTTCATGGAACCGGTCAGTTCCATACGATGTTCAAGATCCTCGAAGCCTTCCTCGTGTCACAGCCCCGTTGTCGCTTCCTGGTGGATGCTCATCTGCGGATGGAGTCAAGGAGCCCCTCGCTCGTAGTGATCGGGTGCCGACGAGTCCGCAGTTCCTCATGATCGACCTTGATCGGCTCAAGGGCTTCCTCCGCCATCTGCTCGTCGATGGCCTGGACTGCGACGTCGTCGCCCACGTAGTTACGGCCTTCTGAGTGACAAGCATATCGAGTCAAGACCAGCGCTATGAGCAACTGGTCGGAAGCATCTCTTCCAGTGATTACACACTGACTCCCTAGAGCCTTCACTTTTGAGCATCAATGTTGGAGACTTTGGCACATGGGCAGACAGCTATCCAGAATGGCCCTTATGACGTTCCCGGCCACGTTGATCTCGCAGTCTCTCCCTCCATTACCTTCTCAGAACACCTTCCTCACCTGGTCGTCTTTTTATGAGATGAAGAAATTAGCTAACTTTCGCTCTCACAGCTGTTCTTCCTGGCCTTTAACATCATAGAAGCTTGTTCAATGGCATTTACAATCTGAAGTAACCGTGCAGCGGCAAGATTCCTCATGGCCTCACAGATATCTTTGCCTCAGTGGGCGTAGGATTCGATGGAGAGAGGCCTGGCCTTTGACACCATCCCCGAGTGCGATTTGCCGCGTGCACAGCTCCGGCGTCCACGAAGGCTTGCTGAAATCCATCAATTTTCCCGCCTTCAACAGGCCTTCGATCGTGATGACAGAAGCTGCCG
>CAVUYC010000034.1:0-5776 GCA_963745605.1 uncultured Chloroflexia bacterium | reverse complement strand
CTCATTCAGACCGAAGCGCTTCGATGGGATTTAGGCGCGAAGCGTTCCAGGCAGGATAGAACCCGAAGAACAGCCCGATTCCCACAGACACAGAGACGGCAAGTATCACTATCTGAGGCGAGATCAATGTGGTCATTGTGCCGGCCCGACCGACGACATAGGCGCCGGCCGCTCCGATCAGCACGCCGATTATCCCGCCAGTCAAGGACAGTGATGCAGCCTCTATCAAGAATTGAACCCAAATATCTCGTTCTTTGGCGCCCAAAGCCTTTCTGATGCCGATCTCCCTGGTTCTTTCCAGAACCGAGACTAGCATGATGTTCATCACGCCGATCCCGCCAACGAGGAGTGAAATGGCAGCGATGGCACCGAGGAGCAGTGTAATGCTCTGTGTCGTCTTGGCGAGCGTGTCGACCAGGTCCTGCTGAGAGGTGATCGAAAAATCATTTGTCGCGGTCGGATCCTGGGTGTTTATGTTGTGCCGGAACTGGAGCACAGAAGTGCGTTAGCAACGGCCGCATCAATGCTATTCTTGTCCCCCACTGATATGACAATAGTGCTGATAACATGCTGGCCAGTGGTGGTCAGTTGCCGCGCCGCTATTTGCTCGCAGGGTGGACAAAGGAATCAGGACGCCGTTGTCTGTCGATCCAAAAGACTGTCCCTTGCTCCGCAGCACTCCGACGACTGTTGCCACGGTGTTTCCGATGCGTACTAGCTCTGTCCCCAGGGATCCTCCTCCCCGAATAGGTCAGAGGCCACCGTCGGACCCAGGACGACCACCTGCCGGTAACTGTCATAATCATCCTGGGATAGGAAGCTGCCATTTACGACCTCGAGGTTATAGGCCAACTCGGTACTCCGGCGTTACTCCGATGACCTGGGCTCTGGTATTTTTGTCCTGATAGATAAGCTGAAGAAACGACTGACTCGATGGCGCCACCGTGGTAAGCCCTGGCACCTCATCGGTGATCGCTTCAGAATCCTCGAGCGTGAGGGTGGTCGCCGAGCCGAGGGCGGCCCTCACACCCCCGGTACCGGACGTCCGGCCGGGAGAGATGAAGAGCAGATTGGACCCAAGCCCTTCAAGACTTGACATTATGCTCGATGTCGTCCCCTGTCCGATGGACATGAGGATGATCACGGCCGCCACGCCAATAACGACTCCAAGGATGGTCAGGAAGCTGCGGAGCTTATGTGTTGCCAGTCCTGTCCAGACGGTTCCAAAGAGGTCCATCCATTTCTTCATGTCTTTTCCTCGTCGACGATCTCCCCATCACGCACGTGGATTATCCTCTGGCACTGGTGAGCGACGAGTATCATGCGTGACAATGAGAACGGTTATCTTCTTTTGTGACTGCAACGACGATAATATCGCCATGACCTCTTTGCCGGACTTGGAGTCCAACTGTCCGGTCGGCTCATCCGCAAGGAACACCATGGGGTCCTTCACCAACGCCCGGGCGATGGCCACACGTTGTTGCTCGCCTCCGGACATCCCGATGGGTCGGTGCTTCACTCTGTTAGAAAGTCCGACCATGTTGAGGGCTTCGCGTGCCTTTTCCCTGTTGACGCCAATGGAATACATCATGCCCAGCTCGACATTAGAGAGTGCGCTGAGACGGGACAAGAGGTTGAACGTCTGAAATATGAAGCCTATTTTTTGACCACGCAGAACGGCCAGTTCTCCGCTGTTGTAGCCTGAGATATCCTTCTCGGCGAAGTAATACTTGCCGGAAGATGCCTTGTCAAGGCACCCAATGACATTTAGCAGCGTTGTCTTTCCCGAACCGGATGGCCCCATGATACCCACCATTTCCCCATCGGCGACATTGACGTTGATGCCTTTCAAGACAGTAAGGTCCGTCTCGCCCATATGATACGTTTTTACGATGTTTTCAAGCTTTATCAACGGATTACCGTTCCTGGACCGAACAGTCCGCCGCCGCCGCCTGGCCCTTGCTGCTGATTTGTCGAGCCCGTCGAAATGGTGATCTGTATCAAGACAGTCTCACCTTCCGAAACCCCGCCAGTTACTTCGGTGAATTGAGAGTTAGTGAGCCCGGTCGTTACTGCAACTAGTTCAGTCGTGTTGTCCTTGGGCACGGTGACATATGCCTTCCCCTGCTGACGGGTGATGGCGCGGTTAGGGACCATGAGCACGTTGGCTTTGGACTCGGTTACCAGGTTCACGGTTACAGACAGCCCTTGACGAAGACTGAAGTTCTGGCTTTGAGGAGCCCCGCCGCCTTGAAGACCTGCCCCTCCCAAGCGGCCAGTCGGATTGTCTGGCAAGTTCGGGAGCTCACCATTCTGACCCGGCGGGATGATCCCTTGAAAGAAATTCCCCGCCCCAGCCTGAGGGGGCGACCTTCCGGCGAGGTCCCCTGGTATACTTCCGGTGAAGTTGCCGGATGACGGTCTCAAGCCTGAGGCAGCGGACTGGATTTCGACCGTTATCTGATAGTTTACTACCCCCGACTGCACGGTTGCTGTGGGGGCGATAGCCGTAATTATGGCCGGAAGCGTCACTCCAGTAATTGAATTGACCTGCACGGTGGCGACGCCACCGATTGACATCGTGGCGATATTGCGCTCCCCAACTGGGACAGTCACCTGGAACTGGGTTGGATCCGCCACGGTCGCGCGCGACTGCCCCGATCGGCCGCCCGTCAAAGGGCGCCCTAACCTCAGGACTCAGCGCCTGAGTCTCGCTAAGGGTGGTCTGCGCGTCGCTGAGGGTCTGCGCAGCATCATCCCGAGCCTGTGTCGCATTAGTAACTGCAATATTGGCGTCGTCCACCGCGCGTTGAGCCTGCTGCACGGCAAGCTGTGACTTCAGTATCTGGAGGGCCACATCGGTAGAAACGTTGAAGCTCGTACCGCTCAAGACGGACTGTAGATTCTTCTGTGCCTGGCCGAGCTGAACCCTGATGTTGGCGACTGCAGGACCGTACGTGGTGGGGTCGACCATATACTGCACCTGCGCATTCTGAAGAGCGGCCTGGGCGTTGTCAACGAGGTCCTGGGCGTTCTGGACCACAGCGATCGAGGTCGCCGAATTCTGAGCTCCCTGAAGATTCAGTTGGGCCTGAGTCACGCTGAGCTGCTGAGCGCCGATTTGTCTCTCGGCAGTAACCAAATTCCTCTGCGCAGTGGTGACAGACTCCGAAGTAGTCTCGATCTGATCGCTCCACGCCGACGTATCAAGCGTAGCCAGGAGCTGATCCTTCTTCACCGTGTCACCGACCGAGACCAGTACGTCCTTCACTGTACCCGCCATATCGAAAGCCACGTCCTCAGATTTAGTGAAGGCGAGATTCCCCGTTGACGTCGTGGACACCACAAGGTTGCCCCTCTGCACAGTTGAAGTCTGAGGGGCCGTCGTCTTTTGTGCCTGTCCGGAGCACGACACCAACGCAACAATAAATACCAGCGGAAGAAGAAATGGCGACTACCGCCCTGGCTAATTCCATTCGAGACTACCTCCAGTCGAGCTTAGTTGAGTATGGCCCGCAATTGTTAAGGTTCCGTTTGCTAATGGTGTAAAAGAAACTTAGCCTTAGATAGAAAGGTGATGATGTGGGCGTGGAAATACAGACAGTCAAGAAGCTTTGCTGCAAGCATTGTGGCTCCGATGACCTGCCCCCGAAAATGGTACCAACTACAGAGTTAGTAATTCGATAGTCCTAGCTTCAGGCGCTGGTGGTTTGTATCCCTTGGAGCTGTGTGGTCGGACCTGATTGTATTTCTTCCTCCACTGGGCCGCCAGTACCTTGGCCTCGGTCAATGTGGTGAACAGTTCCCGGTTCAGAAGTTCATCCCTCATCTTGCCATTGAACGATTCGATATAGCCATTCTCCCAGGGGGATCCTGCCTCGATGAACAGAGTCTTTACTCCAAGCCTGCCCAGCCATTTCCTGACAGCCCTCGCTGTAAACTCAGAGCCGTTATCGGAGCGGATATGCTCCGGTATCCCCCTGAGGATAAAGAGATCAAACAAAGCATCAATGACAGCATGGGAGCTGAGCCTGCGTCAAACTGGTTTGTCTCACCGTTAGCCCATTTCAACTTCCTTGCACCGAATGCATTTGCATTGCTGCAATTGACACCGGCTTCACAACATGCGGACATAAATTGAATCGGATGCATCTGCCCACCGCCGTTAACCACTTCCGCCGAAACAACCAAATGCTATACACTCCATGGAGGAGAGTGGAGCCATGACAGACAATCTACCCTGTGCCGTGTACACTAGAGTGTCCACAAGTATGCAGGCAGAGGATGAAATCCCTCTCGAAGGCCAACTGGAAGAATGCCGGAAGTACGCGAAGTCCAAGGGCTGGCAAGTCGTCAGCGTATATACCGACGCGGGCTTTTCCGGTGGAACTATCGATCGTCCCGGCTTTCAGGCAATGTACTCAGCCGCCAAACGCAAGCCCCGGCCATTTGACATAATCCTCACCTGGCGCTCCAATCGCCTCTTCCGAGACGTCGAAGCAAGGCTCGCATATTCAAGGATGTTCAGAGCAGCGGGAGTCAGGATTATAACTTTACATGAGCCCGAATACGAGGGGGCAACAGGAAGGCTCGCCGAGACAATCTTCGGCGCTATAGACGAATACTATCGTGCCCAGACGTCGGAAGACACATTGCGCGGACTGAAACTCATTGCCACACGTGGTTATTCGACAGGCGGCAAACCACCGACTGGCTACATGAATCAACGTACGCCGAGTGGAAGGACGAAGTCCAGCGGCGAACCCGAGATGCGCACGACATGGGTAATCAACCCTGAAACAGCACCCCAGGTACGACGGGCCTTTGAGATGTATGCCGAAGGCAGGACGCTAGCAAACATCGCGCAGGAGACTCAGGTAGTAGCCGCCAAGAGTGGCCTAAGCACACTGCTCCGCAACCGGGCCTATCTGGGCGAACGTATCTACAATACCACTCGACGCCGGTCACTTCAGGAAAAGAAGTACTTCAGAACCAAGAACAATCCTGATGATTTTGTCGTTGTGCACGGAACCCACGCGCCCATCGTGGGCGAAGACCTCTTCTATCAGGTTCAGTCTATTCTTAGCTCGCGTCGACCCAAAATGGGCCAGCGACGTCATTCGCCAAACGACTATGTTCTCTCGGGCTTGCTTTGGTGTAAAGAGCATGACGTCCCGTATGCAGGGCACACCACGGGGACCGCTGTTATACTACTCCTGCGGAATGCGCAAGAAGTTAGGTAAAGCCCGGATACCGTGCCCTTGGCTCAAGAAAGAGGCGACGGAGTCCTTTGCACTGGACACACTCAAGTCAAGGATATTCACTCGCCAACTGGTCCGCGAAGGACTCGAACACATGCAGGCTGAAAACGCCAAGGCGAGACGAGAAGATGACGCCCAACTCAAGGAAGCTCAAGCCAAGATCGCCGAGATCGGACTGAAAGTGTCGCGGCTCGTTCAGGCCATAGCAGGCGGCGTCAACGCGTCGGCCATGCAGGGCGCAATCAACGACTTCGACCGAGAACTGACAGCCTTAAAGATTCGCCAGGGTGAACTTGAGAAACAGCGCGAACGAGCGCTGAGAATCCCAACTGTCACAGATGCAGCCGTGGACGATGTTCTTGGAAAGCTGCGCACTGTTCTAGACGCGACGATCCAAAAGAACTAAAAGCGATACTGGCTCACTTCATCGAGAGGATTGAGATCTCGGCAACTCAGGCGACATTCTGCTACACGTTCGCTGAGCCCAAAAAAGAACTTATGCCTAGTGCTGGCGA
>CAVUYC010000033.1:0-82954 GCA_963745605.1 uncultured Chloroflexia bacterium | reverse complement strand
CCGACGTATCAAGTTGATTTGCACGTCCACACCCCATTGTCCGTGTGCTACGCTGACCGTTCTGCCTCAAGTGGGCAGATAGCCCGTGCCGCTGTGGCGGCTGGCCTCGATGCGATCGCGGTTACCGATCACCATGCGTTCAGAGGGGCGCTCGAAGTCGCCGCAGCTGCAGCCAATTCTGGCCTTACCGTCATACCTGGTATTGAGGTAACGACAAGGGAGGGCCATTTCGTCGCGCTATTTGAGAGCGACAGTGAGTCTGAGGCCAGGATGGCAGAGTTTCTTCGCTGGCTTGAAATTGCCCCTGACCAGTACGGAGATGGCCACGCCATGTCCCGCAGGGATGCTGGGGCAGTTCTCGATGAGATCGAACGCATAGGATCTCTGTCAATAGCTGCGCATATCGACCGTTGGCCAAGTGGATTTCTTGAGTCTGCGCAACCGCGCGGCGTGAAGGAAAGGATTCACGCCAGCGAGCACCTGGGTGCGTTGGAGATCACAATTCCGCAGGACAAGACAGCCTGGAATCAGGGCCGAGTGCGAGGCTATCCAAAGAACTATGCCTGCATTCAGTCATCGGATGCGCACTCGCTTCAGGACATCGGAAGGCGCAGGACGCTGCTGGACGTTGATTCGATCTCGCTTGGGACGTTGAAGTTGGCATTCAAGCAACATGAGACTCGCGTTAGATTTCCGGGAGATGAGACTGGGTAGTATGACAGAGGAGACAAGCATGTCAGGTACCGACGTTTTGTTGGCAAGAGAAGAGGGAGTGGCCACTATCACTCTAAACCGCCCGGATAAGATGAACGCTATGATCCCTGCCGTGTCTGAAGGGCTCTACAACGCCTTCAGCGAGGCGGCGAAGGATGAGTCGGTGCGAGTCATTGTGATAACTGGCTCAGGGACTGCATTCTGCGCAGGGGCGGATGTGAGCGCGCTGGCCAAACAGGCTACCGACACTCAGGCCCAAGCCTCCGCGCCGCCAAGGCCTGCAAGAGTCCATCTGGCTTTACTCATTCAATCTTGTGACAAGCCGGTGATCGCGTCCTTGAATGGAGTTGCCGTTGGATTCGGTCTTGATCTTGCTTTGGCCTGTGATATTCGCATTGCTTCGGAGGAAGCGCGGCTGTGCGAGGCCTACATAAGGCGTGGGATGCTGCCGTCAGGGGGAGGGACCTATTTCCTGCCGCGGCTGATCGGGCTGGACAAGGCGCTGTTGGTTGCCTGGACCGGGGATATGATTGACGCAAGGGAAGCAGAAAAGCTTGGTCTCGTGACATTGGTAGTCCCCCACAGCCATCTCGCAGACGCAACGCGTGATCTCGCAG
Source organism: uncultured Chloroflexia bacterium (assembly GCA_963745605.1). Classification (GTDB taxonomy): domain Bacteria; phylum Chloroflexota; class Dehalococcoidia; order Dehalococcoidales; family UBA2162; genus JBBITI01. The sequence goes on along the minus strand of CAVUYC010000033.1, from coordinate 81,623 downwards.
AAAGGTTGGCAAAGGCACCGTTCCTGGCTGTCCAGAAGACAAAAAGGGCTATTTATGATGGGCTGACTATGGAGTTGAAGACTCATCTGGAGTACACCGCAGAGGTGCGGCGAGGGTTGCTCAAGACCGAAGACCATAAAGAAGGAACGACTTCATTTGTGGAGAAGAGAGCGCCGCGATTCAAGGGGCAGTAAGCCTCATTGCGGTTGCTCGACAATGCCTGTTTGAAAGGGGGAGCAGGTTTCAAGCTGTCCCCCCTTTTTGATTTCGGGGAATCTCGAGCGGCTATTTTGAGAGGGCAAGGATCTTGGCGGTGAGCCTTGGAACCACGTCGTAAAGATCGGCTACCAGCCCGTAGTCAGCGGTCTTGAATATAGGGGCATTCTTGTCTTTGTTGACGGCCGCAATTATCCTCGAGTTCCTGATTCCGACGGTGTGCTGGATCTGGCCCGAGATTCCCACGGACAGACAAAGCGAAGGTTTACATTTTTTGCCGGACAGGCCGACCTCCCGGCTCTCGGGAAACCATTGCCAATCATGGGTTAGCGGTCGAGTGCAGCCGATCTCAGCCTTCATTGCCTTGGCCAGACCTTCGATGACAGGGATGTCTTTCTGGTTGTTAAGGCCTCTCCCGACGCAAACGAGGGTCTCTGCATCTTCGATAGGGGTTGACTCGCCTACTTTGTCCTGCTTCTGGATGAGATTGCTTGGAGCAAGGGAAACTGGCATGGCAAAGGTGACCATCTGGCCGGTAGACTGGCCCTGCGGAGAACGCTGGAAAGTCTTTGGCATGACAGCGATCACTTTCTTCTGAGTCTTGATGACGAGAGAGGACACCGTGGCCCCACCCAGGGTGTATCTATCGACCACAGTAGCGCCATCCTGCACCTTCACGTCAGTCGCATCGGTGACGCACCCTGCTTCTAGCCAATGGGCTGCCATGGAGGCAATTTCCTTGCCTGCTCGCGTTGATCCTATCAACACCAGATCGAGACCGTGACTCGACGCAAGCTGGGCGATTGCCTTCGAAATCGCAGACGCGTCAACTGACCCGCTCGGAGTCTCGGGACTAAACACAACCCCGGCTCCGCAGGAGAAAAACTGAGCGGCCGATGCATCGCCCTTGCCTGTGATCATCGCTGCAATCGCCCCGCCGAACGCTCCCTTTAACTCTCTCGCCTTCGAAACAAGTTCCTGAGCGACATCATCTTTCTCAGAAAAGACCAAAATTCCAGGCATCTTCTAGCTCCTAAGCACGCCTTCTTTGACCAGGGCATTGATAAAATTGTCAAGGTTCTCTTCCTTGGCACCTTCGAAAATCATGCCCTTTCTTTGCTCCACCGGAGCGAGGTTACGTAATGTCTCCAGTTGCCGTTCCGGGACGGTTACTCCGACGTCGGATGGTTTCCACTCGAGAATGGTCTTTTTGGAGGCCTTCAGGATTTGCATCAGTGAGGGAATGCGCGGCTGGTTTATTCCGCTGGTCACAGTCACCACCGCTGGCAGGCTCACCTCGACCGTCTCCAGAGCCTGTTCCATATTCCGGATTCCTTTTGCCTTGTCAGTCGTGAGCTCGAGTTGTTTAACATAACTTAGCAGAGGAAGCCCAAGGACCTGAGATAACCTCGGCCCGGTTTGCCCGGAATAGTTGTCCGCGGAACCTTCGCCAAGAAGGATGAGGTCGAATCTCCCAATCTTCTTCATCGCGCCTGCAAGCAACGCCACTTTGGCGGTCGAATCCAGGTTGTCGTAGACGGGATCCAACATCAGTACCGCGTCATCGGCGCCCGCTGCGAGGGCTTCCTTGACAGTGTCTTTAAGCTTAAGAGATCCCAGGGACAAGACTGTCACCTTGCCACCAGCCTTCTCCCGGATCTTTACCGCTTCTTCGAGTGCATTGCGGTCCATTTCGCCAAAGACGAAGGGTACGCCCTCGGTAACCGCTTCACGTGTCTCCCTCTTAATACGAACCTGCTGAAGATCAGGAACTTGTTTAAGACAGACGATGACGTCCAAGTTACACCCGCCTTAGCCGAATTTCAGTTGAAGCCCGAAACCGCCCCTCGGATAGTCCCACGCAATTGCCTCTTTGACGCAGGCGATGCGACATGTTCCACACTCGAGGCAGGCATCGAGGTCCAGCACAGTCTCTCCCTCGGCGCTCACAGAGTAGACTTGCGCCGGGCATACGTAAACACAATACTTTTCGGTGCATTTTCGGCAGACTTCCTGTCGCACACTGATATGTTTGTGCTCATCCACCTTTATCGTGTCGTGCCCCAATTTAGATCGTATGCTGTCCTTACTCATACTTTGAGTATCCCGCGCAAGTCTTTGAGCCATGACAGGCCCAATTTGCTCCTGATTTCGCCGATGGCCGTAGACGACAGCTTCGTCTTGGGTCCCTCCCCTATCGTTACGAGACGCTCCATCATCTCACACAAAACTTGCGGGTAGACATTGAATAGCCTGGGATTCTCCAGGAATTGCGGAGCCTTGCGGAAGTTATACATGTCTTTAAGAACGAAACTGTTCTTGAGCATGGCGGCGTAGCGCGACAGTGACTTTGCGGAAAAGTCATTCACGGCCCTGGCTCCTTTTACCGCCCGAGCTGCAAACACCCCGGAAGCGATCGCAAATTCCATGCCTCGCACCGTCAGTCCGGTGTTCAGATTCAGCCCCGCGGCATCTCCGGCCGCGAGTATGCCGTCTCCGAACAGAGCCGGCATGGCATTGTATCCACCTTCACTAATAACATGCGCCGAGTATTCAACTGTGTCGCCCCCTGCGATAAGCGAGGCTACATCCTTGTTGCGTTTGAATTCTTCAAGAAGCTCCGGGGCCTCGATTTTGGGTTCCTTCGCCATCAGATCGGATATGCTGACAACCAACCCGAGCGAGAGGCTTTCGCGGTTCGTGTACAGGAAGCCCCCGCCGAACATTCCTTTTGTTAAGGTGCCGACGAACATATGGGCCGCGCCCTCGCCTTCGCCGAGGTTGAACCTCTCTTCGATATTCTTGGACGGAAGTTCGATTATTTCTTTGATCCCAACAGCGAATTCCCCGGGTTTGCGCCCGTGCCTGAGGTGGGCTCGGTCAGCCAGAATTGACATTATCCCGTCAGCTGCGATCACTACGTTGGCTTGAATCTGGTCTTCGCCCGACACTATCCCCGAGACCTTTCCCCCATCCCACATCAAGTCGTCCACTTTCTGCTTGGTGACTACCATAGCTCCAGCGGCCGCCGCCTTTTCGGCAAACCACTGATCGAACTTCGACCTCAGCACCGTGTAGCTGTGGTACGGCGGTTGTCTTAGCCTATCACTTGAAAGCTTGACGGAAATGGAAGACTGGTCACCCATTGCTGTGATGGTCTCCTGGCCTACGAAACGCTCGAACGGAGCGTCAGACCACAGATCGGGCAAAAGATTGCGAACCGGGTTCAGGTACAACCTGCCCCCGGTCACATTCTTGGCTCCGGAAAAGTCCCCACGTTCCACGAGCAAGACTTCGACGCCCTCTTTGGCAAGCGTGTACGCCGCCGAGAGGCCTGCGAGTCCCCCGCCCACGACTATAACTTCGAACTTTTCCATAACTATCTGCCCAAGGCCACTGGAGATTACTTATCGACGAATTCGCCCCCGTAGACGTCGCGAGCGATGATTGTCTTCATGATATTGGCTGACCCTTCAGCACCGGCTACGTAAGACATGACACCTCTGAGGGCCATTTCCAGGGGAGACTGTTTAGTGTAGCCAAAGCCTCCGAGGATCATGATAGCGTGCTTCGCAACGTCGGCAGAAAGGAGCGGTGCAACAAGTTTGCACTCAGCTACTGCTATGTTGATTTCTTTCTGGGTGAAACTGCCGGGTTCGACATTGTAGCGGTCGATCATCCAAGCAGCCTTCTGCAGCATCAGCTTGCACATATCCAGTTTGACATAATCGTCGGCCAATTCAAACGATATGCCCTGGAACTTGCTCAGAGTCTGCCCGAAGGCCATCCGCTGTTTGGCGTAGTCGGACGCGATCTCGAGACATCTTTCGGCGGCGCCCAAGCATGCTGCTGACACCACCACTCGCGCCACATTGAATCCTTCCATGCAGGCGTAGAATCCTTTTCCCTCCTGGCCTAGAAGGTACTTGGCATCAATCTCAGTGTCTTTGTAGGTGAAACCGCCGGTTGAGAGGCCCATCCGGCCCATGTCCTTATAGGTGGTGCTTGCGATGCCCTTCAGTTTGTTGGGCATGACAGCAAACATCGACATTCCGCCTCGAACACCTTTCGCTGGATCGGAGAGGACCAGGGTGCAGTGTCCTCCACCTCTTTGCTGGCATTCGGCTACCTGGCTGATGTATGCCTTTTCGCCGTTTAGGACATATTTGCTGCCCTTCTTCGTGGCAATTGTCTTGATGGCAGCGACATCCGAACCGCCTCCCGGTTCAGTGACAGCGATGCCCCAGCTCCACTCGCCCGTCGCCAGCTTGGGAAGGACCTCTCGCTTTACCTCTTCACTGGCGTAGTAGCTGATAAACTCGCCGCCCCAGCCAATGGTCAGCAACATGTAAACGGGAAGAGACATGCTCAGCTCGGCGCGTCCCAGTTCGTGAATGGCGATGTTTGCAAACTGCATCTCCTCGCCAGGGAGGGCACAGCCGCCGTACTTCTCTGGCACCGTGCAGCCAAATACTCCTATATCGGCGAGGCCTTTTATCAGGTCGTCCGGAATCCCGGCTTCTTTCTCATCGATCTCACGAGAACGAGGTGCAACGTACTTTTCGCAGTATTCACGTACCGCCTTCTTGAAAAGTTGTTGCTCACTGCTTGGTCTGAATTCCATTGTTCCTCCTATCGTCCAAAGACGCTATTTTCCGGTTAATCCCGCAATCGCTTCCGTCTTCTGGCCCTGGTCCCGTCTCCTTATTAACCATTATTAACCCAGGCACAGCGCACGCTCACGAGATGTAGCCTGAGGGCTTTCAGGATTGGCGAGCGCTGGTTGCTGCTCGAATCCCCACAGCGCGCACGTGCCAAGGCGTGGCGGGAGGTGTCGAATGGAAATGAAATGACCCAGATGGTAGGCCCTGAAACTCGAATGACTGAAGACAGTGCGGAAAGAGCACGAAAAAAGTGTACGCCCGAGCATAAGCCTAGTCAAGGGTGCAAAGTCATATATCCTTTCCGAACTTGTGCAGAAGATAGCACGATTCTCGGTGTGCGAAAATCGCTGTGGTTTTAGCCCGTGAATAGGTGTTAAGCGCATAGATGCGAATGATTAATGTCGTAGTGCCGGCCATTGGGCGGGTTTGGTCGACTCACTTTCTAAAATGGGATGCGGCGCGGTCGGTGAACGGCCGGAGAATCTAACACCTACCAATTCGTCAAGTCTCGTGGTCGTAGCTAGTGGGAGCTGTCGGCAGGCTGGCATCGGTTCCGGCTGCGCGGTCTGGTGCGAGACTTGTATCCGTCGATGAGTTGCCGCCGATTGGCTGGTTTGACCTTCAGGCGGGGTTCTTCCCCGGCTGTTTGGCAGGACAACCTGGCTAAGTTCGTGGAGCAGGTCAAGCGAAGGCAATGCCTAGAACGTCAATGTCAAAGGTCTTGAGAGCCACGGCTACGGCGCTCAAAGGCAGACCAACAACGTTATAGTAGTCTCCTTCGATTCTCGCCACCAGGATGGCCCCAAGACCCTGTATAGCGTAAGAGCCAGCCTTGTCCATTGGCTCCAGTGATTGGACGTACAGGTCGATCTCGTGCTTTTCAAGATCCCTGAAGAAGACTTCAGTGGCGACCGATTCGGTCACCGTTATGCCTGTGTCCGCCTCCATAATCGTGAAGCCAGTCAGTACCGTATGGTGCTTTCCACTGAGCATACCGAGCATATGCCTGGCGTCTTCCATGCTCTTGGGTTTGCCAATGATTTGCCCGTCGAGCATTCCGATGGTGTCTGCTGCGATGACGACAGCGTCTCTTCGCACACGAGCGACGGCCTCCGCCTTCTGGAAAGACAGGCGTTCTACGTACTCTTTGGGATCACGAAAAACTTCAGGGCGCTCCTGGATGAAGCTATCTTGCACCTCGAAAGTCAGTCCTATTCCTTCCAGCAGCGCCTTTCGTCTCGGAGATGACGATGCGAGAACGATCGGTTTGGTCATTTGATGCCCAATCTTGTTTCGCGCACATTATAACAGTATTGGTCTTAGCCTTCTCTGAAGGTCGTGAACACCGTTGACATGCCAAAACGATTATGATAATGTACCTCAATATTGTTGACTGAAGTGATAATGTTACCAATGAATACTATGCTGAATATCCTGCAGGAGGGGTAAAAATGGCATTGAGACCTGACACAATAGCTGTGCACGCTGGACAGGAGGCCCCTGACTCAGCTACAGGAGCGCGGGCTGTCCCCATTTATCAGACCACGTCTTATGTGTTCAAAGATACCGATCACGCGGCCAACCTCTTCGCGTTGAAAGAGTTCGGGAACATCTACACGCGTCTGATGAATCCAACCAACGACGTCTTTGAGAAGCGCATAGCGGCCATCGAAGGCGGTACCGGAGCTCTCGCAGTATCGTCCGGGCAAGCCTCGGAGGCTCTGGCGCTGCTCACGTTCACTCAGGTCAATGACGATATCGTGTCTGCGAATAATCTATATGGCGGGACATACCAGCTCTTCCACCATACATTCCCCAAGCTCGGGAGGCATGTCACGTTCGTCGATTCGGCAAAGCCTGCAGAATTTAAGAAGGCCATAAAGAAGAATACGCGGGCAATTTATGCAGAGACGATCGGAAACCCGAAGCTTGACGTGCCAGACTTCGAGGCAATTGCAGCGATAGCTCACGAGGCGGGAATTCCGTTCGTGGTGGACAACACTGTAGGCGTGGGGATTGTGAAACCGATTGACCACGGCGCTGACATCGTAGTGATGTCTGCCACCAAATTCGTGGGAGGTCACGGGACCTCGATTGGCGGAGTCATTGTCGACTCAGGCAAGTTCGACTGGGGCAATGGGAAATTCCCTGAATTCACCGAGCCGGACCCAAGCTATCACGGGACCAAGTTCTGGGATGCATTCGGGAACGTTCCCGGAATGGGGAACGTTGCCCTGGTGTTCAAAGCTCGACTCCAACTTCAACGCGATCTCGGGTTTGTCCTCAGTCCCTTCAACTCTTTCCTGTTCCTCCAGGGCCTTGAGACGCTCCCGCTGAGGATGCGGAAGCACTCCGAGAACGCTTTTGCGTTGGCCAGGTTCCTTAATACCCATCCCTGCGTTAGCTGGGTGAATTACCCTGGCCTTCCGGCGCATCCGAGTCATGCCCTTGCCCGTAAGTACCTCCGAGGAAACTACGGCGCCATACTTGGCTTCGGGATTAACGGAGGCTTGGAAGCCGGGAAGAAGTTCATCAATTCAGTGCGACTGCTTTCGCATCTGGCCAACATCGGAGACGTCAAGAGTCTCGTTATCCATCCTGCCTCGACCACTCATCAACAACTCACCAGCGAGGAGCAACAAGAGACGGGGGTGACTGCTGACTACATCAGGGTCTCGGTTGGTATCGAAGACATCGACGATATTAAGGAAGACGTTGACCAGGCACTGCGCAAGGCAGTAAAGTAGACTCGTAATCCCGACCCGAATTGAGGCATGTATGATAGCCGTCCTCCGAGGGACGGCTATCATTTCTTTTGGAGATGCGTTGAGCGCTATCAAGAGCACTGATCCAGGAAGCGTCGGCATGGTAGAAACGGAGTATTTCACTTTCGCCGAGGCGCCTAACGAGCTGCTCCTGGAAAGTGGGGAGAGACTGGGGCCCGTCACACTCGCGTATGAGACGTATGGACGGCTCAACGTTGACAAATCCAACGCCATTTTGATCCTTCATGCGCTTTCGGGAGACGCTCATGCTGCTGGGCTGCATGAAGGAGAAACCAGTCCGGGTTGGTGGGACAACATGATAGGTCCGGGTAAGGGCTTTGACACCGACAAGTACTTCGTCATTTGTTCGAATGTCATTGGGGGCTGTAGAGGATCGACTGGACCTACCTCGATTAATCCAAAGACAAACAAGCCATTTGGCCTTGATTTTCCTCTTGTGACTGTGGGGGACATGGTCAACGCTCAGTCACGCCTTATCGATCGCCTTGGGATCGATAAGCTGCTGGCGGTTGCGGGCGGTTCCATGGGCGGTATGCAGGTACTTCAATGGATGGTGTCTTTCCCCGAGCGGATAAGGGGCGCTATGCCGATCGCCACCACGATTCGGCATTCACCTCAGCAGATTGCATTCAACGAAGTAGGCCGACAGGCCGTAATGGCTGACCCACGATGGAATGGCGGCAACTACTACGAAGGACTTCCTCCCGACAGGGGCCTCGCGGTCGCCAGAATGGTTGGGCACATTACTTACATGAGCGACAAGTCGATGGCCGAGAAGTTCGGACGCCGGATAAAGGACAATCGTCAGGACTTCAAGTTTACTGCTGATTTCGAGGTTGAGGGGTACCTTCAATACCGCGGCACCAACTTCGTGAAGCGTTTTGATGCCAACTCCTATCTTTACGTGACGAAGGCGATTGACTTTTTCGATGCCTCTGGAGGGAGACCGCTGGGAACGATCTTTAAAGGCCTTGAGGCGAAGGTCCTTGTGATCTCATTCAAGTCGGATTGGCTATATCCGTCGTATCAATCGCAGGAAATCGTCAAAGCTTGTAAGATGGCAGGGATCGAAGTTACATACTGCGAGGTTGACTCAAACTACGGTCACGATGCGTTCTTGCTCGAGGCCGAAGAGGAGACCATCCTTGTCAAGTTCTTTCTGGAGAAGCTGTACAACGGAGAGGTCACATCGTCTCTATGAAACTCGACCTCAAACTTGATCAACTCCTCGTTTTCAATCTCATAAAGCCAAATTCGTCCGTGCTCGATCTTGGTTGCGGCGACGGCGCTCTCTTGGCCAATCTGATGAACATCAAAAAGTGTCGCGTTCAAGGGATTGAAATTGATGAGCAGGCAATATACAAGTGCGTTGCCAGGGGCGTCAGCGTGCTGCACGGCGACATTGACTCAGACCTGCCTGATTATGGCGACAAATCGTTTGACTACGTTGTCTTGAACCAGAGTTTTCAGCAGGTCAAGAAGCCTGACACAGTACTCAAGGAGTCGCTGAGGGTCGGAAGGGAAGTTATCGTGAGTTTTCCCAATTTCGTTCACTATATTGCCCGCCTGCAGCTCTTTTTGAAAGGCAGAACGCCGGTGACACCGTCCCTTCCTTACGAATGGCACGACACGCCCAACATCCATTTCTTGACCATCAAGGATTTTGTCGTCTATTGCCGACAGCGCCGCATTAAGATCAAGGCCAGCGCCTTTGTCGGCAGATCGAAGCGAGTTCATCTGTTGCCGAACCTGTTCGCACTCGTAGGCATATTTCTGTTGTCCAAAGGCAACGGGCTTCCGTCGGCCGGGCAGAGCACCAAATCACAGTCCTGAACAAGCCCGAGCTTCTTTTCAAGCGTGCTTGAAAGTGCGTAGCTTCAATTCGAATGCAGAATGAAGTCTGACTCCCAGTCCGCGATTTGCACTGTACGAAATGTGACGAAGGTCTATCGGGCCGGAAGTGTCACAGTTCGAGCATTGGACGGCGTGTCTTTGAAGCTGTTCGAAGGCCAGATCGTCGCGATCATGGGACGAAGTGGGTCAGGGAAGTCAACGCTACTCCGGCAGCTTGGTCTGCTGGATCGCCCCACCTCGGGATATGCCGATCTGTACGGCAATGCTGTGACCACCCTATCTGAAAGAGAGAGAAGCCGTCTTCGTTTGAAATACGTGGGGTATGTATTTCAGGAATACGCTCTTTTGGCCGAGCTGACGGCCATTCAAAACGTCTTTCTGCCCGCGATGATGGAGGGCCGCTCGAGCAATCAGTACCGTTCCGAGGCGAAACGTTTGTTAGCTTCCGTTGGGCTGGAGTCGAGGGTCAACCATTACCCTAAGGAACTGTCAGGGGGCGAGCAGCAACGCGTGGCAATTGCTCGAGCGATGATCAACAGTCCGAAGCTTCTGCTGGCGGATGAGCCTTGCGCCAATTTGGACTCAACCTCTAGCCTGCTTGTAATGAACACGCTCGTCACCCTTAATCGAGAAACCATGGTAACGATTGTGTTCGTATCGCATGACAACGCAGATAAGCGATACGCGGACACTTGGCTCTTTCTGAAAGACGGTAGGATATCAAGTGAGGAATGAAAGGCTTTATCGCGTCGCTGAAGGTGGCGATCTTCCTTTCGTATGCCTCAGTGTCCCGGGCAAATCTCGGTGTTGTGGTCTTTACTGTCCTTATCCTGGCGTTGGTGGGCCTGAATCTCTTGTTTGTGCCAGGGCTGTTGGACGGCCTGGTGGCCGGGGCTGATTCAAAAGTAAAGGACACATTTGCGGGGGACATTGTAGTTGAGTCTGCGAGCGACAGTCCCTTCATCTATGACTCTGCGGGACTCTCCCGGAGCATCGGGAATATCGCAGGAGTGGTTGCGACCGCCGAGAGGAGCACCGTCAGTGCAGACCTTGTCTTTGGCAACGAGCGGACCAGTTGCACCATCAGCGGTGTGCATCCCGCCCAGGAACGGTCTGTATTCACGATTGACAAGTATTTAATTGAAGGTTCATTTCTGTCGGACAACGACAGCGGCATTTTGCTTGGAGTTCAGTTGGCCGGCGCCGGTCGGTCCGAAATCGAATTGTACTCACGTTCGCTGAAGAAAGTCCATGCCGGCGACTCCGTCTCGGTGAACTATGCAAACGGAACGAGAAAGACTTATGACGTCAGGGGCATTTTCAAGACGGACTTCATCCAGACTGATCTACAGGCGTTCGTTACAAGTGACGAACTCGCCTCTGTACTCCCGGTTTCCCAAAGGACGGCGCAGTCAATCAGAGTCAAAACAATAGATGAAGGCAACGTTGTCTCGGTGAGCAGCGCAATATCGCGCACGCGTTCAGACTTGAAGGTCTCCGAGTGGCGTGACTATGCCGGAATAATGCGAAGCATGACCGACAGTTTCAACGTTATCGATACGATTCTCAATGTCGTGAATGTGCTTGTGGCTGGGATAACCATCTTCATCGTCACCTATGTCGACGTGACGCATCGCAGAAAGCAGGTCGGCATTCAACGGGCTATTGGAATTACTCCCGGCTCAATAGCGGCAGCCTACGTCTTCCGATCGATCTTTTATGCTCTGCTGGCAATCATGTTGGCGTGGTTGCTTTTCCGAAATGTGATAATTCCAATAGAGTCACGATACCCATTCCGGTTTCCTTTTGGGCCTGTCTACCTTGTTTTCGGAGCGCTGGATATTGCCAGGGCAGCCCTAATTTTGACTTGTGCGTCGTTGGTTGCATCTCTCATACCGGTGTGGATGTCGCTGCGAATCCGCATTCTCGACGCTATTTGGGGCTAGCCGACCCAATGTATTTGCCGCCCACCCCGTTGACCAAAACCCTGAGAAGATAGTATATTTCGATAGTAGAATAATTCGGGGGTCAGAAATGGTTCATATTCCCGCAGATATTCTGGTCCGTTTTTTGTCTCACATTGCTCTCTTGAAGATAGCTCTTGCCAAGTCTTACGGGCTGAACCCCATCCAGTTGTTGACCTTGCTTTTAGTTGGTGAGGGCGCGGTTGGGATCAGCATCAAGGATTTGCGCCAACGTCTCGCTGTGCCCGGTAGTTCCCTTACCTTTACTCTCGATTCACTGGAGAGGATGAAGCTTATCACCCGCAAACGGAGCAAGCAAGACAGGCGTCAATGGGTTCTGGCATTGACGACTAAAGGGAAAAAGCTCCACGAGGAGATGGTGCGGAAGGAAAACGAGGCTGTCAGTCCCTCGATCACGGGGCTTGGTGAAGCCGACAAAGAAGCGTTCTTGAGGATATCAGAAGAGATGTTCAAGGTCAGCGGGACAAGCTTGTTGGAAGCGAAAGGTAGCTAGCTACAGCGTTCCGAGGAGTTTTATATGGATCTAGGTTGGCCCGAAATTGTTCTCATTCTTGCCATTGTGATGATCGTCTTTGGGGTTGGAAAGCTTCCTCAAGTTGGAGAAGCGCTGGGGAAGTCGATTCGCGAATTCAAGCGAGCTCAACGCGACGACGACGATTCCACGCGAAAAATGCCAGCCGGCGACTCGGTGCAGAAGGATAACGGGGGAGTTCTCGCGAAGTAGCCGATCAGCTTTCTGCCCTCAGTGTCGGACGACTCGAATCCATTCACTCGGATGAGTCGCTCGTCCGTCCTGGCTGGCCTTCACAGAAGTCAACCTCATGCGCTTCCTCCGCAAAATCAGGATTTTTGAATCGTTTCAACTCAGGGACTTCAGGTTTCTGTAGCTTGGCCAGTTACAACCTCCATGGGCCAATGGATGGACCAGTTCTCGAGGACCTGGCTCATCTTTCAACTCACCCAATCTCCGATTGCGCTTGGCATCGTCAGCGGTGCACGCGGCACAGGCTGGATTGTGACTTAGGGTTCCTGAAGAACACTTTGGCGGGCAGGCGGGCTGATAGAGATCGCTGCAACTCCCGAGCCGGTCTACTTAGTTTGGCTTCTCACTCTTGTCAGGATATTCAGCACAATTCCGGTGAAGATACTGAACACCCCTACGATAAGAAATACCGCACAGAGAAGGGCCGTTCCGGTGGCAAAGGCCTTAGTGCGAAAGAAGGACTCAAGGACTCGTAGTCCGGCAAGGATTCCCAGCAAGCAAAGAAGCGCCCCTCCTACTCCGAAAAACAGCAGAGGGCGCCTCTCCGAAATCATGCTGATGATGCGACTGAGGACGCCGAGGCCGTGTCTGAAGGGATTCTGTGTGGAGCCATCCTCTACGTAAATAGTAGTGATTGGCACCTCGTACATCTTAAGCCCTTTGGCCGCGGCTTTGACGATCATCTCCGTCTCGACAGCGAACCCGCTCTCGGTTAAGTCGAGAGCCACAATCGCCTTCTTCGAAAGTGCCCTGAAGCCGCTTTCCGTGTCGAGGACCTTTCGCCCTCTCGACGCCACGCTGGCTCCGATCGATAAGACTCGCTGTCCGATCCTGCGGTAGAAAGGAATGCTGCCCTTGTGTTTCTTACGCGACCCAATGACGACATCATTTCCTGCCTCAATTCCTTTGAGGAGAAGAGGGATTTCGTCAGGGTCATGCTGGCCGTCCGCATCAAGAAATAGTAGAGCGTCGGGTGGGTCTTGTCTTAGAGCAGTCATCAGGTCTCGCATGGCGGCGCCCTTGCCGCGGTTGCGCTCGTTTCGTAAGACTCGGGCACCGGCGAGATGGGCGACCTCTGCGGTGCCGTCAGAACTGCCGTCGTCAAAGACCAATACCTCGTTCACGTATTTCATAGCCTTGAGAACCACTGAACCGATGTATCGTTCTTCGTTATATGCAGGGACGGCGGCGACGACTCTCATTTTAACCTGTAGTATTCTCCGGGCTGAGAGATAGCGTGTGATTGAACGAAGCCGATTATAGAGGAAAGCTGCGACTAGAGCAAAGAAACACGATCTCACGTCTGCCGCGAGGCGCGTAGCCTTGAAGCATGATGAGGCGTCATGTATGATTTAGGGGCCCATGATAAGCGTGGTGATTCCCGCACTGAATGAAGAACAACTCCTCCCTGATTGTCTGAAGTCTCTCAAGAAGCAGAAGTCCCGGTCCGGTTTTGAGATTATCGTCGTGGATAACGCGAGTACCGACAGGACGTCAGAGGTGGCCAGGAGCCAGGGGGCTGAGGTTGTGCTGTGTGAGCGGCGTGGCGTGGCCTTCGCACGTCAAGCCGGAGCAGAGGCCGCCCGTGGTGATATCGTAATCCAGGTTGACGCCGACACCGTCTATCCGGAAGGGTGGTTGTCGCGTATTGAAGACTACTTCGCCACACATGCCGATGCCGCCGCTGTAGCCGGGCGGTACGTATACTCGAATCCCGCCTGGTGGGCCGGCATTGAAAAAGCTTTCCGGCGTTCACTAAACGCCGCGGGCGGGCTACTGCTGAGGTGGCCCCCATCGGTGTCGGGCGCCAATTTCGCCTTCCGCAAAGAAGCCTTCTCCAAAGCGGGCGGCTACAACCCTGCGTCGCTATACCCCGACCAGTGGGGAATTGCGCACCGGTTGGCCCGCTTCGGACGCGTTGGATATGACCATGGATCCGTGGTAATCACCTCGTCCCGGCGTGTAGTCAAGCCAATTCATGTGATAGCTTACGAAATAGTTCGGAACTCGTTGCACGTTTTGGGCCATTTCGTGAAGTATCTGTTGAATAAGTTGACGTTGTCACCCGAGCGTGCACAGAGATGAGTCTTGAACATCTTCTAATTGATGGGCTCAACCTCGTCGGCGCTTTCACACCCAAGATAGCTATCTTCATCTTCGTAGTATGCTTCGTGGGCGAAGGATTCATTATTTCTCTTCCACTCGTCTTTGAGACGGTCTGGTTAGTCGCCGGGTATCAGCTTTCGGCCGGCGTGTTGCGCATTCCCGATCTTCTTTTGTTGATGGCTACAGCGCAGTTGGGACGCCAGGCAGGCGGGCTGCTGCTCTATTTTCTCTCCCGGAAGGGGACACGGTTTTTCGCGAGGTTCATATCAAGACGGATACCTCGCAAGAACTCTCCAGCCGGAGCGCCACTTAAGATATTGCGCACAATTGACTCGATTACGCCGATTGGAGTCGCCATTGGCAGACTGCTCTGGCTGAGGATTCCGCTGACAGTGCTACTGGGAGCGCGTAACAAGCTGAAGACGCTGATGTTGGGAATAGTGATCTCAAGCTTGATTTATGAAGGTGTCTACATCGGCATCGGCGCAATCGTGGGCGCTACAGCAAAGCCTTCGAAGTACGTGCTCCTGTATTTTGCGGTGGGTCTCTCAGTATTCTACGCGTTTATCTTCTTTGGACGCCTCCTCTTCACCTACATTAAGCGTCGCAGAAAGGCGAGGCTTGTTGAGATCGAGCGACAGCGCGAAACTTCAGATAGTTCAGGAACGTCCAAGCGCTCAATGTAGTCGGCGTTACGCAGTACTGAAGGCCTTGGGGAGCTGAAGAGATGAGCTTCACTGGTAAGGTTGCCATAGTGACAGCCGCAGCGGGCGCGGGTATAGGCCAGGCGACAGCTCGGGCTATTGCCGCTAAGGGCGCATCATTGGTCGTCTCGGACCAGCACTCCGCCCGGACTTCCGAAGTGGCAGCCACAATTGGCTCGTCATTCAGAGTGAAATGCCTCGGTGTGGTGTGTGATGTTACCAGACGAGACGATATCGCGAATCTCGTCGCGAAGACGGTCGATGCTTTTGGCAGGATCGATTTCCTTGTGAACAACGCCGGTTTTGATGTCTTTCAGGAACTGGAGGAGATTGATGCTGCGTCGATCGAGAAGATCGTTGAAGTGAATCTCGTGTCAACGATGGTTCTCACTAAAACAGTCTTGCCTTATATGATCAGACAAAAAAGCGGTGCGATCGTCAATTTGTCGTCCATCGCGGCGCACTCCCCCGATAGCAGAGACTCCGCAGCCTATGCGGCGTCCAAAGCCGGCATCGAGGCGTTCACGCGGAGCGCCGCCAGAGAGGTTGGCCGATTTGGCATAAGGGTTAACTGCATCGCCCCGTCGGTGACCCTCAACCCATTCCTGCAAAGGCAAATGCCTTTGGATGCGATAAAGGAGATCTCTGACAAGATGCCTTTAGGTCCCATCAGCCCCGAGGACCAGGCCAAGGCCATCGTGTTTCTACTTTCGGATGACGCCTCGCGGATCAGCGGCGCTACTCTTAACGTAACCTCGGGTTACTAGAAGACTCGAGCCTATGGAAGACTGGCACCAGTCCCTGATTCTAGTTTTCTGACAGGCCGAGCAGGCGCGCCGCGTTCCTACCGAGGATTCCCTGGATTTGTTTGGGGGAGATATCCAGCTTTTGGATTTCCGTGATGTATTCCTTGACCCTTTCGGGTTCATGATCGAAGTTGTAAGGCCAGTCAGTACCGAACATGAGGTTCTCGGGTTTGATATTGGTCAGAGCTGATTTCACGGCTGCCATGCCTGTCTCGCGTCCGGCAATGTTAAAATACAGCTTGTCGAAATATGTTCGCCACGGCTTGCTGATCAGGGGCCTATCCTTGTAGAGGCTCGGGCAGCCTGGACCTACGTAGTTCATGTAGGCGTCCATCCTCTCAAGAACGGCCGATATCCCGCCGCCCAGGTGGTTCATTATCAGGACGAGGCCAGGGAAATCCTCTAAGACGCCGCCCAGGCAGACTCGGAAGGTTGCCGAGCACATGTCCAATTCTCTGGCCATGACGTAATAAAGGGCGTAATCCGCGTGAAGAGCGTCGAGTCCGACAGGCTCCAAAGTCACGTGGATATCAATGGGAATGTTCATGCGGGAGACTTTCTCGTAAAAAGGCCAGAGTTCCCTTGAGTCGAGGTGCCGGCCAGCGTTCTGGGTCCACGTGTGAACACCCTTGAGGCCGAGCACTTTAATGGCGCGATCCAATTCGTCAAAGGCTGGCTTGCCGCCGAGCACCGGGATCGTCGCGAAACCGACAAAACGTTTGGGGTGTTGTCTCACCATCGCCGCACAAAAATCGTTCCATTTGCGGCACTGCTCGAGGGTAGACATAGGATTGGCGGTGAGAGCAGCAGCATCAATGCCAGATTCATCCATAAAGCGGAGTCTCTTCTCGGTCTCACCGGCTTCTCGGTAGGTGCGGATCTTCATCTTGCCGTCATCGGCCCAATACCTTTCGCAGATCTTTCCCGACTTGCTGCTGGTCGTCTGAAGCAGGTCCGGAGTGGCAGCGTGGTGCTCCATATCTATGATCATCGGGTCGCCTCCAGATCGGTTCTATTGGTCTCGCCTGCCGGGACTTGTTTTGAAATAGCCAATTTGGCATCGGGTTGAAGCGGTATTGTTGCCACTACTGTGGTTCCCTTTCCTGGCTCTGATGTAACGTTGAGAGTGCCGTTCAATAGTCGGGCACGCTCTGCCATCCCCAGGACTCCAAGTCTGCCGGCCCCCGCCAAAGCTTCGATTTGGGTTGGGACCTTGAAGCCCTGGCCGTCATCGCTGACAGTCAAGACGATCCTCGGTATTAAGAACATCGAGGCGGATCTCAGCGCTCTTGGCTTTGGCGTGCCTGCGAATGTTGAAAAGTGCCTCTTGGGCAATGCGGAACAACAGCAGTTGGACCTCGGAGGGTATACTCGAGTGTTCTCCCGTCACAGAAACGGAGGCTTGAATTCGGTCATTCTTCTGCATGTTGTCGGCCATCCATTCGAGGCTGGCTTTCAGACCGAGGTCATCGAGAATCCTGGGTCGAAGGTCTTGGACGTAACTCCTCACGTGTTGCAGGGCGGTCACGGCCTGATCGTGAAGGCCCTCGATCGTTGCCTTGTACTTAGCATTCTGCCTTGACTTTCCTTCGGGTATGGCAGCATCGAGGCTGCGGATCAGAAGAAGCAGGGCCGATGACACATCGTCGTGCAGGTCGCGTGCCAGCCTTTTGCGCTCCTCTTCCTGGGCGCGCGTTATCATTTGTACGTAGTAACGCATGCTTTCCTGCATCGCTTTTTCTTCGGTCACGTCTTGGAGAGCTTCCAGCGCCGCGATGATCTCTCCAAAACTGTTTTTCAAAGGACTGGCTGTGAACCGCAGCCAGCGTCCTCGGTTGACTAGTGGAATGAAGTCTTCAGCCTCATACGCTCCGTCAATGAGGTTAGATTTCTTAAACTTGCCCTTGTAGTAGACCTCGATTTGCTCAGGGCTCGCTCGGTCAACGATCATATCCGCCAGCGTGGGGCGTCTCCTGGCGTAAAAAGCTCGCCACTGGTTGTCAGAACCGAGCATTTCTTGTGCTCGGATAGCGGTGAGTGATTGAAGAGCAGTGTTCCAGTGGGTGACCAGGTGGTCCTTGTCGATGACGAAGGTAGGGATCGGAGAGCCATTGGTGATCTCTGCCAGCATTTCGGACATGCGATGCTCTTCGGTCACGTCACGCGCTACGTGTTCAAACCCCGCTGGTCTCCCAGCCACCGCAACCAGGCTCGTGGACATCTTTACCGTCCGCGTGGATCCGTCCTTACGGAACACTCGTTGCTCGTAGGGCTGGATGAATTCCTCGCCTCGCAGCAGACGATGCGCGACCGACCTGGCGAAGGACAACGAATCGCCTAGAAGGAAATCCTTGACGTTCCTGGTGAGCAGTTCCTCGCGTGAGAAGCCGGTAAGCTTCTCGCAGGCCCGATTGGTCGCTATAAAGTTGCCATCCAGGTCCTGGACCCACATCGCGTCGTTCGCGTTCTCGAACAGGTCGCGATAGTTCTGTTCAGTGAGAATAAAACTCATCTGGCTCTTAGCTCTCGGAGTTTTCCGAGATATCTTCCAGGGTGATGTAGCCTTGCTTGAGCCCCTTGATTATGGCGTCCGTCCTGGATCCGCATCCCATCTTGTTGAAAATGTTGGTGAGGTGAGCCTTCACGGTGCGCAGGCTAAGAAACAATTTATCAGCGATTTCCTTGTTGCTCATTCCCGCTGCGGCCAGCCTGAGAATCTCATTCTCTCTGAGTGTGAGTTGGCCCCCGGCCTGCCTGGGAGCCCCGTCGGCGCCCGGACCCGCAACCCTCTTGAGCAACTTCCGCGTCACCACAGAGTCAAGAACTGACTCCCCAGAGCGGACTGCGCGTATTGCTCCCACAACCTCGGTGCCTCGAGCGCTCTTGAGAAGGTAACCGCAAGCTCCTGCCTCGAGAAGCCCGAGGATATAGCTTATGTCGCTATAGGCAGTCAATATAAGAACGGCGGAGGCAGGACTAGACTGCTTGATCAGTCTTGTCGCCTCTATGCCCGACAGCTTGGGCATGACTATGTCCATTAGGACTACGTCTGGTTTCAGCTCAGTAGACAACCTGACCGCTTCTTCCCCGTCGCCTGCCTCACCTATGATCTCAAAATCCTTTTCTTGCTGAAGTAGATTCCTCATGCCCTCACGCAAGACGGCATGATCATCGGCGATCACGATCCTGATCTTATTTGCCATGTGTCCTCACTATTCTTCCCGGACTATTCTATAGCATATTCAGTATGAATCACAATCACTGGTTCCCGCATTTGTGGTATAAGGGTCTGTCACGGGCCTAGGACTTTAGGACGTGGGCGGATATGACCACAGCTACCTGTAAACTAGTACCTACGCTACCGCAATATTAGGTGGCGGGGCATTATGACGAACGAACTCCGCGAGGTAGAGTTAGAGGGTTGTGGCGGTCATGATAGGAGCGACAGGAGGTTTAAGGTAAATGGCAGAGCAGACAATCACGTCCATGATGGATGAGAAGAGGGTGTTCACTCCGAAAGTTGAACTCAGCTCCAGAGCAGAGTTCAAGACAATGGAGGATTACCGGAAGGCGCATAAGGCCTCCATAGATGACCCTGAACAATACTGGGGCAAGATTGCGGAGTCTTTGGTCTGGCAGAAGAAATGGACCAAGGTGCTGGAAGAGAATTTCGCCAATGCAGAACACAAGTGGTTCATCGGCGGGAAGCTCAACGCCAGCGAGAACTGTGTTGACCGGCACGCCAACGGGGCACGTAAGAACAAGGCGGCATTTATTTGGGAAGGCGATATTGGCGATAGCCGCAGCGTGACGTACCAGGAGCTCTACTATGAAGTCAACAAGATGGCTGGCGTGCTGGACAAGTTCGGGATCAAGAAGGGCGACAGAGTATGCATCTATCTGCCCATGATTCCCGAATTGCCCATCGCGATGCTGGCGTGTGCCAGAATTGGGGCCATTCACTCTGTAGTATTCGGCGGATTTAGTGCCGAAGCTCTGCGTGACCGCATTCAGGATTGCGGTGCTCGAATGCTTATCTGCGCCGATGGCTACTACAGAGGCGGTAAAGTAGTCCGCAGCAAGGACAACGCCGACGCTGCCGCTGCTCAATGCCCGACCATCGAGAAGACTTTGGTCGTAAAGAGAGCAAACTGCGAAGTCAAGATGAAGCCCGGTGTGGAGTTCTGGTGGAGCGAGCAGATGGCAGCTCCGGACCTGAAGCCGTACCGCAAGCCAGAAGCTATGGACGCAGAGGACCCCCTGTTCATCCTCTATACCAGCGGCAGCACGGGGAAGCCCAAAGGCGTTCTTCACACTACGGGAGGGTACCTCGTTTTCGCTCAGCAGACGTTCAAGTGGATCTTCGATACTAAGGAAGAAGACACGTTTTGGTGCACTGCCGACATTGGTTGGATCACCGGACACACTTATATTGCCTACGGCCCCCTGGCCACGGGCGCGACCAGCGTGATGTTCGAAGGTATCCCTACCTACCCCAACCCCGACAGGTTCTGGCAGCTTATCGAGAAGCATCGTGTAAACCAGTTCTATACCGCTCCCACCGCTCTTCGGTCGTTGATGAGAGAGGGGGATGACTGGGTTAACAAGCACGATCTCAGCAGCTTGAGGATTCTTGGTTCCGTCGGTGAACCGATCAATCCTGAGGCTTGGATATGGTATTACAAGGTGATCGGCAAGGAGCGCTGCCCTATCGTTGATACCTGGTGGCAGACCGAGACCGGCGGGGTCCTCATATCGCCCATACCAGGCGTCAGCCCTCTGAAACCTGGCTCGGCAAGCTTTCCGATGCCGGGTGTTGATGCGGTCATCCTCCGCGAGGACGGCACCCCCGCGGATACGAATGAGGGCGGCTACCTTGTGATACGCAAGCCCTGGCCGGGGCTGATGCGACACGTTTACGGCGATCCTGAGAGGTTCAAGAATACATACTTCACTCGTTTCCCTGGTACCTACACCACCGGCGACGGCGCCCGCCAGGACGAGGATGGCTATTTCTGGCTGATGGGTCGCATCGACGATGTCATCAAGGTGTCGGGCCACCGCATCGGGACTGCCGAAGTCGAAAGCGCCTTTGTGTCTCACCCATCTGTCGCTGAGGCTGCCGTTGTTCCGATGCCGCACGCCATTAAAGGCCAGGGCATCTATGCGTTCGTCACTCCGAAGCTCGGAGTTCAGGCCAACGATGATCTTAAGAAGGAACTTGTGGCTCACGTTCGAAAGGTGATTGGGCCGATTGCCAGCCCTGATAAGATCCAGTTTGCCGACTCCCTCCCGAAGACCCGGAGTGGCAAGATCATGAGAAGAATCCTGACCAAGATTGCCAGTGGAGAAACCAAGAGTCTCGGCGACACTTCCACGTTGGCTGATCCTTCGGTCGTTGACACGCTTGTCAAGGGCGCTCAGTAACCAGGGAAGTCAGCTTTAGGAAAAAGGGGGGGCAGTTAGACTGCTCTCCCCTTTTTTTGTCTTGGAACGCGGTTCCGCTTTCTGAAACGGCATCCGTGGCCGCACCAGTTCTACGGCTTCGATTGGTCCTGCTGCTCAGCGGTCTCGACCTCAACGATGCACTCGTCGGTCAGAGTGGCAAAGGCCTTGATGGCGGCGAGGACTGGGGCCTTGAGGGCCGAGGCTGGCGAACCGGGATCGCCGGCGTTTACGGGTATCTCAAGCAAGGATTTCTGTTCATCCAGAATGCAGATCCTGCGAACGTCACCCCCGGCTAGGAGCTTCACAATGTGACTGGCCAGATTGTGGCCTGCAACCTTTTGTCGCTTTTTCGCCATGGCAGTCCTCCTCATTAGATTATAGGGTCTGGGTTGCTGGCTGGGCAATATTTCGCGCCCGGATGTTCGATACGAAGAAGGGAGTCGACCCGGCGCGTTTTGATTCCAACGCGTGTTGACATTGCGGTATCTCGTTTGTATATTACAAGGGAAATTTGCGGTCGTCGCGTGGCCGCCCCTTGAAGGAGGAGTTGGATTCAGTGAGAGCAGCATATGTTACCGCACCCCGAAGAATCGAAGTACTCGATACCCCGATGCCGAAGATCACTGACGACGAGATGCTCGTCAAAATCGACGCATGCGGCGTTTGCACAAGCGACATGGCCACGTTTGTTGATAGTTTCAGCGAGGAAGTAAAGAAGCGCAGGCCTTTTCCTCGAAGAATCGGCCACGAGCCTGCCGGTACCGTTGTCGAAGTTGGGAAGAACGTCAGAGGTTACAAGAAAGGCGATCGGATCACGGGCATATACGGTGGTGGGTCGTTTGCCGAGTACGTGTCGGTAGATCCTATCAACCCTCCTGCCATGGGCCGCCCACCTATGATTTCGAAGATTCCTGACGGGATGCCAGCAGAGCACGCCATTGGGGAACCCATGATGGACCTCATGAGCCATGCCCGGTGTGCCAATCCTGAACTTGGTGATTTCGTCTTTCAGGCAGGCTGCGGCTTCATGGGTCTGGGTGTAATTGCTGGCATTGCAGGTCCGAAGATCCGCGAATACATTGTTGCCGACCTGGAAGATTGGCGTCTCGAAATCGCGAAGGAGCTCGGCGCAACGATCGCTCTGAACCCAAAGAAGGTTGACGTGGTAGCCGAGGTTATGAAGATCACTAACGGCAAAGGCGTGGACGTTGCGATCGAGGCCGTCGGGCATCCGCCCGGGTTGAAGATGTGCGGCGGCGCCATCAAGAATAACCGCGGGAAGATCGTTGTCGTAGGCTGGCACCAGGCTCCCGACACCTACGAACTGATGGATTGGATTAAGTCCCCCATCATTTACAGCCCGCAAGGCATTGGAATGTCGACCGACCCAACCAGCGAACTACCGCGTGCGCTGTGGGCGATACAGAAAGGGATATACCCCATGGCGAAGCTGGTGACCCACAAGTACAAGCTGGAAGAGACTGAAAAGGCGTTCAACGACAACCTCGGCAGGACGCCCGGCTACCTCAAAGGCGTGGTGATGCCGTAGGTCAGTAACCTGACTGGTCAACACCGGGGGCATGTTTGCCCCCGGTGTTTTGTTTCACAGTTCTTTTCGGAGTCAGTGCACTTGTCTGGTCATCCTGCCAGAGGCAAGGTGACCACGAACTGAGCGCCCTCGCCCGGGCTGCTTCGGGCTTCAATGCTCCCCCCGTGGGCGTTAGTGATTTCCTTGGCTATCGCCAGCCCGAGTCCAACCCCAGTTCTTAGTCCGGTGACTTGGTAGAATCTGTCGAAGACGAAGGGCAGTTGATCTTCGGGAATCCCCGGGCCGTTGTCGGTAATGCTGACAATGGCTTTTCCGGATGTCTCCTCGCAGGATATGGCTACTCTTCCTCCCGCCTGGGTGTTCTTGATAGCGTTGTCCAGCAGGTTGGAGAAGAGCTGTTCCAGCCGGTCCGAGTCGCCGGATATCAACAGCTGCCCGGGTACCGTCACTTCGAGGGTCAGGCCCCTCTCATGGGCCTGCAGTTTGAAGATCTCCGCGCACCTCGAAACCACCGCGGATACGTCTGTTGGCTCTTTGGCTATCTTGAACTGGCCGGATTGCATTCGAGAAAGCTCGAGCAATTCGTCGACTTGCCTTCTCATCCGCCTCGATTCTGAGTTGATTATGCCTGCTGCCTTGGACCGTGTAGTTTCGTCGGCCGCCGTGCCATCCACCAAAGCCTGAGAGAAACCTTGAATAGAAGTGAGCGGGCTCTTCAGCTCATGCGAGACATCCGCGACGAAATGCCTCAATTGCTGCTGAGACCGTTTTACCTCGCCCGTCATCTGATTGAAGTCTTTCGCGAGTTCCCGTATTTCCTCTGGTCCCTCGATTGGGACCGTGTGGTCGTAGTCACCCGCTGCTATCCTTCTTGCCGCGGATCCCATATCATTGAGCGGCTTGGAGAACGATCTTGCGAGAATCATAGCCACAAATAGAGACACAAGCAGGGCTACTATGCCTCCGGCAATGAGCGGCAACATCAGCCCTGCGAGAATTGAGAGTGATCCTGTCCTGGGAGTGGCAAGGACGACATCATCGGCCTGCAAAGGCAAAGCGGTCTGAAGCCTTGCCAGGGGATAGGCTGCATAAACGAAGACCTTCCCATCTGTAGCTGTGAATCTGCCAAGCACCGCCTTGAGGACTGGATGCGGCATGAACCGCGGGGCAACCTCGATAGGTTTGGCATCGAGTGAGGGAGTGATCTGTCGCACCACGGTGCCATCCCTTCTTCCGACAATAATGTAAACGTTATTCCTTTGGGCTTGTTCCTCCAGGTTGGCCCATAGTCGATCAATCGTTGTTGCCGTTGAGACGATAGACCGTATCTGCACTGAGATCGGCCTTGCCATATTGTCCAGCCTGTCCATTGCGAGACGATCCCGATAGCCCTGGAACACCGCCGTTATGGCAACGGCCACAATGGCTAGACACACTGCAATGACCAGCGCATAGGTGCCAAACAGCCTGGAACGAAGGCTCAACTGTCTTTCGCCTGCTCAATCAGTCGGTATCCGGTCCCTCGTATCGTCTCGATGTCGACGCCGGAACCGCCTATCTTCTCCCGCACGTGGTTGACGTGAACATCAACTGTCCTGGTTTCCCCGAAGTAGTCATACCCCCATACCATTTCGAGAAGCTTCTCACGGGTAAACACCAAACCAGGACTCTGAGCGAAGGCCGAGAGGAGAGCGAACTCCTTCGACCGAAGTACAATTGGCTTTCCGCCGGCCTTCACCTCGTGGCGGTCCGTATCTATGACAAGTTCACCCACCCTCATTACTCCAGGAACTTCTCTTGCGCCCGTTGACCTTCTCAAAATCGCCCTGACCCGTGCGACCAGCTCCCTCGGGTTAAAGGGCTTTGTGAGGTAGTCGTCGGCTCCCAGTTCGAGGCCAACGATCTTGTCGATATCTTCCTTTCTCGCAGTGAGCATCAAAATAGGTATTGAGGATTTGGACCGGAGACGCCTGCAGACTTCAAAGCCGTCTATATCAGGCAGCATTAGATCGAGAATCACGATATCGGGGCGCATTTCCTCTTGCTTCTTGAGACCCTCTATCCCTGAAGATGCTCCGGACACTCTATAGCCGTCCCTTTCCAGGTAGAGGGTTGCTAGCTGAACAATGTTGGGCTCGTCATCAACAATCAGGACGGTAGCCATAAACACCCCCGATTGATCCCGCCCGTTTTCTTGCCAAACCTGAGCTTCAGGGCGTGTGATGTCCCGGTGTCGAGCGGAGCCCATCCCGCGCCTCCAACTTGGAGACTCTTAGCAGGATTAAACACCTTGAGTGTGACCCCAATATTAACTGAATGTAAATCGTATGTAAAAAGATACAGAGGCTGGTGTTCGGACAGTCTATCCTGGTTCGCCGGCTATGCCAGGTTTCGTCAGGTGAGCTAGCGCCAGTACCAGAATCCCAACGTTAAGGGCAGAGAAGAAAGCAATTCCGGCCAGGAAGCCTCCCGTAGCATCGAGCAGAATCCCCATCAGCAGTGGTCCCGAAAACCCTCCCACCTCCGCTATGGTAAAGAAGACACCGCTGGCCAGACCCATACTCTGAGTGCCGATCTCCCGTGAGTCCATCAGCATCAACATCAATACGGGGAAGATTCCGAACGCTGAAATCCCAAACATGACTAGACCGGCGTACATAGCCGGTCCCGAAGCCAGATCAAGCATGAGGATCGAGATCACGCCTACGGCGGCCAATATCGACACCACCATTCCTCTTAACCTGCCCGGAGTGAGGCTCGGGAACTGCTCTTCTGACTCCGAACCTGTCCGTGATTGATCCGGCGAGAATCCCAACAACTATGTAAGTGAGCTGCCACGATCCTAGGACCAGACCCATCTCGGAGTATGACATGTGCAGGTCGGACAGTATGGGAGTCACCAGCGGCGCAACCGATCTCGAAATCAAACCGAGCGCAGCGTATGGGAGCCAGACCAGTCCGAGCATTCCCCATCGGTATCCGGAAGGCGACGCTTCCAAGCGAGGATCTTGAGCCGCTGCAATTGTCTTCATCTCTCCAGGCACAGTGCATCAGTGTAAAGCCCCGTGTCGGAACCGGGCAACACACCTGTCTCGAGCATCAGCCTAAGGTTCAGTTGCCGCCGTCTGTTAGTCAGGCTGTATAATTAGCTCGTAGTCTTGCTCTCGCGGCCGCTACTCACAGACCGTCGGACTCCTAGCAGTTGTACCCGGAGGTAGATATGGCTTACGTGTTCGCCCTCAACGGAGACTATGATGACAAACTGCAGCTCGGCAACAAAGGTGGCAACCTTGTCAAGATGACAAGACTGGGATTGCCCGTGCCTCCAGGCTTTGTCATATCCATTGATGGATACAAAAAGTGGAGAGAGAGCCACCTTCTTCCTGACAGCGAAATCGACAAGGCCCTGGCCTCGGTGGAGAAGGAGCTGGGGAGGAAGATGGGTCGCGGACTTGAGGTCTCTGTTCGGTCCTCTGCTCCTGTATCCATGCCTGGGATGATGGATACAATCCTCAATGTTGGCGACAAGGCCAAAATGATAAATGCCATAAAGCGCATTTTCGAGTCTTGGGACAATGTCCGTGCCGTTGAGTACCGGCGGCTCAATAACATATCTCCAAAACTTGGGACGGCTGCCGTTATTCAAGCAATGGTCTATGGCAACCGCGATGAAAAGTCGGGAACCGGAGTTGTCTTCAGTCGAAATCCGAGCACAGGCGAGAGAGGACTCTTCGGCGAATATCTGGAAAGAGCGCAGGGTGAGGACGTTGTCTCAGGGTCTACGACCCCCAAACCAGTCTCGTCGTTGAAAGACCGGATGCCCGACGTTTATGCCGAACTCGAAGGAGTAGCTAACAGGCTTGAAAGCCACTTCCTCGATATGCAGGACATAGAGTTCACCATAGAGTCGGGCAAGCTCTATATTCTCCAGACCCGTAGTGGGAAGCGCAGCGGATATGCCGCTGTGAAGATAGCAGTAGATCTTGTCGCAGAGAAGATGCTAACTCGAGAGGAGGCAATTCTTCGCGTCGGACCGCACGACATCCAGGGATTGTTGCATAAGCATTTGAGTGACCCGGGCTCGCACCAGCCAATTGCCAGAGGGCTGAACGCCGCGCCCGGCGCGGCTGGAGGGAGGGTTTGTTTCAACGCCATCGAGGCAATGGAGCATGCCAGAAAGGGCATCGCCGTTGTTCTGGTACGTCCCGAGACCAGCCCTGATGATATCCAGGGCATAGCAGCCGCGGTGGGGGTTCTAACGCAACGCGGCGGGCTTACTTCGCACGCGGCGATCGTCACGCGCGCGCTATGGGCAAGCCCTGCATTTCAGGAGCCGAGGACATCGACATAGACCTCGCGGCACGGAAGTTCACTGTGCACGGCAAGGTCGTCAATGAGGGAGAAGACGTCACCATCGATGGAACAACAGGAAATGTCTACCTTGGGCTTTTGCCGTTGGAAGAGGCCAGTCTGAATGCTGAGCTCAAAGAGTTGCTCGGGTGGGCGGACGCTTTCAAAAGACTCGGCGTCAGGGCAAATGCCGACACCCCGGAATCAATTGAGCAGGCCCTGGTCTTCGGCGCCGAAGGTATCGGATTGTGTCGAACAGAGCGGATGTTCAACGCTCCGGAGAGGCTTTCAGTGATTCGCCAGTTCATATTGGCCGAGAATCCGATGCAGCGAGCAGAGGCAATAGATCACCTTCGCGAGCTTCAAACCACGGATTTCGCCGCATTATTCAGGGCCGTCAAAGGGTCGTCCATCATCGTCCGCCTCCTGGATCTCCCTCTACATGAATTTCTTCCAAGAGTCGAAGAGGTTAAGGATCCCCGCGTCCGGCAGAGAATCGCCGAGCTCAAAGAGACCAACCCGATGCTGGGACACCGCGGCGTCCGTCTTGCTGTCACGAACCCTGAGATATATGAGATGCAGATCGAGGCGATTGAACAGGCGAGTGAGTTGGTGCCGGCTAACGTTTCTATTATGATTCCGCAGGTAATTACGGCTCAGGAAGCTGTGAAAGTCAAGAGTCTGTTCAAGGCTTCGCATGTAAGGATTGGGGTCATGATGGAGACAGTTCGCGCCTGCATGCGAGCGGGAAAGCTGGCCAAGGAAGTCGACTTCTTTTCCTTTGGCACGAACGACTTGACCCAGGCGGTCTATTCGTTCAGCCGCGAGGACGCGGAAAAGAAGTTCCTCACCACCTACCTTGAGCTTGGAATTCTCCAGGACAACCCGTTTGAAGTGCTCGACGTTAAAGGGGTAGGTCAGCTTATGGAGACCGCTATCTTCTGGGCCAGGAGGGAGAAGAAGGAGCTTGAGATTGGGGTTTGCGGTGAACAAGCAGGCGAACCCCGGTCCATCAAGTTCCTGCATGGCACAGGAGTGGACTACGTTAGTTGTAGCCCATTTCGAATACCAGTCGCCAAGCTTGCAGCGGCTCAAGCAGTGGTCGAAGCGATGGCAGCCTCCAGGACTGAGCACGCGTCTGTTGACTAATTGAGATGCCGATCTACGAATACAGGTGCAAACGTTGCGCCCATGAATTTGACATAAGAATTCAGTTCAGCGATTCGACGAACGATCGTGCGTGCCCGAAATGTGGCGGAATTACCCAGAAGCTCATTTCGGGCTTCGGCTCGCAGTCTGGCCATTACATTCGAGCGTCGAAGCGACCATTTCGAAAGAGAGCGGGGTAAGACCCTTAGGACCTGTCATAGCAGATTAGACTGCAGTCAGTTCTTCACTACGACTTCAACGATATTCGGTTGGGCGATGATCTTCTCGCCCAGTCCCTCGAGGGTGAAAATCTGAGTCAGCCCGACTATTTCGTACCGACCGTTGGGCAAAGGGCACCTGTCCCAATCAACCGGGAAGGCCCTTTCTCTATCGTTTGACTTGCCGGTGACCATCTAATGCTCACTTTTGCATTTTCTGTAGTAACAGGTGTTCTTGATTTTGATCGTGGAGGCGCGCCTCGGGGGCAGGGCTTCTTGGCCGAGTGCATCATCAAATGCCTTTGTTAGTGTCACCGTGCCTGAATGGGTTCTCTGTAGAAACGAACGCGAATTGGGTTGGCAGGCCTGAGACATCAACAAACCTCCAGGCGTTCCTCAGAGGTCTTGCCCGGTCGGCTAGCTCTCAGTCTTTGCCGGTGTTGTGTCTGTCTCCGAGCTTGAGCCGACCTGCCCGGCTGGAGTGGGACCGTTCGGCAGGAGACATGGAGGCACGGTGCTCTTTTTCGGTAGCCCCGGAGAAAGCATGGCTCTCAAGTACCGACTTCGGTCGATTTCGCGGCCTGTCGAAATGCGGAATAGATCTGTGACCAAGCTCCACCCCCTTCGATCCTATGGGATGAGCCTAACAGTCAAATATTACGGCTGTGTTTCATGATCAAAAGGGAAGGGAGCCTGCTCGAGACTCCCTTCCAACATTCACCCGCAACAACGAGAAGGAACCTATGCCCGGACTTCGCGCCGTCTGATGAGGATCAGCGGAATAGTTTCCGCTGGACGTCATTTCGATGTGCCGTCTACGTAGGTCCAACGCTGGAGGAATGGCTCCGACGCTTTGCTCTTGCGAGTGACTCAGATGAGAATGAGCGTCAGTGGTTTGCGCCGGTTGGATTCATCAAGGTAGGATCGGGTGGAGGTTAAAGCTGATATCGAAGGGCAGAAGGAGGCCGCGCCATGTTCAAATGTCCAGCACGACATGTGCGCGCCATGATGGGCCATCCTGACGTACCCAGAGGTCGTGCATCGTCACGGCTTTGACGTCGACGATTTGCTCGTGTCTGGATGGGTTAAGTTTCTCGCCCGAAACAATTGCGGTGAGAGTCCAGGCCCCATCGGTCTGCTCTACTTGCACCGTCGGTCTTGTAACAAGGAACTGCTGTGTATCCTTGAGATACAGGAGTTCCTCCAGGAACTTGTATAACAGGAGATCGAGCTTTTCGCTTGCCAGGGTCACAGGTTGGTTCTGGCTCGCAGAAATGCTCTGTGTGTCACGCACCATGACACCTGTCAACGCCTCGGCGGCTGAAGCAAAGACTTCTTCGAGGCTGTCGCCCCAGGCCTCCAAGGCTACATCCGCTGTAGCTTCCTCTTCCAGATATCGGTACGGCATCTTCTTCGATTTGTGGGGTAGTCCGGTGAGGCTATATGTTCTATCCTTTTACATTGCCGATCGGGACCAGCTTGACGATCCTGCGGCTCAGACCGGCTAGTTCGCTTGCCTTGACCACTTCATCAATGTCTTTGTACGCGTCACCCGCCTCCTCGGCAAGGCCCCCCCACGAAGCAGTCCGGACGTAGATGCCTCGTTTTTCCATCTGCTCCTGGAGTGCTTGCCCCTGCCACAGCTTTCGTGCCTTCGCCCTGCTCATGGTCCTGCCGCTTCCGTGGGCCGTGCTGCAGAAGCTCTCCGCCGCGCTGTCCACGCCGGCAAGCAAGTATGATCCTGTCTCCATACTTCCACCGATGATTACAGGTTGTCCCGTCTTGCGGAAGCGGTCAGGGAGGTCCTTCCTTCCCGGGCCGAACGCTCTGGTCGACCCCTTGCGATGTACCAGCAGCGGCTGCTCGTCCCCGTCAACCTCATGGCGCTCCACTTTCGCAGTGTTATGCGTGACATCGTAGATTTGGTGCATGCCAAGCCGCTCCGGAGACAGCCCGAAAACCTCAGAGAACACCTCTCGTATTCGGTGGGCAATGAGCTGGCGGTTGGCGAAAGACATATTGATGGCACACTTCATAGCAGAGAAGTAGGCTTTGCCTTCAGGAGATGCGAAGGGGGCACACGCGAGTTCCCGGTCAGGTACGCGGATGCCGTATTTGGACTCCATTATCTCCAGGAATTGCTGAAGGTAGTCGGAAGCCACCTGGTGTCCAAAGCCTCTGCTTCCACAGTGAAACATGATTGCGATTTGCCTGTCGTGGGCAAGTCCAAAAGCCGCCGCGGTCACTTTGTCGAATACGTTCTCTGGGCGAACAACCTGTATCTCGAGGTAATGGTTGCCTGAACCCAGTGTCCCAACCTGTTCGAGACCCCGTTCTATAGCGCGTTCGCTTACCGAAGAAGGGTCGGCGCCTTCCATGCACCCATTCTCTTCGGTCAGATCGAGGTCCTCCGCCCACCCGTATCCTTGTTTCAAACACCACCTGGACCCTTCCTTCACCATGTTCCGGAAGTCCTCTTTTGACAGCTTAAGCATGCCCTTGCTGCCTACTCCCGCCGGCACCCTCTGATACAGCCTGTCAACGATCGTTTTGAGACGCGGCTTTACGTCCTCGAGGGTCAAACTGGTGGCAACGAGGCGCATCCCGCAATTGATGTCAAATCCAATGCCGCCGGGCGAGATGACTCCGAATTGGGTGTCCATAGCCGCCACGCCGCCGATCGGAAATCCGTACCCTGAATGCCCGTCAGGCATGCACATGGCATAATTCGCGATCCCGGGCAACGTCGCCACATTCGATATCTGATCGAAGACTGCCTCATCCATGCCGCTCATGAGCCGCTCGGTGCCGTATATCCTCGCCGGCACCTGCATCCCAGCTTTGTAGGACTTGGGCAACTCCCAGAGAACGTCCGAAAGTTTCTTCAGTGTGGACAAGGGGACCTCCTGATGCTCGAGCGAATCGACGCCTCATTGTAGCGCACAAATGTGTGATATTCGACTGTCGAATCCGGGCGCGTGAGCGCCAGTGTAATATGAGCGACCAGAAGGCAGCCGTTCGCCTATAATTATTTCTATCGTCGCTGCCGAAGCTCCTCGGCCAAGAGGAACACTGGTGGCGGATCAAGTTCACAACAGATCCGCTCAAAATTGAAAGGTGGTTCAACGATATGGAAGAAGAGATTCACCAACTTCTCGACGCCGCCATAAGCAAAGAGACGGCCTCGCAAGCGCTTTACGCTGTATTGCAGAACAAGACCGATGACCCCGGCGCCCGTCAGCTCATGAAGGAGCTTGAGGCCGATGAACAGAGCCATGCCCGCTGGATCACCAACCTGCGGGATAGCAGCGATCCTACGTCGTGGACAAAGAAGCCCGTTTCCGATCTGGGGATTAGCGAGCAACTCAACGCTCCGTCTATGCTGGAGGGGGCTGGACTTCAGGATACCCTCATATTCGCCATGAGACGAGAGCAATCGTCAGTGGAGTTCTACTCCAGGATGATGGCTGTGACGCGGGCCGAGAGCGGGAAGAAGCTGTGCCGTAGACTCGTCAACCAGGAAATGGGCCACAAACTGAAGCTTGAGCTGCTTTACGACAGCCTGTTCCTGGGCGAGAATTAAAGCTTCTACTTAACCGCGACGGCACGGGGCGCGCTGCCCTTGGCTCGGCCTGAGTTCACAAGCAACTCGGTGAGTTTGCGTGGGTTCAGGCTCTTGACCATGGCATCGTCTTCAGTGATCTGCTCGGCCTTCACCAGGTCACACAGTGCCTGGTCCAGTGTTTGCATTCCTTCCAGCCTTGCCATCTCGATGTTGGCGGGAATCTCGAATACCTTTTCATCCCTGATGAGCCGCCGAATTACAGTGGTCCCGAGCATGACTTCGAATGCGGCAACACGGCCTCCGCCTACCTTGGGAAGTAGAGCCTGAGACAAGACTCCTTCAATGACTTGAGACAGTTGGAGGCGTATTTGTCTTTGCTGGCCAAAGGGGAACATGTCGACGATTCGGTCCACCGACTGAGCGGCGTCGATGGTGTGCAGCGTTCCAACGACCAGGTGTCCCGTTTCGGCAGCTGTCATTGCAGTGCTTATCGTGTCCAGGTCCCTCATTTCGCCTATAACGATCACGTCGGGGTCGTGCCTCAAGGCATCGATCAGGCCGTCAGAGAACGACCTGCAATCATCTCCCAGGTCCCTTTGATGTATGAGGCATTTCTTGTCCTGAAAGAGGAACTCGATGGGGTCCTCAATCATAATTACGTTCCTCGACTCGTGCTCGTTGAGGAACTCTACCATCGATGCCAGGGTGGTCGATTTGCCGCTTCCTGCTGGTCCCGTCACCAGAATCAAACCCCTCGGCCTCGATATGAGCGCCCGGCAAGCCGCCGGGAGGCCGAGGGTCTCCATCGAAGGGATTTCATGAGGGACGAGACGAAACGCAAGACTAAGTGAGCCACGTTGTTTAATGGCGCTTATGCGGAATCTGGCAAATCCCGGTAGACTGTAAGCAAAATCGAGCGAAAATTCCCTTTCGAATTGGCTCCGTTTGTCCTCATTGGTGATATGCGCAAACAGAGAATCTAATGACCTCGCGGTGAGAATAGGGTAATCACTCTGGACGTGTAAGACTCCGGACGCCCGGATAACTGGAGCGCTTCCGGCCTTTAGATGCAAGTCGGACGCCCCGAGTTCGACGAGCCGCGTGAGCAAACCATCGAGATCTATCTGTGCCCCAGGTTGAATTAGCGATTCTTGGGCCATGGCTCATCCTCACTTAAAGGGTGCCGATATTCACCTGAACTATCAACCGACCCAGCGATCGGGATCCTGCAGCGAGACCATCACTGTGCCTTTTTCCACGCTTATACCCTTCACCAGGGACATCTGACGGAGAATGTTCATCAGTATGATAGGACGGCTTGCGAAGGCCACCAGTCTGGCCCGATCTTTGGAGTAGTCATCAGCGGTCGATATTTCCAGTCCGTTCACCTTTCCGAGGGCGTCCTTGAACCTCTTGAAAAGGGCCCCGCTACCCTTCTCGACTTCGAAATTGATCGTCCCCACAAACGTCTTGTCGCCATCTTTTCTAAGGGATTCCTCGCTCGCTACCGGTGGTGCCGGAGCGTTCTTGGCGGGTTCGTTTTTGGAAGGCGTTGCGGTTAGTCTGTCTGTGAGTTCGTTGAACTGCTCGTCCGAATGGAGGGTTTGCATCAGCTGGCTTAACGAAGCGGCGGTGGTCTGCAACTCGGTCCCCATTTTGTTCCTGCTGTCAGCAATGGCCTTGTCGGTCCGCCGTATCGCTTCAGCGAGCGCCGTTGATTCAAGTTGAAGTCTACCGCGGAGATCGTCTACTTCCTTCTGGGCCTTTTCTCGCAATTCGGCGATGGCGTCCAAAACGCTCTGCGCCTCGGTCCCCAGTTGCTCGGACTGTTCTTTCGACCTTGAAAGAATAGTTTCTGCCTCTAGAGTGGCGTCTCGAACAAGCCCGTCATATACGAGCTGGGCTCTTTTCCTGCCATCGGCGACAATCCTGTCGGATTCCTCCTGGGCCTGCTTGCGCACCTTCTCCTTCTCCTGTTGCATGAATACGAGGAGGCGGTGGGAGTATTCGTCCAGTACCTGGCGGGTCGAATCGTCAACATGCGCAGGCTGTTCTTCAACCGCTGGGCTGGCAGCAGTCTTAGATACTTCCTTCATAGGATTCATGGGAGTCCCTCCGATTCCTTGTGTGGATTAACCATACCTACCTGTACCTGTCTGAACCTAATGGTAACTTCGGCTTCGTTGGTTAGCCATAGTCCGTTGGTACCTTGGTTGCACACAAGGGCGTCCCTTTAGTAATGTAAGGTGATACAAATACAAATGCCGGGCCTATACTGATTTATCCCCAAAATAAGGAGGGACGATGTACAGGAAAGTAGTCGTAGCGCTCGACGGTTCGGACCTGGCGGAACTTACTTTGCCCCACTTAAGCAATCTCGTCGGCGAATCCAACGCAGTCACCGTCTACCTCGTTTCGGTTACGGAGCAAATAAAGGGGAAGGTGTCCCGGATATGGGACGCCGAGGACTCGTCCGTTCGGGAATTCCACATGGCGCCGGATCAGAAGCCCCAGGCCATAGGCACAACTTACACCGGAGCACTCTTCTCATCTGACACCGCTCGCCTCAACAATATGCCTGCAGACCTCGGAAAAATGGCAAAGGCTGCCTACAGCTATCTGTCGAAGAAGGCTGACGATCTTGCCAAGACGGGGTTGAAAGCCGATGTGCGGGTGTTGGTCGGCGACCCGGCTGAAGAAATCGTGAACTTCGCCAGTGGAGAAGCGGCAGATCTTATCGTCATGGCGACAAGCAGCAAAGCTGGGCACGGCAGATGGGCTCCGTCCGTGATTGCGGAGAAGGTGACGAAAAAGTCAGATGTGCCCGTGTTGCTGATCAAACCCAAGCCCGGTTTCAAAGAGACCAGGCCTCGCCGCCGCGGTGGCGCCGCTTAACTGGTTCTTAATATTGCGCTGCTAACATAAATGTAAAAGGAGGCGGCGTGCATGTGGAAGAATAGAAAGAGAGTTCTGATCATTGGGGCAATCGGTGCCGTCATCTTGGCGGCTACGATTACTGGAGTTGCTCTCGCTCAGACAAATCCGACGCCCACCCCGTCGGTTGGTTCAGGCAACAGCATTATTGCGCGCGTGGCGAAGATCCTGAATATTGACCAATCCAAGGTCCAGAGCGCTTTCGATCAGGCGCGAGTCGAAGCGTCGAATGACGCTTTGGACGCCAGGCTGAAGCAACTAGTGGCCAATGGCAAGATGACTCAGGAACAGGCCGACAAGTACAAGACTTGGTGGCAATCACGGCCGCAAGGTATGCCTCAGTTGGGGCCGATGGGACGCCTTGGCGGTGGCATTAGGCCGGGTTTGCACCGGCAGATTAGCCCGGTCCCAACTAACTAGAATACGGTTGTCAAAGCCCCCCTTTTTGAAGAAGGAGCATAGAACGCTATGCTCCTTCTTTTAGTTCTATGCAGTTCACGATTCCTTAACAATTGCCCTATACTATGACTGTATGAGCAGGGCAGGGAAATGAACAAGAAGGTACTCGTCGTGGATGACGACGTCAAGACCGTCGAGCTGGTGAAGCTTTATCTGAATAGAGACGGCTACCGCGTCTACGCAGCCTACGATGGGCTGACGGCGCTAAAACTCGCTCGAGAGGCCAAACCTGACCTGCTGGTGCTCGACATAATGTTGCCGGGATGCGATGGGCTAGATGTTTGCCGAACGCTCAGAGGTGAGTCCGATGTCCCATCATCTTGTTGACGGCCCGGACCACCGAGGAAGACGAGCTCGAGGGCCTTGGTTTGGGAGCCGATGATTACGTCACAAAACCCTTTAGTCCCAGGGAGTTGGCGGCGCGTGTACGGGCAGTTCTTCGGCGGCTCCCCGAAGACGCGGTTGAGCGTGGTCCGCAAGAAATAGTGGCTGGTGATCTAAAGATCAATTTCACGCGGCATGAAGCATTCAACAATTCTAAACCTCTCGAGCTCACCCCCGTGGAATTCAAGCTGCTCGCCGTTCTGGCAAGGGAGCCAGGGCGCACTTTCAGCCGCGCCCAACTCATCGAGCGGGTACTCGGCTATGACTTTGACGGCTTTGACCGGACTATTGATGTCCATATCCTGAATTTGCGCCGCAAGGTGGAATCGGATCAGTCGCATCCTAAATGGATTAAGACCGTCTACGGAGCGGGGTACAAGTTCACCGGAACAGAAGAGAATGCGTAGCCTTCAGTTTCGGCTGTTGGCTGCTTTTACCCTGGTGATTCTGGTCACCATAACCACGGTCCTTTTCTTTATCCATCAGGCTACTCAGTCCGAAATCCGACAATACGATCTCAGGGCGGCAGAACTGCGGGCCGATAGAATGGAGCGCGACCTATCGCTCTATTACCTGCGTCAGGGAGGGTGGGATGGGATCCAGCCGGTTATCCAGGAGTGGGGCTCCGCCTATGACCAGCGGATCGTGGTGACTGATTCCTCAGGAGTCTCTGTCGCAGACTCGCAGTCCAGCTCCATCGGAAAGCAGTTCACAGATCCCAAAGGGGCATGGGGCAACAGGACCATAACCCTTGGCGTGTTGAATCTCGGTCAAGCCATTGGAATTCTTTACTACAGTGCACCGTCATCGAGCGCCGCCAGCCTCGCGTCGGTGAGAATTCTTTATGCGCAGGTGGGTCGGCATTCCTCTGGGGAGGCCTGGTAGCTATAGCGATCGGGATCGTAGTGACGTTCTTCCTGTCTCGGCGCCTGCTTGCTCCCGTTCGGGCTTTGACCTCTTCTGCCCGCCTCGTTGGCCAGGGTGATTTTACGACTAGAGTGAACCTCCACGACAAAGGTGAACTGGGCGACCTTGCCCGAGCTTTCAATACTATGGCCGATGATCTGGCGCGTTTGGAGAAGCTTCGTCAGAATCAGGTCGCTGACACTGCTCATGAGCTCAGAACGCCGCTTTCGAATCTCGGTGGGTATCTCGAGGCGATTCGAGATGGCCTGGTTTTGCCGGACTCGGCTGCGATTAACTCGCTCGCTGAAGAAGTTGCCTTGCTCTCGAGATTGGTGAACGATTTGCAGGAACTTGCCGTGGCCGATGCCGGCCAGTTGAGGCTGGAAAGGCAGACTGAAGATGTGTCCGCACTGCTTGAGCAGGCCGCCGCAGCGGCGCGCCCTGCGGCCTCAACAAAAGGAATTGACATCACCACCAGGATCGATACGAACCTGCCTCCGTGCCAGATTGATCGCCAACGCATCAGGCAGGTCCTGCACAATCTGCTCAGCAACGTGACCCACTCATACTCCGTCCGGCGGCAAGGTTGGCATCGAAGCAAAGAGGGCTGATGACTCGATAGAGATCTCCGTTAGTGACACGGGCGAGGGCATTCCCGCCAGGATCTCCCGAACATTTTTGAGAGGTTCTACAGGGTGGATAAGTCTCGCACCAGAGCCACTGGAGGGTCCGGTTTGGGGCTTACCATAGCCAAGCGGATCGTTGAGGCCCACGGCGGACGGATATGGGTAACAAGCGAAGTCGGCGTGGGGAGTCGTTTCAGTTTCACCGTCCCGTCTTGGAGCCAGTCCGAAATGCCACTCCGCGACTACTAATCGAAATGAAGACTTAATTCCATCTGCACAATTGCGCGTGGCATACTCAACGAAGCTCGACTGGAGGTAGTCTCGGATCAAACAGCCAAGGCCATAGCAGACTTCATCCCCTCCGCTCGTATTAGTCATTGCGTTGGTGGCGTGCTCCGGAAAGGCACACAAGACCGGCGGCCCCTCAGACTTCGATTGTGCAGAAGGGTAATCTGGTGGTGTCCACGACCTCAACGGGGAA
This sequence comes from uncultured Chloroflexia bacterium, assembly GCA_963745605.1. Taxonomy (GTDB): domain Bacteria; phylum Chloroflexota; class Dehalococcoidia; order Dehalococcoidales; family UBA2162; genus JBBITI01. Next base: position 43,670 of record CAVUYC010000033.1, on the reverse strand, counting down.
TCTTGCTTTCACGAAATCTGAGGACATGCCTTTCGATATGGCCGGGACTGTACAGGATGTCCTGGTCTCGGTCGGTGATACGGTGAAGAAGGATCAGCTCCTGGCGACGCTTGATACGTCGGCGTGGAGCGATCAGATCAAGACTCTTCAGAAGGCGGTCACCACCGCGCAACGGAACCTCGTAACTGCCGAAAGACAGATCGGCGCTCAGCAACTCAGCGTAACTCAGGCTCAACTCAACCTGCAGGGAGCCCAGAATTCGGCGACGTCGATACCCGCGGTTCAAAACGCCCAGGACCTCGTTGACAACGCCCAGGCAGCTCTTCAGAACGCGCAAGTTCAGTATATGGTCGATCCCACCACCTACGGCGTTATCGTCGCCAACATCAGAATTCAACTCAACCAGGCACAGAAGAACCTGCAATCCGTCCTCAGCGGCGCAAGCTTTAACGTTTCCACCGATGTTGCCCTTCAAATCTCCAAGTCACAGCTCGCTGTCCAGCAAGCTCAACGCGGAGTGGACGACGCCAACATTGCTGTTACGAATGCAATACAGGCCAGGGACGACGCTGCCCAAACCCTGTCCGACGCCCAGTCGAGTTTGAGTGAGACTCAAGCGTTGAGTCCCGAGGTGAGGGCGCCATTCGACGGTTTCGTCACCGCCGTCAACGTTGCTGGTGGCCAGGATGTTAAGAATGGGGCTGTTGCCGCGACGATTGCGGATCCGACTCAGTTCCAGGTGACGGTCCCCGTTGGGGAACGAGATATAGCAACGATGTCCATCGGTGGAGTCGCAACCGTTGGAGTCAATTCGATCACAGGAGTGACGCTGCCCGCTACAATAACGGCTATCGCCCCTACTGCATCGATCCAGCAGGGTGTCGTCAACTATCAGGTAACCGTCCAACTTGCGAACACGGCTAACGTGACTCGGGGGACCCTGCCGGGTGCTACGACAGGCAACGGAACGGGGACAACGCTGCACTCCGTCCGCCTCTGGTTCCAGTTCAGCCACGACGGGCGGCAACGGTACCAGAAGCGGCTTGGGGCTTGGAGGCGGCGCATCGGCAGCCCTCGCCCAAGCGCCCACTCTGCGCCAAGGCCTCTCAGTGACCGTGAACCTCGTTACGGCCGCCAGAACGAACGTTCTTCTCGTGCCGAATCGAGCCATTTCTCGACAGCAGGGTAAGTCCTACGTTACGGTTCGAGGCAGCACTGGAGATTCGCAGGTCGCAGTAACCACCGGTTTGAGCAATACACAGTCCACAGAGATAACGAGCGGACTCAATGAGGGAGAGACGATTGTCATCGCAACGGCATTGGTTTCCCCAACCACGACACCCAGGGCTGGAGGCGGCGGGATTCGAATTCCTGGGCTAGGGGGATAACCATGATGATTTCACTCCAGAACATCGTGAAGACGTACCCGATAGGCAAGGATGGGCTCACCGTCTTGAGGGGCGTCAATCTAGACGTCGAGAAAGGCGAGATGATGGCGATCATGGGGCCGTCAGGTTCTGGGAAGACGACTCTTCTGAATATTATCGGATGCCTCGACCGGCAGACATCGGGAAAGTACCTGTTTGAGGACAAGGACATAAGTGCGTTTACCAGCGGAGAGTTTGCTGAGTTGAGAGGGCAGAAGATCGGGTTCATTTTCCAGACCTTCAACCTGCTGTCGAGAATGAGCGCTCTGTCCAATGTCGAGTTGGGCATGCTGTATGCAGGTGGCGTAGACAGGGCCAGGGCCAGGGCGGCGCTCGAGAAGGTTGGCCTTGGGGCTCGCATGAAGCACCGGCCAATCGAGCTATCCGGAGGTGAACAACAAAGAGTCGCGATCGCAAGAGCGCTTGTTAAGGACCCGTCGGTCTTCCTTGCGGATGAGCCCACGGGACAGCTGGACAGCCGTTCCGGGCAAGAGGTCATGAAGATTCTTGGGTCGCTTAACACCGAGCACGGAATTACCGTTGTCATGGTTACGCACGACAGCGCAGTAGCCCATCAATGCCAGCGCATTATTCACATTCGCGACGGCGAAATAGAGTCCGAGGAAAAGACATGAACGGCAAGAAGATTCTGGACCTCCTGAGCACGATATGGATTGGACTTGTCACGCACAAATTACGCAGCTTTCTTACTATTCTAGGCGTCGTCATTGGCGTGGCCGCCGTCATTGCCCTTATGTCCGTTGGACAGGGCACCCAGCAGAGTATCTTATCGCGTCTCGAGGGCTTGGGGTCGAACCTTATCTTTGTTGCTCCAGGCCAATCATCCGTTCCTGGAGGCCAATTCATTGTGAGACAGGGAGCCGGCTCAGCGACGACTCTCACCCTCGAAGACGCTCAAGCTATAGCGCAGGAAGTGCCTGATCTGGCAGCTGTGGCGCCCTCGAGTCAGACCAATCTGCAGCTGATCTATGGCTCGCAGAACACTCGTAGTCAGGTGATCGGCACCACCTTAGATTACGAACAGGCTTACGGGCTCGTGGTGACAGACGGCAGCTTCTTTACGCAGGACCAGTACGACAGCGCTCAGAGGGTAGCCGTGCTTGGACCAACGGTGGCCAGCCAGCTGTTTGGCACGGACGAGCCGGTCGGGCAAGTCATTCGCATGGGCAATAACGTCGCCACCGTAGTCGGCGTTCTGGCGAGTAAAGGCCAGTCGTTCGGCTCCACGGACAATGCCGTCATTATTCCCCTCACCACAATGCAGCAGATGGTGGCAAATTCCCTGACCCCGAACGGCCAGCACCGCGTCAACGCCATCGTGTTATCCGCCACCGATAAGAAGTATGTGGACGCGATCAATGCCCAGGTCACCAGCATTCTTCAGGACAGGCACGGTATCGACCCGACTGATCCAACGGTCAGCAACGACTTCACGATCACTACACAACAGGACCTCCTTAACACCGTCACTCAGGCGACCAATAGCATTACGTTGCTGCTGGGAGCGATCGCCGCAATATCGTTGTTGGTGGGAGGCATCGGAGTGATGAATATCATGCTTGTGTCAGTCCTTGAGCGGACTCGCGAAATAGGCATCCGCAAAGCGCTCGGTGCCAAAGAGAGGGACATCTGGGTTCAGTTTCTCATCGAGGCTGCGACATTGACCCTCACCGGAGGAATCGCAGGGGTTATCATTGGCTGGGTCGTCGCCTACTTCATCGCTCGCTCTGGGGCTGTGCCCTCAGTGGTGACTCCAAGCATCATCATCCTCGCAGTCTCCGTGTCCGTAGGTATTGGGCTATTCTTCGGATTCTACCCTGCCTGGAATGCCTCACGGCTCAACCCGATTGAAGCCTTGCGGTCCGAGTAACTTGCGGAGACTGCAATGATGAAGCACGGACTTATGAGCGTTTCAAGGCCTCTTGCTTTGCCGCTGGCCGCGTCGCTTCTCCTCCTGGTCTCTGGCTGCGGCGTGATCACAGGTTCTGGATCGGTATCGACCGGCTCGGCTCCGGCTGTGACCAGCCAGCCGGTGGTGACCACAGTGGTTGAGGCCAATTTCGTACCCGTCGTGGCCAAGGTCCGGCCTGCTGTCGTTGCTATTTCGACTGAGACACCGGTCAGAATCTTTGGACGCACCTTCACTCAGGAGGGCGCTGGGTCCGGCTGGATTATAGACCCTAACGGACTGATCGTGACGAACAATCATGTGGTTGAAGGGGCCAGGACCGTGACTGTCACCATGGAGGATGGCAAGACGTACAATGCCGTCTCGGTCCAGACAGACCCTGTCGCAGATCTCGCCGTGGTCAGGATCAAAGCCACCAATTTGCCAGCCCTAAAGATTTCGAGTGGGAGGCTGCAAGTGGGTGAGTGGGTCATGGCAATCGGCAACGCACTTGGCCTCGGAATCAGCGCAACCAAAGGGATAGTCAGTGCTCTGGACGTGACAATCTCTCCGTCGCAGGGACAGACATTGAGCGGTTTGGTTCAGACGGACGCAGCTATCAATCCTGGCAATAGCGGCGGGCCGATGGTGAACTTGGCGGGAGAGGTAGTCGGGATCAACAGCGCCAAAATTGCGCAGGTGGGTGTTGAGGGCATGGGGTATGCGATCGGCATAGGGACAGCTTTGCCGATTATTCAAGGGCTCAGCAGATAGCCCGCAATAGTCCGAATACGAAAAGAGGCGGCCTTGCGGCCGCCTCTTTTCGTTAGCCTGATAAATGCGAAATGCGCTACTTGCCCAATGACCTCGCCACAATCTCAGCCACGTCGAGTACTTTGACTGTCTTGTCAGCCTTTTCGTCTTTGATCCCGTCCTCAAACATGGTAAGGCAATACGGGCAGCAAACAGCGATTGTGTCGGCTTTCGTCTTAAGTGACTCCTGAACCCTTTCCAGGTTGATCCGCTTTCCTCTGCTCTCCTCCATCCACATCCTGCCGCCGCCGCCTCCACAGCAGAAGGACCGTTCTGTGTTTCTAGGCATCTCGACGGGGGCCGTGCCGGTTGAGGACGCTACCAGCTGGCGGGGCTGAGCATACACGTGGTTATACCGGCCGAGGTAGCAGGAGTCGTGTATGGTCACTTTCCCGAGTTCCGAATTTGTCTTGAGACTCAATTTGCCGGAGGAGACAAGTTGAGCGATAAGGTCGCTGTGATGCATAACTTCGAATTTGGCGCCGTACTGGGCGTAGTCGTTCTTGAGTGTGTTGAAGCAGTGAGGGCACTGCGTGATGATTTTGGTCACGCCTTTGGCCTGGAAACTCTTGATATTTTCTCTGGCAATGCTGTCAAACACGTACTCGTTACCCAGCCGCCTCAGACTGTCCCCGCAGCACTTCTCGTCCTTGCCCAAAATTCCCCACGATACTCCTGCCGCATCGAGTACGTGCGCCAGGGCCAACGTCACCTGCTTGTTGCGAGCATCAAAAGAACCCGCGCAACCCACGAAGAAGAGATACTCAGTCTTGCCTGCTTCAAACGGCTTCACAGGGAGGTCCGCCGCCCACTTCCCTCGGTCCCCCGGAGCAATGCCCCAGGGGTTGCTCCTTTGCTCTATGTTCTCAAACAGGAGAGAAAGCTCGGGAGGGAATTGGGCTTTCATTTGCACGAGACTGCGTCGCATGTCGACAATCTTGGGAACGTGTTCGATGTACATTGGACACACTTCCATGCATGCCGCACAGGTTGTGCAATCCCAGATCTGGTCCTCTGTTACACTGCCGGGACCCACATTCCCTATCAGCGCCTGCACCGGCGCTTGTCTGTTGGCGAGTAGGGGGCCGTTCTTCAACAGATTCAGCTTGATGTCACGGATTATTAGTCTCGGATTTAGCGGCTTTTGAGTGTTGTAGGCCGGGCAGGCATCCTGGCAGTGACCGCAAATCACACACGCGTAGGTATCAAGAAGCTGCTTTTGAGTGAAGTTGCTCACCGTCGCCGCGCCGAAAGTGGCCGGATTCTTGAGATCAATAACGCTCAGTTTTCCCTTGGGAAAACTGGGTTCGGGTTTCAAAATGTCATTCAATACACCAACCGGGAAGTGGAGGTAGCGGGTGAACCCGATGATGGCGAGAACAACCAACACGAAGATCCAGTGGCTCCAGAACCAGAACGTGTGCCACGAAACCACTGAGGCCGATGAGTACATGTGACTCAGCCAGGTACTAATTGGGGGCGTCGCCAGACCAAGGCCTGCAGGCGGGTCACCAGCCGCTATTTGCGTCGCTATCTTCCCGAAGTGAGTTATCGGATGGACCAGTACTGTGAAGAGAATGAACCCGGCTTCGAAGGTCAGTTGCTGTCTGATTCTAGATGGCCTGACGATATAGCGCCGGATGATGGCCCATAGTGCCCCGAGCATGATGAAGGGGCCCACGATATCCATTATCCATGCGTAAACGGCATAGAACCGGCTGTGTTCCATAGAGTCCGAGATGCCGAATCCCGAGGCTATGACGATAAACAAGACGTAATACACGACAAAGAGCAGGAATCCCCAGGCCATGAACATGTGACCGAAGCCTGCCCTGTTCTTCTTAGTGAGGTTGGTAAATTGGCAGCGTTGAATGACTAGGTCGACTAAGCCTCGAACCATTCTTCGTCCCAGGTTGCTGAGACTCTCGTCATTTCTGCCCAGTCGCATATAGCGTCGCAGTTGCGCAACTCGGTAGAAGAAGATCCCCCGCGGCCAGCGCTGTCAGGCCCCAGAAAAGAACATAGCCTAGTGCCCCTAGCTCGCTAACTGGATTCAAGGTTGGGTGCCTCCTCTGTCCCCGCGGTTACAGCCGAGAATTCTCTTGTGACTTGGGGACGACGCACACTAGTTGCCCCGATTTCGCACCTGCCTGACGTATTCGGTCATGGCAGGGACGACCTGGAACAGATCTCCCACAATTCCGAATGTCGCAACATCGAAGATGGGCGCCTGCTTGTCGCGATTGATGGCGATGATCACGTTTGACTCTTGCATGCCGACCAGGTGTTGAATTGCCCCACTGATGCCACAGGCAATATAGATTTTGGGTCTTACTGTCTTGCCCGTTTGCCCCACCTGCCTGTCTTGTGGCATCCATCCCGCGTCCACTGCTGCCCTGGAACTGCCTACCACTCCGCCTAGCTCGCTGGCCAGTGCCTGGAGAATCTTGAAGTTCTCCGGTCCCAGCATTCCTCGTCCGCCGCTCACTATAATGTCGGCAGCAGCTATGTCGACGGAGTCCGCACCAGCTTTGCGGTCGTCGATAATCTCTAGCACTTTGGCGAAGATCGACTCTTCCTTGATGTCATAGTCTTCCTTGACGATGACCCCGTCTCTGGACCCGTTCCTGGGAGGAATGGGCATAACATGCGGCCTTACCGTGGACATCTGCGGGCGAGTTCGCTCGGTCAGGATGGTGGCCATGATGTTGCCGCCAAAGGCAGGGCGGGTCTGCAGAAGGAATCCGTTATCATCGATGCTGAGCCCGGTGCAGTCCGCGGTTAGTCCCGTCTTCAGAACTGTGGCAATGGCCCCGCCAAGGTCGCGTCCCTCCCCGGTGGCGCCGATAAGCAGGATTTCAGGTTTGTACTTCTCCACCATGTGGCAGATTGCCTTGTAGTATGTCTCCGTGCGGTAGTACCGGAAGACAGGCGAATCAATAATGTATGCCTTGTCGGCGCCGTACGCGAATGCCTCGTGGCAAAGGTGGCCCACTCCGTCTCCCAGCACCACTGCACACAGGTCAGACTTCCTTGCCTTAGCCAGTTCGGCCCCGGCTCCGAGAAGCTCCCATGAGACATGAGCAGGGTCGCCTTGCGAATGCTCCACATAGACCCAGACGTCCTTGTATTCCTTAAGTATTGCCAGAGCTGGGTCGTCAACGACCTCAACCTCGGCAGGCTTGGCTTCTCCGGTCTTCGGTTCGCTGCCAAGCTGCTTCAGTATCTCCATCTGCTCGGGCGTGAAGAACATTTCGATAGCCGCAGCTGGACATATCCGCACGCATCTTCGACAGCCAATGCACTTTGACAAATCGAAGATTGGCTCGCCCTTGGTGTTCATCTCAACGGCATTCGAGCGGCATTCGCTTTGACATCGCGCTCCGCAGGCAATGCACTTGCTTGGAATCAGTCGCGCAAAACCTAGCGGTCTCTTGGGCTTCTTCTGTTCGACCATTTGCTCTTACTGTCTCCTGCTAACGCCCGAACGACAAAACGTCTTTCTTCATCAGAGTATCGATGAGAAGTTGTGCGGTCTCAGAAGGCTTGTTTACTCCATCACCCAGGATCTCGCCCTTGGCCCTCTCAGGCGAGAATATCTTCCTCACCTGAGTGGCGGATCCTTTCAGTCCAATGGTCTGCTCATCCAGCTTCATAGCCTTATTGTCCCAGACTATGATTTCCGCAACTTCGGAGGCCAAGCGCATCGGGAGTGTAGGATACCTTGGCCGGTTAATCTCACGTACCACGCTTAATAGCACTGGCAGAGGAGCTTCGATAATTTCGTGCCGCCCTTCAAGTTTACGGCGTACCCTGATCTTCTTGGCCGCCATGTTGACTTCTTGGATTTGGTCAACCAGAGTCAGCTGTGTGTACCCCAGGCGGGTCGCGATTCCGGGTCCCACTTGCGCCGTGTCTCCATCGATGGTCTGCTTCCCGCAAATGACCATCCCGACTTCCTCGGTCTCGGCTAATTTCTTTACCGCCGCGGCCAGAACCATGCTTGTCGCCAGCGTATCAGCGCCCCCGAATGCCCTGTCAGACAACAGGACGGCCTTGTCCGCCCCCACGGCCAGGGCTTTCTTGAGGGTGACGCTCGTATTAGGGGGACCCATTGAGACTACGGCCACATTGAACCCGTACCGATCTTTTAACCTCAGGCTTTCTTCAAGCGCGTTGGTATCGAACGGATTCATGATGAACGGCACGCCCTCGCGGATGAGAGTACCCGTCTTCGGGTCTGTCTTCACCTGGGTCGTGTCGGGCACTTGCTTGATGCACGTCACGATGAGCATTCATTGCCTCCGGGGCGCGTCGACGTACGTTGAAATATGAGGGGATACATAAGCCTAAGTCAAGGAGGGCGATTCGTGTGTGGATTGAAAAGTCTCAGTCACTGTTCGCGATTCTCCGGCCTTTTCGCATAATAGGTCAACCGCCGGATTGTGTCAATTTATCTACACAGATGTGAAGAATTCACCGACGATCTACGGGATACATTACTAAGAGCCTGGTACAGGCGCTCCGCTCCCACGCACAACCAACAGCTCGTTCCTGCGGATCGAGGATACAAGAAGTTGCCTCAGAAACACATCTCGCATCTGACTGCGGTAGGTGAAAATTGCGTTCCTCTTGACTATCTCAGACTGTGCGCTAAGAGCGACCGCTGACCAGTCCAGATTCTTCAATTCCACCGGAGGGAGCAGGTTGAGGTTGGGTGCATACTTTCTGGGTTGTGGATAGAGGAGCTCATAGTGCACAAGATACTCGTATTTCACCAGATCCTGTGGCTCTGTCTTGAGAAGGTCTTCCATGGCTGTGCCGGTGGCTGCGTGGTCGGGATGTGCATCTCTTGGTGTTGGATAGAGCACGATCTGGGGGGCGAAGCTGTCGAGTTCTTGGCGCAGGCGGTTCTTTACCTCAGTCTGATTTTCGCTCTTTAGATGGCCGTCAGGATACCCCAGAAAAACGAGATCAGACTCGGATACCCCGAGTAGACTCGTTGCGCGGCGGAACTCTTCGTAACGGACACCCATTTGGTGATGGCGGTTTCCGTTCGTTACGAGGACGATTCGCACTTCTGCCCCATTCTTTTCGGATTGATAGATGTAGCCGCCCAGGGCAATGGTCTCGTCGTCAGGATGAGGAGAGAAAACCAGAACTCGCTGCCCGGACCCTGCTGCAGTCAAAGGTGGAAGCTGGCTCTCCACTTTCTGGGGTTCTACAACTGGCTTTGCTTCCGTCAGGTAGAAGATTATTCCGGACAAAACGAGCGCCAATATTACAGCGGAAGCCCAAAAGAAAGCTCTGTCTGCCAATATCCTGGCTGCTGCTCTCATCGTAATCCCATGGTGGCTGCGCTGACCCAATCCAACTCTATGATATGTGGACCGGCTAATATAATACCCTATTCAAGCCTGCCTCACGCGCCCCAGCCAGAGTCGTCTGGGGGTTGGCGAGTGCACTGAGTAGTCCGAAGTGAACCGTACCATGGGCATGTATCTCAAGTACAGTCCTTCTAGTATAGAAGTTGCAGAGTCGGGCTTGGATATCAGATAATGAACCCATGTCTGAAATACAGCTCACACTCAACGGGAAGCCAATTACAGCAAGTAGTGACAAAACAATCCTGCAGGTCGCCAGGGATAACGGAATCGATATTCCAACCCTCTGCTATATCGATGGTCTGCCGCCTACAGGAGCATGCCGGATGTGCGTCGTAGAAGTAGATGGCTCGCGGACTCTTGTGGCGTCTTGCCATACCCCTATTGGAAAAGGAATGGTGATTCAAACCCACTCGCCAAAAGTGCTCGAGGCACGCAGAATGATATTGGAGTTGTTAACCGCCAGTCACTGCGGCACGTGCTACATGTGCGAAAAGGCAAACATGTGCGAATTGCGAAAGATTTCAGCTGATCTTAACGTGGGTCTATCGCGGTTCGAGATGAAGAAGCGTTTCTACCCCGTTGAGCAGGTGAGCCCCTACATAGAGAGAGACCTCTCCAAATGCATACTATGCCGCCGTTGCGTCAGGGCCTGCTCGGAGATAGCGAAGAAGAATGTCCTCGCCGTCGGCTACCGGGGATTTGATTCGAAGATCGTGGTCGATGCAGACGTGCCCCTCGACAAGGAGGCCTGCCGCGACTGCGGAATCTGCATCAAGCATTGTCCCACGGGAGCATTGGCCGAACCTCGGAAGGTCGGCAGGCAAAAGACGGCCAGGCCTTTGCTCATCAAGGGCTGATCTCTCCTTAAGACACTTCGGAGGTTAGATGAAAGAAACAGCATCTCCTGTCTCCCGCGAAGAAACCAACATACTTGTTAAGTTAAAGGCAGTTCAAGACAAATCAGGGTATATCCCTGAAGCGGAGATGGCCAGGATCGCCAGCGAATGTAACACTTCTGTGAGCGACGTCTACGGGGTCGCCACGTTCTATTCATTCCTTTGTACTGAACCGCGAGGGCGCAACATTATCCAGGTCTGCCAGAGCGTCCCATGTTATCTCAAGGATAGTGAGGCAGTTCGCGGCAAATTGATCGAGTTGCTCAAGATCGGCCCTGGAGAGACTACTCCTGACGGACGGTTTTCTCTTGTGGTCACCAACTGCATTGGAGCCTGCGACATGGCTCCCGCCATGCTGATTAACGGAAAGTTACACGGGAACTTGACTGTGGACAATCTTGTCGGGATTCTTCAGTCCTACCCGTAGAATTGGAGGATTGCATTGCCTGAGAAACGCATCGTACTGAGAAATTGCGGGCTTATCGATCCCGGCAACATCGCTACATACCTTGCTCGCGATGGATTCCGCGGGCTTGAGAAAGCCTTGAATATGGCCCCGGAGCAGGTGATCGTCGAGGTTAAGGCATCCAATCTGCGGGGCCGTGGTGGGGCCGGATTTCCCCTTGGGCTCAAACTCGAAGGAGCTCGCAATGCTCCGGGGTCCGAAAGGTACGTGGTCTGCAATGCAGACGAGGGTGAGGTAGGGACGTTCAAGGACAGGTACCTCATACAGAATGATCCTTTTACTATCGTGGAAGGAGTTGCAATCGCCAGTCACGCCCTCGGAGCCAGGCAGGCATTTATTTATCTCCGGGCGGAATATCGCTACCTGCTGTCCGGGCTCAAGCAGGCGCTCGAGCAAGCCAGGGCAAAAGGGTTCCTCAATCACGTTGCTATTACCATTCGTGAAGGAGCGGGGGCGTACGTCTGCGGCGAAGAAATGGCATTGATGGATTCCATAGAGGGCAAGAGGGGCGAGGTCCGCTACAAACCTCCTTTCCCTGTGACCGCAGGGCTGTGGCAAATGCCAACCAGCATAAATAACGTGGAGACCCTCTCTAATTTGCCACAACTGATCCTCAATGGTTCGGCATGGTTCAATCAGATAGGAACCGAGCGAAGCAAAGGGACGAAGGTGTTCTCCTTGAGTGGCGATGTCAAGTATCCTGGCATCTATGAACTGCCGCTGGGTACGCCCCTCAAAGAACTCGTGATTGATATCGGAGGCGCCTCATCGGTAAAGGCAGTACAACTCGGGGCTGCCGCACGGCTGATCCCCGCCGCCAATATCGGAACCCCGCTTGCGTTCGAAACCGTGTTGACTGCAGGCGCGGTGACCGTCTACGACGAGAGCCGTGACATCGTTGACATAATGCACAGGACAGAAGAATTCCTTGCTGAGGAGTCCTGTGGTAAGTGTTTCCCCTGCCGCGAGGGGACGCAGAATCTCGCCGTAATACTGGGAAGATTCGTGAGGAATGAAGGTTCAGAAAAGGACCTCAAGATCATTGAGGAATTGGCCCGAGTGATGTCTCTTTCTTCACTGTGCGGCCTTGGTCAAGCCGCTGCAACTCCCATTCTCGACAGTCTCCAGTACTTCAGAGCGGATTATTTAAAGAGGATAAAGGCACCCGCGTTGGCGGCGACTCACTAACGAGCAGGGAATAGGAAGAACAAGAATGATTACCGTAACAAAGCAAAAGCCACAGGAAGAGATCGTAAAGCTGCTTGGTCCGTACAAGAAGATCTACATCATGGGCTGCGGCACTTGCCCTACAATGCTTCACACCGGCGGTCAGTCTGAGGTAGTCGACATGAAAGCCAAACTTGAGCAGGCTGGCAAGGAAATCACCGGATGGATGGTGATTCCGACTGCCTGCGATAGTCTGACCAAAGACGCCATGGATGAGGAAGCCAAGCGCATCGCTGAAGCGCAGGCTATTCTGATAATGTCTTGTGCCTATGGTGTTCAGACGGTGGGCATGTATACCAGCAAGCCGATTTATCCTGCTCTGAACAGCCTCTTCGTGGGTAAAGAGGAGAAGCCCGGAGCCTTCCTCGAGATCTGCGCTCAGTGCGGCGACTGCAAGCTCGGCAAGACCGCTGGAATCTGCCCTGTTGTCAGATGTGCCAAAGGGCTGCACAACGGGCCCTGCGGCGGTTCTTCCGGCGGGAAGTGCGAGGTAGACAAGGATACTCCTTGCGCCTGGCAATTGATCGTCGATCGCCTCAAGGAACAGGGAGAATTGGACAAACTAGAGGAGATTGAACCTCCACAAGACTGGAGCAAGAGCCATTCTGGAGGACCGCGCCGGGTCGCCGTGGAACTGTAGCCATCAACCTCACCAAACTACAAGGAGTTCGTCTTGATGAAAGCTGGAACTAATCTGGAAAAAGTCCTGGTCGCCGGTGGTTTTGCCGTTACTGCTGAGGCGGGTCCTCCCAAGGGCGCTAGTCCGAAAGTCGTCCAACGAAAGGGAGAGACTCTTAAAAGCTGCTGCGATGCGGTGAACGTCACTGACAATCAGACTGCCATCGTCCGCATGTGCAGCCTTGCCGGCTGTGTGCTGCTAAAACAACAGGGCGTGGATCCAGTGATGCAGATGGTCACGCGCGACAGAAACCGCATCGCTCTTCAAAGCGACGTTCTTGGCGCAGTCGCCATGGGGATTGGCAATATCCTGTGTCTTACTGGTGATCACCAGAAATTCGGCAATCATCCTTCCGCAAAAGGCGTATTCGATATCGATTCCATTCAGCTCGTTCAGACTCTCAAGAATATGAGGGACCAGAAGAAATTCATCTCCGGTGAGGACGTCTCCGGCGAAGTTCCGCTTTTCATTGGTGCAGTTGAGAATCCATTCGCCGATCCTTTCGAATACAGGGTGGCGAGACTGGCGAAGAAGATCAAGGCTGGCGCGGACTTTATCCAGACCCAGGCCGTTTTCGACGTGGCGAAATTCGCGACCTGGATGAAGGGTGTGAGCGATCGAGGCCTTGACAAGCAGGCTCACATCATGGCCGGCATCATTCCCATGAAGTCTGCGGGCATGGCTCGCTACATGCGTGACAACGTCTCCGGCGTCAGCGTACCCGACGACCTTGTCAAGCGGATGGAGCAGAGCAAGAACGTTAAGGAAGAGGGCGTCAAGATCATCCTTGAGATTATTGAGCAGGTAAGGGCGATTCCCGGGGTCCACGGCATCCACATTATGGCCGTTGGCTGGGAAGAAATTGTTCCTGAGATAGTGAGCAAAGCGGGCCTGATGCCGAGGCCTGTGTCGAGCTAGATACCGACGGCGCAATGGTACGCAACGCTCTCTCCAGTCGCATCGGCTGACTGTTCTGTGAGCCTACGACTATCGCTGATCAAGCGCTGTCGCCATCGCTCCTAAGATCCAAAACGGCGGGACGCGTCTGTCCCGTCCACCTCATCTCGGTGCTGGCATTCCAAGATATGCAGGTTTTGCCCTCCGCTGACAACGATTCCAAAAGCCTCCAATAGGGCCTCGGGAGTCAAGACCTTCTCCGGCGGACCGAGAGCCACAACCTTCCGGGCCAGCAACATCACCTGAGTGCATAGAGCCGCTTCGTCCTGTATGTCGTGGGTTGAGATGAGTAAGGATGCTCCTCTGCAAATCTCGTCGTTTATGGCGTGCAGATATAGCTCTCTGCCGCCCGCGTCCAGCCCGGCAGTAGGCTCATCGAGTACCAACAGGTCAGCCCTGTGCGCCAGCACCTGAGCGAGATAGGTCCTTTGCTGCTGTCCACCTGACATGGATCGCAAAGGGCGGTCACCAAGCTTGTCAATGCCCATCGTGCGCATTGCTGTCCTGACGATGTCATCATCTTCCGTTCCCATTGGCCTCAAGAGGCCATGGGTTGGGAATCTTCCCATTCTGACTACATCGACGGCGCGAAGGGGCAAGACGAATCCGGAGTGGTGGAACTGTCCCAAATAGGCAATCTTCTTGGGCGCAGCGCCGGGCTTCTTTCCAACCACCTCTAAACGGCCGCCGATGGTCGGCAGAAGGCCGACGATGGTCTTGAGCAACGTTGACTTGCCCGATCCGTTTGTGCCGATTAGGGCCATAGCCTCGCCACGGTCCAACGTGAAATTGATTGAGCTCACAATCGTTTCTTCGGGAAAACCTATGCTTAGGTCGACGGCCTCAATGCGGTGCACAGCGTCGCGACCCCCTCGCTTTTCGCCGGCGTGTTCGTCAAGTACTGCCTGATTAGCCATGGATTTCCTCCGGCACACGGACTTTCTTCTGAGTGAAGTTCTGAACTGCAAAAACGACGAAAAACATGACGACGGCTACGAGAATAATGGCTGCCCCGGCGGCTAGATTGAAGTGATAGCTCACAAGCAGTCCGAGGTACATAGAAAGGGCTCCAAAAAAGCTGGCCCATCCCATCATTGCTTCGACCCTCTTCGCCAGAAGTGCCCCCGCCCCGGCCGGGGCCAGAAGCAGTCCGAAGACGAGCAACGTGCCCACGGTCTGAAATGAGGCTATGACAGTAATCGCTATCATCAGCAGCATTAGATTGTGATAGAGCCGGGAAGAGAACCCGGCTACCTGCGCCTGTTCTGGATCAAAGCTAAGGAGCAAGAAGGGCCTCGCGCAGATCAGAGCGATTGCCATTACCACCAGCGTTGCCACCAGTTGAATGACTATCGAGCCAACGCTGATCCCAAGTATCTCGCCAAACAATATCCGCGTAAGGTCTCCGCTGAAAGAACTCGATCGCGATACTATCACAACTCCTAATGAAAGCATGCCGACGAACAGAAGGCCGATAGCGGTATCCGAGGATAGTCGGGAACGTTGAGTTATAAGTGTGATGCCTCCGATCATAAACGCGGCCCCGACCGCTGCCCCTATGATTCCGGGAAACCCAACCAGAATCGCTACGGCGATGCCCGGCAAAACGCCGTGCGCCAGGGCATCTCCGATGAAAGCGAGCCCGCGTAGGATTATGAAGGTCCCCGCGATTGCACAGGCTATCGACACGAGCACGCCCGCTAGAAGGGCCTGGGCCATGAAACTGTTCGTCGTAAAAGGTGCGATAAAGACGTCCATAGGCAACCCTCTATTTTAGAGATGCGACAATCGTGCCGGCGAGGTTGGTCATAAAAGTCAAATAGGAGCCGTCTGGCGGAACCGCATGTGTCGTTATCTGGACAACCTTCACGTTGGTCTCCCTCCCGATGGTCTCAGCTACTGCAGGCGGCGTGCCGAGCTCAGTGAATATCGCCTTGACACCGCTCTGCAGGATAACGACCTTGAGGGCTGCGAGGTCGCCGGCCGAGACGCTCGCCTGCGATGACAATGATGGGACCAGAACACCGATGAGTTTGAACCCGTACTGCTGGGCGAAGTAGCCGAGCGACTCATGCCCCGTGACGAGACTTCTAGCGCTATCCGGCAAAGTAGACACTCGTCCCGCGATTTCGGCGTTGTTGTCATCCAGACGGCGCTCCAGAACAGCGCCCTGAGCAGCTACATCGATTCCCAGCGTATCCTTGATCGCGGGGACCAGGGCAGCAACGACGCTTTTCATCGAAACGGGGTCCATCCAGAAGTGCGGGTCGGCTGCCCCCACGGATTGGTCCGGGTCGCCGGACGGAATCCCCTCCCCAGCGCCTACGTGCCTGATCACGATGTGGTCACACGCGGTGAAAAAGGGGACTCCTCTTGCCTTGGCGGCAGCCAGCGTCTTTGTCAGCCCTCCTTCAAGTCCAAGCCCATTTTCAACAACTAGATCTGCCTTATTAATATGTTCGATATCCTTGGCGGAAGGCTCCCATTCGTGAGGATCTAACCCGTTCGGAACTGGTACTACCACATTCACCTGGTCTTCCACCAACGCTTTCACCACTGAACCCAGAATCGAGTAGGTTACCACTATCGTCTTCCTGGTTGGAACCGTCGAGACCGGCTGGCACGCTGACAACCATATCAGGATCGCTATCGAGAGGAGACCAGCGACGATCCGAGCGGTTCGCAGCTGCCGCTGTTTCGTCAACACCTTCAGGAGTGTTCCCCCGCAGAACTGGCGTGGGTGTCCGAAATCTGGGAGCAATGCTGGCACAAGCCCTCGAACTCGAGCAAATGCCCCCGAATCGTGAATCCGCTTTCCCTGGTCAGTCTCTGTTCAAGGGCGCCCATGCTGCACTCCGTGAAATTCACTACCTTGCCGCAGTTGGAGCATACCAGGTGATGGTGGTGCTCTTCGGGTCCGCCGACCAGATACGTCCTGCATCGATCGTGGCCGTGCAATCTGCACACGAGCCCCAGTTCGTCCATAAGGTCCAGCATGCGATAAACTGTCACGATGCCGATTCCCGGGCATTCTTGATTGACCATATCGTAGACGTTTCCCGCGGTAACCAACCCTCGCCGCGCAGCGATAACCTGGATCATCGCTCTTCGTTGAGGAGTCACTCGACACCCATGTGCCCTCAAGGTCTTCGAGAGTCCTTCAATTGTCATAGGGCCTTCTTGAAAAAACTTTCAATAGCTATTATAGCCTGTGATCGGGGCTGCCTATCAAGGCCTACGGCGCCTGGTCTGTTGACGCAGAAACGCCGTCGAGCCTATATTGTTCTCTGAGTGCCTCAATAATGGGACACGGAGGGACTTGTTGGACAATGCATTTTCAATCGGCCCGTTACATATAGCTTGGTATGGCATCATGATCGCCTTGGCCGTGGCCGCAGCGGTCTTGATCGCCAGCTTCGAAGCACGGCGTAGAGGACAGTCGGTCGACGACCTCCTCAATATGCTACTCCTGATTCTGCCTCTAGGGATCGTTGGGGCACGCCTCTATCACGTCATTGATCAATGGGCCTATTACTCGCAGAATCCCTCGCAGATCATTGGAGGCCGCGGACTGGGCATATTCGGTGCGGTGATCGGTGGGGCGATCGGCCTCATCATATATACCAGGTGGAAGAAGCTCAGTACGTTAACCTGGCTTGATATCGTTGCTCCAGGCCTGATTCTGGCACAGGCCATAGGGAGATGGGGCAACTTCTTCAACCAGGAGCTTTACGGATATCCTACAAATCTGCCCTGGGGAATTTACATAGATCCGGCACATCGACTGCCGGGATTCGAGAACTACACTCACTTCCATCCTTTGTTCCTCTATGAGTCGCTTCTCAACCTGATCGGCTTCGGCCTTCTCATGTACCTCGGCAGGAAATACAGCAAAAGGCTGCTGCCCGGAGAGCTTTTTGTCGGCTACGTCATCTACTACGGCATCGTCCGCTTTATTCTCGAAGGCTTCAAGATCGAGGTCTGGAAACTCGGCGGCTTCCCCACCGCCCGTTGGGTTGTGATTGTGGCCATCGTTGTTGCCTTGGGGGCGACCGTGGCGAGACGCATGTACGTCTCCCGTAAAGCTAAACCTGCTTGACCTGTTGGCTTTGGTGAGACTCAGCGGCTTTTCTGTGCAGCGTGCTGATCGTTTTGGACGCTGAGTGCAGAGGGTCTCGCGGTATATAATCCCATCATGAAAGTAGACGCTGGGATTACTGTCCGCGACGCTCGGCCAGAAGAGCTTGGCGCCATCGGGATGTTGCTGAAAGAAGCCTACCAGCAGTATTCAGGCCTGATGACCCGCTCCGAGTGGGAATCCTACCTTGAGGACATCATGGATGTTAAAGGCAGGATTCTTGAGTCGGACCAGATCGTCGCCGAGGAGCAGGGGCAACTCGTCGGGGCGGTCACCCTGTATCTCGACGGGACCAGGGTTTCCTGGCCGCCTGGATGGTCCGGCGTTCGACTTCTCGGGGTTCCTCCGGAGCACCGGGGCAAGGGGATTGGACGGGCTCTCATGGATGAGTGCCTGCGCCGATGCAGAGCGGCCGGGATCGCAACAATCGGGCTTCACACCACTGAGGCCATGGCCGTGGCAAAAATGATGTACGAGAGAATGGGCTTTCTCAGGGTGCCGCAGTTCGATCATCGTCCCGCCCCCGAGGTGGTGGTGATGGCCTACAGACTGGACCTCTGATACTGATCCAGTCGATCCAAGGACGCACAAAACGAAAACACCACAGCTATTCGCTGTGGTGTGATTGGCTCAGAACTATTCTCGGCACATCCCTCTCACCCTCAGGCAGAGCCAGGAGCCCAAGGGATGTGCCGAAGGCTGTTCAGATTAGATAGATACTAGCCGGCGCATTCGTCGAGGAATGCGGTTCGGCGAGGCCGCTTAGGCGCAGCCTGTCCGCTGGTCAGAGAGGATTCCAGCGCTTTGATCTCCTCTTCCAGCGTCTTGACCGCTGCCGGGCTGGCATTGCTGCTGCGAGCCTGCTCCAGCGAGGTCTTCTTCTTATTGATCTGCTCCATGATTTCGGCTTCTGTCATGGTTCACCTCCCTTTTCGTTAAGTTTAGTATGTGCCCGCAAAATTTGTCAAGCACAATCTACTCTGGTAGATACACTCTAATCGTGCGCGGTTTACTCGTATTCCTTAAGCTGAATAATGTCAACGTCGGCCTTTCCATCGCCGATATCGAGAATCCCTACCGTCCCTAACCCTTTTTGATAGTGCAGCAACGTAGGGCTTCCTGAGCTTATGTGGAGCAGGCTATCGGTCCTATCAACGAATGTCCTGTGCTGGTGGCCTGAAATGATTATATCCGGTTTGTTCCTGTTCTTATCTCCCGGAGCCAATCTGCTCTTCCACCAGAGAGGAATGAAGGTTGAGGTAATTGGGGCATAGGGACCCTCGTGAATAAGCCAGATAATCTTGCCGTCTAACTCGAGAATGTGTTTGGGTTGGACGCGGGCGTCGTTGCCGTCGTAGTCATCGTCGCCAAGCGAAGCTAGCACGGGAGCCACTCGGCCTAACTGGTCCAGGATGCTATAGCTGTAAATATCCCCAGCATGCAGAATCAAGTCGACACCCTTGAACGTGTCATAAACCTGCTCAGGCAACTCCTTCTGTGACCATGGGCAGTGCGTGTCCGAGATTAGACCGATGCGCATCAGGCTGATTTCGCCGCCTCTCCGAAATTTGGGGCGGGATTCAAATTGTTCGCCGTCCCTGAAGGAAAGTATACCTTCTCGTCAGAATGCAGCACAACATGGTTCAATTTATCACCTTGGCGCGAACCAGATCGTCATAACCTGCGTCTGACATCCCAAGCAAGGTCTTGAACACGTATTCGTTGTGCTCCCCGACCATCGGCCCCCTCTCCGCGGCGAACTCGTGATCTGACAGTAGGAAATTGACTCCCAGTGGACTATGGTAAGGACCAAACCCGGGAAAATCGAGCTCCCTGAAAAACCTTCTGTGTCTCAACTGAGGGTCGCGTTCCAGCTGATCTTCAGCCGTCTCGACGATGCCCGCGGGAACCCCGGCCGATTGCATCAGAGTCATCACTTCTTCTGCAGAATGCAGGGACGTCCACCGTGCGATGAGCCCGTCGAGTTCCTCTTCGTGCTCTTTTCGGGCCAGAAAGGTCTCAAACCTTGGGTCGGAAAGCCAATCGGCGAGTCCGATAACCTTACATAAGCTCGTCCATTGAGAATCAGTGAATGCGGCGATGGTGCACCAACGGTCTGCTCCTATGCAAGGATATGCATTGTGTGGGGCCGCGTACGAGGACCTGTTGCCTATCCTGCCGGCCACCCTGCCGTTTGCTGTGTAGTCTAGAATGGATGGAGAGATGAACTGCATGCCCGCCTCGTTCTGAGACAGGTCCAGATACTGCCCCTTCCCAGTTCTATGGCGATACTCGAGGGCCCCCAATATGCCGATCAAGTTGTATTTCGGCGCGATAAAGTCAGTGTACGCTCCAAGCCAACCTGGCTCGCGATCAGGCCACCCCGCAATCTCGTTGAACCCTGAGAGTGCGCTAAGCTTGTGTCCGGAGGCACCGTGGCTGGCATAAGGTCCCGTCTGGCCCTGCATGCAACTGCTTAACATAATGATGTCGGGCTTGATCTTGACGAGGTCCTCGTAGCCCATGCCCCTTCTCGCCAGAACCCCACCAGCATGGTTCTCAACCACAATGTCGCTCTTTGCCACCAATCTGTACAGCAAAGCCAGGCCTTCCGGGCTGGTGAAATTCAGGGTAACGCTTTTCTTGTTGGTCGATTGTGCCAGACCGCCACCGACGCTGCCCTGCATCCCACCACCCGACATCCTGCTTCTAGTCTCGATTTTGATGACCTCCGCGCCGCAATCCGCCAGGGCTTGTGTCGTGAGAGGGCCGGTTACATATAGGGTAATGTCGACAACCCTGATTCCATCCAACAGTCGTCTTGGCATAGGCCTAGATCACTCCCGCCTGGGCTAGTGCGAGCAGTTCTTTTCGAGACATGCCGATTTCGTGTTCATAAATCTCGACGTTGTGCTCACCGATTCTCGGGGCACGCCTCGAGATTCTGATGGGACACTCCGATGCCCTTAGAAAGACGCCAGGATACGTAATCTTGCGATCCATCTCTTCGTGTTCGAGTTCGATCCAGAATCCCCTTGACCCCAACTGTATGTTGTCAATCATGTCTGCCGTAGTTGCTACAGGATAAAGCATTGCGTTGTGCTTCACTGCTCCATCGAGCAGCTCCGCTTTGGTATGCATCAAGAAGAAACGAGCAGTTGGCTCCTCTATCCTGTCCATTTCTTCTTGGGTCGTACTGTTGAAATTGGGCCGGTCCCAATCGAATTCCTCAAGGTACTTGTCACGAAATCCCTCAGCTTTCATCCAGTCGAGCAAAGGCTTACTCGGAGTGAGCCTTGAGTTCCCCCCATGAGCCCACGAGACGTATCCGTCCTTGCATCGCCAGATGCGGGTCGCTCGGTGGTTGCCTCCCCGCGCGTCCTCCCCTCTCTTTCGCAGAATGCCATCCAGGTCCCACTGAGAAAATCCGTTGTCTGCAGTGTGAGCAACTGAATCCTGAATAGAGACGTCGACGTGCTGGCCAAATCCTGAGTTGTGTCTGTCGAGAAGCGCGACCAGCGCTCCAGCGGCTGCATCGGCCGACGCATGCATGTATGACTGAGCATGATGGCTGATCCGGAAAGGAGGCCGGTCAGGATCGCCGTTCAATGCCATCTGACCGCCCATTGCCCATTCAACAATATCGGGCCCCCGATACGAAACGTACGGTCCTGACTGACCAAAGGGAGAGATTGACACTACGATGAGGCGCGGGTTCATCTTCGACAGGCAGGCATGGTCCAGGGACAACGACGTTAGATAACCAGGAGGAAAGGACTCGGTGAGAATATCTGCGCCTTGGGAAAGCTTTAAGAAGACTTCCCTACCATCGGAGGATTCGATATCAAGAGTGACACCTCTCTTGCTCGTGTTGAATGCGAACCAGAACAGACTTCCGTGACTGTTGGGGTCGTCAGCGTAGAAAGGTCCTAGATTGCGTGCAGGGTCGCCTCCAGGTTTCTCAACTTTAACGACATCTGCTCCAAGGTCGCCCAATATCTTCCCGCAGAGCAGACCTTTCTCGTCACATAGGTCGAGGACTCGATACCCCGACAGCATTGAGTCACGGCCAGCCATAGCCTACAAATATAGCACAGCTGGCGGAGTCAGCAGGTCAAGCAGTACATGGTAGGCCACTACTACAGCATCTCGGTTCGGAATTCAGAGAGTGTTCTGCCGGAGAACTATCGAGAGATCGTGACTGCGTCAGGGGGCGTCGAGGACGAAATCGAAAACCCCTGCCTTGCCTTGAGGCATTGAACTCACAGATATCAATAGATCCTCACGAAAAATGAAATCTCCTTTATTGGAGGCAAGTCCGGGGAAGAACAGTTGAGTAGTGTACGTGCGGCCCGCATCGGCTCTTCGTAGCTTGACATGTATATGCGGCGTGCGCCCCGGATATGATCCGGGCACCACGGTCTTCAGCTGGTATTGTCCCGATTCTGCTGTTCTTTGATGGCCTCTCAACGTGTATCCTGAGTTGTCGTACTTGCCATTGCCGTTTGCCTGCCAGAAATCAAGCCATGCACCCGCGAGTGCCTTGCCATTGACATCTCGGACAAACCCTGTCAGGGTCAGTTGCTCTCCCGGGATGCCTTCACGGAAAAGGACTGACTCCTCGGGAGACCCTTGCTTGTAATACGGGCCCTCGCCCGTTTCGGGGGTTGGCGTCTTCTCGGCCATGTCTGAATTATAGTCATCCTTACTCGTGCCGGACACCGGTGAGGAAACGGCATCGGGATCTGCAACCGGACAGCCGATTTACCGCACGCCTCTGAAGTGCTATCATACAGCCCAATCATTGCGTCAAGACCGAGGCTAGGCCCGCCTTGTGCCTGAGAACACCCGGCTGGCTTCGCTTATGTGGACCGTCGACGCTCCGGACTGGATTATG
Source organism: uncultured Chloroflexia bacterium (assembly GCA_963745605.1). GTDB lineage: Bacteria > Chloroflexota > Dehalococcoidia > Dehalococcoidales > UBA2162 > JBBITI01. The sequence continues at coordinate 20,874 of CAVUYC010000033.1, read as the reverse complement.
AAAGGTGAGACCGCATGGTTAACAAGACCTCTCCGTCGGGTCACTCGCTCGCGGTGGCATTACCTGGGGGCCTGATAGCAGGTCTGCTGTGGGACAGGATCAGTCCTGAGGCCACTTTCATATACGGGGTTGCTCTCGCCGTCATATCAGTAGCCATCATTTTGACCGTCAAGAAGCGGACCGTCGAAGCAGCTACGTAAAGACGCTGCTCTGTTCCGGGGAGTAGCGTTCATCGCTAGGAACGCGCAACACAGAAAAAGCACTTAGGAGGTGGAAATGCCAGCACAGGAAAGAACATTCAAGTGCCTGAACCCCGTTGGGATCCAGAAGCCGGTGGAGTTGTATCCCCTGGCGCCGCGCCTGGATAAGAACAAACTTGCAGGCAAAACTATTTACATCAGCGTCGGCGCGGGTGGCGAGCAGGGACTGATGATACCCTTGCCCAAAAAGCTGCAACAGTTGTACCCGGAAGTTAACTGGCAGGTAACACATGCTCCTCCGCACCGCACCATCGCGGGCAGTATCGCTCTTTCGGATGAAGAGATGAAGACCGCGGACGGCCTTATTCGTGGTGTTGTCTGGTGACACGGCGCTATATGGGAGCAGTTGCCTACCCTATCGACCTATGAAAAAGCCGGCATCCCTAGCGCTTTTGTCATTTTCCCCGACCAGCAGGAGTGCTGGAAAGAAGCCGCCAGGCTGAATGGACTTCCTGGAGCCCGCTATGTCTGCGAATCGCGCACCATACCTGGACACATTGATGTCGAGAGAGTGGCACCGGAACTGATGGACGCCCTGACCCGTCCGCTAACAGCTGAAGAGCAGAAGAGAAGCAGACTGGACCCGCCGGATAACAAGCGCGTCCTTTTCGAAGGTACGCTAGACAAAGCCCAGGACTTCTACGAGCAGACGGTTATTATTCCTTCGTTGCAGAACGCCCCGTTTGCCCTCTACACTGACGGACTTCCAGTGAGGGTGCCGACAGAAGAGCGAGTTGCCGAAATGCTTAAAGGCACCAGCCACAAAGCCGACGAGTTAATAGTCTTCCACGAGGACCACGATGTCGGTGACCGGTCTGTCCAGATGGGGAACTCCGGCAAGAAAGGAGAGCCCGTCGTCTACCTGCCAATGCGGCGCACGGCTACAGTGGAAAAGATCGCCACCATCGCCGTGATGGCCGGATGCCGGCCCGAATTCTTCCCTGCGGTTTTGGCAATCGCTGAGTCTGGTGGAGGGTGCGGCGATGGCCGCGGCGGTGGAGGATATTGCATCAGCGGACCCTTTGGCCGCGAAGTGGGGATGAACTATGACGTCAACCTCCTGGGCCCTGGGAATCCCGCTAACAAGTCCCTGGGCCGTGCATCAGAGCTGATGTGGCGCAATCTTGGAGGAGAGATTCCAAGCGTCAACAATTGCGGGGTGTTCGGAAGCGGCCTTATTAATGTGTTCCCTGAAAACGCAGAAGCGTTGCCGCCCGGCTGGCAGGGGCTGAACGAGGAGTGCGGCTTTGAAAAGACCGACAGCGTACTCGTGAAAATCGGCCTTGGTATGAGCGGCATGGAATCAGCGGCATGGATGCCGGGGCAATATCGCGAATTCCAGAAGAGTGGACACAGCGGCATCGCCAGAAGACTCGGTGTCAAAGGGCAGCCTGGCCCTCACAATTTCCTGGATTATATACGAGGGTTCTGGGTCGACGGCGAGGGCGGCTTCACTTTTCTCATGCTGCCCGAGTTAGCGAACCATCTCTATCAATTCGGGTTTAAATCGAAAGACGCGGTATATGAATACCTGTACAAGAGAAGCTTCATGACCGTAAAGGAGTACAGACTCCACTCGGTCCCCGATGTCTGGACGAATGCATGGAGAGGAATCGAGCGGACCTCTGGAAAACACTGGATGGAGCTTCCCGAGGATTATATGGTTCCTGCCTGCCCTGACCCGTGGGCCAACTGCATCATCGTCATGGGTGCGGGTGAGGAGCAACTCCACTGGATGAGAGGATCCATGAGAGAGTCCTTCAGTATCGATGACTGGCGCTAGACTTTTAGAACGCCATCGATCCACAGTTTGAGATGAGGAAGGCGCCACGGTTCCATAGCCGGGGCGCCTTCCTTCCATTTTGAGTTCCTCGCACCGCCAGATCGTTCGGCGAACCTTGTTACATCTTCCAGGGGGACATTACCTGGAAATAGTTGCCGTCGGGGTCGGCCAGGGTAGCGATCCAGGATCCTTCCAGCTCATAGGGGTCTCTGACAACTTCCCCTCCCAAACGCTTAATCCGCTGAAATTCCCCTTTTACGTCTTCAGTCTCCAGATTGACTATCACTCTTTGGGGTTCTTTTGCTTTTCCATGTACTTGCGAGTGCTCCCCGATGGTCACAAAAGTAGAGTCGAATTTCCAGCCGGCCCACCCTTCTTCGGACCAATCTGCCGGTCTTCCGAATACCCGCTCGTAGAATTCCTTTAGTGCCTTTGCGTTTGTGCTGCCGATCATGACTGAACCGAGCTTTAGCATATCTTCCCTCCATGGATTTCGATTCTAATTCGCGATGGGGAGTCGCTCGACGAATAGAGAGCTCCTATTGATTAAGCGGATCAACAGAAGAGTGATGACCGCATTCCACAGTCAGCGATGAATCACCGACTGGTGCCCCCGTCCGTCGACTGCCTGTGATTCAGCATAGATGAGCACCCATTAACAAGTCATAAAAACTCATCTGGGAATATCAAGATTTTGTGACATCTCCCCGCATGGTGTGAGCACACTATTCTGTGAAGGTGTTCTTCCGACTGGATCAGGGTCTGGACGGTCTCGAAAGAGTTCTCAACGAGGTGACGCCTGCCAGCAAGAGAGTACTCCAACTGTCTGGCTGAGGAGGTGGCTGCGCGATAGTGAAACGGCACGCGATGCTCTCAATTGACTACAATGTGATATCATCCGATTGAGCTCAGCATGGCGGGCAGTAACGGCCCGCGCACAGTGCTAGCTCCATCCTAATAGTAGCTGCCCTAACGTTAACAAAAGCCGAAAAGAGGAGGATTCAACGTGAATATTGTCAATCCCTACGACATCATACCCGGGGTTGTCGAAAGCGGGCCAAGGGGAGAGCGCAGCTGGGATATCTATTCCCTTTTGCTCAAGGAACGCATCATTATGCTTTTTACCCCGATCGAGGACCGGGTGGCGAACACGCTTATCGCCCAACTGCTCTATCTGGAAAGGGAAGACCCTGACAAAGATATCAGTCTATACATCCAGAGTCCTGGTGGGGTCATCTCATCCGGGCTTGCCGTTTACGACACAATGCAGCTTATTCGCGCTCCAGTGTCAACTATTTGCGTAGGCATGACGGCGAGCATGGCAACGGTTTTGCTCTGCGCCGGCGCCAAGGGCAAACGGTACGCTCTTCCTCATTCGACTATTCATATGCACCAGGCTCTCGGCGGAGCGCATGGCCAGGCTTCTGATATCGAAATAGCTGCAAGGGAAATCCTTCGTATGCAGGAGATGATCCGCAACATCATATCGAAACACACGGGGCAATCTATCGAAAAGATCGCGCACGATACTGACCGGGATTTCTATCTCAATCCTCAGCAGGCCGTTGAGTACGGAATCATCGACGAGATCCTCAGCAGACCGCCGGACAAGGACGAAAAGAAGAAGTAAATGTATCGGGAAACGGCACGAAACAAGCGATTCGGAGAGGACCAGCGCTAAACCCTTTCTGGTTGGCCCCTATCGGGAGCGCTTGTTCGTGCCTAGCCTTGGGAATGACCAATGACGAAAAAACCAAAGCGAGTCAAAGTCACCAAAGACGGTCCGTACCTCGTGTCTGCCGGAGTTCCACTGACTGACCAGGACATATGCGTTGATGGTGAAGATCAATGCCACGGCTGGAAGGAGGGCCAGAGCTATCCCACGCAGGGCGATTTCGCCCTCTGCCGGTGTGGTCACTCCCAGCACAAACCTTTTTGCGACGGCTCTCATGCCTCAGTGAAGTTTGATGGCACCGAAACGGCCGAGTCTAGTCTTTATCTCGAGAGTGCCCGGCGATTCGAGGGGCCGGACCTCAATTTGACCGATGCCAAGAATCTTTGTGTAAGAGCCAGATTCTGCCATCGCAAGGGGGGTACCTGGGAACTCACCGCGCAGTCGGATGACCCAGATGCCAGGAAGGCTGCCATCGAAGAAAGCTGCGAATGCCCGTCTGGAAGGCTTGTTGCGTGGGAAAAGGACGGGAATGCCATCGAGCCAGAGTTCGAACCTTCGATTGGACTGGTCAACGATACGCAGGCGGAGACAACCGGGCCTATATGGGTCCGTGGCGGCATTGAGGTGGAATCCGCAGAAGGCAAGACCTATGAAGTCAGGAACAGGGTCACGCTATGCCGTTGTGGGAAGAGCACCAACAAACCCTTCTGCGACGGCAGCCATCTCAAATAGGCAATGCTCACATAGCTATCCATCAGACTCGAGATGGTCCCGTTCGTGATTCAAGCGCTTTCTGGACCAATCTTTGGTATGTTGGTTCTTCGGTTACAGACAAGACTGAGACAGGACGTCTGATTGGGTCCGTTTGGGAACTCTTTCCGATAGCCCCTTGGCGGATCCGCTCGGTCTTCACGCGGTTGACGCCCGCTAATTGAATTAGTCAGCGTCTCCTCTCAACAACCCTCCTGGTAAACTCTCTCGTTGAAAGAGAGAAGCAACTTGGGCGTATTCTATGGCATCCGCACGATCCTTTTGGCATTGCGAAGAAACCGAGCCGCACCGGCAGGCGCGAGTTGGCGAATTGGCGCCCGGCAGAGGCAAAGAAGGAGGCCTTGATTATGTCGTCGAAGTTCTCGTTGGAGGGCCGAGTTGCTCTTGTAACCGGCGCAGGCGGTACACTGGGAATGGGTAGGGCCGCTGCTGTGGCTTTTGCGGAGGCGGGCGCCGATGTCGCTGTGACTGACCTCGTGGTGAAAGGAGAGAACTGGGATCTTGAAGGGACGGCGAGTGCCATTCGCAAGCTGGGGCGGCGCGCCTTGGCTATTCAAGCCGACGTCAGCAAAGACGCGGACGTCTCAAGCCTGGTGCAGAAGACGGTGCGGGAGTTTGGCACGATCGACGTCTTGGCAAACGTCGCGGGAATTCCGGCTAATGCAGCCCTTCTGGAAATGACACCCGAATTGTGGCAGAAAGGGTTGGATGTCAATCTGAAGAGCGTGCTGCTGTGCTGCCAAACTGTCGGCAAGGTGATGAAGGAGAATAGGAGAGGCAGCATTATCAACTGGTCCTCGTCGGCGGCCTTCACCATGGGCAGTCTTTCTATCTACGGCATAACGAAAATAGGAATCATGCATCTCACTGGATGGGTAGCCAGGGAACTCGCTCCCTACAATGTCCGCTGCAACGCTATCGCCCCCGGACTTATCAGGACGGATTTTGGCGCTGTCGGCGTTCACGGAATATCGGAAGACAATCTACCCAGCCGCAGGACCAACTACGAGGAGCGTGGAAAAACTATACCGCTTGGGAGATACGGCGAGTCCGCTGAGGTCGGTGACCTCGCTCTGTTTCTTGCTTCCGACGCATCCTGCTACATTACAGGTCAGACGATTCGTATTGACGGCGGAATAGCGATCGCTGGGCGGGGCTGACCGCTTTGAGCTGTCATTGCCGGGTGCCGCGACTTCAACGGTTCCGGAATCGATGAGGTGCCAAATCGAAGCAAATGTCACCTGCTGAATGAGAATTGGGAGCACACGCAAATGAACAACGACTGGGACTTTGATCATGTGGGATTGGTAGTCCGAGACCTGGATGAGATTACTACTTACTACGCGTCCATAGGGATTGGCGTGAATGTCGGGACGTTGGGTCCTAATGCTACCAACCCAGTCCCGGGCTCACCCGAAGAAGAGCCGCCACCGAGGACGATGACGGTCTATGGCAAACCTTCGCCTAGCCGCCAGAGGACACCGCCATCGGACGCGGTCGTTGTGAACAGAGTCTTTGCCAATATTCAGGTGGGTTCGCTGGTGATCGAGTGCATTCACGGCCGACCTCAGGGCACCGGCTTCAACGACGACTTCTTCCGAGAATGGGGCGATGGCATCAGCCATACCTGTTTCAACGTGCCCGATCCTGAGAGGGAAACTGCCGTCCTTCTGAAGAAGGGGTGCGAGGACATCATGAGTCTGGAGTCACGTGGAAAGATTGTGGAGAATTACCTTGGTACCGCCAAGTACGGCGCCTTGTGGCTGTCGTTTCGCCCCATGCCTGGAGAATGGCACAAAAGGTGGCAGGCGCACAACCGCGCACATCCTTTGACGAGCAACTGGATATTCACCGGCCTGGGTATAGCGACCAGGGACATAGGCAAGGCTGCCGAATACTACGAGAACCTGGGCATTGCTGATCTGCAGCCGGAGGTACTGATTGACAGCAGCTTGTCCACTGACTTCAAGGTACACGGCCTGACCGGTACCGCAGTCAAGGCGAGGACCAGAGCGGCAATGGTGGGCTCAGTGGCTCACGAGTTCGTTCAGCCTCTGGAGATAGAGACTACCTACGGGGAGTTCCTCAACAAGAGGGGCGAGGGCGTCTACAGCCTTGACTTTGCGGTTGATGACTTCGAAACGGAGATGGCCAGGATGATATATCGAGGGGTTCGCGTCGTTCTCAGTGGGAAATCCAGCGACGGCAGTGCGTTCGCCTACTTCGACACGCGAAAAGTAGGTAACTTGATGGTGAAGCTAATCCAGGCGAACACGAAGTAGGGCGCACGCGCCGAGACATTGCTCGAGTGCCTTGGCCGTGCTTCGCGTTGTGTTCTGGAACGGTGAGCAATCGTTTTCGACAGTGCAATTAATCGTGGCGGGAAGGACGTTGTCAACTGACGGTAACAGACGGGAGAACATCAGACCCGGCATGGTAGTCTCGATCATTTTGAAGAAGGACCAAGCTTCCGGAAGTCTGACCAGCGGTATTGTAAAAGACATTCTCACTAGTTCTGCCGTGCATCCGCACGGCATCAAGGTACGTCTTGAAGGGGGACAGATCGGCCGCGTCAAACGAATAGTCTCCCGCTGAAATCCGAGAGTGTCCTCTCCGCTGTTCTGTTCGTTTCCCCCAATATGGAACTCGAAGACTGTTACACCAGACGTACACCTGTCCCAATCCCAGCTTGGCAAATCCGTCTATTTCCCATAATACAGGTCATATGTCTCTTGCGTTATCCTGCTGGGGCGATATCCAGCGTCAGTCAACTTCTTGTGCGTTTCCACGTCAATCTGCAAGGCGAAATCCCGCAGGAAACCGAAGCGTTCGGAGTGCTTTTCTGCCAATCCGTACTGGATCTGTTTTTCCAAGTCACTCCACCTGCTGATGTCCGACTCATTGTGCTGGATCAGGACCTCTAGACGGTCGATCAGCCTTACGACCCTTGCCTCGCTGGTCAGGCCTTCCTCAAACTCGAGCCACAGGCCAGTTACCTCTTCGGCGGTGCTCTCTGAGAGAAGCCTGACCAGCTTCTCCAATGCGGCCCGTTCCTCATCGTGTCTTCCCAGCTGCTTCTTCAAGTCCAGGCGGTAGGCATCCCCAACAAAGATCTCCGGCAAATCGTGTATCAGCGCCATCTTGAGGCATTTGTAATTATCAACGCCTTCGATCGTCCTAGACAGTACCATTGTCATTAAGCAAAGACGCCAGGAGTGCTCAGCCACCGTCTCCTGAAAGCCACTCGATTTGTAAGCGTGTCGGACCTCATTCTTGAGTCTTTCGGCGACGTGAAACAACTCCATTAATGAAGGCATCATCTGATCCCCAATCAACTGACCGGATTAAAGAGATGACCCGAAGTGTAGCCTTTTCTCGCTCTGCGGCTACCTGTCTCCTTTGCCAGGAGTTTGCGATACAACTTGACCGCGTGTTCGCCCCTTCCCTCCCAGTCGATATAGAACTGGCCGAATCCCTGGTCCTGCAACGCGGTGACGGCGTCAAACAATCCGTATGGCCTGCTATTTAGAATCTGCCAGTACCTGTTCTCCTTACGAACGCGGAATCTCGAGTTCTTCTCATCCACCAGTTCTTGCGTTGCTGGGTCGATCACAGTATTTGCCAGGGCTATGTCTCCATGGCATACAACTACTACATCCTTGTCCTTGAGTTGGCTGAGTTCATTGAGCGAGAGCTCCGGCGACATTATCGGAGTTGCCTTGTACCCTTTGAAATACCTTATATCGATGTCGTTAAACGTGTTAAATGAATAGTCTACGAAGATTGGAACCCTGAAATCGCCTGATGAACGCAAGAAGCCCAAATTGCCGGTCAAGATTACCGAAGGGCTTTTTCGTCTTAGCAACTCCAGCGCCGAATCAAGTTCGGACTGTTTCATTATCCTGGGTAGGTAAGCCCCCAGAAGAGCCCGTTCGCTCCAGCCTTGCTGTACCGGAAATTCTGGGCTGAAGATGTTCAGGAACACGACATCGGCGCCGGCCTTGGACGATTCGATTGCTTCTGAGAGAGAGTAGGTCTTGACTATGAGTCTCGTTTGAGGCGAACGGCGCGGCGTGATCTTCGGCAATGCGACTTGGACCCTTTTTCTCTCCGTGATCTTTATGGGAGGCCGCTCTACTCTGAACCCTGGACTGACGCGTATCCTTGGAGACGATGTCAGGTAAACCCTGGAGCCGTCACTGGTATTCAGCCCAAGTTCAACTTTCTGCCCCACCATGGCTGATTGGACAATCTTGCCCTCTACCGACATCTCTTTGATAATGGTGCCGCTTACCTTCCCCCTGCTCCAAACCCCCACCCCGTCCCCCACGGCCACCTTCCTCAAAACAGCGATCTCTCCTTCCTTGACCTCGCCGAGGAGGGCGCCACGGTTCATAGGCTTTTCCGCCGAAATAGGGCGCTGTTCCCCGAAGATCAAGCCCTGCGTGAACTCCCTGTTGAAGACGATCTCCATCTCCTCCATTTCGCGTGTTGGAAGATCAAAGTGTCCTTTCAAATAGGAATCGATGGCTTTCCGGTAGAGCCTCGTAGCCACCGCCACATACAGAGCCGACCGCATCCTGCCCTCTATTTTGAAGCCCTTGACCCCGGCTTCAATTAGTTCAGGAATCCGATTGACGAGGCACAATTCCTTTGTGCTGAGTGGATAATCTCCGTTGTACTTCTGCCGGCAAAGTTGGGCGCACGATCCGCGGTTTCCGCTGCGGCTCCCCACAAAACTCGAGAAAAGGCACAGCCCGCTGTAGCTGTAGCAAAGCGCTCCGTGAACAAAGACTTCTGTGTTGACTCCAGCCTTGACAAACTCCTTAATCTCTTCCAGGGGCAGCTCGCGCGGAAGAACTATGCGGTCCGCCGATTTCACGATCAAGGCGCTTGAAAGGTTACCGATCGCACCTTGGGTGGAGATGAATACGGGGAGAGAAGGGAAATTCCGCTTGATCATGTCGAGGAAACTGATATGCTGGATGATGACTCCGTCTACGTTGGCGAGATAGACGCTTGAGAGCACGTTGAAGTAAGCCTCTATCTCGTTGTCCTTGATCAGGGTATTCAGGGTCAGATAGACTCTCACCCCACTGGAGTGTGCGAACCGCACTACGTCGACGAGTTCTTTCAGCGTGAAGTTGCGAGTGTAGAGTCTCGCGTTGAACTCCTTTACCCCAAGATAGACGGCGTCGGCTCCATTTTGTATTGCGGCGTCCAGGCAATCGCGATCGCCAGCCGGGGCTAATAGCTCAGGCCTATTGAGCTGGTTGATAGTCTCATTTGCTGACGGAAGAGTAGTCATGCAATAGCACTTAATGACTATCTTATGTTCGCTGTCCTTTGACTACAAGCGGCATGCCTCGGCTCCGCAATTGCATAGTCAGAAAACCGGGCGCAGCAGACTGCCACGCCCGGTTTTCTAATTTTCTTCTGACTGACCCATGTCCGCCGATCTCTTAAGAACCTGGAGCTATTTGTACCGCCCGTATTTTTCGGCCGAATCGATCATCGCCTTAACGTTTTCAGGTCGGGCTTCCTGTGTGAAATCGGTCGAGCACCTCAAAATAAAGCCGCCGTTCTTGCCAACCTTCTCGATCAGCTTCTTGCAGTATTCCTCAACCGTTGAGGGCGAGGCGACCTGCAACATGGCTATTGGAACGTTGCCCATGATGCACGCCTTATCTCCGAGCATTTCCTTGGCCCGGAAAATATCCGTTTCGGCGAAACGAATCAACATGCTTCTCTTCGGATACTGAGTGAAGTAATGCAGTTGGTTGTCTCTCCTCCCCTCAAAGAACATCGAAATGATGTCGTAACCCAGCTCGTAGGTTTTATCCATGGCCCGTTTCCAATACGGCCAGACGAATTCCTCGAACTGCTTATTCGAGAAGAACTCATCGGAGACGCGGTGCGCCTCGCCCGAGCTTCCCAGCGTCGGGTGTCCTGGGCGCTTGACAGCAGGGGTCGCTCTGGCGATCCGGAAATCCAGCATCAATTGAAGCGCCGCCTTGAGTTTTTCCGGGCGTCGGTACATGTCTTTGACCACGCCGTTGAAGGTTCGGTATGTATTGCTGAAACTGGAGAAAGGCGGCATGATGCCCCCCCGGGCCGGCAACGGTTCGGGAAAACCGAGAGCTGCCATCTCCCCCATCATTGTGCTCAGCACCTGCTCGCGCTTGGCCTCGGCGTCTCCGGCCTTCTTCATGGATTTTATCACCGGCTCGAATTCCGCCGATGCAAGCATCCTCGCCATCGCGTCGACGTTCGCGCCGAAGCCCATCAGGGGAGGCAGTTTTGTTAGTGGCCCCAGCGAGCCGTATACCCGAGGCAGCAAGTACCGCATGATGTAGTCGGAAGGATCGGTGAGGAAGATGTCATATTCATCTTCCTTCATGTATTCTTTTTCCGCGATCTGGAATGGCACATTCGGAGGGAGTGTTCCACCAGGCCAGCGCGTATAGTTAGACTGAAGGGCTTCGAGCGCCACACCAGACTCCCTGGGCTCCCAGCCGTAGGCGTCCGGGTCCATATCGACGATCATCTTTTTGAAGGCATTCTTCCAGGCCGCCGTGTCATAGTAGGCCGCTGAGTATGGGATTCCGACGTACTTGCAGGCGAAGAACGTTCCTCCGAATATTACCGGCACACGGTCAGGCACCTTCAGTTCGACCGCATCCCATATCCTCTTTTCCCTCTCCTGCCGGAGTTCCTCGATGCTCTTGCCATGCTTCTTCTGAATTGTATCAATTAACTTCTGGTCCTCTGCGGAAATCTTCCTGGTTTCTGGCATAGAAATCAACCACTCCTTCTGCGGCTGGAACGGGCACACGCGTCTTCCAGCCAAACGAATTCCAGCGTGCCCAATTTTAGATTTGCCGGCAACTGATGTCAAACTCGGCCTCTTAGCACTTCTGATGTTATAGGATTGTGTCCCACACTTCTCAGATACTCATTTGTCCCTGTGCTGGACGTTGTGGCAGAATGAGTGCGTTTCTCTCTGGCTTCGAATTTTCCTCTTGCTTCGACAGATCATGACGGAACAAGCTGAAGTGAATCGATCGCTACCGGCCCCAATTGACCGCCGGCGTCTCAAGAAATTCCTCTCGATCGGGTTGGTTCTGATAGCGCTGATCGCGGGCTCTTATCTTCTCGCTAGGGCTGATTATCTCGTTTTCCACAGTCTTGCCGACGGTCTCACTGTGTTCGTCGCCGGGAGTGTTTTTCTTGTGGTCTGGCACGGACGCCGCCAAATTGACAACTACTACTTCCTTTTCGTCAGTATCGCTTTCCTGTTTTTTGCTGTCCTCGATTTTCTGCACCTGCTTGGTAACAAGAATATGGGTGTCTTCCCTCAGTTCGGGAATCTGGGACCCACGTTCTACATCGCAAGCAGATACCTGCTCGGAGTTTCTTTCCTCATCGCCCCCATTTTCATCAAGCGCAAATTCAATCCTGTCCCCGTGTTGCTCGCCTATTCCGCAGTCACCCTGCTGGTCATACTCTCCGTCTTTACTTGGAAGATCTTTCCGGTTACCTATATTGAAGGAGTCGGATTGACTCGCTTTAAGGTGATCAGCGACTATTTCGTATGTCTCATGCTGGTCGGTGCTACTGGACTGGTTCACATGAATCGACGATCCCTGGACCCCAGTGTCATGAGGACATTGACCTATGCTTTGGCACTTTCGATCGGCACTGGACTGGCTTTCACTTTGTACTCTGATCCCTTTGGCGTGATGAATATGGTGGGCCACCTGTTCCAGATAGGCTCGTTCGTTCTCTTCTATCGGGCTATCGTTGAAACAACTCTAACTCGACCGCAGGATCTCCTATTTAGAACTCTCAAGCAAAGCGAAGAATCCCTCAAGCTGAGTGAAGAGCGTTTGAGCGTCTTCGTTGATTCAGCACCGGCGGCCATCGCCATGTTCGATCCCCAAATGCGATACCTGTCGGCCAGCCGAAAATGGCTTGACGACTACGGGCTTGCGAAACGACCGGTTCTGGGCCAATGCCATTACGAGATATTGCCCGAAATCCCTGACCGATGGAAGGAAATCCACAAGCGCTGCCTGGCTGGGGCAATCGAAAGCTCGGAGGAAGACCTCTTCACTCGATCGGATGGTTCAAAACAGTGGCTGAAATGGGAAGTTCTTCCTTGGTACGGCCAGGGCAAGGCTGTCGGCGGCATCATCATATTCTCGGAAGACATTACGAAACGAAAGGAAATGGAAGAAGCACTCGCTGAAAGCGAAGAGCGTTTCAGCAGGGCTTTCCGATCAAGTCCGGCGGCCCTGTCTATCACCAGAGCAATTGACGGCACCTACGTTGATGCCAATGACAGCTATCAACGATTAATGGGATATACCCTTGAGGAGCTCGTCGGGCGACGTTCGACAGACTTGGGTATCTACCTTCAGGCTGACCAGCGGGACAAATTGGCCAAGCTAACTAACGAGAAGGGTAGCGTGCGTGACTTTGAGATCACGTTCCGGAGGAAGGATGGTCAGTCTGTTCACACCATCTCTTCATATGAAATAGTCAATGTCAGAGGTGAGGAGTTCTACCTTGCCGCCCTGTTGGATATAACGGACCGCAAGAAGTCAGAGCAACTCAAAGACGACTTCATCGGCATGGTATCTCACGAGCTTAAGACGCCTTTGACGATTGTGATAGGGGCGCTTGATACAGCAATGTCACAACGGGTTAGCCATGAGGACGCGATGGCTTTGTCCAAGGACGCTGTCTGGGCGGCTGAGGCAATGGTTGATATAGTCGACAATCTCTTGGAACTCTCGAGAGCTCAGTCGAACCGTCTCAAACTGGAACCCTCACTCGTGGATATTCAAGACACTGTTTCACAAATCGTCGAACAATCGTCCAAGAAGTCACAGAATCACCGAATCGTGGCAGATGTGGAGCCGACGCTGGCCCCTATCAGGGCTGATCAAACGCGAGTCCAGAGAATACTGGACAATCTGATAGATAACGCCATCAAGTATTCGCCGCGTGGCGGAGAGGTTCGCGTCTCAGCACGACTCGAGGGGAGCCATGTACTTTTTAGCGTCTCCGACCAGGGAATAGGTATCTCGCCTGCTGATAGCAGGAAGCTTTTCCAACCCTTCGGGAGGTTGGAAACCCCTATGCCGGGTTCTGCAATCCAGGGGATCGGCCTTGGTCTCGTCGTATGCAAACGCCTCGTGGAGGCTCACGGCGGAGACATCTGGGTGAACTCTGAGCCAGGCAAGGGGTCTACATTTCAGTTTACTCTGTCTGGAACGGCGATTGCCAAAGACGCTCAGCGAATCTAAGCCGGTGCCATAGAGAGAAGTGCAGCGACGAGCCAGTACGCGTCCCGTGATTGTCGTGGCAAATATCTTGCGCTTAGGATAGAGGCGAAATCGCCCATTTGTGCCATTCAAGCGCCATTCTGCTAGTCCTGAGAATACGGTTTGGATGCGTTCCGGTCGCTCACTTTGGGGTGGGGTACGGGATTCGAACCCGTGTTGGCGGATCCACAATCCGCAGTCCTAACCACTGGACGAATCCCACCAGGGCAAGCTTACGCAAGTCTACCAAGGATAGAATGCTGCGATAAGGAGTTTCCCCAATCTCGGCGACCATACGCACAGCGCAGGAGAGGCTTTCATCCTTGAATTGGCTCGCAACAACTCGGGGAGGTTGTTAACAACGAACCCGCTTTTTGAGCGGGTCTTGTCGGGCATATGGGGCTCGGTAGCGTGGCCTAGACGGGGGTATTGCGCACTTTGCGAACGTGGTCGACAGGCAAGACAACGCCGTCCCCCATGAGAACGTTGAACAGCGCGGATGTCACTCTTGCCAGGTTCTTTGCGATTCCTTCTTTCATCTCTTCCCTCTTTAGGATCAAACCGATCATTTCACTACTCTATTAGTATGAGGCACCGGTGTTGCTGCCAGGTTACGCAACGTTTCTCCACGTTGCGAAAAGGCGAAGTTTAGGTTCCAAACCCGTTACGTCGTTGCTCAGGTTTGAGATAGAGCAGCTCAGGCCCAAGCGAATCCTGGAAAGCAGCGCACTTCAGGTGAGCGGGTGTGAATAGAGGACAAGTTCGGATCTCGACGAGCGCCTGTTCATTATCGGCCGAAGCGTCGGACAATTCAGTCACGACTACTCAAGAAGACAGCAATCGGCTCGCAACGATTGCCCCAAACAAGGACACAATGTAGAAGATGGAATAGCAGTAGAACTGCCATGCCCGCAAGAGCAGCTTTGATTCTTTCATTCGGCAAGCCAGGACCAGGAATCCGGCACCCAGAATCGCGGCTATCATTCCATAGACAGACCCCAATTCCGTGGCCACCCCGAGCCAGAGCGAGACCGCTACCAGCAATATAGACGACGCAATCACCATCGGAGCAACTCTCCGAGACGGAAGTGCGTTTATGCCTGCTGCCTCATAGTCCGCACGGCGGAAAATGGCCAGCGACCAGAAATGGGGCAGCGTCCATAAGACTATGATTGCGGATAGGAGAAATGCCGTCGGAGCAAGACTTCCCGCCACGGCTATCCACCCCACGAGGGGTGTTAGCCCGCCTATTCCACTCCCAATGATGGCGTTCCATGGAGGGTGCCGCTTTAGATACAGAGTGTAACCAAAGACATAGTAGACAAGCGCTGTGAGAGCGATAACGGCCGCTACTAGGTTGACAAGAATGGCAAGGACGAAGATGCCGAGCGTTCCGGTGCCGATTCCGAAGACGAGAGCGTGTGATGGCTTCACCCGTCCTGATGGAATAGGACGGAACCGAGTTCGGACCATCCGTTGGTCAAGCTCGCGGTCGAGATAACTGTTCAGCATATTGGCAGAGGCTGCCACCAGTCCGCCCCCGCCCAGAGTCAGAAAAAGAGTGTCAAAGGTCGGGAGTCCGTTTGCTGCGAGGCACATGGCTGACGCTGAAGCGACTAGGTGAGGCAAAATGGCCAGAGGTTTAGCCAATCTCAGATAGTCCACTAACCGTCCGACCGGAATTCGTTCTGAAGTCTGCAATGTCTTTCTAGATTCCGATGCAATAATCACAAAATAGCCTAACGGGCTGACGTAGTGCAACGGCGGCGATTGGTTCCTCGTTCACACTGAGGCTCTGGCGGCCAGCAGAATTGACGCATGCCCAGGACTTCACTATTATTCGTTAAATAGGCGCCTGTGTATGCCCCAAGCGTACATGTGTAAGCGGCGCATTGTTGGCTCAAGCTTTCTGAGTGCGCAATAGTCGTTATCGATTCGTCATCCAGGCCAACATCTGCCTGGTCAGGCTCTTTTCGGGTGGCATATGGGCATCTGCCGGCCCTTTATTGCCGTTTATCATTGGGGCCTATGATCTTAGTAGCGGTGCGGCGGCGTGGTTCGCCTCCATTTCCCCGCTTGCGATAATCATCCTCACTGCCCCACTGGGTCTGATCGCCTCTCGCATCAGTCCCAAGAAACTTTTTGCTTTTGGGGCCATCCTGCAGGCAGGAGGCCTACTGGCGCCCCTCTGTAGCTCCTTTTTCCCTCTCTTGCTTACGCGGGCGGCTTACGCCCTGGGAGCCGGAATAACATTTCCGCTGATACCGGCGCTTGCGTCAGAGTGGTTCCCGGCCCGGCAGGTGCCGCTCGTAAACGGAATCACACTCAGCTTCAACTCGCTAGGAAATGCGTTGGCCTTCTTGTTCACCGTTCCAATTGCGACGGCTCTATCCTTTAGGGGCACAATGGCCATTTACAGCGCGGGCGCCTTGGTCGTCGCCTTATCGTGGATCGTTCTTGGCAGAGACAAGAACAGAGACAAGACGGCTAAACCCTTGGAGCCCAACGCGTCCTTCGAAAGCCGCCCGCGGCTGACTGTCCGTCAGGCGCTTACCCAGAAATCCACTATCCTGATGTCATTGGCCACCATGGGATGCTGGGGATTGGGAAACAGCCTAGGTGCCTGGCTGCCGAGCTATTATCACAGCGAGCTTAATATGCCGCTGGGGAAGGCCAGCTCTGTCACTGCCACCATGACTCTGGTGGGTATCTTTGCCTCCATAGCCGGCGGCATCCTCCCGTTGCGAGTTCACCGTCGCAGGCCTTTCCTCATCATTCCTGGCCTCTTCCTCGGACTTTTCGCAATGGTTGCCGTGCTCTTCCACAACATTTTGGTTATATACCTCGCGATAGGCTGTTATGGTTTCCTCAACGGCCTCTACGGGCCAACTCTATTCACCATTCCTTTTGAGATCCATAGGGACTCGCCGCGTACCGCGGCCCTTGTCGCCTTTACGGTTCAAATTGCGGGAAACGTCGGCAACTTCATTACTCCTTTGATGGTGGGGTACCTAACGGATGTCACCGGATCGTACTTGCCTGGGTTCGTCATTTCCGCTTCGCTGTCGTCGTTCATGCTCGTGGCGGGGCTCTTTTTGCCAGAGACTGCCTAGCCACTAGTGATTGTGCCTTTGGGAATGCGGCTTGGGCTGGATTGAACTAGATTCATAGCAGGCACGCGTTGACACCTCTCTTGTTCGGAACTAAACTGAAGCCCCGGCAGAAGCCTTGGAGCTTGGTGGCTCTGCGCCGTGACAGAGACACGAGCGGAGCAATTAACGCCCAAAGGAGGGTTGAACTTGTTCGAGAAGATAGCGGTGTGTTTGGACGGATCTGAACTTGCAGAACAAATAATCCCCTACGCTGCAGAACAGGCATTGCGATTTGGCAGCGCGTTGGTCCTGATCAGAGTGGTTGCTGATCCCATTTTTACCAGCCCGGGCGTGCCGGGCGTACCGGGGGTGCCTGTTGTCACTTCAGGGATGGACAGACAGGTCCAGAAAGAGGAACGTGAATCTGAAGCATACCTTGAGAGAGTGGCAAAGCGATTGTTGGCTGAAAATCGACTTCAGGCAGAAAGCGTTACGTTGCTAGGAGATCCCGGTCTTGCTGTAGTCGAATACGCAGCGGCAAATGGAGTTGGTCTGGTGGCCGTGGCCACGCACGGGCGTAGCGGCCCCGGTCGGGTACTCTTCGGCAGCGTCGCCGACTACATTGTAAGGCACTCTCGATTGCCGATACTCTTGATCAGACCTACTTTGGGAAGGGCAAGCTAATTCCGTTGGGCCGAGTAAATAGACTGTTTAGACGCGTGTGTGCGTAGCTTGTGAGATGCAGAACACTGTCGGTAATTCGCCTGCAAATCAGAAGCATAATAGGCGAAGAGGCGGGTCATCCCCGCCTCTTCTAGTTCGCACAATCTGAGAGCAACCTCTCTACGGGCACGTTCTTGTTCGGTCCCTTTGCCACCGCCCCCGGCGGAATCGGCTTCACGTTAGGTTTCTTGTCGGACTTCTTCATTACTCTGTCCCCCTCATGAATTATTGCCTTATCACATAGTAACAATACGACCTTAAGAGGAAGTTGCGATCGATCTTGCTCGGTTACGGAGTATTTAAGACGCGGTTACAGATTTCGAACACTATTGTTCTTGGTCCCCTTGAGACTCGAAGGTGAACACTCACATTGTCAAGACTGGGACTCACCAACTCGAGGCTGAAACCCCATTCTGCGAAACGGCCTTCCGGGGGTTCAATAGGCTCGCACGCCAAACCGCCTGGGGCAGTCGCCGTTGCGCCTGGCCAGATCCCAGGTGGCGTTGACATAGGCTGCTTTTAGTGTCAGTAATGGGGTATCAGCCTTGAGCCTATCTGAGGACACGAATTGGTTGATAATGTCAACTGGAATTGGCAGATACGAATTGTGCTCAAGGCAAACAATACTTAGGTGGCCGTGGAGGCAGCGTGGAAGTAGATCGCAGAGCTTGCGCCGTTGGCAAAGTGCAAGACTTGTCAGGGGAACTGAAGGGTAACGACTGGTTTGTCATCGATATGAAGATGAAGGCAGAGCCGGGAAAGTTGGTACTTGGCACCAGAGATGGGAAGGCCGCTACGTGGCGCTACGCCGATGGCGACGAGTTTCCCATCATGGGTGTCGTTGTCTCGGTCAGCAAGGGCAGCCAGGTGTTCTGATCCGCGCTCTTTGTGCATGAAGTTCTTATCGGTCTGTTGCGCCCATCTTGATTCAGGATTTCGCAACGGCTCAGGTTACAGTGGCTCCGGTTGCTGACGGACTCTCCGTGCATCTCCTCGGTTCTCAGCATTAGCTTGCCAGCGAACACTGGTGGCAGTCTGCCTTGCTCCATCGATTTTTCAACACCGCTGACACTTGCCCGTATGGCAGTCATCGCTCGACACCCTGTGGTGATAGGCTGCGCAGCAATAGCCGGAGAGGGGGAATAGGGCACTGCCCCATACCCCCTCTTTGTTTGAAGCTCTGGTAACACAGAGCGCCGGCGCTATTTCCCGATACTATTGATGCTGGCCTGAGAGACGAGTTCAGTCGTCGTTATCGTCTTCTTGTCTCCCTCGTATTTCGTTGTCCTGCCAGCCGGTCTTTTTGCCGTGAGACCAACCCGGAGGCGCCTGTTTTCCGTCTCGGTTGTCTTTACCATGTTGGCCCGGTGGTGTGGTTATTGAAGACGTCAGGTTGATTTTGAGGACTGCGGAAACCTGGCCGTCGACGGTGATGACAACCACCTTGTCGCCTGCGACGAGGATTGCCCCACTTGGTCGAATTAGGCTGGCCGATGATACCGTGAACGAGCGAGTCGCAGTAAGGTCGTTCGGAGTGATGGTAAACGAAATCGGCAAAGTCGCTGATGTGGCAGACTGTACAATACCCGGAATGACGTCAATGGTGCTGACACCCGTCCCATTCTTCACCCTTGCCTCGCCACCCAGGAAATTGGCGAATGCATTGCCTTTGACGAAGCTTCCGAACGCCTTGATCATTCGACTCACGTCTGCGCTAGGAGAGACAGACTGCAGCGCGCCCGTGACCGTGCCCACGGTGATCGTCGCCGTTCCGACCGTCGGAGACACGGGCGTGGTTGCCATCACCTGCACCGTGAAAGTTCCTGCCGTCGCACCAGCAGTGAAAACTCCGTTCGAATTGATTACTCCACCGCCGGCAGGAACTGACCATATGTAGCCAAGCCCGGCAACAGGATTGTTCAAGTTATCGTAGGCCTGTGCCGTGAACTGCTGCGAGCCACCTGCCTGCACTGCAGCGGAGGCTGGCGTAACCATAACGTGGAAATTGGAGAATGGTATTTGTGTCACAGTGATAGACGCTGCTGCTACCTTTGCCAGCGTGCCTTGTACCGCGACCACCTCGACCGTGTTCGGGTAAGCGCCTGGCGTACTGCCAGCAGTGAAGACCCCCGTACTGGAGTTGATGGCGCCTCCGCCGGAGGTTACTAGCCACAAGTATGACACGTTCGCCGCGGTTTGATTGTTACTATCGAGCGCCTGTGCGGTGAACTGCTGAACGGCGCCGGCGTTCAAGATGGCGCCTGCTGGAGAGATCACGACGTGGTCCAGGGGACCCGTTATTTGGGCGAGGGCCGGAATAGCCCAGACGAGCGCGCCGCCAACGATGATGACGGACAGGACTGCAGCAAGTATCTTCTTCTTCACCTTGATCCACTTCTCCTAAGGTATATTGGATTTACTTCATTTGAATAACGAAGAAGAAGTCATTCTTGTTACAGGGATTGACTCTTTGAACTGAAACACCCACGCCGGGGACGCAGGCGAGCTCCTATGGGCGAGATCGTCCGTGCGCCGCGGGTATTTGCGATAGGCTCCCTTTCATCGTAATATGACCACGAGCAATAAGAAGAGGGAGTTGAAAATGCCTAGGACTGCCCAGGAGTTATACCAGGAACGTGAGCAGCGCATCATGAATGCGATCCATCTGGAGCCAATTGACAGGATTCCGATCATGGTAGCCTTTACATATTTCCCGGGGAAATACACCGGGGTACCGTTCAAGGCTGCGTGGTACGATCACGATAAATGGCTCGAGGCTACCAAGAAGACCATTGTCGACTACGCTCCCGACGGCATTTGGTCGATCCAGGGATTCAACCCCGCCAGCGGCCTTTGGAAATACTCGAGCCCAGAACCCAGAAGTGGCCGGGGTGGGGCCTCCCCGAGGATAGAGACCACCAGGCGATTGAAGTTGCGGGAATGCAAGGCGAAGAGTACGACCGCTATTTCAGCGATAAAGGCGACTTCACATTCCGGACCATGTTTGGACGGATGGTAAAGGCGGCCGAACCGTTCAAGAAGCTCCCCCCTCTTTCGTCTATGACTTCGGCCCAGAGCGCCCTGTCCCTCGCCGAGGCCCTGGTGGACCCTGAAGTCGCCGAGGCCATAGAAAAGTTCCAGAGAGCCGGACGCATAATGAAGGAGCTTCGGCCGAGAATGAAGAACTTCTATGCGGAAGCTGAAGCGCTCGGATTTCCTCGCCCGAGAGCACCTGGCG
>CAVUYC010000032.1:0-3578 GCA_963745605.1 uncultured Chloroflexia bacterium | reverse complement strand
CAGCTACTAGTAGCAATCTTCTGTCTTAGCCTCGCCGAACGTGCAACAGCCGGTGTCTCTGGTGTCCTCTGTTGAGCCTTTTCAATTCCGGCGTGGCCAGCCGTAGGAGTGCAACGGCACAATTGTCGCCCGCTCAAGGCTGTAGCCACACATCCATTGTTGAAGAGTACGGGTACGTGAATGTGACCTACCAGTATCATGAGCGCGACCCTCAACTCCTCACCAGTCATCAACAACTCGATTCAGGAGTACGTAGATGCCGGACCATGGTCAGTCAAAGGCAAGCAACGCCAAGCCAAGCGAGAGGATCGAGAAGAAGGCCTCAAAGCAGTCCGAAGGCGAGGGCGCTGTGCTCTCGGCCATTGCGGCGATGCCGAGACCGGATCGTGACGTAGCTGAGCGACTGCACGCCATCATCAAAGAAAGCGCCCCAGCCCTTTCGCCGAAGCTCTGGTACACGATGCCAGCGTATGCCAAAGAAGGCAAGGTCATCTGTTTCTTCCGCGAGTCTACACACGCGGCCGGCCACAGGTCGTGCCCCATCGGTAGGCGCCATGAGGTATGTCACTTTCGGCTTCAATGAATGGGCAAATCTCGACGAAGGAGCCATGTGGCCTATCGCTTTCGCTGTGACCGATGTGACCGCCGCCGAAGAAGCAAGAATAAGCGCGCTCGTTCGCAAAGCAGCCAATTGACGACCAGACTAAGCGCTAAACGAGGGCCGCAGGATGCAGGCGGACCTCAGCGCATCCCTCTGGCTGAAGAGTTCAAGACAGGTCACATTCAACAAAGCAGGGATAGGAAGCTCCGGCATCCTCTCTGAATGCGAAAACAGAAAGGACGCCGGATACTCGATCAAATTCTACGGCTACTGGGCGCCGTACTTCTTTACCGTCTCAATCATGGCACGCACGCATTCCGGTTTGCCTTCATTGATGGTATTGTTGGCAACAATAAGCCCGCCTCCCTTGCCACAATACGCCATGAGATCCTTTACGTAGTCTTCGATTTGCTGGGGTGTTCCGGTGGTCAGGAGAGAAGACGGGACATCGCCCATGATGCAGAGGTGTCCACCGAGGACACCCTTCGCCTTTTTCATATTCGAGTAGGCGAAGTGGGCAAGGACCTTGCCTTTCGGGAGTTCAAGAAGGTACTCAAGCCGCTGGTCCCAGATACCCTCGAGGAATGGGCAGGGAGTAATCCCTTTCTCGATCATCTTCAACATGATCGACTTGAGAGGGGGCCAGTAGAATTCTTCGAACTGCTTGAGCGACATGAAACCGTCAGACCCGCGGTGAAGGGGCATCAAAGCTCGGGCGGGTTTCGTTTGTTGGGGCACAGAATCCAGCATCGCCAGGGTGCTTCGCAGTCTCTCATCCACCAACCTGTGCAGCTTATCAGGGTTTCGGTACATGTCAGTCATCGCTCCCTGCATACCTCGCAGGTAGTCCGATACAGCATCGAAGGGAGCGCCACCGCCAGGTGCTCTCGGGCAAGGGAATCCGAGCGCTTCAGCTTCCGCATAGAAGTTCTTCATTCTCGGCCGAAGCTCCTTCATTATGCGTCCGGCTCTCTGGAACTTTTCTATGGCCTCGGCGACTTCGGGGTCCACCAGAGCCTCGGCGAGGGACAGGGCGCTCTGGGCCGAAGTCATAGACGAAAGAGGGGGGAACTTCTTGAACGGTTCGGCCGCCTTTACCATCCGTCCGAACATGGTCCGGAACGTGAAGTCGCCTTTATCGCTAAATAACGGTCGTACTCTTCGCCTTGCATTCCCGCAACTTCAATCGCCTGGTGGTCTCTATCCTCGGGGAGGCCCCACCCCGGCCACTTCTGGGTTCTGGGCTCGAGTATTTCCAAGGCCGCGCCGGGTTGAATCCCTGGATCGACCAAATGCCGTCGGGAGCGTAGTCGACAATGGTCTTCTTGGTAGCCTCGAGCCATTTATCGTGATCGTACCACGCAGCCTTGAACGGTACCCCGGTGTATTTCCCCGGGAAATATGTAAAGGCTACCATGATCGGAATCCTGTCCATTGGCTCCAGATGGATCGCATTCATGATGCGCTGCTCACGTTCCTGGTATAACTCCTGGGCAGTCCTAGGCATTTTCAACTCCCTCTTCTTATTGCTCGTGGTCATATTACGATGAAAGGGAGCCTATCGCAAATACCCGCGGCGCACGGACGATCTCGCCCATAGGAGCTCGCCTGCGTCCCCGGCGTGGGTGTTTCAGTTCAAAGAGTCAATCCCTGTAACAAGAATGACTTCTTCTTCGTTATTCAGATGAAGTAAATCCAATATACCTTAGGAGAAGTGGATCAAGGTGAAGAAGAAGATACTTGCTGCAGTCCTGTCTGTCATCATCGTTGGCGGCGCGCTCGTCTGGGCTATTCCGGCCCTCGCCCAAACAACGGGTCCCCTGGACCACGTCGTGATCTCTCCAGCAGGCGCCATCTTGAACGCCGGCGCCGTTCAGCAGTTCACCGCACAGGCGCTCGATAGTAACAATCAAACCGCGGCGAACGTGTCATACTTGTGGCTAGTAACCTCCGGCGGAGGCGCCATCAACTCCAGTACGGGGGTCTTCACTGCTGGCAGTACTCCAGGCGCTTACCCGAACACGGTCGAGGTGGTCGCGGTACAAGGCACGCTGGCAAAGGTAGCAGCAGCGTCTATCACTGTGACACAAATACCATTCTCCAATTTCCACGTTATGGTTACGCCAGCCTCCGCTGCAGTGCAGGCAGGTGGCTCGCAGCAGTTCACGGCACAGGCCTACGATAACTTGAACAATCCTGTTGCCGGGCTTGGCTACATATGGTCAGTTCCTGCCGGCGGTGGAGTAATCAATTCGAACGGAGTTTTCACTGCTGGTGCGACGGCAGGAACTTTCACGGTGCAGGTGATGGCAACCACGCCCGTGTCTCCGACGGTCGGAACGGCGACGATCACCGTGGGCACGGTCACGGCGCGTGAGTTGTCTCTCCTAGCGCAGACGTGAGTCGAATGATCAAGGCGTTCGGAAGCTTCGTCAAAGGCAATGCATTCGCCAATTTCCTGGGTGGCGAGGCAAGGGTGAAGAATGGGACGGGTGTCAGCACCATTGACGTCATTCCGGGTATTGTACAGTCTGCCACATCAGCGACTTTGCCGATTTCGTTTACCATCACTCCGAACGACCTTACTGCGACTCGCTCGTTCACGGTATCATCGGCCAGCCTAATTCGACCAAGTGGGGCAATCCTCGTCGCAGGCGACAAGGTGGTTGTCATCACCGTCGACGGCCAGGTTTCCGCAGTCCTCAAAATCAACCTGACGTCTTCAATAACCACACCACCGGGCCAACATGGTAAAGACAACCGAGACGGAAAACAGGCGCCTCCGGGTTGGTCTCACGGCAAAAAGACCGGCTGGCAGGACAACGAAATACGAGGGAGACAAGAAGACGATAACGACGACTGAACTCGTCTCTCAGGCCAGCATCAATAGTATCGGGAAATAGCGCCGGCGCTCTGTGTTACCAGAGCTTCAAACAAAGAGGGGGTATGGGGCAGTGCCGATTCCCCTCTTTGGCTA
>CAVUYC010000031.1:0-8978 GCA_963745605.1 uncultured Chloroflexia bacterium | reverse complement strand
ACACAGACGAGCCTAGATAGGGCTCGTTTATGATATGGATACCGGTTCCTTCTTTCGAAGCCGCCACCTGAAAGATGGGTTTGAAAGGCGGCTTCGGCCTTACGGCAATGAGAGCCTTCGATGTCTTGCAGTCGAAATAGACAGCATCCAGCATTGACAAGAGCAGTCTTGCGCCGCTCATCTAGATTCGCCTCTGCCCACAATGACTTCAGGTTCAAGATCAGTTTGCCAGCTTCTTCGGCGGCATTAGCCGCAGGTACGACCAGAGATTCCAGCTCCAATTCCAGAAGTCGCCTCTGGCGGTGGTATTCCTCATCCGGAAAAAGCCCATCGACGTAAGTCTTTCCCATCCCGTCAGCGATTTCCTGCACGCGGTCCGCTGTGCTCAATAACTCTATGGCCATCAGATGGCGATGTATCCTCTCGAGAACCGGGATGCCGGCTAGGATAGGCGACTGATCGAGCCCAGCACCTCGGTCGTTGTTTCAGGTGTAGTTGGACTGCAAAGAAGACGCAAGACTCGATGTGTCGGAATCTGCCGCGTGACCAGTGCTAGCTTCGCACGATTGGTGATCATGTCATTCCGCCCCCAGATACTCGTTCCCTGGTAAGGACCAGTGACCCACCAGAAGTGGCGGTGACCTGACCGTTAAGATTGCTTCTACTTTCCTCATCACCGCAGCGGAAACCACCATTGAGATCACCTCGTCAAAGAAGGTAAACTGCGCTATGACAAAGAGACTGTCTCCAGGGATCTATGTGGATGAGATTGCCAGACTTCCCTCTTCGGTAGCTGAGGCTGAAACGGCCCTGCCTGCTTTCATCGGTTACACCGAAAAGGCTACCAACCGCGACACCGTTGACCTCCGGCTCAAACCCACAAAGGTTCTTTCACTGGTCGAGTACGAAAGGACATTCGGATACGCGGACTCCGGCGATCATATCTCGATCGAGATCTCCACTGTGGGCGGCAGGCCTCAGGTCGCCGTTATCGAACCCAAACCAAAGCACCTCATGTATTACAGCCTAAGAACGTTCTTCGCGAATGGAGGCGGGGGATGTTATATCGTCTCAGTCGGCCCATACGCCGACGGAATATCATCAACCGCACTTGAGGAAGGTCTGAGACAGGTTGAGTCGGTCGACGAAACCACGCTGCTGGTTGTCCCTGAGGCTATCAGCCTGGACTACGCTGGATATCAAAGCGTCGTGAGGAAAATGCTCGCACAATGCGCACAGCTCGGCGACCGTTTCGCTATCCTCGACTTGTTCGATGGATACAAGAACACGAACGAAGACGTCGCCGTGGTTCCGGAACAATCAGGCATACCGCAGGTGCCGGCTATCAGGAAACGTCTTGTAGAAGCCAATAGAGACGCATGGCCGAACATACCTTCCCTGCTGCGCTATGGAGCGGCCTACTACCCTTTCCTGAAGACTACGCTGAATTTCTACGTAGATCAGGGGGAAACCAACGTGGATATCTCCTACGGCGACCGTCGGATGTCCCTGGCTAAGTGCAAGACGGCCAACCGAGCCATCTATGATTCGGCAAAGACGGAACTGAAGAAACACTACGTGAGGATTCCTCCAAGCCCGGCGATTGCGGGAGTCTACGCATCGAGTGATTCCCAACGGGGCGTATGGAAGTCCCCTGCCAATGTGAAACTCGCTGGAGTGATCGAACCCCTGGTGAAACTGGATGACACTGGAGAGGATGACCTGAGCATAGATGCAACCGAAGGAAAATCGATAAATACCATCCGTTCATTCCCGGGCAAGGGGATTTTGGTTTGGGGTGCCAGGACACTCGCCGGAAACGACAACGAGTGGCGGTACATCTCGGTACGCAGATTCGTCACGATGGTAGAGGAATCAATCAAGAAGTCGACGGCGTGGGCGGTCTTCGAACCGAACGACGAGAAGACCTGGGGGCGAGTCCGCAGCATGATTGAGAACTACTTGATACTGAAGTGGAGACAGGGAGCAATAGCCGGAGCCAAATCAAGCGAGGCTTTCTTCGTCAAGTGCGGACTGGGTACCACAATGACGACGCAGGACCTCCTCGAAGGCAGGCTGAATATTGAGCTTGGCCTGGCTGTGGTGAGACCGGCCGAATTCCTGGTCGTGAAGCTGTTTCAAAGGATGCACCCATCGTGACTTACACCGTGCGATGGTTTCGTAAGTCGCACCTCGCCTGAGGACCCACAGTCAGGGTATTGGATTATGAATCTCTACTTGAAATTGAGCCTCTATCGGCCTTCCGCGATGCCAGTTCCTGAAACAAACCTACCTGTTCCTCACCAAGCCTCTGGAACTCCGGCACGAGGTTCGTGCTCACCTTAGCGGGTCGTTTACCACTATGCCCCAACACCGCCAACTCCCTACCCAAGGCCTTCGTTCTTGTCTCGATGTCCTCAAGTCGGCGTTCGATTTCCTGATCCGTAAGATCCTTGAACGGTCGCTGCAAGGTTCGGTTCATTCGCTCTCTTCTTGTACTCGACTTGCCCGGGTCAGGTGATGCCTATTCTCTCTCGGACAGCATCAACCCAGCAGAAGGTCTCGAACTCTTCTGTGTTCTAGCCCACAGTAACCCGTATCTTTGTCAGCGGGACGTGACTGCCCACCTCAGCCAGAACAAAAGCTTCCTCCCCAATCCCTGCTTCTTCCCCTGCCAACAATCTATTATGGATTAACCTTCATCTCGATATCTTCAGCGGTAGAAGGATCAGGCCTGGCGCAGAAGAAGTCTCATCACATTACGGAAGCGTCACAACTGTCTATTTCATCAATCAGAGACAGAACTTGCTGATCCTCACGGGACTTGGCTAACGTTGAACAGGATAGATTACATCACGCGTGCGGGAAGGCCTAAACCACTTCTGGGACACAGAGCGTTGCCAAGTCACACTCGAGAAAGACTGTCCGGGTGGCTACCTTGCAGCCTCTGCAAGTACTTCCTCAGGAAGACGAGCAGTTGAGGTAAAGCCTTGTAAATCAAACTTCACCACGTACCAGAAACGAAAAGTGTCGCTGACAGGTTCCTCGTCCACGATTCCCGCCCGGCCGCCGTAGGATGTGCCGGAATTGGGACTGACCATCACTTTCGTACCCTTTTTGAACTTGGCCGCAGTGACATTGAATCCCCTGGGACGATCATATTCCTTTCGCTTTACCGGGTCAGATATGATGGCCCAGGCCTCGTTTATTTCCTGCATGATCTTGGAGGCCTCTGGGCTCTGATTCATGTCCGGGTGGTATTGACGTGCCAGCTCGCGGTATGCGTGTCGCGCTTCGTCTGTACTGGCGGTTGGCAAAATCCCCAGGACACGGTACAAGTCTTGTTCAATTGCACTATTCACCATCAAATCTCCAGTTGCAGCACCAGCATTACTGCACGCTCAGGCAACCAGCATAACAACAAAAAACCGACCTGTCTTCTTCAGGTCGGTTTCGCTATTTGCTCCCTGCCGCCCAAGCGTCCAGATACAGGCGACAGATCAAAGCTTCCTTGGATGTTGCTATTCTAGTGTGAACAGTTTGGCAGGGTCAAGATCACTTATCTTCATCGCAAGTAACCGCAAAGATCAGCGTTGCCTCGGATGTTCAGGAAGATAAACATCTGCTGCGGTCAACTGGTCGGAAGCGGCGGTTCATTGCTTCCGCTTCTTCAATTCAAGCCAGTTCGACAAGTCGTTCTAACTTAGGGGGCCGTGTTACCTTCCGTGCCAGTGATTGAGTTGTGCGGGAGTAAGGGTGAGGTCATGAATGGGTTGCATTTGGTGGCCCGCGCGTCTCTTTTCTTGTTGTCCGAGCAGGCCGTGTCCCCGCTACCAAAGGCTTCGTCGAAATTGCCGTCACATGAGAGAAAGGTACTAAAAGTCGGGAGGCTATGTGAAGATAGGTGAATATTGTTGATCTTTCCCCTCTGGACCTTGCCCAGTACTATTGTTCATACGAGACAACCAACACGGAGATAGTAGCGATGAAGATGGGTAAGACGAAGGGTCCAAGATTCGAGAATGGACAGCGAGTGAAGGTGGTAGTTCTAGAGGATGATTTCGAACCCTTCGATGATCTTCCTATCAGATACCTGAGACACAATGCGAAGATTGGGTACATCCTCAATTCTGAACCCGCCCGCACAACCAGCAGAGAGGGAAGCCAAACACAATTGTGGGATTGCCAAGTTCTGATGACGAGGACCGGGGTCACCCTACAGCTCCCAGAAGAGTATTTGGAACCAGCTAACAAT
Organism: uncultured Chloroflexia bacterium; assembly: GCA_963745605.1. Lineage (GTDB taxonomy): Bacteria > Chloroflexota > Dehalococcoidia > Dehalococcoidales > UBA2162 > JBBITI01. Next base: position 4,723 of record CAVUYC010000031.1, on the reverse strand, counting down.
CGTTGTTTCGTTCTGTAATTGGAGAAGTCTGGCATGGACGTGTTAGAGCAAGTTGACAAGTTGCTCAAGGATATCGAATCCCGAGAGAGGAAGAGCCAGAATGAACGCAGGTTAACTGCATCGTTGCTGTTATCAGAATTGACCGTGCAATACAACGAATGCATCGGGAGCGGCCGTTGGGAACCTGCGCACAAATGTCTTTTGAAGATATCCCGTCTCGTGGTGGCCATGCTTTCTGAATGAGTCAGTTTGTAAGGGGGAAGAACATGCTCGCAAGTACCTTCGTACTGGGAAGGAAGCTGATAATGCCAGGAGAGGCCGCCAGGATTCTATGCGTAAACCCAAATACTCTCCGACGATGGTGTGACAAGGGCCTCATCAAACCATTAGTGATAAGCGCGGTGGGAGATCGACGTTTTGACGAAGGTGAAATTAACGCTTTGAAAATGCACATGGGAGAGAACGACGGATACTAGACGCATTGCTGGCCTATCGTGACCGCACAGTGGCGTTCGTCTTCAAGACCCTCATCTACACCACACGCAGGGATTCTGACAGAGTCTACCTATCGAATCACGAGGCATGTCGATAGTCGAACTTTATCATCTAGTTCGCCGATCGGGCGTTGTGGGTATCAATACACAAACTAGTGTGCCTTTCCCATTGGCAAACTGAATCTTGATCCTGCCGCTGAGACCGTAACGGGTAGTCTCAACGCAGAGAAAAGGTCAAGAAGCTGATAGTAGGACTGTTCCTCCCACCCTTCCCTTGCCCAACATCTATTATGGAATAACCTTCATCCCGTTGACCTGGCTGTCGCACAATATCACATCTGCTCGTGTCAATACAGTTGAGATAAGTAACCCGTATTGCGTCAATAGAAACTGTTACCGAAAGAGTAATGGTTGCCTCATAGATATGGTTACCAAGGACATCACTTAGTAATGGTTGATCTTTCACCGGGCTGGCGATCTCTGAGCTTCCATAGGGATTGCACACCGTCATCGATCTGCTTAAGCAGGAGCACCGGGTCCAGGTGGTCATAGGTTGTCTTGAGTTCTGCCATCTTCGTTTCGCTTAATATCCCTGAGCTTGAGGACGCGGTAGGGAGTCTGTGCTGAGTCGTATACCCGATGCGTCTTGGCTCCGTGACGTGTCTTGGACTTGAGCTTCATTGCAGGCTCCAGGAAGTTGATCTTCCAGCGCAGGAGGTAGTAGATGCGGTTGAGCACTTCTAGAGCCTCCTCGGAACTGAAACGGTCACGGCCAATGATTCCATCCTTATGATGGAGCCATTCTTCTGTTCCACGTAGCAGTTGTCGTTCTTCTTGTAGGGGCGAGAGCGGGTAAAGGTGATGTGCTCACGGCGGCACCAATCGGCCAGGTTTTGATTGATGAATTCGCTGCCATTGTCGGAATCCAGTCCCAGTAGTGGAAAAGGCAATCGTTGACTCACCTTGTGGACCGCTGTGCCAACTCGTTGCTGGCTCTTGCCCCACACCCCGACGAACTCTGCCCAACCGGTAGCCACGTCAACCGCCATCAGCGTGGTCAGGTAGAAACCATCGCTGCTCTCTCCACAATGTGCCACCAGATCGACTTCGATGAAGCCCGGGCGGCTCTCCTGCCAGTCAGCGAAAGTGCGGATAGGGATGGCGTTCCTGAGGGCAGTCCCTGGCCTGGTGGTAGATCGAGAACGCCACCCTCTATTCTGCCTCCATCCCCTGAGCCTCCGGTCAATGGTCGCCGCACTCATCCGGCAGACTTCGGCCTCTATCTCGAGGGTCATCGACTTATCACCACCACGACGCATCATCCGCATCATCTCCGGGATGAAAGGGCGCAGCCGCTTAGGGGCATAGACGGTCTGACGCCTCCCACACTGATCTCAGCACCTCTACGGCCACCGACCCATATTTCCGCTTTCCTCCCCCGCCGCTTAGGCACCTGCCCGGTGACGGACCGATTGAGCAGCCGAATGGCTGACTTCCGGTGCATGCCAGTCGTCTTGGCATACTCGTCCAGGATCCTTCCCTTTTCGTCCTTGGTCGCCATGCGATAGCGCCCTCTAACTGCTTTCGTTTATTCTCTGAGACTCTCCAGTGTCACCTCTGCACCCCCAGCCTTCGGTAACACCAATTGTGAGTCAATACCCCATCCCTCGGTAACAATTATTGTGAGGCAATGCGTAACCTTGACCCTGGGACTAGTCCCCAGTAGAATGTCGGCGTTTAGTAGGCAAGTAGCGCCAAGGATGGCACCTTAAGAATGAACATGGAGGCACCATGAGCGACAGCAACGGAAAAACGAGCACTGGACTTCAGCCGAATGTAGCGGGACTGCTTTGTTATGTGTTGGGATGGATTACAGGGATAATTTTCCTGATCCTGGAAAAGGATAATCAATTCGTTCGCTTCCATGCTATTCAATCGATCATCATATTTGGTGTCATCACTGTACTGGACATCATTCTGCGATTCATTCCTTTCATTGGCTGGGTACTGGCTTTGATCATAGGAATCCTCGCTTTTGTTCTTTGGATAGTTCTCATGGTCAAGGCATATCAGGGACAACGTTACAAGCTCCCGGTGGCGGGCAATGTCGCTGAACAGCAGGTTAAACCCAAGTCCTGAAGATATCTAGTAAGACCTAAGTGTTTACGGCAAAGGCTGTTGCCAGAACGGAAAGGGAGAAGATATGAAACGACGATTTAAAGGCCAACATGGAATCGCGACGGTCCTGGTAGTTGTGTTGATCCTGCTGGGTGTGGTAGTAGTTGGGATTGTTGGCACGGCGGCGGTGCTGTTGTCGAACGACATAGAGATCACTGTTCAGAATCAGACCGGCAGAACGCTCGACATCGCTCAGGGTTCGGCGGCACTAAACCTGAATTTCCTGCCCGGTATTAACCTTCCTTCGCAGATTACCCAAGGTGATAAGGCCGTAGTCCAAGTTCCTCGGCGTTTCGTAAACTCAGTCACTGTCGTTCCTGGCAGCGTACAAGTGAGCGCCTTCGGCCAATCATGGATACTGGGAACATCAAGCATCGACATGCAGCGCTCGACGTGGGACGGGGCTCCGCTCGCCGGACTCGTGGGGAAACAGGTCAATATGTCCGGCAGCCACACGCTTGTGTTGGCGTCGAAATAACAATTATCTGCGGCGCTTCGCACACACGAGCCGGTTCTGACTGCGGTAGTAGCCAAACAGGAATGCAGTCCAGCCTGTGGATGAAACTCATCCGTACCATTGGTTGATTCAGTATGGCAAGCACACAACATGTGAACGAATGAACATAGAGTGAAAGAAGATGAAAGATGAAAACTAGATCACGTTTGTTGGCCATTTGCTTTGTCATTGCTCTGACCTTGATGCTCATATCCTGTGGCAAGAGTTCTGCCACTTCGACGAGATCATCTAACACAAGCACGTCGTCTACGCTCACAACCTCCACGACCAGCAGTTCACCTGGCGCAACGGGTTTCCGTGTGATAGCAACAATAAGAGTGGACAACGGAGCACGATAATTGGCTTACAACCCCACCCGGGGCGAAGTACTGGTTGTCAACGGGAATAGCGCCTTGCCGCAATCGGTCATATCGGATGCCACCAACATTGCCGCCCCAGGCGTGGCAGGCAACGGAGCCGTATTGATCGCTTATGACTCCGGAAAGAACGAATTCTTCGAGACCAGGAACAGCTTCTACAACGGCTGGGTCATCTCCGGCGACACTAATGCTAAGATTGCCGACATGATTGTGCCCGAGGAAGGAGTCTATCTTCCCTCAGGAATTTGCTATGACTCGGGCAAAGGCGAAGTTTTCATTGCCAATTCGGGTGCTAATAATGTTGTAGTTGTGTCCGACAAGACAAACGCCCAAATTGCCAAAGTCGCGGTGGGTAAATCTCCCCAGGGCATAGCCTATGATTCAGGCAAAGGTGAGATATTCGTAGCTAACAGCGGTGACAGCACCGTGTCGGTTATTTCGGACGGTAGTAATCAGGTGGTTGCGACAATCGCCTTGCCTGCGGACAGCTATCCGACAGCAGTGGCCTATGATTCCGCTAAAGGTGAAATCTTCATTGCCAATAGTCGATCCAGCACTATTACGGTTATCTCGGACAGCAACAACAAAGTGGTTGCGACAATAACACTACCCCCATCCAGCCTACCATCGGCACTAGCCTATGATTCCGGCAAGGGAGAAATCTTCGTGGCCAATCCCGGACAGAGAACTGCCCCCGGCACCGTTTCAGTCATATCTGATATCACCCACACCATCATCGCAACTATCCCCGTGGGAACCAGTCCAGTTGCCTTGGCTTATGACTCCGGAAAGGGAGAAGTCTTCGTGTGTAACAGTGCTGACAAGACGGTTTCGGTGATATCAGATTCATCCCCTTAGATTTGGACTCAACGGACTTGATCCGGGCTGCATGTCGGGCCAACTGGAACGGGCTACAAGCCCGCCTGTCCCAGTCTATTCGTGGCGTTTACGCTCCAATGAGCTCTGGATTTTTGATGGATTTGCCTTCATCCCGTTGTCTGTGTGGTGGTAGTCTCGGTCGAATCATGCGACAGGTAGAGCTGCGAAGCTTTCTGTTGCATGGTTCGCCAGTGCGGCATCCCAGTGGAGATTTAGAACGTTGTCAGAAAGCCATTCCATCAACCCGTCGATTGCTGCTTGCGAAGGACTTCGACTCCCCCCGCCTCCACCAAAAA
>CAVUYC010000030.1:0-104559 GCA_963745605.1 uncultured Chloroflexia bacterium | reverse complement strand
AAATCGCTCGCCGCGCCAGACTCAGCTTTGCGCCATCAACAATACTGGCATGGTTCGATTCGTCGGAGAAAATGATGTCGTCCCGGTCAGCCAGAGACGGGAGAACGCCAATATTAGTGAGAAAGCCGCTGCCAAAGACAAGGGCGGTTTCCATGCCGACGAGTGCTGCAAGGTCAGCCTCAAGCATTTCGACAACAGCAGAATTGCCCGCCATAAGCCGCGAGGCAGTGGCGCCCGTACCAGCTTGCTCTACTGCATTGATGGCCGCAGACTTGAGACGAGGGTCAGTCGAAAGCCGGGGATCGTCGTTGGTTGAGAAATTGGTCGTCCCCGAGGGTCGAAGACCCCCGTGAGGAGGGGTGAGTTCCCGGTACAGTCCTTGCTTGACGAGGGCCGCAAGGCGGTCCTCAAAGTCAAGTATCTGACATCATCTTGAAGTGCGCTGCGAGTGGAGAGAGAATGGCGGGTCTAATGCCATCGACTGCTTACGTCGAGACCACATCATACCTGGGCGTCCTCTATGGTCGACTCAAACCCAAGGTCAGCAATCATGTCCGAGACCTCCTTCACGGAGGTCCCTCCGGTGGTCAGGTACCCTGAGACCAAAATCGAATCGGCAGCATAAACCGCGAGTGGCTTCAAGGAACGCATGTGATGCTCCCACCCGCCCGCGGCGCGTATCTCGGTTTTGGGATTAAGCAATCTGGTGAGACAGAGTATTTTGAGGCATCGCCTCGGGTTCAGACCGGTGACAGCGGAACCGAAAGGAGTACCTTCCACCGGTATGAGAAAGTTCACAGGAATGGCCTCCGGCCTCAGATCACAAAGCGCCATCAGCATGTCGATGACGTCGTCATCGCTCTCACCCTGGCCGACGATCCCCCCAGAGCATATCTCGAGACCGGCGTCCCAGGCAGACATTGACAGTGTCGACACGATCCTGGTAGGTGTGGGTAGTACATCTCTCGGATAATAGCCTCTGCTCGTATTCAGGTTATCGTACCACGGTCCAGCCCAGCAGCTTTCGTTTCGCAGCTTGCTGTGCCGATAGAGTATACTGAAGCACAAAGGGGCAGTCCTGTCTCTTTTTTGATGGCACCGATGGTCTCGCAAAGCTCTTCAATTTCCGGTCGTTCGGCCTCGCCAGCAGTGGCCATGCAAAAGCGGGACGCCTTTATCGTCGCCGCCTTTCGTGCCTCCTTGAGCAACACGTCCGCCGACAACAGAGGATACCTGTCGAAGTGGGCCTGAGAACCGCGACTGAGCGCAGTAGTGGCAATCCTCGGAACACATTCCGCTCTTGGCATTCCTGAGCATCTGGACGTGAACACGATTGCCGAAATAATGTCGCCGGACTATGTAGGCTTGCTGAACCAGAGACATCCACGGATTCGCGTTTCATTCCAAGAGAGGACTTCCCTGCACAACGAACGAGAAAAGGGAGCCCCAAAATCGCAGTCTCAGACAGGCTGCTGGAATCACGAAGAACTGATCGATCAGACATGGCAGTTGTTCAGACATTCTATATGGCGTATCGAATCGTGGTCAATCGCATGCAACAGGGTGTGCAAAACAAAGGACGGGCCACGGGCGGCCCGTCCCCATTCTTCTGTTCTTAAGCGGCAAATACTAGACCTTCGGCTTCTGCATCTGCCTGAAGGCACAAATATACTTCAAGGCGTGGTTATCCCGTCCAAGAATCAAATCCGCTGCAAGGATATAGGGACGGCTCCCGACGACATCAACGATGGGACAAGTAACACCCTCAGCCATCGCCATTGCAAGGAAACTGCCGGTGAGCAGGTGCCGATCAGGCATGTAAAAGCTGACGTTTGAGGCTCCCGGTCTGGTTCACGCCAAGTTCAAGTCTAACCCGGCGGATTGCTTCGAGCACCGCCGTTCCGGACTGGCTTTCGGCGGCCAGTGTTCTGGCCAGGCAGTCAATGACCACGTCTTCCCTGGGGATACCCATCTTCTCCGCCCGCTCGACAATCCTTTTGGCAATTGCAGCACGGCAGTCAGCGTACTCCTGGAATTCCTTTTTCGTCCATGGTCAAACCTACCACAGCAGCACCGTACTTCTTAATGATCGGAAGGACGGTGTTGAGCGACTCTTCTCGCCCTTGACGGAGTTGACCAGCGCCTTTCCTTTGTAGACCTTTAATGCAGCCTCCAACGCTGCCGGGTTAGTGCTATCAACGCATAGAGGCACGTCAACGAGCGCCTGCACTGCCAGAACTGCCTTAGGCAACATGATCATCTCATCCACATTCAGAGCTGCGACGTTAACATCCAACACCTCAGCTCCAGCCTGCACTTGTGACGTGGCTTCCTGGCAAGCCAAATCGAGGCTGCCCGACTGAAGCGAAGCCGTCAGCTTCTTCTTGCCGCTGGGGTTGATGCGCTCGCCGACCATGATCGTGGTACGGCCATAGGCGATGACAACTTCTCTGGAGGTTCCGGAAATTTTTGTTTCCATCTAATCGACTTCCTCTCTCTTCCTTCGCGAAGGTAATACTTCCCAAGCTGAACCGCTTGGATGAAGTTGCGATTGAACGCGGAATTGCCCGCCAACTCCAGGTAGCTGGCCTCGGCGGCAATAGCCCGAGCCTCGGCCCTCTCCGAGGTGGATATCAGAGTCCTTTTTGCTCCCATGCCGGCAGCGTTGCCAACCTGGTGAAACCGTTCCAGAGGTATCGGCGGGAACATACCCAGATCAACAGCGCTGGCGACATCGGGCGTAACTTGCCGAATGCCCCGGCGATGATCACTTCGTCGACTTGCGACTCTACGAGATGAATGGAAGAAAGCAGCGTTGCGACTCCTGCTCTAATTGCGGCCTTCCCCAGTTGGAGCTCGCGAACATCGTGCTGTGTGAAAACCACAGCGGGCAACCCGCCTCGCTCATTCTCCGAGGCTAAAACGAACTCCACTATACCCTTTACGTCACGCACTCTGGGATGCCCCATGCGCATTCTTCCACCACCGTCCGTGACTCCAGAAAGGTATAGCTGGGCGACCATGTCAATTATACCTGATCCACATATTCCCACGGGTGGTGCGTCATCGATGGTCTCGAAATGACGCGGTCCTTAGTTATGCGCACCCTTTCGATCGCCCCCGTGCCAGCTCGCATCCCATCTTTGATGTGGCCTCCCTCAAATGCGGGGCCAGAGGCACAAGAAATGCTGTGGATCTTGCCGTCGTGAATAAGTGAGACCTCGGTGTTGGTCCCGATATCAAGTGCAACTACCGTCTTCCTCAGCGATCTCGCCTCACTGGCGAGAAGCATGGAGACGTGATCAGCTCCTACAAAGCCGGCGATGTTTGGAAGAACGTGAACATAAGCACCGGGAGCCAAATGAATACTAAGGTCTCGCGCCTTAACGTTCAAGGCGCTATCAACGGCGGGTATGAAGGGCGCCGTGACGAGCTGCTTGACCGGCAGCCCCAAATACAGGTGATGCATCGCCGTATTGCCGACGACAACAGCTTCCACGACGTCCTCAGCCTTGCAACCAACGGACTCGGCCATGCTCCGGCCCAACTCGCTGATGGCATCAGCGGCCAGTTTCTGCAGCTGGGTTCTTCCTTCGGCGGAGGCTACTGCCATGTTGCAGCGAGCGATGATATCTTCGCCATAACTGATCTGGGGATTCATCATGCCCTTGGAAGCCAGCGTCGTGCCGGTCTTCATATCGATCAGGTAGCCGGCAAGCTTCGTCGTACCGAAATCAACGGCGAGCCCCAGTAATCGGCCTGAAACGCCGACCACAGCAATCATCTCACCGTCACGGACTACCGGTTCGCACTTCCAATTCGACCGGCGAAGGATGGAGGAAAGATCATCCATCATCGATATATCGACGGTGTCGCATCTGACGCGCCGGCTCTTCAGAGCCTCTTTCACTCGATCGACGTCACCGAGAGTGTCAGTTAGAGAAGGAGGAGTCATCAAGACGGAGCATGATCGAACCGGCGACTTGATTTTGACAGGGACATCCAGACCTTCGAGTTGAGTGCGCTGAGGGGTGGTCATGGACTCGACGGGCACGTGAATTGTGCAATCACCCTCGGGAAAGCAGAGGCATGCCAGGCGCCATCCCGACGCCAACTGCGAAGGCGAAAGCTTCGAAATCTTCCGGCTCGCGAGGCTTGGAGAACGCGCCGTCTATCGCCTGGATCCTACATTTTCCGCACGTGCCCTGGCCACCACACACGCTGCTGATGCCGATGCCAAGCGCTCTGGCACAGTCAAGAACGGATTGACCCGATTTGAAGGTGCCGCGCCGCCCTACAGGCTGAAACTCAATGTCGAACTCTGGAACCACCGAACCTGCCAATACCAAATCCGATCCTAGGGAATTGTATTCATGCGGTCGGAGGGTGTCAAGCGTGAATACACTCGGGAAAGCGGGCTTCTGGTCCAAGCGCGAAATCACAAGCGAGGCTCGACATGAGGTCTGAACGGAAGCGCCGTCCAGACCTCATGAAGATGTCAGTTAGCTCCGCAGGGTTGCCTGCAGTTCCCGGGTCAAACGATCGAGGACCTTGCTCATAACGCTGTTGACCGCCTCGTCAGTCAAAGTCTTGGTCTCAGATTGGAAGCTGAGACGATACGCCAAGGACTTCTTCCCGGGAGGCACTTGCTCTCCCGAATAGACGTCGAACAGTTGCACATCCTCCACCAATGGGAAGGAGCGATTATGTCCATGGCCTGGCGATTGTTCACCCGCCTATCTACCACAATAGCAATATCACGCAGGACTGCGGGGAACCGAGGTACAGGCCGATACGTCCTGTTCGCGACCAGCGAGAGGCAGGAGCGCGGCGAGGTCCACCTCAATCAGGTATGCGGGACCACTGATGTCAAAAGCCTGCCTCACTTTAGAATGGATCTCTCCCAGCACACCCGCCTTGATGTCTTGCACTATCATTTCCGCCTGGTCCGAGGGATCAAGACCACTATCCGTCCCGGCCTCAAAACGGACTTCGAGATTGAGGGCTTTGAATATGCCCTGAGCGACGCCCTTGGCGAAATAGAAGTCAGCGGCCTCGCCTCCTCCCTTCCACCATTTAGGAAGACTCGGCCCGGAGACAACAGCGCACACCAACTCCCGCTCGTCGGGCAGGTCACTGGGACGCGGAAGGTAAACCTTGCCAAATTCCGCCAGTCTGAGGACCCCTTCAGCAAAGCGCTGATTGGCTGCCAGAGCGGAATACAGGTGTGCCCTGAGGGTCGGGCGAAGATAGCTTTGGTCGGCGGTCATGGGATTGGACAACGGAAGCGCGTGGGGCTCCTCGGAAACGGGGCTGAGTTTCTTAGGGCCTCCATCCCCAACAGAGACGGCGTAACGATCTCGTCGAACCCGTAGCTCAAGACCACGTTGCGAACCATTGCCTTCGCAGCAAACGACGGCGCAGGATCCTGCATCGGAATAGCCTGGGACAAGAGGGTATTGGGAATGCGATCGTAGCCTCGAATGCGAGCGACCTCCTCGATCAGGTCCTCGGTCAGCTTGATGTCACTTCTCCAATAAGGAGGCGTAGCTGTAATCCTTCCCGAACCTGCAACCCCCTGGCACTCGAATCCAAGCGAGGTCAAAGTCTGCGTAATTTCGTCCTGATTGAATTCGGTGCCCAGCAACCGTTTTACCTGGCCTTCCGACAGGTCAACAGGATTAAGGTCTTTCTTTCCGGGGTAGACATCGACGATGCCCCTCGCCACTTCACCGCCGGCCAATTCTTTCATGAGCTGGGTCGCTCTCCTCAACGCAGGTAAGGTAAGGTCAGGCCGGATACCCCTTTCGAAGCGGTTTGAGGCCTCGCTGGGCAAGTTCAAGGTCCTGGCGGTGTAGTGAATGCTGGCCGGATTGAAACTCGCGGCCTCGAGAAGCACCGCAGTGCTACCTTCTTCCATCTCGGTGTTTGCGCCACCCATGACACCAGCGACTGCGATGGCACGATCCGGGTCGGCGATGACAAGCGTATCGGCTACAAGCTCACGTTCGTTCCCATCCAGCGTGGTGATCTTTTCTCCAGGGTTCGCCGCGGCGCACGATTATCCTCTTTTGGCGAATCAGGTCGTAGTCAAATGAGTGCAGCGGCTGGCCGTACTCCAACATGACGAAATTCGTGATGTCAACGATGTTGTTGATCGGTCTCATGCCACCGGCTACGAGCCTCTCCTGCATCCACCTCGGAGACGGAGCTATCCTGATACCCTTGATAAGACTTGCGCAGTACCGCGGACAAAGGTCTGGCGCTACGATACTGACGGATACTGCCACATCGACCGCTTGTGATGATTCCGGATAGCGATCGTCGGGCAATCTGACCTGCTTTCCGGTGAGGGCCGCGATTTCCCTGGCAATTCCAATGACTGACAAACAATCAGGGCGGTTAGGCGTCACTTCCAAATTGAAAACCGCGTCGCCCATATATTCGGCGAGCGGCGTGCCAAGAGGCGCATCCTCGGGCAAAATGAGAAGACCGGCGTGGTCACCGGAAATACCAAGCTCTTTTTCGGAACAGGCCATCCCGGTTGAGACTACGCCACGGATCTTCGCCGGCTTGAGAACGGATTTCACTCCCGTATGGCCGTCGATCAATTCGGCGCCAACCCGTGCGTACGGGACTTTGTCGCCGACACGCAGGTTAGGCGCGCCACAAACTACAGTCACCCGCTCCGTTCCAAGGTCCAGGGTTGCCAGCTTGAGGCGGTCTGCGTTGGGGTGGGGATTGACCTCCTTTACCTGGGCAACGAACACCTGGTCCCAGTTACCACCGATTATCTGGGTATTCTTGACCTCAAGGCCAGCCATAGTGAGCCGCCTCGCCACTTCGGCGGGCGGAATGACTATCTCAACATAATCCTTAAGCCATTTTAGAGATACTTTCATTGGCCACTATCCGGAGGAATTGGGTACGAGGGAAGCGCCGGGGTGATTCTGCCTCCTAGTTGAACCAGATTGTCCCAGGCTCGCACATCGTAGACCACGTCGCCTACGATGGCACGATTTGTGACCAGGTCGAGGCTCCCCAGCAGGGGCAAGGCAACAGGCATCAGGTAGCCGTCTCTCGAGGCTCTGATCTCGAGGGCGAATGCCATTTGAACCCTCTGGAGGGCAGTAGTTGAATTGAAGTCCACCGTCTTCGAGTTGTTCTTCTGCAGCCAGTTAGTCAACTCCTCAATGGTGGAGAAATTGTGGGGGTACATCATGGTGCGTATTTGCAGAGCCTGCTGGCCAATGGTCTTAGCGCTGGCGTCCGCCTTGGTGTTGAGATCTTTGATCTGAGCGTTGGCGGTGGTCAGATTGTTCTGAAGACCTGTGGCATTTGCTGTGGATGCAGCCAACTCGCCTTTAGTAGTCGACAAGGCGGTCTGGGCGGTATTCAAATCGGCTTTGGTCGAGGTCAACTGCTGTTCAGTGTCGGTGAGTTTGGAATTGGTCTTGTTAAGCTGTGCCGCCAGCACTGCAACGACAACAATCAAGACCACGATAAGGCCACCGAGGATGATAGTCCAAATCCTCATTGGGTTCGTTGCGCTACCTGTTTCTGCCATCTAAGCCTCCAATAAGAGTAGTTAGACTCTCGATCTAGAATTGTCTGATAAAGCGGACGTCACCGCTGAAGAACAACCTGACATCATCTATGCCATACCGGAGCATGGGCAGTCTCTCAATTCCAATTCCAAATGCGAAGCTAGAATAGACGTCAGGATCAATTCCCCCTCTCTTCAGTACGTCGGGATGAGTCATCCCTGCCCCAAGGATTTCAATCCATCCGCTATCGCCGCACAGTCGACATCCGTCTCCATGGCAGACAGCACATTCAATGGCCATCTCCACGCCCGGCTCCACGAATGGGAAATAGTCGGGCCGAAAACGGACCCTTCTGTCGGGACCAAAGTACTGTCGAGAGAACTCATAAAGAGTGCCCTTGAGGTCGGCCATGGTTATGCCCTTATCAACAGCGACTCCGTCAACCTGAGTAAATTGGGAAAAATGGGTGGCGTTGCTCGCCTCGTAGCGATAGACCTTGCCTGGCTCAATGACTCGAAAAGGTGGCTTGCGCGATTCGATCACTCTCGCGCTAACTGATGTCGTGTGCGTTCGCAGCAGGGCAGGTCTCTTTCCCGCGGTATCGACCCAGAAGGTGGACATATCATCCCGAGCCGGATGCTCTGCCGGGATATTGAGCGCTTCGAAGTTGTAATAGTCCCATTCCACCTCAGGCCCATCGGCAGTCTGAAAGCCCATTGAGAGGAATATCCTCTGCAAGTCCTCAAGCGCCTGCGTTACGGGATGCTTATGACCCTGCGAGAAGGGATAGCCAGGAAGAGTGATGTCCTGGGCAGCGGCCTTGATGCGACCTTCCTCTGCTTTGGCCGAAAGCGAAGACTTCGCCTCTTCGTATCGGCTTTCGAGGCTAGCTTTTGCTCGGTTAGCCTCAGCCCCAGCCAACTTTCTTTCGTCGAGGCTCAGGCCGCCGACGCCGCGCAGGACTTCGGTTATGGCACCCTTGCGTCCCAAATACTGAATTCGCCATTCGTCCAAAGCCTTGAGGTCGCTCAAATGATCAAGGTCGCTCAAAGCTGACTTTACAATTTCGTCAATTTGGGTCATATCGGCCCCTCCATAAGAAAAGAACCCTCCTGTAGGAGGGTTCTCAGACAATCTCAGTTATTTCCAGGGAACAAACCGCCGAGCCTAACCCTCCGTGCGCCAAGGGCGCAAGGTAAATGTGAACTGTGATGCAAAGCGGCGCAAGGTCCGCACGCTGTTCATCCTGATTCGTCCGATCTCTAATACCATTAACAGTCTATGTCAAACCAACGACATACAAAAGATAACCAAAGTACCTCGTGATTCTCCCAAAGAGCCCTGCAAGGGAACAAATCAAGGACACCCCCAAAGGAGTCCTGGCTAGCCCTTGGCAAGAGTGACGAGGTTGGCAAATGCCTCCGGGTCACGAACCGCCATATCGGCGAGAACCTTACGATTGAGGATAACGCCTGCCTTGCCTATACCGCTGATGAATTCACCGTAAGTCATGCCGTTGGCACGGCTGACAGCATTAATACGAGCGATCCAAAGCTTGCGCATATCGCCCTTGCGCTCGCGGCGATGTTCGGTGGCATAGCTCAAGGCCTTGAGCATGGACTCGTGAGCTCGCCGATAGAGGGCATGCTTCGTGGCTCGATGGCCCTTAGTTATCTCCAGTACTTTCTTGTGCCTGGCGTGATAGGAAACGCTGCTTTTTGAACGTGGCACCTGAATACTCCTTGTTAAGCCCCGTAGGGCAGAAGACTCTGTAGACGCTTGCGGTTGGCTGGACTCAAGACCACCTTGGTATTGTATGCCCTCTTGGTACGGGCAGACTTATGCATCCGAAGATGGCTCTTTCCGATCTTCGAGTGGACGATCTTACCGGTACCAGTTACGTGAAGCCTATCCTGGGCTCCTTTGTGAGTTCGCATCTTAGGCATTTGAAGTTTCCACCTCTTGCTTAACCTTGGGTTTTTGCGGAGGAGCTAAAGGCGAAAGAATAAGATTCATTCTCCTATCTTCCATCATCGGCTGACTGTCAACATTGCTCGCATCTTTGAGAGTCTCCGCCATTCTCTTCAGGAGCTTCCATCCGAGGTCAGTGTGAGTGATTTCCCTTCCTCGAAACATGACGGTGACTTTGACCTTGTCGCCTTCGCCAAGCAGCTTCCTTGCCTTGTTGGCACTGGTCTCGAAGTCGTGCTCACCAATCTTGGGACGCAGCCTTATTTCACGGAGCTCAACGATCTTTTGCCCCTTACGGGCGACTCTCTCCTTCTTAGCCTGCTCGTACTTGAACTTACCGTAATCGAGAAGGCGGCATACCGGAGGAACCGCGGTCGGAGCTACTTCAACAAGATCAAGCCCGTGGCTTTTTGCCACCTCTCGTGCCTGGTAAAGGGCCATTGTTCCGAGTTGCTCGCCGTTTTCCCCAACCAGACGCACTTCCCTGGCTCTGATCTCCTCATTAATGCGCAGTTTCTTAATTATGAGCCGAGTCTCCCCCTTTTTAGAAATGTAACACCCAAATATAACACACTGCCTAGTTTCGTAGCAACGACGCCAAGCCTCTCAACTGACAGGCAATAGCTCGACGGCGACTGGGACTACAAATCCAAGGCTCGGGTGCGGATCCTATCCAGTATTCTATTCAACATATCCGCCACCGTAACGGCGGGTATCTGTTCACCGTTCCTGAGCCTGACAGACACCGTGCCAGCCTCGACCTCTTTGTCACCGATGATGAGCATGTAGGGAACCTTTTCAAGCTGCGCCTGGCGGATCCGCTGGTTCATTCTCTCAGAGCTATCATCGAACTGCACCCGGATCGAAGCCGCTTTCAGCGTCGATTCCACAGCTCTGGCATGCTCATTGTGACGCTCGGCAATGGGAATTATCGTCGCCTGTACGGGCGAAAGCCAGACTGGGAATGCTCCCGCGTAATGCTCGATCAAAAACGCCATTGTCCTCTCGATGGCCCCGATCGACGACCGGTGTATGACGATAGGTTCCTTCTCCTGGCCATCCTTGTCTCTATACTGGAGATTGAAACGCTTTGGACCGACGAAATCGTACTGGACGGTGAAGATCGTATCCTCTTTCCCACCCACGTTCTTCATCTGGATGTCGATCTTCGGGCCATAGAAGGCCGCTTCGTTAGACGCCTCAAAGAAATCAGCTTTACGTAGCGTCAGAACCTGCCTTAGTTGATCTTCGGCATAGTCCCAGGCGGCATCGTCTTTGTAATACTTCTTATCGTCAAGCCGATCGCCCTTGGACAGTCGATAGCGTCTTCCTCCGCTGAGCCCGAGAACGTTCGCGGCATACTCGATGAGGTCAAGAACCTGCACAATCTCGTCGATTGCCTGCTCGCGCTGACAGATGATGTGCGAATCGGCAAGGCAAAAACTGCGAACGCGCATCAGACCGGTTAGTTCACCGGATTTCTCATAGCGGAACTGCTTCGCCAACTCTGCAATTCGAAACGGGAGTTCCTTGTAAGAGCGGGGCCTGCTCGCATACAACTGGTAATGATGAGGGCAGGTCATCGGCCTCAGCATCAACTCATCTTCGTCAACCTTCATCACCGGGTACATCGTATCCTTGTAATAGGGATAATGGCCGGAGGTTCGGTACAGCTCCACATTGGCGAGGTCCGGCGTGTACACGTGCCGGTAACCTCTCTTGATCTCCTCATCAACAACGAAACGCTCCAGCTCACGTCGGATGACCGATCCCTTTTCAGTGAACAAAGGAAGCCCTTTTCCAACAAGGTCCGAGAACACGAACAAATCCAGATCTTTGCCTATCTTACGGTGGTCCCTTTTTTTGATCTCTTCCTGCAAAGCAAGGTAATCCTGGAGGTCCTTCTTCGAACCGAAGAGGAGACCGTATATACGCTGGAGCATAGGGTTTTTTTCGGACCCTCTCCAATAGGCCCCGGCCACCTTATCCAACTTGAAACTGTCGGGATGTATCTCTCTGGTGGTCGTCACGTGAGGCCCGGCACATAAATCGACGAAATCGCCTGAGCGGTAGACGGTTATGTCTCCATCTGTGAGATCTTCGATCAACTCAAGCTTGTAGGGCTGATCTTTGAAGAGGTCGAGGGCTTCCTGTTTGGATATAGTCTGGCGTGTAAAACTGATGCCCTTCTTGATCAGTTCACGCATTTTGGCCTCGATCTCTACCAGGTCTTCCGGCGTGATCGGGCGACTTGTCTCAAAATCATAATAGAAGCCGTTGTCAATGGCAGGCCCGATGCCGAATTTGGTACCGGGAAAGACGGCGAGAACTGCCTCAGCCATGACGTGCGACGCCGAGTGCCTCTTTGTCTGAAGTTTTTGGTCGCCAGCGTCTTTTTCTGTTTCGATTCCCATATTTCGAACCTCAACTAAAGATAAAACCTCCATTCGCTGTGGCGAAACGGAGGTTTGGAGTTAAACCACGTGTAAGGTCACATTATAGCAGTGCCATCAAGGCCAGACTATAAATGGCTGTCGGACTAGACGATTCCCCACTCCCGGTAACCGGTCTGTATCACCGTCAGATATTCCTGGGAAGGCTTGGTCTCATCGGCCTGGCCCGACTTGACATATGTGATCGCCTTAATGGCGTCGCCGTCCTCGGTGAAGACCGTTACGTTCACCCGGCTCGACTCTCTGGGATAGCCCTCAAGGCTGTCAAGACGGCGCAGATCCTTGTCGCTGATTTCGTAGATCCCGCCCGGGACCTTGCCACCCTTTGACCCGCGGATAGTGATCAACCCACTTTTCCGCTGGCGCGAATACCCCGTGAACACAATCCGGTAGTTCGGAAGGACGGCAGTCATCTCTAGGTTTGCTCTCCGGAGCCCGTTCTTTCATAAGTTTCTTGTTCAAGTCGGTCCCATAAGCAAAATAGAGAATCGGAGGAGCCGGTTTTGTGGTCATACTGAACCTCCCTCAGGGTTGCGGAAACAAGACCCTCGCAACGCTATCCAGTTGGTCAACGCCTTTTACTTCGAGCGCGAACATCGGCACCTCAATTACAGGGATGCTGTCACTGTGGGCTTTTATCCTATCGAGGTAAACCTTTTGCAGTCCTGCCCTCGAGGAGAAAAAGCTCGAGCCGTCATCTTTGACAACATTGTTTACGATTACCTTGCTGACCCGCATCCCGACGCTGCCAAGGTCAGCCATGATACCCTCTAGTTGTTCGACGGCCAATGCCTCGGCTATCGTTACCAGGGTCAGGTCGACGCCCTTTTTCAGGAAATTCACATTGTCCCGGGCAAGTTCTTCCCACCGCTTAAGAATCTTGATCACAGGTTCTTTGCTGCGTTCCGTCAACTTCAATCGCGAATAGACCCGCGGCGCCATCCGCAGGTGCTTCGACAGTAGCTCCGGAGTCCTCAACAAGGCCAGAGTCTGTCCCATGGGAGCGCTATCCCAGACTATCGTGTCGTACTTGCCAAGGATGCTGAGTTCCCTGATGTAATCAATCATGAACTCGTCGCCGAGACCGGGCAGAACCGAAGTCATGAACTCAGTGAAATCCTCGTATTGGATAGATACAAACGAGGAAAAGACCTCGTACACTTCGCGGCCGAACCTGCGGTTCCACATCTGCCTGATTTCTGACTCCCCAATCTCGACGAAATGCAGGCGAGGTTCAACGTCGCAGATGCCCTCCTTCCGCTCACAATCGAAGATGTGGGCCAGGGAAGGGGTTGCGTCTGTAGAGATTACCAGAGTGTTAGAACCGGACCGCGATTGGTGAAGAGCGGTGGCGGCGGTGCAAGTAGTCTTGCCAACGCCACCCTTGCCACCAAACATATGGACTGGGCGGTTGAGATGAGCCTGGTCAGTCATTTCAGCATCGCGAAGGTAAGCTCCCGTGGCTGGTTCTACGGCGTTGGCCCACGATCTTCGGCGACATACGGCTTTCTATAACTGGGCAGGGGTTGGGCGCTATAGGAATGGACGCCGGCTGACAGCACCTCCACAACAGCCCTGATTGTATCGAGAGAGGTGAAGCAGGGGATCCGTTTCTCGGCCGCCGCCCGGCGGATCTGGAACCCGTCCCTTAACGGCACACGTCCGCCCGTGATCGTGTTGACCACGCCTTGAACCGTGCCATCAATGACAACGTCGATCACATTGGGGTGGCCTTCGTTGAGCTTCTTCGTAATAGTCGTAACGGGAAGTCCGATAGCGGTAATCATCGCCGCCGTACCCTCTGTGGCATAGAGTGTATAGCCTATTGAAGCGAATCTTCTGATGATAGGCGTCGCTTCGGCTTTATCCCGGTCGGCCACGCTAAGAAGTATCGCCCCTTTTGGCGGCAGCATCAGTCCGGCAGCGAGCAGTGCCTTGGTCAGGGCAGCATCGAAAGTGTAATCGATGCCCATGACCTCGCCGGTCGATTTCATTTCCGGACCCAGATAAGTATCGACACCGAGCAGCTTGGACATCGAAAAGACTGGGGCCTTGATGCCACCAGATTCTGCTTTTTGTACAACCCGGTCTGGTAGCCCTGCTCTTTCAGGCTCGTTCCCAGCATCACCCGTGTGGCGACTTTGACCATGGGCACGCCGGTGACCTTGGAGATGAAGGGGACGGTGCGGCTGGCCCGAGGATTCACCTCGAGGACGTAGACTGATGATTCAGTGCCTGGACCGGGCATGATGACGAACTGGATGTTCATCAGTCCCTTTACCTGAAGGCCAAGCCCGATGCGCACGGTATAATCGACTATCGTCTCGACTTCCTTCTCGGTCAGTCGGACACCGGGATAAACGGCCATGGAATCGCCGCTGTGCACGCCGGCCCGTTCGATATGCTCCATAATGCCGGGGATGAAAACGCTCTCGCCGTCGCAGACGGCGTCCACCTCGCATTCTTTGCCTTCGAGGTACTTATCGATCAGAACGGGGTGTTTGGTATCGAGTTCGATTGCCAGGTCCATATAGCGGACCAGCTCGGTGGCGTCGTGGACGATTTCCATCGCCCGTCCGCCGAGAACGTAGCTGGGACGTACGAGCACCGGGATAGCCGATAAGCTTGGCCACTGTTGAGAGCCTCTTCGATGGTGGTGACTCCGGCGCCCGGCGGTTGGGGGATGCCCAGTTGGCCGTGAACGTCTCGAAACGTCCGCGGTCGCTGGCGAGGTCGATGGTATCGGCGACTGGAGCCGATTATGGGCATACCGAGCGGGACAGAGGCTGGGAAAGGTTGATGGCCGTCTGCCCGCCGAACTGGACGATTGAGGCGGGAGTGACCATTGCCACCCGCAGCCTTCATTTTCCAGAATGTCTCGCAGGCTTTCTTCATCCAGGGCTTCGAAGTAAAGCCGGTCGCTGGTATCGAAGTCGGTGGACACGGTCTCCGGGTTGGAGTTGACCATGATGCTCTTGTAGCCGGCTTTCTGCAGAGCCCAGGCGGAATGCACGCTGCAGTAATCGAATTCGATGCCCTGGCCGATGCGTATCGGACCGCTGCCGATGACGACGGCCTTGTTCCGGCTGATTGGCTCGGCCTCGTTTTCCTGTTCGTAGGTGCTGTAGAAATAGGGCGTGGCGGCATCGAACTCGGCGGCGCAGGTATCCACCATTTTGTAGACGGGCCGGATATTCCACTCGATGACGCAGCTGCCTTACCTGCTCCGGCAGATCTGATCCGCCAGCGTGCCGATCTGCTCGTCGGAGAAGCCGAGGCGCTTGGCCTCCCGCATGAGCTCCGGCGTCAGGGTCTCACGAGAAGCCGTCTTTTCCATGTCGACGATGTTCTGCATCTTGTGCAAGGAACCAGAGGTCGATCTTGTGTCTTCTCCGCGATCTTCCCGGGGTCTATGCCGCGACGCAGCGCCGCCATGATCGCCCAGAGCCGGAGGTCGGTTGGTTCCAGGGGATAGGTCTTGATATCCTTGCTCCAGTCCCACTTGCGGTCTTCCCAGAGCAGCGACTTTTTGCCGAACTCCAGAGAGCGCACCGCTTTTTGCAGGGCGGCTTCGAAAGTGCGGTCGATAGCCATGACCTCGCCGGTGGCTTTCATCTGAGTGCCGATGACGCGGTCGCCGGAGGCGAACTTGTCGAAAGGCCAGCGCGGTATCTTTAACTACGACGTAATCGAGCGCCGGCTCGAAGGAGGCCATGGTCTTGCCGGTAACGGCGTTGGGAATCTCGTCCAGGCGTTTGCCGACGGCGATCTTGGCAGCGACGCGGGCGATGGGGTAGCCGGTAGCCTTGCTGGCCAGAGCCGAACTGCGGCTGACCCTGGGATTGACCTCGATGACGTAATATTGCTCGCTTTCGGGGTCGAGGGCGTACTGGACGTTGCAGCCGCCCTCGATCTCCAGGGCACGGATAATCTTGAGGCTGGCGGTGCGCAGCATCTGGTATTCTTTGTTGGTCAGCGTCTGGCTGGGCGCCACGACGATGCTGTCGCCGGTATGTACTGCCCATCGGGTCGAAGTTTTCCATGTTGCAGACGGTGATGCAGTTATCGGCGGCGTCGCGCATCACTTCGTACTCGATTTCCTTCCAGCCGGCCACCGATTGCTCCACCAGCACCTGGTGGGTCGGGCTGGCAGCCAGGCCTCCGTTGACTATCGTCTCCAGTTCCTCCCAGGTATGGGCGATGCCGCCGCCGGTGCCGCCCAGGGTGAAGGAAGGGCGGATAATGACCGGCAGACCGATCTTCTCTGCGCAATCTGCCCTGGCTTCCTCCAGGGTGGTCACGGTCGCGCTGGCCGGTACCGGCTCGCCGATTCGGAACAAGCAGCTGCTTGAAAAGCTCGCGGTCTTCGGCGTTGCGGATGGTCTCGATCGGAGTGCCCAGGCTCCGCACATTGTATTTTTCCAGCACGCCGGCATCGGCCAGTTCCACCGCCAGATTAAGGCCGGTCTGGCCGCCGAGTGTAGGCAGCAGGCCGTCCGGGCGTTCTTTTTCGATGATGCGGGTGAGCATCTCAACGGTCAGCGGCTCGATATAAACGATATCGGCGATGTCCTCATCGGTCATGATGGTGGCCGGGTTGGAGTTAACCAGCACGGAGGTAACGCCTTCCTCGCGCATGGCCTTGCAGGCCTGCGTGCCGGCGTAGTCGAACTCCGCCGCCTGCCCGATGATGATCGGGCCCGAGCCGATGATGAGGACTTTAGAGGGTTTAGTCATCTATTTCCTTTACGATTGGCTCTTCGACATTCAGAGGGCGCCATGCCACTCTGGAGGCTTCGCGACCAGTCAATCCGATTAAATCGGTGGAGATGCGATCAGCCTTCACCCATAAGCGACTCCAGCGCCCAACGAGCTATCCACTTCCGAAATTACCCGATCGGTAAGACCTGTCTCTGCACCAACCACAATCGATTTTCCGGGAGCATGGCGAATCTCCGGTAGGCTCGGGATAGTTTTCACCATAGACCATCTCAAGCAACGCACTCTCCTGCTTCTCCAGACACGGAAATCACCGTTGCTGTACTTCAGTGTGCTGAGGAAATTGATGCCATCCAGAGACACTTTGCAGAGGTCAGGCACTTCAGCCCTGTCCATATTTGGTGACCCGTCTTCAAAATGCGCAGATCGACTGCGTAGCGAAGTCTAGGTTTTTATCATCTCCGACCAACCTGTCGAACAAGTAGGTGCTATCCAGGGGTCCGGGAGATGCCTCGGAATGGTACTGGATAGAGAAGATTGGCAGACTCTTGTGCCTCAGGCCCTCGACTGTGCCGTCGTTCAGGTTGATGTGACTCACTTCGATACCATCCTTGAGTGAATCGCATCAACTGCATAGCCGTGGTTCTGCGCTGTGATGTGCACCCGACCCGTGGCAAACTCCTTTACGGGATGGTTGCCTCCGCGATGACCGAACTTGAGTTTGAAATTCTTTCCTCCAAAAGCTCGGGCAAGCAGCTGGTTGCCAAGGCATATCCCATAATCGGTTTCTTCCCGATCAACCCGCGAAGTTGTCCGTACGACGATATACCAAGCAGGTCAGGATCTCCCGGCCCGGGGAGAGGAGGATGCCGTCAGGATTGATGGCCAGCACTTCTTCCGCCGAAGCAGCGCACGGGAACGCGGTTACCGCACATCCACGCTGGCTGAGCAAGCGCATGATGTTGAACTTCGTTCCGCAATCCAACACGGCAACTCTGTAAGCTGGTGACTCCTGAGATCGCCACCTGTAGGCCTTTCCGCAGGTAACTTCTCTGACAAAGTCTATGGTCCCATAGTTTGGGAGTCTCCTGAGCTGCTCCAGAGCGTCCTCATAGCTTCTCTCGCTGGAAGATAACCCATCATTACACCGTGGGAACGCAGCTTCCTCGTAATTGCCCGTGTATCGACCCCGTGAATACCCGGGACTTTGCTCTCGAACAGGTATCCATGAACCTTCTTCGAGTTCTGGAAATGACTCGGATCTATACACTCTTCTCTGACAACAAAGCCGCGTACCCTGTATCCGGCCGGACTCGACATCTTCCGTATTGATCCCATAGTTCCCGATAAGGGGGTAGGTTGGAACAACGATTTGCCCGGCGTACGAAGGATCCGTCAGCATCTCCTGATAGCCCGTCATGCTGGTATTAAAAACGACCTCGCCGTACGCGTCGGTCTCAGCGCCGAAACACTGGCCTTCGTAGACCGAACCGTCCGCAAGAACGAGGATTCCCTCCTTACTCATTGCCCGCTATTCTCTCCGACCGTCAACCGACTTGCGCTTTGATTTACAGGGCCACGCCTTCGCTCGCCAGACCAGCCTCGAGCACAGGTCGTCCAAACTGTTCAAGCTTCCCCTCAGCAAAAGTCGCAACTACGCGGCCGACCATCTTCCGCCCTGCCAGGGGCGTATTCTTCCCTTTAGAAATAAACATTTCCGGGGAGACAATCCACTGACATGCCAGATCCAGTATGCAGATGTCCCCCAACGAACCGATGGCGAGAGAACCGATCTTGCCAAAACGACCGGCCAGGATACGCGCCCGGATCAGCTGTCAATCTCTGTATCAATTCGGCCAGTGTTAGCTCGTTGGAAATCACAAGGCCGAAAAGGGACCCAAATGCAGTCTCGAAAGAACTGATGCCTGATGCCGCCGCAGCGAAATCCTTCTGCTTGTCGGCAAGCGTATGGGGAGCATGGTCTGTAGCAATAACGTCGATCGTGCCTTCCTTCAAGGCAGCGACCATCGCCCTTCGATCAAAGTCAGTCCTCAGCGGAGGGTTCACCTTCGCCATTGTGTTCTTTGATCCTTGGGTCTCGACATCAGTGAGAGTCAGATGATGCGGGGTGACCTCAGCGGTCACACGCACTCCTCTGGCTTTAGCTTTCCGGATTTCACCCGCCGATTCGGCGGCGCTGACGTGAGCGATGTGAACCCATCCCCCAGTCTCTTCAGCCAACCTGAGATCACGGGCGACAATCCTGACTTCACCTGCCGGCGGCCCTCCGACTGGATCTTCGCAGTGGTCAATTACCGGCAGTCCAAGCTTTTTGGTTTGCAGAAGCGCCCCGCGGATCATCTTCTCATCTCTCACAGGGTCTCCATCGTCGCTAAATCCGAGGATCCCTTTTTCGGCCAGAGACGCCATGAGCGTCAGATGCTTGCCGAGTCTTCCCCTAGTAACCGCTGCCACGGGAACAACCCTTGCTGCGCCGTCAGCCGCTGCCTTTCTCTGAATCAAAGCGACCGTTGACAGCGAATCTATCGCGGGACTCGTATTGGGCATGCAGCAGATGGTGGTAAAACCACCGCGCGCCGCCGCTCTGGTCCCTGTGGAAATGGTCTCTTTCTGTTCAAAGCCGGGTTCTCTCAAATGACAATGCAGGTCGATGAAACCCGGACAAACAACCTTTCCCGATGCATCGAACACTTCGGCGTCACTCTGCGTGACGAGTCTTCGCCCCAACCCCGCGACATGCCCATCAACGAGCAACACATCGCCGACTTCGTCGATTCCTTGGCCGGGATCGAAAATTCGGCCGTTGACTATCAGAGATGCCTTCATTTCTCCGACCCCAAACGAGAATACTGCCCAGGCTTATAGCCATGCGCCTCAGCCTGCTCAGCCGTGTCGAAGACGACGAGATTCTCGGGCTTTATTTGCCTGCCCAGATGACTGTTGGCACGATGGTATCTTTTGTTTTCCACCATTCCCTGATGCCAATCAGAGCTAGCTATGTACTTGGGCTCGAAGCCATGCTCACAGTAGACACAGCGCAAAGTGACCGGAGCCGCATCAACGATCCGGAATTTGGACCGGATGTAATTTGCCTCGCTTGGCTGGCGGGTAACACACCTGGGATTGGGACACTGAAGATCGGTATCGTGCTGGTATAACGGGAAACTGGTGGAGGCAACCCCATCGGCCGTTTCAATATTCTTGACCCCAAGCAAGGCGGCAAGTAACGCCATCCTCACTGGGACTCCGAGTTCCGCCTGTCTAAAATAGCGGCTTCTTGGATCGGCATCCAGTTCGTAAGCCAGTTCATCAACGCGAGGCAAGGGGTGCATCACCATGGACTTCTTGAAAGCCTTGCCTTTAAGAAGCTCCTTGTTGACTACGGGGTAGTCCTTCTTAAGATTCAGTTCGGCTTCCCTCGCTGAAAAGCGCTCTTTCTGCGGGCGGGTCACGTACAGAGCATCCACCCCGGATTTGAGCTCCACCTCGACATCAACTCCCGGCACCATCGCGAGCTGGTGCGGGCTGGTAGGCGTGATGTAAATAGCATCGAGAGGGATCGCTTTCACGCCGATGTCAGACGTGTTGCCGGGAGCCGGAGGCGCCGAGGCCTTCTTTACCTCTCCGCCATACTCACCGATGAGCTTCTTGATGACATGATCAGGAACTTCGAGGCCCGGGCTCGGACAGAACAAGATATCGGCCCCAAATTTGGCCAGCGCGAAGATGAGGGAATGTATAGTTCTCCCGTACTTAAGGTCTCCCCATAGAGCGATCTTCAGCCCGTTAATGGGTCCCTTTTCCTTGCGAAGCGTGTAGAGGTCACAAAGGGTTTGAGTCGGGTGCTGGTGCCCGCCATCGCCACCATTTATCACAGGCACACCAGAATAGTCGGCAATGACCCGCGCAGCGCCTTCCCAGGGATGTCGGACAACTATGATGTCGGCATAGGCACCGACGATTCTCGCCATGTCGGCAAGACTCTCACCTTTTGACAGCGAAGTCGCATTGGGATCGGTCACACTGATGACCCTTCCACCAAGCCGGTTCATCGCGGACTCAAAAGACAATCTTGTCCTGGTACTCGGTTCGAAGAAGAGGCTGGCCATTATCTTTCCCTGACAGAGGCCGAACTGCTTGTCTCTTTCAGAGGCCATGCCATCGGCCAGGTCGAAGAGAGACTCCATCTCTGACGATGAAAGATCGTCGATGGTAACAATGCTTCTCTTGTCCAGGCTCATCGCGCTTCTCCCTTCGCCTTCGCAGCGGGCCTAAGCCCGGCTAATTCAAGGCCAGGGTCATCCTTCTTGACGATAACGACTTCGTCGACCATATCGGTCTCGAGGACTCTTACTCTAATCTCTTCGTCTCTCGACGTGGGGATATTCTTCCCAACAAAATCGGGACGGATCGGCAATTCGCGATGGCCACGATCGATAAGAACTGCAAGTTGAATCGACTCAGGTCTCCCCAAATCTATCAGCGCATCAAGCGCTGCTCGAGTGCTGCGACCCGTATAGAGAACGTCGTCCACCAGTACTACTGACTTGCCTGCCACGCGGACGGGATTCTCGGTTCCATTGAGGACGGGGTGAGGTTTGGAACTGGCGTCCGCCTGCGCTCGGGTGTGCACGGGAAGATCATCTCGATAAAAGCTGATATCAAGGGCGCCGACGGGAACCTGGATATTTTCGAACCTCAGCAGGTTAGCAGAAAGGCGGCACGCCAAGGGAACGCCCCTTGTCTTCATGCCGACGAGAATCAGATTCTCCACATTGGGATTACGCTCGATTATCTCGTGTGCGATGCGCGCCAGGCTCCGCCGCACGTCCTCGCCAGTCATAACAGTCTTCTCGGACACTAAAAAACCTCTTGCAGGCTGCAAGAGGTTTTCCTAATCGACGTTAAGAACTTGCTCACCCCCTTGCTAGCCTCGCTGGACCAACTTAAAGGTAATATGGTGGACTACGTATTCAGTTTCGGACATTATAGCACGCGAACGCTCAGCGGCAAAGGCAAATTCTGCCGATTTGGCATCAATTTGACGAAAAGGAACGGGCGGACGACATAGTCCGCCCGTTCGATGCTTAGTTGAAGCCGTTAGCTATTGAGAACCGAAATGGCCTCTTCGCGGTAAGCGTTCATGAGATAGGGGATTCCTGTGACCTTGGCGCACTCATCAGTCAGCGACATTAGTTCGCGACGAGTGACCGCAGGAACGCTGAAAGCCCTGGAGCCAGCCATAAGTTGCTGGAGGCCAACCTTGAGCTTCTGTGCGACGCTGTAGAAACCGATGGCGCCATAGGGAATGTCCTTCATGGCATCCGCGCCAACGATATTCTTTACATCCGCCCAATTGACAAAGATTTCCTCCGGTGAAGACCCAAACTGAGACACAGTCTGGGGTAGCTTCCCGTCGGCGAGCCACTGTTTGAAGTTCTTTCCCACCATGCCAGGAATCATGAAGGCACGCCCCATGCAGACGGCCTTGACGAAGGGAGCTCCCAAAGCAAGTGCCTTGAAAATGCCGTCTTCGCTGCTAAACCCACCGGCGAACGCCAGGTCTGGGACTCTCTCGCCTCTATCCGCCAAATGCTTGGCGAACTCGTAAGCAGCAGAGTGGAGGTACAAGCTCGGGACACCCCACTCCTCCATCATGCGCCATGGGCTCATGCCGGTTCCGCCGGACGATCCATCAATGGTCAAAAGATCAATCTTGGCCTTCGAGCTCCACTTCAGAGCCATGGCAAGTTCTCTCAGGCTGTAGGCGCCAGTCTTCAGGGTGATTCTCTTGAAGCCAACGTTCCTGAGCCGCCTGACCTCTTTGTAGAAGCCTTCCTCGTCGATGAAGCCGAGGCGACTGTGGCGCTCGAATTCCTTGATTGCCCCTTTCTTGAATGCTTCCTGGTTCACAGGGTTGGAAGGGTCGGGAGTAACGATGTAGCCGCGCTTTTGCAGCTCAAGGGCGCGTTCCAGGCTGTTCACCTTGATTTCGCCGCCGATACACTTGGCACCCTGGCCCCACTTAAGCTCGATGGTGTCGAGCTGGTGTTTCTTAGCTACATATTCGGCAACTCCGAGGCGAGTATCCTCAACGTTCATCTGAACCAGGATCTCTCCGTAGCCCTGGTGATAACGCCGATAGGTCTCGATGCGCCGGTCCATGTCCGGGGAATTGGTTACCTTCCCGTTGGAATCGCGTTCAAGCTGGGGGTCTATTCCGCATACGTTCTCACCGCAAACGAGGGTAACCCCTGCCAGAGCCGCTCCTATGGCGAAATGCTCCCAGTTCTTACGAGCTATCTCGGTCGAACCGAGCGCTCCGGTGAAGGCCGGGACCTTCATCTTAACTTTCTTGTCCCATCCGTATTCGGTTTCGGTATTGACAGACGGGAACGTCGCCGTGTCGGGATCTCCTTTGACCCCTTTGGGAAGACCGCGCGCCCCGAGTGCATAGCCTTGAATATTGAGGTGCGAATAGTCTATGGGATAATCCTTGTCTCCTCCGGCAGTAATCTCGCCAAAGGGGCCGGGATAGATCAACTCGCGGCCGCGGAACGTTGCCTTAAAGAGTTCGCAGTTCCCCGTGCATCCATCAATGCATCGGGTGCATATTCCGCTTGAGGGGACTACGCTTCTCGACCTGTTCGCAGTCCGAGTCGCCTCATTAGAATTCGGGCGTTGTAAGTTCAATACTTGCTCCTGTTCAGTTATTTCCAGCCGGGCAGATCTGCGTCCTCCCCGGACGGAGTGCCAATTAGAGTCGCTAGTTCAAGAACGAGCTTTGCTGACCAAGTCAGCAAACTTGATGAGGTCCGAATAACTTACCACGGTAGACATGCTGTGATTCTCGGCTTCGATACCCATTTCCTGGGCCGCCGCAACCGGGTTCAGTCCCCCTACGAGAACAAGGCCTACCTTGTTGGGTTCGACCGAAACCTCGCACACAGGCTCGCTAGTCTCTCCTAGAGCAATCACCCCACCTATTCCGGCTTCCTCCAAGCCAGAGCAAACCTCCTGAAGGAGAGGTCTACAGATTCCAGGTACTTCCCTGAAGTTGGCAAGAATTTCCCCAGCGCCTCCAGAAATAGTGTCGCTTACCGACGTCATCTTGGCCTTGATGAAGATCTCAGTAGGATCAAGGGAACACCCGTCATAGTGAATAATCTGAGTGAACCTTGTCGGCTTTCGATTGTTGAACTGGAGAGTTCCACTGAATCGCGAATCCATTGGCAGACCTGCTTTCAGCAAAGCGCCGTTGATGACAATGCTACACACAGTACCCAGACCGATTTGCCCTTGAGGAACGATCAGATCACCCATGCGATCCCCGGCGCGACCTAAGGCAACCAACTGGCTGACGCAGAATCCAGCATCAAAAGCTGGCTTCATAGCTATCAAGGCAGACGTAAATTGGGATTCGGAAAAGAACGAGACGTTCAGCGGTACGTTGCCTTTGCGAGTCCGATAGTCGAAGGTAGTGCGGAAAGCCAGGAGTTCAATTTTGGTAATCGCGTAGCCGACCTTGTCTTTGACCAGGGCACTGCCGATCTCAGCAAGCCCTTTATCTGTGAGGAGCCTACCGTCGTGACTTGCCATCAACTTCGTGAGGCCGCGTTCGTCGGTGAGTTTCAGATGGTAGCGCACAGCGCGCTCGCTCAGGTTAACACCATGGGCTTTCAATTTTTGGGCAATCAACCGACCACCAAGCGGTTCCTGCTCACTCTGGAGCACCTTAAGAATTGATAGGATTTTGCGGTCCACGTCCCTTCGTTCGAAGCTCAAGATACTCCCCTTCGGCAACCGATTTCCGGTCGCGCTGAAAGACTACTCCACCCGACATATAATGTCAAATATGTCACTTTGTTGCCGTAATGTAACAAATCGAGACCAGAACGGATTCGATCAATATGCCGCACTGACCGGCTCAAGTACCAGGCAAACGGTTGCCAAGTCAGCTTGCCACATTGTGTCCCTGTCGAATTCCGTGGGCATGGCTAACCCGCGAAAGAGGTATCCGGAGCCATGACGGTTGATAATCATGCTTGGAGGCCTATCGCCGAGTTTATTTCTAAGTCGGCGAGCATAGATCCGGATATTGCCGCGTGTCCCCGTCAAACGGGCCCTCCCAGACCTCATCGGCGATCTCCGAATATGGCACAACCATGTTCTTGTGTTTTACGAGGAGAACGAGAAGGCGATATTCCACAGGAGTCAGTTTCACATTCTTTTCGTCTACAGCAACCTTCTGGTTCACGAAGTCGACCTTCAATCGGTGGCTGACAGAGACTTTCTGACTTCGACGGATTGATGGCGCCTGAGCCCTTCGCAATACAGCCTTGACACGGGCCAAGAGCATCAGATAGTCAAATGGCTTGGTGATATAGTCGTCTGCCCCGCCCTCGAGACCACGCAACTGGTCAGTATCGTCCGACCTGACAGTCAGAATGATAATGGGAACACTTGAGAATTCCCTGACGGACTTGAGAACTCTGAAGCCGGTTGTATCGGGCAGATTGATGTCGAGCAAAACTATATCAGGGTGCTCGTTCCGCACCAGATCAATGCCTTCTCTGCCTGTCTTTGCCGAGACGAGGGTCGCCTCCGGCCAACGAAACTCGAAGGCAACACCCAGAGCATCTATGATACTTTGATCGTCTTCAATCGCGAGTATCTTCATTTTCGACCTTCAAGGGAAGAGTGAAATAGATGCTGGTACCTTTCTCTTCGGCGCTTTCGGCCCACATTCTGCCTCCGTGGAGTTCGATGAGTAGTTTACAGAGGGCCAGTCCGATGCCGAGTCCTCCAGCCGACTCGGACGCCGAGTTTAGATAGCCCGGCTTGAACAAGTTTTCATTCTGCGACTGCCGATCCCAGGACCGTAGTCCCGTACTTCTATGAGCACGTATGGGAGGTCGTCTGGGTTTCGGGCGACGACGTCAATCCTTCTACCTGAGGATGCATACTTGCAGGCATTGTTAATGAGATTAAGCATCACTTGTCTTACTCGCTCAACGTCGGCATAGACCTCGGGTAGGTTCTCACAAGGTAATCCGAGAGACACGGAGACTCCATTGCTGGCAGCGAACGCCCTGGTCTCTTCCGCCACCGAAGTCAGAAGGGCCTCCAAACGGAACGCCATGGGTTCCAGCTTCAGTTTGCCCAATTCGCCTTTTGTGATGTCATGAAGTTCATCAATTCTAGAGTTTAAACGGGCAGCCCCGTCCAGGACATAGCCGGCCAGCTTCGAGAGCCTGGTGCCCCGCGTCTCCTCTGACAGAAGCTGACTCGTTGCCAGGAGAGATGTCAAGGGCGTTTTGAGCTCATGCACGAGTTGGCGCGTGAGCTCAACCCTACTCTGCATTTCGCGCTCGAGTGTACTTCGAAGATGCTTCTCTCGGGCATACACCTTCCTCAGGGCGGCCTCGGCATCTTTGGCCTCGATAATGTGTCCGAGGCGTTCTGCGACTCCGTGGAGAAGGTACCTCTCCTCCTTGAGAAATGGTCCCTCATCCTCAACTGGCTTTTTCCGGGTGTAGAAGAGTTCAAGGCTACCCGAACGTCTCCCCCGGACGGAAATGTACTCGGACTGCTTCCACGTTCCTTCGGAAAAGCCCTGACTTACATACTCCTTGTTTCGAAGTCGAATTCTGGACGTGGTGACGTCAGGGTATTGCCAGGCAGCGGGCAAGAGGTCAGCGACTCCCTGGAGGAACTGGCCAAGCGGGAGATCGAGTTCAACAAGTCTGGAGATCCCGTAGAGACAGTTCAGTTCCTTAATACGCTCAACCAGATCGTGATTGAGTGTGTGAAGGCTTGCATGACCGCGGGGTTTCGAGGTCCCGGGCGGACCCTCAGCCTGTTGTCTCAGAGAACGCCTCATGAGGAATATCATAGCCATTCTACGGCCAGCACGCCCGGACTGACAAACAGTCAGTCTGCAGGTATAATCTCGCTGTGCAAGACTTTGAAGACATAGCCAATGAGCTTTTGCGCCGCGGACTGACGGTGGCCACAGTCGAGTCTGCAACTGGTGGTTTGGTATCCAACCTGCTGACTGATATACCCGGCAGCTCCAATTTCTTTCAGGGTTCAATCGTCTCTTATTCAAACCACATCAAGACAACGGTCGTCGGAGTTAAGGAAGAATCGATCAGGAATTACGGTGCGGTGAGTGACCGGGTTGCTGAGGAGATGGCCGCCGGAGGGAGAAAGCTGCTCGGTGTGGACATCTGCCTTTCCGATACTGGAATAGCCGGGCCGGGTGGAGGAAGTGCTGACAAACCTGTTGGCCTGTTCTACCTCGGATTCTCATTCGAAGGTGGGACTTACCACCGAAAGCATGTGTTCCAGGGCGACAGGTTGATGAACAAACGGTCCGCCGCCGAGGCATCTCTTCATTGGCTCCAGGAATTCCTTTCAGGCGTGTGGGTACCTGGATAGGTCAGAAGCGTGAGTGATATACTACGGCATCAGCCTGTAGGGAGGGACCTTGAAGAGAGCAGATGGCCGCAGTTGGGACGCCCTAAGACCAGTCAAGATTACGACCGGATACCTCAGTTTTGCCGAGGGATCAGCCCTCATCGAAGTTGGCAAGACTCGCGTGATCTGTTCGGTGAGCGTTGAAGATAGGGTCCCTGCGTTTATGCGAGAGAACGGCGGAGGGGGAGCTGGGTGGTTGACGGCCGAATACTCGATGCTGCCCCGGTCGACCGTTACACGAACGCAGCGTGATTCAACTCAAGGCAGGGTGAACGGCCGGAGCCAGGAGATCCAGAGGCTGATCGGACGCTCGCTGCGGGCGGTGGTCGACCTCCTCGCTCTTGGAGAACGAACCCTCGTAGTCGATTGTGACGTTCTGCAGGCTGATGGCGGGACTAGGACGGCAGCCATCACCGGCTCTTACGTTGCTCTGTACCAGGCCCTGCATACCCTAGCGAACATGGGCGTCATTTCTTCGGTGTTGCCTCTAAAGAGCGCAATAGCCGCTACCAGCGTCGGAGTCGTCCACGGCTATCGGATGCTGGACCTGTGCTATGACGAAGACTTCGCCGCCGAGGTCGATTTCAACACGGTAATGACCAGCAAAGGCGAATATGTCGAAATACAGGGCACGGCCGAAGGCAAGCCCTTCAACAAAGAAGCGGTTGATGCTCTCCTTGCCCTCGCTGAAAAAGGCATCAAAGAGCTTTTCCTGGCCCAGCAAGCGGCCATCGCGACTATCACCAAATAGCCCCAGGGAACGGGGTCTATTACGTCTTTCACTCAAGTGAGCGACCAATCTGTCAGACGTCACTTTGAGGCTGATATGTCGCTTTTGTCACGCACCTCAGACTTGACGATAATGAGAGGCCTTTGCTACATTAGGTGCGTTAATCAGACTCAGGAGGAACCGCACCTTGGACATGATAGTCTGCTGCAAGCAGGTGCTGGACCCGGAGGCCCCTCCCGCCAGCTTCAAAATCGACCCTTCAACGAACAAAGTGGTGCCGCCGCAAGGCGTTCCGCCAGTGATCAGTCCTTTTGATGAGCAGGCAGTCGAAGCCGCTCTTCGGGTAAAGGATGCGAAAGGCGGCAAGATATCTATCCTCAGCCTGGGGATAGGCCTTCTGCGAGATGTGGTCAAGAAGCCTCTCTCTATGGGGGCCGATGACCTCATTCTCCTCGAAGATCCAGCCTACATTGACGGAGACTCCTGGTCGACCGCCTACGCCCTGGCGCTGGCCATCAAGAAGATAGGAAAGTACGACCTCATCTTCTGCGGTCGTCAGGCCTCGGACTGGGACTCAGGTCAGGTTGGCTCAGGCATCGCCGAAATACTCGGCTTGCCGTGTGTCACTATCGCACGGAAGGTCGAAATAATCGACGGAAACAAGGCGCGCGTCGAGCGCATCGTGGGCGATGGAATCGAGGTCGTCGAGGTCTCACTTCCAGCCGTGATCACCGTAAGCAACGAGCTTGGGGCGGCGCGGTATCCGACGATAAAAGGCATTATGGGGGCGAAGAGAAAAGAGCCCATTGTCTGGAAACCCGCTGACATCGGGGCGGACCCGTCAAAGCTTGGAGCCGCAGGACGGCGCACTAAACTTGCCAAGCTCTTCCAACCCGTCAAGGAGAGCAAATGCGAGATCTTGACGGCTGACACACCCGAGGAAGCGGCAGTTAAGCTGGCGCTGAAGCTAAGAGAAGCGAAGGTACTGTAGACAATCATTCAAGAGGAGAAAGGTGATGCCAAGTGGCATTTTGATCTTTGGTGAGATTAACGAAGGCAAACTGGCTTCAGTTACTGCCGAATTGCTCGGCGCCGGGCGCAAGCTTGCTGCAAGCCTTGGGCAAGATGTCTCTGCGGTCCTTGCAGGGCAAGGGGCGGGCGCGCTGGCTCAGCAAGCCATTGCGGTGGGCGCAGACAAAGTGTATGTGATGGACGAACCAGCCCTGGCGACATATCAGACAGAAACCTATTTGTCAGCGTTTGAAAAGGTAGCGAAACAGGCCAACCCTCAGATTGTGCTACTGAGCCAGACGGCAATGGGTCGCGATATCGCCCCCCGGCTGGCATTCAGACTGGGGACACTGGCAACAATGGACTGCATCGGCGTTGACATCGACCCTCAGACCAAAAAGCTGGCGCCAACCAAGCCTGTATACGGAGGCAATGCCCGCGCCGTGTACAGCTACGACACTGACCCGCAAGTTGCCACAGTCAGGGCTAAGGCCGTTGCGGCTCTGGCCCCAGACCCTTCCCGAAAAGGTGAGGTCATTAACATGGCCTCTGGAATTGATGCGGCATCGATTAAAGCCAAGGTCGTCAACACGATCAAGGAAGAGGTCAAAGGAATCAAACTTGAGGAAGCTCCGATCGTTGTCAGCGGCGGACGCGGCATCGGGGGAGCCGAGGGGTTCAAGGAGCTCGAAGCTCTTGCGTCGGCCCTCAAGGGTGCAGTCGGCGCGAGCCGTCCGGCATGCGATAGCGCCTGGATGCCTGACACCTGCCAGGTTGGACTTACGGGTAAGATAGTGACCCCCGATCTTTACGTGGCAGTAGGCATTTCGGGAGCCAGCCAGCATATGGCGGGATGTTCGGGAGCTAAGGTTATTGTGGCCATCAACAAGGACCCAGAAGCCAACATCTTCAAAGAAGCCAGATACGGCGTCGTCGGTGATTGGAAGAAGATCCTCCCGGCCTTCACGGCCAAGGTAAAAGAACTGATGGCCCAGTAGGCCTCTGTGTAACAAGCATCCTTTCAAGGGCGGGTCAGTGACCCGCCCTTTTCCTTTGAGGAAAAGCCGACGACTCTTCCTGCCTCTGCTGGACTTACGATCAGGTCCGGCGAGATCCAAACAGCTGGGCAAATTCCCGTTGGGATTGTACAATCACACTGGAACTCAGACTGGAGTCGATTTATGAACACTGACATCCTGGGGACAATCGGAAACACACCCATGGTTAGGATCAACCATCTGAACCCCAACAAGAACTGCACGATATACGCCAAGATCGAAGGGAATAATCCTACGGGCAGCATCAAGGACCGGATCGCCCTCAGCATGATTGAACAGGCCGAAAAAGAAGGTTCATTGAGGAAGGGCAAGATTATTATCGAGCCAACTTCAGGGAATACCGGCGTCGCCCTTGCCATGATCGGTGTGGTGAAGGGCTACAACGTAGAAATCGTGATGAGTGACGCTGTCTCCATTGAGAGGCAGCAGATGATCAAGGCCTTCGGAGCAAAGGTGACGCTGACCGAGGGGAAGCTGGGCACCGACGGCGCGATTCGGAGGGCCAGGGATCTGGTCAAGGAGCATCCGGACCGGTACTTCATGGCCGACCAATTTACGAACGAGTACAACAAGATGGCCCATTACCGGACAACGGGTGAAGAGATATGGCGCGATACGGGAGGCAACGTGGACTACTTCGTGTCGTCGCTTGGAACGTCAGGCACAATCATGGGCGTTGGCAAGGCCCTCAGAGAGCACGACCCCAAGATCAAGGTTGTCTGCGCTCACCCGGTGAAAGGGCATTACATTCAAGGCCTGAAGAACATGGAAGAGGCTATCGTTCCGTCTATCTATGACGCGTCCAAGATAGATGCGACGATCATGGTGGAGACCGAGGTTGCCTACGAGTGGGCCCGACAGATAGTCAAGCGGGAAGGCATATTCGTCGGCATGAGCAGCGGTGCAGCGATGTATGCCGCCAGCGAAACGGCGAAGAAGGTCAAATCCGGGACCATCGTCGTTATCTTCCCCGACAGGGGAGAGAAGTACCTGAGCACAAAGTTGTTCCAGCCGTAGGTTGAGGCCTGCCTTAACCGGTAGCGTTGCAAGCGGAACCACCGTCCTCAGCGTAGTTGATTGAATGCTAGAGCCATGGGGCTGATTTGCTCAACGCAAGGTGTCATCGCCAGGAGCACGCGCTCAAAGGCATTTGCTGCCTCATCGACAAGGGCAAGCTGGCGCTAGTGTGAGGCGTTCAACAAAAACGAGAAGGGCGGTCTTCGACCGCCCTTCCTGAGATCAAATTCAGCCGGATACTCAGGCGGCCGCTTTTTCCTGTTGCCGTTCGGCGACTATCTTCTGGACCACGCTGGGCGGAGCCTCCTGATAGTGGCTATATTCCATGGTGAAGGTGCCTCTGCCCTGGGTAATTGACTTGAGATCAATGGCATAGCGCTGCATCTCTGCGAGCGGGGCCTGGGCCTGAATAACCTGAATGCCGTTCTCGGGATTCATACCCTGCATCTGGCCACGCTTGGTGTTGAGATCGCTGATAATATCTCCGGTGAACTGCTCAGGAACACGGATCGTGACATTCATTATGGGTTCCAGGATAACCGGCCTGCCTTCGGTCATGCCCTTTTTCAGAGCGCCTGCACCGGCGATCTTGAAGCAGATCTCCGAAGAATCGACCGGGTGGTAACTGCCATCGACCAGGCTCACACGGAGGTCCACGATGGGATATCCAGCCAGAACCCCTTCGGCCTTGGCTTCGTTGATACCCTTTTCAACGGCGGGGATGTAGTTCTTCGGAACCGAACCGCCGACGACCCTATCGACAAACTCAATGCCGGAGCCACGCTCCAACGGCTCAAGCTCAAGGACGACGTGACCGTACTGACCATGGCCACCTGTCTGCTTCTTGTGCTTGTATTCTGCTCTTGCCGTGGTGGTGATCGTCTCTCGATACGGCACCCTGGGCGTCTCGAGGTTGACCCCAACGCCGAATTTGCGCTGCATCTTCTCGGCAGCCACGTCCAACTGCGTTTCGCCCATGCCTGACATGACGGTCTCGATAGTATCCGGATCACGGCGGACGGTGAGCGTTGCATCCTCTTCGACAAGCCTGGATAGAGCGTTGCCAAGCTTATCCAAATCAAGCTTTGTTTTGGGATAGACGGCTTTGCTCAGGAGCGGCGCGGGAAAGGTCACGGGGACGATCTTGATCGGTTTTTCGCGAGAGCCAAGTGTGTCTCCGGTGGCAGCTGTGCCGAGCTTGGCCACAGCACCAATATCTCCGGCCCTTATCTCCGGCACGGGCTCCTGGTTCTTACCGTTAAGGAAGTAGAGCTGCCCGATCCTCTCACCCTCGCCCCGGTTGACATTCCAGACCTGGGAGTTGCTCGTCATCACTCCGGAGTACACCCTAAGATGGGTTAACTTGCCCACGTAGGGGTCGGCTGAAGTCTTGAACACCAGCGCCGCCAGAGGACCTTCCTCCGACGCGTCTAGTTCCTGTGTTCCGGAATCCGAAATGGCAATAACTTTGCGGTCCTGCGGAGCAGGCATGTAATCAACAATCGCATCGAGAAGGAGGTTCGTGCCATTGTTCAGAAGACCTGACATTGCAAGTACGGGGAATATCTTACCAGCGATGACTCCTTTCTTGAGTCCTGCAATCAGTTCTTCCTGAGTCACCTGCTCACCACCAAGGTACTTCTCGAGCAGCTTGTCATCGAGCTCCGCGACCCCTTCGATAAGCTTTTCTCTTTGGGAGTCTGCCATCGCCTTCACTGCAGCAGGGATTTCCCCTTCCTTAGCAGGCGAACCCGTGTAGGCCTTCATTTTCAACAAGTCCACGATACCCTGGAAACTCGTATGCGCCCCGATGGGGATTTGCAGGGCAAGGACTCTGGAACCGAACTTCGCCTGGAGTTCCTTCATCACTTTGTTGAAGTCCGCATTTTCGCGGTCCATCTTGTTAATGACGAACATGCGAGAAAGGCCGGATTTGCCGGCGAGGTCCCATGACTGTTCGGTCCCAACCTCAACGCCTGAGTTCGCACTCAAAACCAGAAGCGCTCCTTCGCATGAACGAACGCCTGCCAGAATCTCAGCTATAAAGTCCGTGTACCCGGGTGCGTCAAGGAGATTGATCTTAGCTGATTTCCACTTCAGAGGAAGGACCGAAAGATTGATACTGATCTTGCGCCGTATTTCGGCCGGATCGAAGTCCGAGGCCGAAGTCCCCTCATCGACTCTACCCAAGCGATTTATGGCGCCGGCGGAAAAAAGGGCCGCCTCGGCCAACGTGGTCTTGCCTGAACCGCTATGGCCAAGCAACACCAGGTTACGGATACTGGTTAGACCATACTTGTCCATCTACTCACCCAACGTTCATATTCAACTGTGAAGGTGGCCACGGGAGGGCCGAAACGCGCCCATTATACATGATGGGCATGAATACTGAAAACAAGTTGGAAAAGGTGGGCGGAAACGCCATTAGCTGGCGAGGAATCTTGGCGTTACGAACGTCTCGATGAGGGCGGCAGGTAGAAGCAGCATGGCCGCAATCAGAAGGTACTTCAGATTCATCTTGAGAGTCGCGTTGAACGGTTGCCTTTTTGATTTGATGAAAACCGCCTGAATCACGGCCAATCCGAAACAAACAGCGGCGGCTTCTCCGATGAACAAGGCGGGCAGTTCGATGATTCCGTGCGGCAAGACGCCTTTGAGGAAGTAGACCAGGGAATGCTCACGCACGACGGTGTTAGCAACCGCTCCTATCAGCCATCCGTTAAGCAATAGAGAACCCACGGGAACCACCAGCAGCAGCGGACTGAAGGCAAAGCTGAAGAGAACGGCGCTTACGTTCTTCAAGAATATGAAAATGAACATGAGCCACAACGGCAGGCCTGAGATGAACTTCGCCATCTGCTCAAGGGAACGCGTCTCGGCAGACAGCACTCCGCCGTCTCCCGGTTGAGTGGCTATTCCCCACACGATCCCGGAAACGAAGATAACGACGACGAGGAGGAGCGACGTTCTGAATCTCATTCTCAAACTGCTGGCGGGTAGAGACGCGGACAGTCAAACTGAGCCGGACACTCTGGGCGGGATTAGGCGTCCGATTCCAGGGAGAGCCAAAGGCTCTAACGGATGAGGAACGCCACCACGACGATGAGAGTGACCAGAACAGCGGAGAGAACTGCAATCCGTCTAACCTCGCGGCCCACGTTCGATGCGGCCGCGCTGGGAGGTAGAGCGGCCTGGCCCTTAGTCACCCCAGCCCTGGGCCGTGCGACTGGCGATGTTGCCGGGGCGCCCAACTGGCTGGACGGGGCGGGGGCTGAGGCATTTTCCGACGCTGCGGCCCTGACCGCTGCCGGTCGTCTCTGGGCTGCGGCGAATTTCTTTTTGCGAGATTTCTGAGGCATCGGGGTCTCCTGAAATTACTTTGCTCGGGGGTGAGCTTGATCATAGCTCTTTCTGACATGTTCGGTTGTCAGATGAGTGTAAACTTGGGTCGTGGAAATATTGGCATGCCCCAACAATTCCTGAACAGACCTGAGATCGGCCCCTCCGCTCAACATGTGAGTAGCGAAACTGTGGCGTAGGGTGTGGGGAGTCACGCCATCTCCCAGGTCTGCGTCCTTGGCATAAGCCTTGAGTATCTGCCAAAACCCCTGCCGCGTTAGCCTATCACCGCGACGATTAACGAAAAGGCCCTTTTCGCCATCGTTCTGGCAGATCG
This sequence comes from uncultured Chloroflexia bacterium, assembly GCA_963745605.1. GTDB lineage: Bacteria > Chloroflexota > Dehalococcoidia > Dehalococcoidales > UBA2162 > JBBITI01. Next base: position 69,874 of record CAVUYC010000030.1, on the reverse strand, counting down.
CGGGCCTTCCGGACTCAAGATATAGCGCTACAGCATTTATGGCCCGCTGATGGATCGGAATGATACGCTCCTTATGCCCCTTGCCAAAGCAGCGAACGTAGCCATCGTCCATGATGTCGTCGAGATTCAGAGAGATTAGCTCGCTTACCCGCATGCCGCTGGCATACAGAAGCTCAAGCATGGCGGAGTCACGCTTCCCTTCTGGGGTATTGGAGTTTGCCGGCTGTTCGAGGAGCTTGCGCACCTGTTGAACAGTTATTGGTTTGGGCAGAGGCCGGCCCACATTCGGAGCCGTGATGTTGTCAGTTGGACTCGCCTTCAGCTTCCCTTCTCTTACCATGAAACCGAAGAAGGATTTGGCAGCAGCGATCTTCCGAGCCTGGGTTGTGGCGGCGTAACCGTGATCCTTGAGATGAAGCACGTATCCGAGAATATCCGGCCTGCCAAAGTTGTCCCAAGCAGGCATCACCCCTCGCTTCACCATCTGCTTTTCAGCGTAGTCAGCAAGGTCATTCTGCAAATCGTTGCGATAAGCAAAAAGGGTATTATCGGCGAATCCTTTTTCAACTGATAGAAACGTGAGAAATCTTTCGATATCGTCTTTCACGTAAGCTCCACAAGGGCGGACGATCTCAAGCGCAGCAAGATTAGGCAGATTCTACAACTTCCGTTATGTCCAGTCAAACACACTGACGCCGGGGCTAAGTCTTAATGATGTGGACTGCCTGCGTTATCTCCGGAGCGAATGAATGAAGGATTCGTGCTGACACCATAGGCAGCGTCGAGATCCTGTCACGGATGGTGGATCACATAGCAAAGAAGCGGCTGGTCTGACCTCGGACGTTGTGCTGGGAACCTAGGCCGAATGCACCTTATCGAGCGCGGCAGCGACGTCCGGCTCGCCGATTGCCTTGAGCCTATCCCGGGCAGCTTCGACCAGGCTTCTGAGCCCTTTCACCAGGCCCTCAAGCTCCTCTTCGTTAAGCTTGGAGAGGACCTCGGTCATCGTGTTGGTACGCCATTCCCTGAGATCGGCCAGTATCGCGTCACCTTTTTCCGTGATCCCCAGGAGGAGCACTCTCCGATCGCTTTCGCTTTCCCGCCTTGCGACGAGCCCCTGCTCAACAAGCCGGTCAACGATACCGGTGACATTAGGAGGAGTAACGCCCAGAGCGGCAGCCAGCCTGCCTGGACTTGAGCTTCCGCGGTTCGAGATGAAAAAGAGACTCTTGAGCTGGGGAACGGTGAGGTTCAGCCCCTTCCAACCCTCAAAAAGAGGTTGCCGCATGGCGCGATGCGCCTCGCGGTCGAGTTTGATAGCCTCTGAAATGAGCTCCGACTTCCCCATCTCGGTTCACCTCACCTTAATAGTCGAGCGGCAAGCAACTTTAACATGCCTCTGACGATCCGTCAATCGGCAAGACTCGATCCTGATCGCTATCTGCCGACTGGCTCTTGTCTACGAATGCTATGATATTGCCAGCCTCGCCTGAGGCGTTCACATCAGAGGAACACAATGCTGGTTACTGACTCGAAAATATCGGTTCTCATGGCCTCTCCTGAAGTAGCCCCATATGCCAAGACAGGGGGGCTGGGCGATGTGATGGGATCGCTGCCCCATCCTCTGGCGGAGCAGGGAATTGGGATTTCAATCGTCATGCCTGCCTTCCGCTGCATCCTGCAAGGGGGCTATGGATTTGAGACGGCTGGCATTCAGCTAGAAGTCCCTATCTCCAATCGAATCGAGGTCGGACAAGTACTGAAGGGCAAGACGGTTGACAACATACCCATTTTCCTGATCAAGGCTGACAAATACTATGACCGCGACTTCCTCTACGGAACGCCCGACGGTGACTACCCGGACAATGCGGAACGATTTGTCTTCTTTTCCCGGGCCGTTCTGGAGGTTGCAAGGAGCCTTCGCCCGGACATCCTGCACACAAACGATTGGCAGAGTGCGCTTGCCGTTGCCTTCCTGAAGACTCAGCCGAACAGGTATCCCGAGTTGGCCAAAACGCGCACTGTCATGACAATCCACAACCTGGGCTATCAAGGGAGATACTGGGGAGTCGACTGGCACCTGCTCAATATGGACCGGCGTTTCTACTCACCCGCTTATCTCGAGTTTCACCAGGATATCAATTTCCTTAAAGGCGGCATCGTCTTTGCGGACGCTATCACCACAGTCAGCCCCACGTACTCTCTGGAAATCCAGACGCCGGAACTCGGCTTCGGGCTCGAAGGGGTCTTTAAAGAACGCGCGAACAGCGTACACGGCATTCTCAACGGGGTGGACTACAGAATCTGGAGCCCTGAAACCGATGAATTGATCGTCAGGAATTATAGCCACAGCTCTCCCGGAGGAAAGAAAGCCTGCAAGGCCGACTTACAGAGGGAGTTTGGCCTTGAGGTCGACGGCCGGGCCCCACTCCTGGGGATGGTGACGAGACTCTCAACCCAGAAAGGTGTCGACCTGGTCCTGGAAGTCTTGCCCGGCCTGCTGGATAAGGGGTGTCAATTCGTTCTCCTGGGCTCCGGCGATCGCGAGCCCCAGGAAGCCTTTCAAAAAATCGCGGCCAGCAACACCGGGAGGCTCGGGCTGCAAGATAGGATTCAGTGAATCCCTGGCACACAGGATAATTGCCGGGGCTGACGTCCTCTTAATGCCTTCACTGTACGAACCGGGGGGACTGACCCAGTTGTACGCATTAAAGTACGGAACAATACCCGTAGTGAGGGCAACAGGCGGCCTCAAAGACACCATAGTTCCGTTCTCGAGAGCCACGGGCAAGGGAAACGGATTTGTATTTGAACCATACCGCCCCTCGGAGCTGCGTTCCGCGCTCGACCGTTGTCTGGAGGCCTACGCAGACCAGAAGGGATGGTACCAGGCCATGGGCAACGCGATGATGGGCGACTATTCGTGGACGAAGTCAGCGAAGGGCTATCTTGAAGTTTACAGGAAGCTGCTTTCTTCCTGAGGTGCCCATGGATAACCGATTTGTTACGGTCCCTTAACTTATCCTTAACCAATCCGCCTATGCCTGTAACCGCGCTGTAACAGGCTGAGCATATCGTAATAGTCACACACAACTTTCTTTTTCATGACCCTCCCACGATAAAGCCCGGTTGTCCCGCCGGGCTTTATCATTTCCGGAGATGTTCCTCGATTGACCCAGCCTCCATTCTGTCCGCAGTCGCCGAGCGCCGTCGCGGCGTCAGCTTGCATCTCCGAAAACTGTAGAATGTACTGGTACGTTACGGTCTTGCCGGGAGGGTAACGTTGCGAGTACTGCTTCTCGCCATGCCTGACACCGTCAGCGCTCTTGATGCCATCATCCGGGTTCCCAACCTGGGACTTTGTTCCATTGCGGGCAACCTGCCCGGAGTCGAGGTCAAAGTCCTCGATCTCGCATTCAAACGCACTGGCCTGACCCGGTTCCTCGCAGACGTTCTGCAAGATTACCGCCCCAACGTCATCGGTCTCAGTGCGATGAGTTTTCAATACGCCAGCGCGTGCCGCGTCGCCGGCATTTGTCGCCGGATACTTCCAGATGCCAGGGTGGCTCTGGGCGGCTACCACGCTACGCTGATGTTCGAAGAGATAGCGGCCGGCCCTGACGCGCCTCTTTTTGATTTCCTTATCAGGGGGGAAGGCGAGAATACCTTCCGAACCCTTATTGAAAGACTGGATGCCGGCGGTCCTTTAGATGATATTCCCGGACTATCCCGCATATCTGCCGAAGGATCCTTTCACAGCCCGTCGGCGCCGCTCCTTGATCTTAAGAGCATTGCACTTCCCAACAGGGATTGCCGCGTGTTGGACACTGCCAGCTTCATGGGTTCGCCTTTCGATTGTGTTGAAACCTCCCGCGGCTGCACGATGGACTGCCACTTCTGCAGCATCACCCAAATGTACGGCAAATGCATTCGGAAGTTCAGCCTCGACCGCGTGGTCCTAGATTTGCAGGCTCTGAAGGCGAGGGGAAAGAAAGGCGTCTTTTTCGTTGACGACAATATCACTCTGGACATTGCCCGTTTCAAAGAGCTTTGCAGGCTGATTTCGGCGAATGGACTGCAATCGATGTCCTACGTAATCCAGGCCAGCGTTCCTGGAATCGCTTCCGACGCAGAATTCCCCAAAGAGATGCGCAAGGCAGGCTTCAAGTGGGTCTTCCTTGGAATAGAGAACGGCATCAAACGCAACCTGGATTCAATGGGCAAACGCGGGGTACTCGAAAACGCCAGGGCAGCCGTGTCCAGCCTTAGACGTGAAGGCATTGGGGTGTTTGGCGGCTTCATCATAGCCAATCCCGATGACACGGCCGAAGATATCCGCTCAACGTTCAAGTTCGCTTTGGAATTAGGAGTCGATCAACCCATCATGCAATGCCTGACTCCTTACCCCAAGACCAGGACCCGAGTAGACCTTCTTAAGAGGGGCCTTGTCACCAACGCGGACGACTATTCCCGTTACAACGGATTCACAGTGAACGTGAGAACGGCGAAGCTGCCAACCACACGGTTGAATCAGCTGATACTGATTAACGGCTTGAGGCTATATTTCGATCCTCTCTATCTAGCTAGAAGCCGATTTTGGCGAGTTCGACCCAGGTACTGGCCTGCCCTGGTGGAGAACAATTTCCGGTACCTCGAAGGGGCTCTTAAAAGCAATATATTCGCATCCAGGCACACATGGTAACTTGACGCTATAATTCGCTGCCCCAGGAGGAGTAATGAAGCTGGTTCGATGCAAGGTATGCGGACTCATCCTCCCCGAAGGAAGATTTGGGGACCGTTGTCCAGCGTGCGGCGTACCCGCATCTAACTTATTGCCGTACGTGGACCCGGTCGGGGAGGCTCGCAGGAGGATTCTCAAGTTTCACCTGCACCCGATTGGCGTGCATTTCCCGACCACTCTAGCAGTCGCAACACTCGTCTTCTCGATTGCGTCCTTTGCGTTTACAGGCGAAGCACAGACGATGATCATTTCGGCGATGAAGGTCGTCGGGGTGCTCTTACCTCTGGTAGTGCTGGGCGCGGGCCTATTGGGAATCCTCGACGGCCGGAAGAGGTATCGCAAGATCAGGAATTCGTTGATGCTCAAGCAGAAACTGATCTACGCGGGGGCGTTCCTCGTCCTCTCATTGCCGATAGCGGTGTTTGTGTGGCCCAGTCAGTCCGCGTTTACGGTGCTGGTTGCTTTCCTGTCCGCCCTTTCTGTCTTTTGCGCGATCAAGCTGGGAATGATTGGCATGGACTTAGACGATAGCGCTTTGCCAGGCAGATAGCGGCCAGCCAAACGCTAGGGTTTCAGTTTCAGGGGAAGGCCCGAAACCATGAAGCAGACTTCGTCTGCTGCGTTGGCCAACACCTGATTTGCCTTGCCGAGGACGTCGCGATAGACCCGGCCCAGTTTGTTGTCGGGCACCAGACCCAGCCCGACCTCATTGGTGACAATTAGAAAGTCTGCCTTCTCGGTTTTCAGGCAGACGATGAGCTCATCAATTTCACGGCCGACTGCCCTCTCCGCCTTTACCTCGTCGATGTCCGTGCCATCCGGGCTCAGGAGGGGTCCGATAACGTTGTTTATCAAAAGCGTAATGCAGTCAAGGAGAACAAGTTCGCTGCTGGCTGCCTCTCTGGTGATGCTCTGGCCGACGTGAACAGGAGCCTCGAGAGTACGCCAGCTCGACGGCCTTGACTTCTGGTGCGCCCGAATGCGGATGCGCATCTCATCATCCCCAGCCTGCGCAGTGGCGACGAACAGCACTCGCTTGCCGCTGCGCTCTGCCATCTGCTGGGCATAGCGGCTCTTGCCACTTCGGGCTCCACCAGTGATGAGAACTATCAACCTTCCTCGTTCGCCCGCCAGCATCTAGTCTGCTGCAGGCTCCTCCTTCACCGCGATATCTCTCAAATGATGGGTTTCATTCAAAAGACTCAAAACGGCCCCTCTGGAATAGGTCTGGAGGATGCTGAGCGAGGCATTATCGACGCTCAACTGCCACCAGCAGCCCTGGCCTATGCCCAGCATCGAGCACAGCAGCGCACGCAGAGGGCCCCCGTGTGCTACCACCAGAACGGAGTCAGCATCCGCATGCTTCTTGAGTCGTTCGGTAAACGTCGTGACGCGATCAACAAATTGGGGGAAGGTCTCCCCTCCTGGAAATGACAGTTCCATTTCGGACTTCGACAGCTGCTTAGCGACTTCAGGGAACCGCGTCTTAATCTCGTTGAATCCAAGGCCTTCGATCTCGCCGTAGCTGATCTCGCGAAGCTCGGGACAGGTCACGATGTGTAGGTTGCGCCCGCTGAGGGCGATCTCGGCAGTCCTTTGGGCTCTTATCAGGTCTGAGCAATAGACAGCATCGACCTTCTCCTCGAGGAGACGTTCACGAAGCTTCTCCACCTGAAGACGGCCCTTCTCGGTAAGATCGATGTCGACGTGACCGGCAAATCGCCTCGCGCTGTTGTATTCGCTTTCTCCATGTCTAACGAGAAGCAGTTTCATTTTGCCCTATGCCATCCACATCCATTGATTGTACGCAAGCGCGCTCAGGATCATCAACGTCGTGACCTCTGAAAGCTCGCTCACCGCGCCGTAGCTGTCTCCGGTGAGACCCCCGAACTTCTTGTTGAGATGGCCGAGCCAGGCGATCGCGATTAGCCAGGTTCCGGCCATCACTGCGAGCGCAGGGAGAAAAAAGAACGACACCCGCCGGAGAAACAGGACGAGAGACGCGGCCACGAAAGCACCCAGGGTAGCTATCGCGAACCTCCTCCAGGAGGCTTCCTGTTTGAAGACGACGCCAAGCCCCTCGGGTTTGGCATATGGATAGCCTACGATGGCAAAGACCATAAGCCATCTCGCCATCAGAGGCATGATCACAAGGCTGGCGATGATGTAGCTCTGCGGTATGCTGTTCAGAGACGCATACTTAAGGAGCAGCAAGAGGATGCCGCCAACGACGCCGAACGCTCCCACGCGGCTGTCCTTCATGATGCGGCGCCGCTCTTCGGGGGGCTTGTTGCCGGCAAGTCCGTCACAGGTATCGATAAAGCCGTCGAGATGCAGCGCTCCGTTCACCAAAACCGACGCCACGATGACAAGCCCGTTCGCCAGCGACGGCGGGACGACACGGACCAAAAGCCAGTCCAGTACGCCCAGAAGAACGCCGATGGCGAGACCCACCAACGGGAAATAGACGATCGATGCCCCCACCTCCATGGCAGTGGCATCACGCCGCGTTGTTACCGGCAGTACGGTCAGGAAACGGAGCGCCGCAACAAATTTCACTTCGCGGGACCGCTCTTTTCCGACACTCCCGCCTCGTCAAAGGTTGCCATTTCCGCAAGTACCCTGGTCGCGGTTTCGCAGAGAAAGATACCAAGAGCGGCTCCGGTCCCTTCGCCGAGCCTGAGATCGAGGTCCACCAGCGGCCTCAGACCCAGGTGCTTCAAGATGACCTTATGACCAGCTTCAACCGAAACGTGACCGGCGATAAGGAAGCTGCGCAGAGCCGGTGCAAGCGAGGTGGCTATTAGAGCCGCGGCGCCGGAGATGAAGCCATCGACAACAACCGGGACTCTATGAGCGCCGGCTCCCAGCATGACGCCGGCAAGGCCGCCGATTTCGTATCCCCCGACCTTGGCAAGGACTCCCAGGGGATCGCTGGAGTTGGGATGGTTCATTTCAATTGCCCTTCGAACCACTTCTGCCTTGTGCTTAAGCTGAGCATCATCGATCCCAGTCCCCCGGCCGGTGACTTCCTCAGGGCTCCTGCCCGTGATCACCGAGCAGATAGCGCTGCTGGCGGTCGTGTTTCCTATTCCCATGTCTCCGGTACCGACAATATCAAGTCCCTTTGCGATTTCGGACTCGACAATCTGGATTCCGGTCTCGAGGGCCTTTATCGCTTCTGCCTCGCTCATGGCCGGTCCCTTCGCCATGTTACCAGTGCCACGACCGACTTTCCTCGAAATGAGAAGGGGGTCAGGAGGGATTTCCTCAGCCACTCCCATGTCCACTACTGCGATGCGGGCTCCTATCTGCCTGGCGAAGACGTTAATAGCAGCACCACCCCGGAGGAAATTGAGCACCATCTGGGCAGTGACCGCCTGAGGATAGGCGCTCGTACCCTCGGCGACCACCCCGTGATCAGCGGCCATGACAATGACCGCCTTATTCTTGATCTGTGGAAGGGGCCTTCCCTGGACCCCCGCGAGCTGAATGGAAATATCTTCGAGCCTGCCGAGACTGCCGCCTGGTTTCGTGAGTCTATTCTGCCTCGCTCTCGCCTCGGAGGTGGCCTTCTCATCGAGAGTCCCAATCTTGCCAATTGTGGAATCCAATAGTCTAGAGTTGCTCAAAACGACCTCTCTTCACTTTTCATACGGTAATCGCGACCACATAAAAACAAAAACCCCTTGCCCGGATGGACAAGGGGAGACTCATGTCCCAATTAGCATGGCTGCCCCCTATTCCGCGAGGAACCCTGATGACAAGCCGGCGTTCTGGCTCATCCGTCGATGGCGGATTTACAGCAGGCGGCGCTGCGTTGGACTCTCACCAACTTGCACTCCGAACTTGCGTCTGGCCGGGGATCCCCGGGGCCTTAATGGAAGTAAGGATAAGACAAAACCGCTTCGAATACAAACGCGAACGGGATATTTGCCCGTATTCGTGGGGGAACCTATAATGTCTCAAACTCGAGCAGAGAGAGAAGAAGAGATGTCGGTAGACCTTTTTGGGCCTTTCAAGATAGGAAACCTTGTCATCAGAAACAGGTTCATGCGTTCCGCTACCTACGACGGCACCGCCGACGAGAAGGGGGCAGTAACGGAAAGGTCCCTGCAGCTCTACGAGAGGCTTGGCAAGGGGCGCATCGGGTTGATCGTCACAGGCCACGCCTTTATCTCGCTTCGGGGTCAGGCCGGGGCAGGCCAGTACGGGATCTACAGCGACGAAATGGTTCCCGGACTCAAGCGGCTGACGGATGTTGTTCACCTAAGCGGGGGCAAAATCGCGGTCCAGATTGCCCACTGTGGAATCAATTCCAACTACATGGAGAGGACCGGATTGCCCACGCTCGCCGTGTCCGCCACACCCGAAGCCAAACGTCCCCACGTTGAAATGACGGACGCGGAAATTGAAGCCGTGATCGGCGAATTTGAAGCCGCCGCCCGTCGAGCCGCGGCGGCAGGTTTCGACGCCGTACAACTGCACGGAGCTCACGGCTATTTGATGAGCCAGTTCCTCTCGCCCCTGATGAACTTCCGAAAAGACAGGTGGGGCGGCAGCCCTGAAAATCGCCGCCGGTTCCATCTGGAGGTCGTGAAACGGCTGCGAAACGCTCTTCCGAAAGACATTCCTCTCCTCATCAAGTTTGGCCCTCAGGACGACCAGGAAGGCGGGCTGAAACTGGAGGAGGGCATTGAGACTGCGAGACAAATGGCGGCTAACGGCCTGGACGCTATCGAAATCAGCGGCGGGGTGGGCATGTCGCCCATTACCAAGACTCAGACCCCATTCAGAGAGCGCGCGGCAGCCGCCAAACGGGCTCTGAGCGTCCCTATCGCTCTGGTCTCCGGTATACGCGACGGCCGGACCTGCCAATCGATAGTCGACTCCGGCGACGCCGATTTGATTTCGATGAGCCGCCCCTTCGTGAGAGAGCCGGGGCTTATCGCCCGATGGGAAGCGAATGAGAGTGATGATTCAAAGTGCATCTCGTGCAGTCGTTGCTTCGCATTTCCGAGGCATGGCCTCCTTCTCTGTGGACAGGACAACAAGCTTCCGCCGGGCGAAACGCAGCTTTGACTCAGAATTTCGTCAACACTAGAATGAGTGCAAATGGCTACTGAAGAAGGCAACAGGAACAAGACCAAGAGCGAACTCCTCGCCGAGATCGCCCGGTGGAAACAGAGGGTGGAGTTCCTGGAAAGCTCGGAGAGCCGTAAAGAGAGCGAGAGCGAGGTCCTGCGAATTATCAGGAACAGCACGCCGATCGGCCTGTTTATTCTTCAGGATGGCGTGTTCAAATTTGTTAATGAAGCATTCTTCCGCGACACCGGGATGGGGGCAGGGGATCTGATCGGCCGTGAGTCGATGCGTCTTGTACACCCCGAGGACCGGGCGATGGTGAGAGAGAATGCCATACGCATGCTCAAAGGCGAGCGATCCACTCCTTACCGTTATCGATTTGTGGGAACTGACGGCAGTATCAGGGTGATGCTTGAAGGGGTCGCTTCGATTCAATTTCAGGGGAAGAGGGCGGTGCTCGGACACGCCACGGACATTACTGAAGCCGAGCGCTCCCGGCTTAGGATGGAAGAAGCCTACGAGAAGGAGCGTTCTTCGCGGCAGGAGCTTGAAGGGGAGGTCGAAAGAAGGGTCTTCTTCGCTCGCGCCCTTGTTCATGAACTGAAGACGCCGCTTACTCCGGTCCTCGCTTCGAGTGAACTGCTTGCCAGTGAGTTGACCCAGGAACCTTACCTTAGCCTGGCCAAGAACATCCAACGCGGCGCGGCCAACTTGAGCCATCGCATCGACGAACTCCTGGACCTTGCCCGCATGGAGATAGGCATGCTCAAGGTGAATCCAACACCTGCGGAACCCGTCAGCTTCCTAAGATCCATAGCCGACGAGGTGAGGCCTCTTATCTCAAGCAATAGCCAGGTAATCGCGGTGAACGTCCCTGATACTCTTCCTCAGATACTGGTGGACCAGGACAGGCTGAAACAGGTGATGCTTAATCTTCTGATTAACGCTTCAAAGTTCACCCCGGAGGGTGGCAAGATAACACTGCGAGCCAAGGTCGAAGGCAACTATCTCGAAGTAGACATAGAGGACACTGGCCACGGCATTCCCGCCTCACGCCAGGGAGAGCTTTTTAAACCCTACAGCCGTTTGTACAACGACAAAGAGAGACTGAGCGGGCTCGGCGTTGGGTTGGCGCTATGCAAGTACCTCGTGGAAATCCACGGGGGCAAGATATGGGTGAAGAGCGCCATCGGAAAAGGCTCAACCTTCAGTTTCACGGTCCCCTTCGCCGAGAACTACCCGCGAACCGGGGCGGAATCGAACAAGCCGGCGAAGTCGTAGTCGCTGGAAAGTCTTCGGGAATCGGCTGACAAGCCAACTTGAGAGGCAAAAGATGAAGGTACTCATCGTCGAAGACGACAAAGAAATAGTCGACGCTATCACCCTAGCTTTTCAAATCCGCTGGCCTGAGGCCAAAGTGATTTCAACTCGCCTTGGACGAAAAGGAGTCGAACTTGTTGAATCCGAGAACCCGGACATCGTCATTCTCGACCTCGGGCTGCCGGACATCAGCGGATTCGAAGTGCTGAGCCAGACGCGCTTGTTCTCCCACGTCCCGATAATCATCCTCACCGTTCGCGCCGAAGAAGCTGACGTCGTCAAGGGGCTGGAGTGGGGCGCAGACGACTACATCCTCAAACCATTCAGACAACTGGAGCTTCTTGCCAGAGTCAAGGCTCTGATCCGCCGCCAGGCTCCGAACGAAGAAGAAACCCTTAGTTCCGGTCCGCTCCGCCTCGACACAACCAGTGGACAGCTCCACAACGAGGCAAAGGAAATAGCACTCACCATCACCGAGAGCCGCATCCTGGCACACCTGATGAGAAACGCTGGTCATGTGGTAACCCACTCAAGTCTGGCAGAGGCCGTCTGGGGAAACGACTATCCCGGAGCGGCAGATAGCCTGAAAGTGCATATCCGGCGGGTGCGTGAAAAGATCGAAGTCAACCCTTCCCAGCCTAAATTCATCCTGACAAAGGCAGGGGTCGGGTACTTTCTCGCCAAGCCGGAATAGCACTCGAAACTGGGCTCGCACTCTGTGCGATTTGCGTCTGTGCCGGCCTAGACAACAAACGCAGGCTCTGCCTCTACAGACTTGATCAATTGCTCAGCTTTTCGCTCTGCCTCAGGCCCACCGGATACGGCAAGATACACCGCTCCTTCAGCCCCACTGACGCCACCGGCACCGATGAGTTCCGCGGTGGCTCCTGTCAGAACTGCGATAGCGTCCAGTTCGGTGAAGACCTCTCCGGGGGCCGGCATCAGACGCAGGCCTTTGGATCCTGGCGAATTTACCCTTCTGGCAATAGCATCCAGGTCACCGTCGACTCTCTTCTCAAGCCCGATCGGCATAATCAGCCTCACTCGCCTGCCGACCGCAGCCCTCAGAGAGACAAAGATCGTTCCTCCCGTAGGGTTCCCTATCAAGACGGCGGCCTTCCTATTCGCAAGGTCGAGGGCATTTCCACCCTTGACGAGGATATCTCCTTCCTTCAAACTGTCGGCGACGTCCTCGAGAGTCTTGTTTTCGAGCAACAGGCCGTCTTTGATAATGACGTCGCCCTTGAAGCCGCTCTCATCTGCCAGTCTTCCCTGTTCAGTGACTTTGTATCCTGCAGGGAGCGTAATCCCACGGAAAAACCGCTTGCGGGAGAAGTTCCTTGTCTGTCCGATCGACTTCAGGATCTCCTCGGCCACATACCCGTTTGTGGTGCCGGCTACAACGGCGATCGTTCCGCTCTTCAGGGCGTTCTTGATTTCGGGATGACCGGCCATGCCTTTGCCGATAAGTCGCTTTGCCGCGGCGGGGGTCAACGAGAACTGAAGCATATATCCTCCTTAAGAGTGCGCTTAATGGCCTGAATTAGCCCATACAACACAGGATTGGCAAGCTGGAGACCTACCAAAAATAGAGGTACAACGCGGATTCAACATGATGGAGGCGACGGTGAGATTCGAACTCACGAATAGGGGTTTTGCAGACCCCCGCCTTAACCACTTGGCTACGTCGCCATTTTGCAGGAATTCATTATAGCAACCCCAAGAAGACCGCTGCAAGATCGTAATCCCCGGATGCGTGGTCGTAAGCGCCGGACTCGGCATTGACACAGACGTGAAACCCGGCTTATACTGTACTTGTTAATGCAAATCAATTGCAACAGCATATGAAGACAAGCGCATTGGAAAGGACCCGGCAATCTCTTCCCGGTTTGAGGATTACAAACCAGAGGGCTCTTATCCTGGATATTCTCAGACACGGGCAGAGCCATATGGATGCTGATGAGGTATACCGCCTGGCCAGACGCAGGCAACCCCGGATCAGTCTATCGACGGTATATCGGAACCTTCAGACGCTGAAGAAGATGGGCCTTGTGGATGAGGTCCATTTCGACGAGGCCCACCATCATTACGAAGTGAAGAATGCCGCGGAGCCGGGACATGTGCCCGAATACCATCACCTCATCTGCCAGAAGTGCGGGAAGATCATCGAGTTCGCGTACCCTCTGGCCGACCTGATCAAGACGAATGTCCCGGAAGCTGCTGATTTCCAGGTCACAAGTACTGAGACCAGGGTTTTAGGATATTGCTCCGAGTGCCAGAGCAAGAAATAGGATGGCAAATTGTTTGCCGTCATAGTTGCAAATGCAATGCAAATGTATATAAGGGGATACTAAGTGCTCACTTCGCTGCTAATAACGCTCAGAGAGGGGATCGAGGCAAGCCTGCTGATGGGAATCATCATCGCCTACCTGGCCAAGACGGGAAAGGGCCATCTCATCAAATATGCATGGATTGGAGCGGGTGCAGCCTTCGTCGCGAGCCTTCTGGCAGGCGCGGCCATATATCTAACCGCAGGGGAACTCTCGGGAATTGCCGAGCAGCTCTATGAAGGTTCTGCTGTGCTGGTCGCGGCCGGCATCCTTACCTGGATGATTTTCCTCATGAAAAGAGAGGCGGCCAACGTAAAGTCGGGACTCCAATCGAGGATCGCGTCGTCTGCCAAAGACTCGTGGTTCGGGCTGGCAGCGCTTGCTTTTGTTGCCATCGTACGAGAGGGCATCGAGACCGTGCTGTTCCTGTTTGCATCCTCACGGACAGCGGGATCGACTGCTTCCGCCACGCTCGGAGCCGTTATCGGCTTGGTGCTTGCGTTTGGGATCGGATATGTACTGTACCGCGGCACCACCCGCCTCAACCTGAGAGTCTTCTTCAATGTTACCAGCATCGTATTGATCGTATTCGCGGCAGGGATGGTATCGCACGGACTTCATGAGTTCATCGAAGCCGGGATTGTCCCGGGATTGATCACGCCCTTGTGGAACACCGGGGCTGTTCTTTCCGATGAGTCCGGCGCCGGACGTTTGCTGGCTTCGCTCTTTGGTTACTCCAGCGATCCCTCCCTCATGGAGGTACTTGGCTGGGTTGCTTATCTCGCCGGGACTCTAACGGCGTATCTCCGCACTGACCGGGCGCCGAGAGGTGCAAGAGCATGAACGCCCAGACGACCGCCTCCGAGACTCGGCCCCGCGATTTGCGCAATCCATTCAAGAAACAAAGGGGCGCAAACTGCCACGCGAGTCCGTCTGCTGAACCCCGTCTGGGCGCGAGGAAACTCGGTATCGTTGGCAATCCCAACGTCGGCAAGAGTCTGATCTTCAACAGCCTGACCGGCGCTCATGCCGTCGTCTCCAACTACCCCGGCACCACGGTTGACGTCACAAGGGGGAGGATGCGCGGCAGTGTGCCGTTTGACGTCGTGGACACGCCGGGAATGTACTCGCTGCTCCCAATCACCGAAGAGGAGCGAGTTGCCCGCAGACTGCTGTTGTCCGAGAAGCCGGACGTAGTGCTGCAAGTGGCAGATGCGAGGAACCTGGAACGCATGCTTTCCTTTACTTTGCAGTTGCTTGAGGCTGGCCTGCCTCTGGTGCTGGCGCTCAATATGATGGACGAAGCCGAATCTGCCGGTTTGAAGATAGACGTAAACATGCTGGAGGAAGCTCTCGCTATCCCCGTGTTAGCGACGGTGGCCGCCAGCGGCAGCGGGATAGAGCAACTGCGCCAGAGACTTGTCGCTTTCGCCCGCAAAGACACTCCACCACCCGCTCCAGTTCGCTATGGCGCCGATATCGAATCGGCGGTGGAGGCCATTAAACACAACCTTAGCTCGGACTACGGCCTCTCCGGAAGGGCGATCGCCTTGCTCTTACTTCAAGGAGACCCGGAAATAGAAACGAGGGTTTCGGCAGAGCCTGAATTCCCGGCTATCCAGACCTCAGTTGAGGCCGTCAGGTCCAATTATTGCCAGCCTCTGAGCTACGTCATTTCAATGGCGCGTCAGAAAAGGTCAGGGCAAATCCTCGACGAGGTGATGAGCGAGGGCCTGCCGGAAAAGCGGGGGTTCGCCGAGAGACTCAGCCGTGCCATGATGAGGCCAGCCCTCGGCATTCCGATTCTACTTGTCTTCCTGTATCTGGGGCTCTATCAATTCGTGGGTGTGCTGGGGGCGAGGGACCTGGTTGGATTCTTCGAGAATACCGTGTTCGGCCGCTGGATCAATCCCTGGGCGACCGGCATCGCAACCCATGCTATTCCATGGGCAGTCGTACGGGACCTGTTCGTAGGACCTTACGGACTCATCACCCTTGGCCTGACCTATGCTTTTGCGTTGATTCTGCCGATCGTCGGGACGTTCTTCATCGTATTCTCGATTATCGAAGACAGCGGATACTTACCCAGATTGGCGATGCTGCTGGATGGCATTTTCAAGAAGATCGGACTGAGCGGTCGGGCCGTTATCCCGATGGTGCTGGGACTTGGCTGCGATACGATGGCGACAATCGTGACTCGGACCCAGGAGACCAAGCGCGAAAGAGTCCTCTCAACACTCCTCCTTGCGCTAGCCATACCATGCTCAGCCCAACTGGGGGTGATCTTCGCCATACTATCGCGCAATCCACTAGGCCTATTGATATGGGGCGGCTCGGTCACACTGGTGTTTCTACTGGTGGGGTTCCTGGCCGGCAGAGTCATCCCAGGGGACAGGCCCAGTTTCTACATGGAGATACCTCCGCTCCGCCTTCCCAAGATCAAGAGTGTTCTCAGCAAGACGGCGACAAGGCTTCAGTGGTACCTGTTTGAAGTCCTTCCCGTGTTCGTCATCGCCAGCGTAATCCTATGGGCAGGGAGCTGGAGCGGCGTTTTGGACCTGGCCGGGAAGGCACTGGGACCGCTCGTCAGCTTCATTGGCCTCCCGCCACAGGCAGGCCCCGTCTTCCTGTACGGCTTCTTCAGAAGGGACTTCGGAGCAGCGGGTCTGTACCAGTTGCAGAACAGCGGCGCTTTGTCCGGAGTTGCGGCGGTGGTGGCCGCAGTGACCCTGACCCTTTTCGTCCCTTGCGTCGCTCAGTTCTCCGTAATGCTCAAGGAGAGGGGATGGAAGACCGCCCTAGCGATCGCGGGATTCATTTTCCCCTTCGCCTTCGCCGTCGGATTTGCACTCGACCGCCTATTGATCGCTCTGAGGGTAACCCTGTGAAGTGTGCCTTCTGCGGGCAGTTTTTCGAGCTTGATCAGGGCAGAACCTGCTGCTCAGGATGCCCGATGGCGAGGGGTTGCCGTATGATTTGCTGCCCGCGATGCGGGTACGAAACGCCCCTGCCACCTGAGTACAAAAAGATTCGGACCCTTTGGCATCGCCTCTTCTCCCGAGAAGGCGCGCCTAGCCCCAAGTAGGAGGCTGATCATGGACCTCACCGAAAGACAAGAGGAAATACTGGAAATACTGTGGATCAAGACCATCGAAGAAGGCCGCGCCCATCTATCCAGGGAGGAGCTTGAGATAGCGCTGGCCCAATCGACAAACAGAGAGCAGACTCGCCCGGACAACGCGAAATACGACGAACAGGTTATCAAAGAACTCGAAAAAGAGGGTTACCTCATCTGCGATGCAAGGATCGGGCTGACCGACGCCGGGAGTCCTCTCGGAGAGAACGTTGTCCGCAGACACCGCCTCGCTGAGCGGCTGCTTGCAGACGTCCTGGACGCCTGGAATGAGGTCAATCACGAGAAGGCATGCAAGTTCGAGCACCTGCTGGACCGTGGGCTTGATGAGAGCATCTGTACATTGCTCGGCCATCCCAAGTTCTGCCCCCACGGAAAGCCGATCCCCGCGGGGAAGTGCTGCCTGGAGACGAGAGTCTCCACTTCACGGGTCGTGTCCGCTCTGTCCGGATTGCGTGATGGGCAGAAGGGTACAGTGGCATACATTGCCGCTGAGAAACTAGCACAACTACGCAAGCTAACCGCGATGGGCATTTTGCCGGGAGCGCCGATATCGGTGCTCCAGACTTCGCCGGCATTCCTTCTCGAATCCGGACACACCCAATTTGCCGTGGACCGGGAAATCGCAGACTCGATTTACGTCCGTCTTGGCGGAACACAGCAATCGGCGGCTGGACTTCCGGCTCTCCAGGAGCCATTCTGGCAGAAGCTCATCGGGTGGCATCGGGGGCGGGCCTCGAATGCTAACCTCCAATAGTGGTTCTGCGCCTCATTCAGGTATAATCGACTTGGCCAATTGAAGCAATTAGGTGGTGTCTGTTTTGAATGAGATGTTTGACAAATTCAAGGGCTCGGCCGACTACGTCACTTCCGAACCCCTGAGAAACGCGGTTAATGTTTCCATCGCTCTGGGACGGCCGTTGCTGATCCGTGGCGAGCCGGGGACGGGCAAGACGCTTCTTGCCCATTCGATTGCCAGAGCGCTGAACAAAAAGCTGATTAAGTGGAACGTTAAGTCAACGACCAAGGCCAAGGATGGCCTGTATCTGTACGATACCGTACAACGATTGAACGACAGCCGGTTCGGCGACAAAGACGTTTCGAAGATAAAAGAGTATATCCAACTCGGCAACCTGGGGCAGGCATTTGCCTCCCTTGAACAGGTGGTTTTGCTGATCGATGAGATCGACAAGGCTGATATTGAATTTCCGAATGATCTCTTGAACGAAATCGACGAGATGAGTTTCTACATCCCAGAGACCGACGAGACGATTTCGGCTGTGAACAGGCCGATTACCATCATTACGAGCAACGCCGAGAAGGAATTGCCAGACGCCTTCCTCCGCCGTTGTATTTTTCATTACATCGAATTCCCAGACCCGGCGTTAATGAGAGAGATTGTCCTCGTCCATTTCCCAAACATCAAACAGAACCTCCTCGCAAAGGCAATCGAAGGCTTCTATGGGCTGCGAAAGATCGATGACCTGCGCAAGAAGCCTTCGACCAGCGAACTGATCGATTGGCTGAAGGCACTCGTGGCTGCCGGGATATCCGCAGATGACATCAACGGCGAACTACCCTTCACGGGGGCCCTGCTGAAGAGAGAGACCGATTATCAGTTCGTAAAAGCTAAAGCCGGCACCTCTAAACATGTTCATTGATTTCTTTTTCGCCCTTCGCCGGCACAGAGTGCCGGTATCCATCACAGAATGGATGACCCTGATGGAAGCCCTCGACCGGGGCTACGTCGGTAACCTGGAGGATTTCTACTTCCTGGCTCGAGCCATCCTGGTGAAGAGCGAGGCGTATTTCGACAATTACGACGTTGCCTTTCAGGAGCATTTCGCCGGGCTTGAGTGGCTCGAGATTCCGGACAAGATATTCGAGTGGACCAAAGAGGCGCTCGAGCGGCGCAATCTGAAGCCCGACGAACTCCCTTTCTTCGAGCAGATGGAACTCCAGGATTTGATCAGGGAGCTAGAGAAACTGCTAAAGGAGCAGAAGGAGCAACACGACGGCGGCACCAAATGGGTCGGGAGGCGCGGGGGTTCTCCATTTGGCAATTCCGGTTACCGACCTGGTGGCATCCGTATCGGCGGGGAGGGGGGAGGGAGATCAGCAGTGAAAGTTGCCGGAGAGCGCAGGTTCCGCAATTACCGGAACGACATGGTCCTGGACGTCCGACAGATTAGACTCGCCTTGAAGGGCCTGCGCCAACTCACACGAATAGGCCTGGAGGACGAACTCGACCTTCCTGGAACCATCGATTCAACGGCGCGAAATGCCGGCGACATAGACCTGGTGTGGGAGCGCAGCCGTAAGAACAACGCCAGGGTCCTTCTTCTCATGGACGCAGGCGGGTCCATGGACCCCCACGCTGAGGTTTGCAGCCAGCTCTTCTCGGCAGCCCATTCGAGCAACCATTTCCGGGATTTTCAGTATTACTATTTCCACAACTGCATCTATCACCAAGTGTACAAGGACATCGAGCGCAGGGAAAAAGACGCCGTGAGCACGGAACACCTGTTGAAGACCCTCGACTCCGACTACAAGGTCCTGATCGTAGGCGATGCTTCCATGGGTTCCTGGGAACTCACTGATCCGAACGGCGCCATCAGCTACTACGACCACAACGAGACCCCCGGCATTACCTGGTTGAGACGTATCAATGACCATTTTACCCACAGCGCGTGGCTTACCCCGTTTGGGGACGAGCGCTACTGGATTGGCGTCACAGTGGAGATGGTCCGCAAGGTGTACCCCATGTACCCGCTCACCCTTGACGGCTTGAACCGTGCCGTCAGAAAGCTGGTCGTTAAGAGGTAGTCTGGCGATGGCGGACTGGGTCTATTATGTTGGGCGGCTCCCTGTGCTCCTCTTCTTCTTGTTGTTTGCCAGAGTCAGAGTCCGCGGCAAGGAGAACGTGCCCAAAAAGGGCGGCCTCCTCGTGTCCGCTAATCACGTGAACCTCATGGACCCCATAGTTGTCGCGGCCGCCGTGGGACGCCCGTGTGCGTTCATGGCGAAGGAAGAACTCTTTCGGTCGTGGCTGGGCGGACGGTTTGTCTCTATTTTAGGGGCATTTCCGGTCCGCAGAGGCAGCTTCGACAGAACGGCGTTGAGACGTGCCTCGGAGGTCCTTGCCGAACGCAAAGCGCTAATCATGTTTCCCGAAGGCGCCAGGACAACCAGCGGCGGGCACCGACCCGAAGGATTTCTGGGTGCTGCTATGATAGCGTCGAGGTCGGAAGTGCCGATTCTGCCTGTGGCCGTAAGTGGAACCTCAACAATAGAAGGGTGGCGGTGGATGCTGAGACGACCGCGCATCACCGTCCACATCGGCCGCCCATTCAACTTATCCAGCGCGGACGGAGCCGGGCGAAGACAGGAATTGGAGGCACAAACACGGGAAATAATGGCCCACATTCACAGTCTCCTGCCTGATCTTCCCAGAGAGGAGGCGCTGTAGTTCGTCATGCAGATTGAGAAGGCTGAGCGCACCGGTTTTTGCTTCGGCGTCAAGCGGGCGATCGACATTCTATCGAAGGCAGCCGCCCTGCATGGGAGCGTCGTGACCCTGGGCGCTATTGTGCATAATGCCCAGGTCACTGAAAAAATGGCCCGCCTTGGAGTCACCGTCTCTCCATCGTTAGAGGCATTGCACGGCAGCACCGTAGCCATCGGAAGCCACGGAGTGACTCCTGCCACCGAGGCGCGGATGCGCTCTCGCTTTGCCACGGTCATCGACACCACTTGCCCATTTGTACACCACGCGCAAATGACGGCTGCCGAACTCGCCAGACAGGGCTTCACAGTAGTCGTCTACGGCGAATCGGAACATATTGAGGTCAAGGGAATACTCGGCCACGCCGATGGCAAAGGCATCGCCGCAATGGATACGGCGTTTCTGGATAGTCTTCAACCCAAACCCAAGAAGGTCGGGGTAATATCGCAGACAACTCAAATCCCCGAGCGTTTTCTGGCCTTCAGCACATCCACTCTTGCCTCCGTCCTGGGGAAGGACTCCCAGATCCGCGTCATCGATACCATCTGTCACGACATGATTGACCGCCAGAAGGCAGCCATCGATCTCGCTCGCAAGGTCGACCTGATGCTCGTCGTGGGAAGCAGAAAAAGCGCCAACACGAATCATATCGTGGACTTATGCGCCACAGTCACCTCATCCAAACTGATCGAGGATAGCAGCGATGTGGAGACGCAAAGCATCAAGAAATTCGCTCGAATCGGAGTGTCAAGCGGAGCTTCAACGTCCGACGAGACCGTGAACGAGGTTATCGACAGACTTAAGGAGATTTCTCGCCTCGAGGAGTAGTCGGGACACGGACAACGTGACCCCGCCATGGTGAGTTGGCCGTCACTTCACACAAATAAGGCGCCGGGACTGAGCGTCCCGGCGCCTTATATATTAGCCCTTTCTTTTGGGAGTTCAGGCCTTCAAGAATTCGTAGCTGATTCTGTCTGCCGTGAGCCTAACCGGAACGACCTTCATTTTCATTCCGACCTTGAGTTCGTTCTTCGGGATTTCCTTGCGGACGCGCCCAAACATCCTGAAATCACCGTAGTCGACGACCGCCAGGGTGTACGGCGCATCGTCTTCGAATCCGGATGGTCCATAGGTCACGATGGAGTACGTTGCCAGCGTTCCCGAACCGGTCACCTCGAACCATTCCGCGCTTGTTGAGATACAGTTGGGGCAGTCCATCCGCGGAGGAAAACTGATGGTCCCGCACTTTGGGCATTTTGTCGCCATCACCTTTCCTTGCTCCAGATAGGTGACAAACTCGGCAGCCTTGGACTCGGCCGTGAAACTTACTTTTCCGAAATTCTCTATCCCCACGCTAGTCCCTCCTCATGATGGTGACGGTGGCGTATTGGCCGATTCCGCCGATGTTGTGCACCAGCCCCACCTCAGGATCTTTCACCTGAGCCTCGGTAGCTTCGCCCCTCAGTTGACGCACGATGGTGCGGACCTGCGAACCCCCGGTTGCCCCTATGGGATGGCCTTTGGATAATAGTCCTCCGTCAACGTTCACCGGAATCTTGCCATCGGCGTAGGTCTGTTTTTCTTCGATCAACCTCGCGCCCTCTCCCGGACGGGCAAATCCGAGGTCCTCATAGGCCATCAGCTCAGCAATGGTGAAGCAGTCATGTACCTCGGCGACGTCGACATCGGCAGCTGTGATCTTGGCCATCTTGTAGGCGTCGGAGGCAGCCTGTTGCGCGCACTTGAGACCACTGAGAAGCGTCCTGCCTGACATGGACATCGTGTCAGTAGCCGCACCCAACCCCACAACCCAGATGGGCTTCTTGCAGACTTTCTTAGCGATGTCTGCTTTCGCCAGGATTATGCACGATGCCCCATCCGCGTTGGCGCAGCAATCGAAGACCTTCAAGGGATCGGCCACAACCTCCGAGGTCATCACACCTTCGAGCGTGACCTCTTTCCGGTAGGTGGCCTTCGGGTTCTTCATGCCGTAAGTGGACGCCTTGACGCGGATCTTAGCCAGTTGTTCAGACGTCGTTCCGTACTTTGCCATATGGCCGCGTGCATACATGCCATACCCCGCCGGCATTGTCAGCCCGAGAGGAGACTCCCATATGACGTCACCACCCCTCCCCATCCTTTCGGCAGCTTCGCGGGAATTGAGCTCAGACATCTTCTGGAAACCAATAACGGCCACGACCTTATGAAGGCCGGACTCGATCAGCGACCAGGCAACTCGAACACCCATGGTACTCGATGAACACACCGTTTCGAGATAAAAGGCCGGACTCGGCGTGAGCCCGAGATACTCGGAAATGAGCCCCGCTGGGCTCCGCTGTTTGTCGTATTCCGGGGCGGAGCAGATGATTGATGCATCGATATTCTTGTTGGTGAGATCGAGACCTTCCATCGCCTCCCTGTAGGCGTCAAAGCAGAGTTCCCTCAGCGCTATCCCGCATTTTCGAGAAAAGACGGTTTGCCCTGCGCCGATTATCGCAACATCCGGCATCACTTATCCTCCTGTACGCTGGCTTGGTCCTGTGCAGGCAATCTCGCACGTTCGCCTCATTATACCTGAATTGCTCCGGAGGCCACAGACGAATTTGGATATAAGACCTGCTGCTACGCTCCGGCAGCTCGCGATTTCTCCAGGCGCCGACTGAGGTAATGGCGTAGGGGAGGAATTCGGAACACGAGCAGGAACACGAGAATCGCGCCGTAGAGTACAGGCAACCTGAAGTCTATCTTGGTTTGCCAAATGTAATGGACCACGGCGAGGATTGCGGCAACATAGGTCATCAAGGCCAGCAGCCATGATGCCCGGCCCACGCGTGATCTCAACCCTCCGAAGGACGTCACAGCAAGGGGAATCAGAAATAGCAGTGCTCCCAGCCCTGCGACGATGAAACGCTTGCTCACCAGAGCATCGGCACGGATCAATCCCAGATTGAAGCCGTAGTCGACGCCGACAAAGTTGAGGAAATGAATCCCTGCATAGGCGAAGGCATACAGGCCTAGAAGACGACGCAGAGGCATCGCGGGTCTGAATCCGGTCAGCAGAAAGAACGGGGTGCAAGCCAGAGACAAAAAGAGGAAATTGATAGCCGTCTTGCCCGTGCGCAATTGGATGGCCTGGACCGGGTTGGCAGTCAGATTACCCGAAATGAGACCCCAGATCACAATGGCGGCCGGGACCAAAGCTCCCACGTGCGCCGCTACTGTGAGTAGGAGAGCGACCCTGCGTTCCATGTTCTAGAAGTTCTTGGCCAGGTCCATGCCCTGGTACAGGCTAGCCACCTGATCATAGCCGTTGAACAGCAGCGTGGTCCTTCTCGAGAGCTCACCGATGCGGCGTTCGCTCGCCTGCGACCATCGGGGATGGTCTACATTAGGATTAACGTTGGCAAAGAACCCGTATTCACTCGGAGAGATGGTGGACCAAAACGTGCTGGGCATCTGGTCAGTCAGTTCGATCTTTATGATCGACTTGGCACTCTTGAAACCGTACTTCCATGGCACCACCAGTCGAATCGGAGCGCCGTCCTGGGGAGGAAGGCCCTTCCCGTACATTCCCGTTGCCAGTATGGCCAGGTCCTGCATTGCCTCGTCGACGCGCAGGCCTTCAAAGTACGGAAATGGCAGAGACGTATCCCCAGGCATCTGTTTCGAATCATAGAAGCTGACAAAGCGGACGAACTTAGCCTCCGGCTTCGGTGCAGCTTCCTGGAGGATCCTTGAGAGTGGAAATCCAATCCAGGGGATCACCATCGACCAGGCTTCGACGCATCGCATCCGGTAGATGCGCTCCTCCGGCTTATAGCGCTGAACTAGTTCTTCCACGGTAAAGGACAGGGGGGTTGACACCAGTCCTCCAACGCTCACTGTCCAGGGGGAAGTCTTGAAGTCCTTTGACAGTTTCGCGACGTCGCCCTTGCTATAGGAGAACTCGTAGAAGTTATTGTAGGTGGTGATGTCTTTGCAGGGTGTCAGTTTGGCCCCCAGTTCGTCAGCAGTGCCTCCGGCCACAGCGCCATCGCAGAACGCCGCTTCCGTTGGCGTCGTGCTCCCTCCGCCTCCTCCCCCACCAGTGCAGGCAGCCAGGAAAGCCGCCCCCGAAATTGCACCCGCTCCGACGATAAAATCCTTCCTGCTTACATAAAGTCGCTCGGGAGTAATCTGATCGCGTTCCGTCTCAAACATGATACGCCCCTAATCCCTTTTGAGCTTGACAACAAGCATACGCTCGATGCCGGCGAGGTCCTTCACGACTTCGCAATTGCTACAGTCGAGATCGCCACCAATTATGCGACATGCCTCCTCTGCCTGTCCCTGTCCGAGTTCGAGAAGAAGAGCACCCCCTGGATTCAACTTTGACGCTGCTTGAGAGCTCAGGCGGCGCATAATGTCAAGGCCATCGGGACCGCCATCAAGCGCCAGCCGAGGCTCATAGCCGTTGGTGTTGATCCCGACAACCTCCGATCTCTTTACATAAGGGAGATTGCCGATGATCACGTCTACGTTACACGGCATCGGGCTAAGCAGATCTCCATTCAAGAGTATAACCCTGTCCTCGACGCCGTGCCTTTCGCAGTTCATCTGGGCAACCTCAAGGGCATCGGTTGACACGTCGATTGCGTATGCAGTTGCACTGGACAGGGCGTACGCGATGCTGATGGCGATGCATCCCGAGCCCGTACCGACGTCAGCGAAGGTGCGAGCGCCGCCATTACCAAGAAGGATGGCCCTCTCGACGAGCAGTTCGCTTTCGGGCCTGGGAATAAGGACGCGCCTGTCAATTTTGAAGTCCAAACCAAAGAACTCGCGATGGCCCGTGATGTAAGCGGTGGGTTCGCCGATGATCCTTCGTTGAAGGACCAGCTCAAACTCGGTTTCGTCGGTGTGAGAGACGGCGGCGTCGAATCTGAGATAAAACTCTGTCTTTGTGATCCCGAGAACGTGGCGGAGCAGGACTTCGGCCTCTAGAGAAGCATCTTCGATCCCGGCCGCAAATAGCCGTTCAGTGGCAGCACGGAGCAGCCGGATCAGAGTCACGTCATCTGCTCTGCCAGAGCTTTAGTCTGGTCCTCGGTGGCCAGAGCGTCGATAAGATCGTCGAGGTCGCCTGCCAGGATCTTGGGCAGGTTGTGCAGCGTCAGACCGATGCGGTGGTCGGTCAGACGGTCCTGAGGAAAATTATAGGTACGGATCTTCTCGGAACGCTCGGCGCTGCCGACCTGAGAACGCCGCTCCTTCGTTTCCTCTGCTTCCCGCTTGTCGGTCTCCTGCTGGAGGAGCCTGGCTCTGAGGACGATCATAGCTTTGTTTTTGTTCTTAAGCTGAGAGCGTTCATCCTGACAGATTACCACTATGCCGGTCGGAAGATGAGTGATGCGGATCGCGGTAGCCACTTTGTTGACGTTTTGACCGCCCGCCCCGCCGCTATGGTAAATATCTATTCTGAGATCGTTTGGGTTGATATCGACATCAACCTCATCTGCCTCAGGGAGGACCGCAACCGTAGCAGTCGAAGTATGGATTCTGCCTGACGCCTCGGTCTGGGGAACCCGCTGGACGCGATGCACTCCGCGTTCATACTTGAACCGGCTGAAGGCCCCTTTGCCCTTGACATCAAACACAACCTCTTTGAAGCCCCCCAGGCCGCTGTCGCTGCTCGTTATCACTTCGGTATCCCAGCGCTTGCTCTGGGCATAGCGCGTATACATACGGAAGAGGTCGGCGGCGAACAAGCCAGCCTCGTCGCCTCCGGTTCCCGACCTGACTTCGACGATCACATGCTTTTCGTCGTTGGGGTCACGGGGAAGGAGTGCCAGTTTCAGCTCTTGCGTCCTCTTCTCGAGTTCCGCTTCGAGCTGCGATATCTCCTCCTTAGCGAGGGCTTTCATATCCTCTTCAGAACTCTCCTTGAGCATCGCCTTAGTTGCCTCAAGAGAGCGGTTCGTGGCTCTAAATTGCCGGTACTTGGTCACAAGCTCTTCAATGGAGGCACGTTCCTGGCCAAGCTTCTTCAGCTGCTCAGGGTCTGCGCCAACTTCGGGCGTCCCCATCAGCGCCTCGAGTTCTTCGAACCGCTTCTCGGTTGTCTCAAGCTTTTCCCACATTCGAGCCTCCACCGAAAATTATAGCATAGGCTCGCCACAGCCTCGCGCGGTACACGCCTCAGACGCGAATGTTGGACAACAATTCCGCGGCCCTTGTTCAAGCGGTTTTTGGCGCTCTGCTATACTTTCTCAATACCATCTCCAAAGAGGAACAATGTATGAGCGAAGCAGTTGAAGTTCTGAAGACTCGGGGAAAGGCGGCCAAGGCGGCTTCACGCAAGCTGGCCTACGTCTCTTCTGAGACCAAGAACAGGGCCCTCGCCAACATCGCCGCCGATCTCATTTCGAGAAAGGACGCAATCCTTGAAGCAAACAGGAAGGACATGGAAGAGGGCCGGGCTGGCGGCATGGGCGAAGCCATGCTGGACCGACTTCTGATCAACGCCTCGCGTCTCGAAGGCATCTCCAAAGATGTCCTCTCCGTTGCCGCTCTTCCCGACCCTGCAGGCGAGGTTTTCGACATGAGAACGATGCCCAACGGACTCCTCATCGGGAAGAAGCGAGTTCCGCTGGGCGTTATCGGCGCGATCTATGAAAGCCGGCCGAACGTCACAGTCGATATTTCGGTCCTTTGCCTGAAGGCGGGGAACTCCGTCCTCTTGAGGGGCGGGAAAGAGGCCATCCACAGCAATTCAGCTCTGGTGGACGTCATCAAGGCAGCGGTTGCCAGAGCGGAAATGCCAGACGGATGTGTGCAATTCGTGGACAACACAGACCGGGCACTCGTCGATGACATGCTGAAGATGAACCAGTACATCGACCTGATCATTCCCCGCGGAAGCGCTCAATTGATCAAGTTCGTTTCCGAAACAGCGACGATGCCCGTTGTGACCGGCGGGGTCGGCGTCTGTCACACCTACGTCGATAGGTCGGCGGACCAATCGAAGGCTACGTCAATAGTCTTTAACGCCAAGGTTCAGAGGCCTACAGTCTGCAACGCGCTCGACTGTGTTATCGTCCATTCGGCAATTGCGGGTAACGTCCTGCCGAAGATGGCGCAGGAATTGGCCAGCGCCGGGGTGGAACTACATTGTGACAGCCGGGCTCTAACCATCCTCAAGCAGAGTGCCGGCCTGAAACTCAAACCCGCCGTCCAGGACGACTGGGGCAGAGAATATCTGTCGCTCACCGCGGCGATCAAGGTAGTCGATTCGCTGGACGAGGCCCTGGATCACATCGAGCGCTACGGTTCCGGGCACTCCGAGGCGATTGTCACGGAAAGTTACGAGGCGGGAATGCGCTTCCTCAATGAGGTCGACGCGGCGTGCGTCTACGTCAACGCCAGCACACGGTTCACCGATGGCGGTCAGTTCGGCCTGGGGGCAGAAGTGGGGATCAGTACCCAGAAGATGCATGCCAGGGGGCCTCTCGGACTCAAGGAACTGACGAGCTACAAATGGATCATTTTCGGTAACGGACAGGTGCGACCGTAGCAGCTACCGATCGGCCATAGCAGTGAGCCATGGCAGACTTTTCAGGGTGACATGGAAAAAGATCACCGCATTTCATCTGGCGCCATCGTCATAGAAAACGGTAAGGTGCTGCTCGTCAGATATGTCGACAGACAGGGGAAGACATTCCTGGTCGGGCCGGGTGGCGGCGCCCTAAGTCACGAAGGGATAGACCAGGCTGTAGTCAGAGAGGTCCGCGAAGAGACAGGTCTGGAGATAAAGCCCGGCAAGATCCTGTTTGTCGAGGACCTAATTTCAAGCCAATACCGGGGCATCAAGGTATGGCATCTCTGTTCAGTCACCGGCGGACGATTGGCGAAGACCGCGGGAGCCGCAGAAGAGGGGATTATCGACGCCGGTTGGTACAGCAGAGAACAGCTGCAGGGCGAGCTGGTCTATCCTTCCGAATTAGATGCGATCCAACTGGGACAGCTTCGCCAGGGAAGGGTGGGAAACGAAGTACCTGGGGTTGGGAATAGCTGACTTTTAGCCTGCTGAACCCGTTACCAGCCCAGGCTCTTCGGCTATTGCCTCTCCACCCTTTCGAAGTTGGTGATGGCGACGACGTGGTCTTCTCCACTCATATCCATCAGCCTGACGCCCTGGGTGGCACGACCCTGAATCGAAATCTCCTGCACCGGCGTGTAGATGATAATGCCGTCGGCCGAGATGATCATTACCTGTTCCTTGAGCGTTACAAGCCTTGCCGCTGCCAGTTCGCCGCGCTTGTCATTCAGGCGGTAAGTCCTCGTGCCCCGTCCTGCCCTCTTCTGTAGCCTGTACTTTTCGACGGGGGTCAGTTTGCCATAACCCTTGGTGGTGACAGTCAACACCATTGCATCGGTAACGGCAATATCCATTCCAACGACTTTGTCGCCTTCTCCCAGCCTTATGCCCCTTACGCCGCCAGCAGTTCTGGAACGCACAGGCACACCGGCAACCGGGAACCGGATTGACATCCCCTTCTGGGTCACAATCAGCACGTCGTCTTCATCTGTGGCAGCCCTGCATTCAAGCAACTCGTCTTTGGGCTCGACGTCCATTGCGATGAGGCCGCTGCTGCGCACGTTGGCGAAATTGTCCAGGGCCGTCTTCTTGATCTCACCGCGCTCTGTGACCATGAGCAGAGCCCTGCCGGCCATAGTTGGCGTAACCAACATCACGTCAGCGATCCTCTCACCTTCTGCGATTGGGAACATGTTGATGGCGGCTATTCCCTTTGCAGCGCGTGTCGTTGCAGCCGTGATCTCCCAGCAGCGCATGCGGAACGCCTTGCCGCGATTGGTGAAGAAGAGCAGGCTATCGTGAGTATCTGCCACCGCGAGGAGCTTTACCGCGTCGTCTTCCCGCGTCGGCATGCCGGTAATACCTTTGCCGCCCCTGTGCTGCAAAGTATAAAGCTGTGCGGGAACCCTTTTGACGAACCCGCGGTTGCTGACGGTTACCACCATCGTCTGGTGAGGTATGAGGTCTTCTTCCCTGTAATCGACATCACCTTCGAGACTGATTTCAGTGCGGCGTTCGTCGCCAAACTTTTCCCTCAGTTCCTTGGCCTCGTCTTTCACCAGGGCCAGTATCTTCCTGGCGTCAGCGAGAAGTCCTTCAAGATAAGCGATGTTCTTGTGGACTTCCTCAAGTTCATCCAGAATCTTCTGTCTTTCAAGGCTTGCAAGCCTTCTCAACGGCATATCCAGAATGGCCTGGGCCTGGATCTGCGAGAGCTTGAATTCGGTCATCAAAGCCTGTCGGGCAGCATCAACGCTCTGCGATTGTCGAATGATGGTGACTACCCGATCGATATTGTCGAGCGCGATCTTGAGCCCTTCCAGGATATGTGCGCGGTCCCTTGCCTGCTTGAGCTGGTAGCGAGTTCGGCGGGTGATAACGGAGAAGCGAAAATCGATGAAATACTGGATCGCCTCTTTGAGGCTCAGCACCCTTGGTTGCCCGTCCACGAGAGCCAGCATGTTTACAAAGAATGCCGACTGCATCGCAGTATGTTTAAAAAGGTTATTAAGTACCATTTGGGGCTGAGCTTCACGTCGAAGGTCGATGACAACTCTCATGCCTTCGCGATCAGACTCATCTCGTATTTCGCTAATTCCGGGAATCTTCTTCTCGGCCCCGAGTTCGGCGATTCTCTCGACGAGGGCAGCCTTGTTAGTCTGGTAAGGCAACTCGCTGATAATTATCTGGCGACGTCCACCCTCTTTCGCCTCTTCAATAACTGCTCTCGCCCGGACGACGATGCGCCCGTGCCCCGTGGCATAGGCGCTCTTAATGCCTTCAAGTCCGCGGATTATGCCGCCGGTTGGGAAATCAGGCCCCTTTACGAACTTACCCAGGTCGTCCACAGTGGCATCCGGATTCTCAATGAGGTAGATGAGTGCGTCGCAAATCTCAGTCAGATTGTGTGGTGGTATGTTCGTTGCCATGCCCACGGCAATTCCGGCGCTACCATTAACCAGCAAATTGGGCAGGCGAGCGGGAAGAACGGAAGGCTCCTGAAGACTGTTGTCGAAGTTGGGGATGAAATCGACTGTGTCCTCATCAATGTTAAGCAGCATCTGCTCGGCAATCTGAGACAGACGGGCCTCGGTGTACCGCATGGCAGCTGGAGGATCATTGTCGACGCTGCCAAAGTTGCCCTGGCCATCTACCAGCATGTACCGCATCGAGAAGTCCTGAGCAAGACGGACCATTGCCTCATAGACTGGACTATCCCCGTGCGGGTGGAACTTGCCCATTACCTCGCCAACGATACGCGCACTCTTCTTGTAGGAGGTGTTATAGCGGATGCCCATGTCGTTCATCGCATAGAGGATGCGCCGCTGCACAGGCTTCAAACCGTCTCTTACATCGGGCAAAGCACGAGAGACGATAACGCTCATTGCGTAGTCGAGGTACGAGCTACGCATTTCCGATTCGATAGTGACTGGTCTAGTCTTGCCGATTACCATAAGCGCGGAAATCCTACAACTCTATGTGCCGTACAAATGAAAGAAACGAAGGATCGATCTTGAAAGATATCCGTTCCCCTGGATGAGATCGAGTCGCGTCTACTACTCTTCGTTCTCCTCGTCAGAATCATTGGATTCTTCAACGAAGACTTCAGGCTCCTCGCCCTCCTCCCCACCGACGATCGTGTATGAGGCCTCGCCCGGGAGGTTCTCCTCGAATTCAAGTTCACGGCGGATCATACGGTCGCCCACAGGCGTCCAATGAGTCTGCTCGCCCTCTTTCTGCGGGAAGGACAACTTACCGACCTGCGAGGGATCTTGATAGGTCTCCCGGATGATCACTATGACGTTCCCTTCGGCTGCAGCGCTCACAACTGCCGCGCTGTACTTGTTGCCGCCCTTGAGGAACTTGATTAGCCGCTGCCCGTGTCGAGGGTCAACCTGGCCAACATATTCCCCAGAGGAGTTGTTAGCGGCCAGATTCGCCCCTTTTACTTTCAGATCGAGTGCCTCTCCAGTGACCAATTTCGCCAATATTTCGGGCTTCGCCAGCGAGATCAGGTTCACCGTGCCGGCTTTGCCTACCTCTTTGATGAACGACTGGGGATCGACTCGTTGCAGTTTCACTTCCCCTGCTTTTGCTGAGCCACGGAGCAGCGAAAGCCGGTTCAGGTTCTTCTGGGCAATGGAGTTGTAAGGGTCAAGCTTGATGGCCTTTTCGTAGGAATCTTTGGCCAGGGCGTAGTCCCCCAGCTCCATGTAAGCCCTGCCGAGCCGGTTATAAGAGTCGATATCGTCAGGAAAGCTCTCCAAAAGGGTCTTGTTGGCAGCGACGACTTCTTCCCAGCGGCCCTGCATCGCCAGAGCTATCGCCTGCTTGCTACCCTGGCGCTTCAGTCTAAGTCTTTCTTCTTCTTTATATGTCACGAGGGGAGATTGCCTCCGTTGTCACGCCGTATTCTACACTCAAAAGGGATCCGCAGTCTACAACACCAATGGTACAGAGACTATGCCTACAAGGATAGTCATTTTATATCCTGGAGGACACTCTCAGGAGAGCTTGTCGGGCGCATCAGGTTTCCATGCCCGTAGAGAGCCCGTGAGAGATGGCGCCTACTTGTCGACGTCGAGTTCGAACGCTTTGTGCAATGCCCTTGCCGCGTCCTTCACCCTCGATTCGTCAATAATGCACGTAATCCTGATCTCGGACGTCGATATCAGCTGGATGTTGATACCCTCGTCACTGAGTACCTTGAACATTCGGGCGGCGTAACCAGGCGTGTTCTGCATACCCGTCCCGATAATGCTTATCTTGCCGAGCTTTGCATCGGTTGCCACGCTGGCGGCGCCAAGGGTCCTGGCAATCGGCTCCGCCACCTTGATCGCTCTTGCCAGATCGCTCCTGGTGGTGGTGAAGGTGAGATCGGTAATATTGTGAATGCTTGCGTTCTGGACTATCGTGTCGACACTGACGTTCGCTTTCGCCAGGGGCTCAAAAAGAGCCGCCGCTATGCCCGGTCGGTCGGGGATGCCGACGACTGTCACTTTGGCCACATCCAGATCATGGGCGACGCTTCTAACCTTGTTACGCTGCTCCATTGTAACCTCTCCGTGAATCAAGGTGCCTGGTCTGTCAACAAAGCTTGAGCAGACCCGGATAGGTACTTCATATACGGCCCCGAGCTCAATAGCGCGTGGGTGCATAACCTTGTTGCCGTAGGTGGCGACCTCGAGCATCTCTTCGTAGGAGATGTCCTTCAACGGCCTTGCTTCGGGGACGATGCGAGGATCGGCGGTATAGATTCCCTCAACATCGGTAAAGCGCTCGCAGACGCTCGCTTTCAAGCTCGCCGCCAGCGCCACCAGCGTGGTGTCAGACCCCCCCCTGCCCAGGGTGGTCACGTCCATCTCGCTGGTTATTCCCTGAAATCCCGCAACGATCACTATCTTGTTCTGTTCGAGTTCGCGGATCACGCGTGATGGTTCCATTCCCACGATCTTGGCACGGCTGTGATTGGCGTCCGTCTTGATCCCCGCCTGCGCCCCACTCAGGCTTATGGCATCGTATCCCAGACCGCGTATTGCCATTGCGACGAGGCTGCTGGCAACCAATTCTCCAGTACACACCAGAGCATCAAGCTCGCGTTCGCTTGGGTTGTCGCATACCTGTTTTGCCAATTTCAGAAGATCGTCGGTGGTGTCTCCCATGGCGGAAACGACCACGGCCACACGGTCTCCTTTTTCAGCACGAGCGACAATGCGCCGGGCCACACTCCTGATCTTTTCAGCATCGGCAACCGAACTGCCGCCGTATTTCTGAACAACGAGTGCCACGTTTATCCTCTAACTGGTACGGGCATATAAGCCATACGCCCGTACAGAATTACGATGGATACCGGACAATAAAGAAGGCTCACTCTGCAGGATCAACTAGACTGCGGTAAACCGCCTCATGATATTACAGGCGGGATCGATAATCAAGCCTGTCCTGCCCGCCTCAACCTCAGAAAAACGGGCCGCGCCGCTGGATGCAAAACCCGGCCCCCACATCAGAAAAGGCACAGGGTCTGCATTGTGAGTGCGAGTAGGGACCGGCGTGGGGTGGTCCGGCATTACGAGGATGCGCAACGGTCCCCCTTTCCAGGCCAGAAGCCTCTTGACTATGTCGCGGTCGATGCGGTGAATCGCTTCGACCTTTTCATCACTTGAACCGCCGTGTCCCGCCTCATCAGGAGCTTCCACGTGTATGATGGCGAGATCGTGGGTCGTTAGAGAAGCAAGCGCTTCTTCTGCCTGGCCGGCATAGTTGTTATCCAGTCCATCATTAGCTCCAGGGACATCTAACGTTGTCATCCCGAGCATCGCGGCAAGCCCTTTCAGAAGATCAACCCCCGACGTCATGGCCGCCCTCAGGCCGAAAGATAGCTGAAAGCCCGGAACATCAGGCACAGCGCCCGACCCCCAGAAAAGCCAAATAGTAGTGGCAGGCGCCTCCCCCCTGGCGATCCTGGCCAGGTTAACAGGGTGATCTTTCAGCACAGCCTCGGACTGCTTCATCAGATTGCGCAAGATGGCGCTGCCTGGCCCCTTTGGCGTGAATGCAGCAATCGGCTTGCCCGGAATGTCGTGAGGAGGAGTGCAGACCGAATCGAGAATGCTATCCCTGTTCTTCATCCTGCAGATATGCCGGTAGCTTACCCCGGGAAAGAATCTGACGCCGTCCTTGCCGAGTTTCCTGTTCAGGGCGTCGATAAGCTCCGCGGCCTCTTCGCTGGAAATGTGCCCGGCACTATAGTCCAGCATCTTGCCATCTTCAATGGCGACAAGGTTGCAGCGAAATACGACTTCGCCGTCGGTGATCGGGACCCCCATGCTTATGGCTTCGATGCCGGCCCTGCCCTTGTAATAGATCCTGGGATCGTAGCCAAGGACTGACATGCAAGCGCAGGCGCTGGACGGCTCCATCCCCGATGGTATGGTGCGGGCCATTCCCAACTCTCCGGACTTCGCCATCTTGTCGAGGTATGGTGTACGGGCCAATTCGAGGCTGGTCTTGCCGTGTCCGGGCAGCGGAAGCCCGGCCGCGCCGTCCATGATCAGGACACAGAATTTCATCGCTTCTATCGTAGCCTAGATGAGCTTCCGGTAACAAGCGAGGCGGTATCTCTAAGGCATCGCCCGGGAACCGCGAGGAAATACTGCGGAGCCGGCGTTCGGGCGGACTACATTCTCGCCCGCGTCCGTACCATGAGGAAAGCGAATGCGACCCATGCCAGTGCGATGACGCCGAGGACTATCAGGACCACGCCACCAATCCGGTTGGTCCCGGAAAGCAGCAGGAACAGCCCGGCGGCGGTGAGTACGGGCCCTGCACCGATGATGGCGGCACGCACAAGTGGTGACGAGCTGCGAACTCTCGCCTTGGTCAGCGCTCGTGCGATCTCCGACGCCTTCTTTCTGTCGGAGACGCTGACCATGATCCTGACGGGCATATAAAGCCCCATGGTGCCTTTCGCCGAGCCTTCTTTGACCACCATAGAGGGAATACCCTGAGCGGCAAGCTTGGCTTTCAGCGCACCGGCCTCTTCGATTTTTCCGAATCTTTGAAGCACGACAAATCGATGACTACTCATAGACGGCTGATTATAGCATGTATGCGGCGGCAGACGGTGATGGATCATCTTACCGAAGAAATGGTCAATAGCGGTGTCGTACGGCACTAACCCCAAGCAGGGGGAAACCCCGCTCTCGTGTGAGCGTCGTTCAGGCGATCGACTTGGCTTTGCCGGACGTCTTGCCTGAGAGCGCGACGCTGATCTTGCGCGGCTTGCCAGCCTCCCCGTCCACCCCACCCATCTCCTCAGCGTATGCCACTTCAGGCAGCCCGGCAACGACATGAACGAGCCCCAACGGGCGGTTGAGGTAAACGCCTATAGAGGCATGGTTGCCACGCGGGCTGATATCAGTGATGGCTATTTCAGGGAGACGGTCAAGTTGCCCCGATATGCTCATTATCTTCGCTATGTCGAGGGGAGGAGCGACGTCTATCTCCCAGTCGGGTTCTCCCGCTTCTTTTGCCGAAACTGCCGCAGGCTTGCTGGTGTCGCTCACTTTTCCGTTGCGGGCCTGTGCCTTCGAGGCCTCAGGGCCAGCGTCTCCGGTTGCATTCTT
Organism: uncultured Chloroflexia bacterium; assembly: GCA_963745605.1. Classification (GTDB taxonomy): domain Bacteria; phylum Chloroflexota; class Dehalococcoidia; order Dehalococcoidales; family UBA2162; genus JBBITI01. The sequence goes on along the minus strand of CAVUYC010000030.1, from coordinate 34,559 downwards.
CTCGTATACCGGCGCGAGGGTCTCGCCCTGGTACGTCGTCGCTTTCATTCCAGAAAGGACTTTCTCGCGAAACAGCGTAACGAAACCAGTGAGCACGGGGAAGATGCGCTCTTTCTCACGCTCCAAAAGAGCGGCGGCCTCCGCCTGAGCCTTTGCCAGGATTTCCTCAGCCTTCTTGTCGGCGAGCCTCCTGGCCTCATCCTCTTTTTGGGCAATGACCTCGCGCGCTTTAACCGCGGCATCGCTGATGATCTTGTTTGCTTTCGCTTCGGAGTCGTTGATCACTTCGTTGGCCAGGGTCTTTGCCTCGGCTGCTATTTCATCCGCTCTCTTCCTCGCGGCAGCGATAGCCTCGGCCTCCCGTTCCTTCACGACCTTTTGCGACATCACCTGAGCCTCGGCGACTGCACTTTCACACCTCGACTTTGCCTCCTCGTTCATCTCCGCTACGAGCTTGTCGGCTTCTATCACCCTCGTTTCGGCCAATCTCTCCAGAGCTCCCAGGTGCTCCTGGCGTTTGAGGAGGATGTCGTGTTGTTTCGCCAGATCATTAACAAAGGACACCACCTGCGCCTCTGACAATCCGTTCTTGACGACGTTGAACTTCTTGCCCCACAGCTCGGTAACGTCACCGCTTCCGCTTGCCTTAGAATTCACAATCCACCCACCGGTCCAGTGACTTCAGATCATCGTATGTTACCGCTGCGCGGCGGCAAATGGGGATTTGGTAACGTTCGGGCCGTTACGATTGTAAAGGTGAACAACTATAATGTTCGTGGCGGGATCGTTCCGATCCCTTTTTTTGAATGAGAGGAGGGGAACATGGTCTATTTCGACGCAAAGGGGCCGGACAACACGGAAAAGACTCTTCAGATCGCCAAGACTGAAGCGTTGAAGAGGGGAATAAAGTACCTGGTAGTGGCGTCCACGAGGGGAAACACGGGACTGCAAGCTGCCCAAATGATGCAGAACAGCGCCATCAAGTTGGTCGTGGTCGGGCACAGCACAGGTCATCTGGATGCTGGAAAGCAACTCTTCGACCTGGAGAAGAGGAAGCAGATCGAAAGCCTGGGTGCAACCGTCTATTGGGGGACTGACGTCCTGACGGGGTTCCCCGGCGCGATGAGAAAGAGGAACCGATTCGCTGACGAGGCGATGATAGCCGATGCATTACGCATGTTCGGCCAGGGAACGAAAGTCTGCGTGGAGATCGTTGCCATGGCTTCGGACGCCGACCTACTGCCGGTTGCTGACGTGATCGCAGTTGCAGGGACCGGTCAAGGCGCCGACACATGCCTTCTTATCGCCGCCAATTCCACAAACCAGATCTTTGATATCAAGGTCAGAGAGATCCTGGCCAAACCCAAAGACTTCTAGGCCGCCGACGGCTTTCAATTAGTGCCGATCGTGTGACATTGGCACGGTAAAACAAAGAGGGGGCAGGACTGAGCCTGCCCCCTCTTTGTGTCCCGAAAACCCCCGGCGCGAATCAGGGAGTGTGCACCTTGAGCACATCCTTATCTTTGCCAGCGCCATGGCAGGTTGCGCACGTCTCACTTTGACCTGCGCCTGTCATTGAAGTCGCGTGGGCTTCAAAACCCTTTTGCCCTGCGTGGCACCCGGCGCAGGCCAGAGTTGTTGGCAGAGCTTTCCCATTGACGACAACGCCATTGTTAACGGGTTGGCCGTTTTGCGTAATGGTTGCGGGCACCAATCCGGCCGGCAATGGGGGGGAATACGTGCCAGGTAAATGGCACTTGAGGCAGTCCGCCGGGTTGCCGGGGAATAAAACATCCGCCGTGTTGATTGCTCCGTTGAAGTTGGTCTGTTTTGCCCTGTCCGACCCCATGTGGACGCTGTGGATCATATAGTCGTACTGCAGGCTCTCGGGGGGCATCTGGTCTTTGGGATGCCGGGCCTCATCGGTCAAGGTCGGATTGTGGCACTCGACGCAGAACTGCGGGTTGCGCCGGGAACCGCCATGGACAGACAGACCGGCGGGGCCACCCAGATCGAGATGGCAACTGTTGCACTTGTTGCGATCGACCACGGTCCGCCTGGAAACAGGAGTGGTACCGTCGAGCGAAACGTAGAGCACAGGGTTCATGGCTGAGTCGCGGACGGCAGCGTCCTTCCCGTAATTGCCTGCGCCCTTGACCACTGTATTCTTGTAGGCCTGCAGGCTAATGCCGGCGCTCCCCGTGGTCCAACTGGAGTCGATGGCGCCGGAAAAGGTGTAGCGCCAGATCCCCCCACCCAGGTCCGAAAGAGTGCCGAGCCGCTTGAAGGGAGTGGCGTTGCCCGACACGATGGTGTTGACCGTTTCACTCACGCGATTGGAGTAGTCTGTCGTTGGATACGCATAGGTGATTGCCACGCTATCAACGGTGTTTGGGTCCAGTAAGGCCCCGGCGCCGTCCTTGATGCTGAAATCAACCGCCGGCTTCTGCCCCGCCTTGAAGACTGCTGACTTGAGGCTAAGAACAATGCCCTTGAGTTGTTTGGAATTCACCGGGATCACGTGTGCCCCGACAATCGAAGCGTCGAATTCCTTGCCGCTGTCTGGAACATGGCATGCCTTGCAGGCCGTATCGTTGGCCTGGGGCCCGCCGGCGTGATCAACCTTGCCTTTCACTGTAGACTTCCCGGTAGACCAGTCGATGTCGTCATGGCAGCTGCCGCATGCGGCGCGGCTGGGATTGGTCTTCCAATTGTCTGCGTTCGGCGCATTTGAGTGGCAAGTCGTGCAATTTCGCGTGTCCTGTGGAAACGCGACATCAGAGAAATCATTTGAGAGGGATGTTATGAAATATGGTTTCCCAGCCATTACGCTGGGCAAATTATCACCGCTGTGTATTTTGTGGACCATTACCTGGAAATCCAGGTTATTCCCGGATGCAGGCTCGACGTTCTGAGCCGTATGGCACACGACGCACAGTTTCGTGTCCTTGCGCGAGCCATGAGCCACCAGCGGGTCGTGGCACTTGTTGCAGTTCTGAAGCGCCACAACTTCCCGGGTGACCTTCACCGGTCCTCCCGCGGGCACGAAGTCAAAAACGGCATTAGTTGAGTTACTTCGATTGTCTGAGGTGGCCTGGTACATCACCCTGTGTGTAGCGTTCTTTTCAAAGCCAGAGGGCAACACGGTTTTGAAAGTATAGGTATACTCGCCCGGGCGCACTTCCTTGAATTCCCCTCCGCTGTCCCCGCGCTGACTGGGACTCCGGTTACCTGGGCCAGGGCGGGCGCCACATCCTTACCGTCCGCTTTATAAGAAGCACCCTTGACGTCGGAAAGAACGTAACTAAGCCAGCTCGTATATTGCGTGTCAGGGGCCGTGGCTATTCTTGCGATGGAGAAGCGCTCCCTGTTGGCATCGAGCGAACTCCGGCTGATCGAAGCGCCTTTAGCATCGGTCAATTTGTAGGAGACCGTTACCTTCCCGTCGGCGCCAATATCAACCTTGGTAATCGTTGCATTGAGCTTGGACTGTGAAATGTCCTGCGTTTTGGAAGGGGTTTGTGTCGTTGAGGTTTCCTGGGTCCCCTTGCTGCATGAGCCGAGCACCAGTCCAATGCCGCCCAGCAAAACCAACGAGCCCAGGATGATCAGTCTGCGGTTGAAAAGCATCTGTTTCCCAAGTCCTTCTACGATACTCTGCCGTCCACTACCTTGCTCTCGGAAAGCCTGCCCTCAGCTTAAGTGGACTAAAACGATAATTAAGGTAACGTATCACCAAAGGCTGCGGGTGTCAAGGGAACGGGAGGTAACAGTCCTGGCCTGTCCACGGTGCCGCCGAGGTGCTAAATACTAGATTAGAGATGTAGATCAACTTGGAGGTAGTCGTTAACATGGCGTTCGTGAAAGTGCTTCAGGCAAAGGACCTCTCACCAGGTGGCATGCGAGGCGTAGACGCGGCTGGAAAGGAGCTTCTGGTAGCCAACATCGCAGGGCAATACTATGCGATTGGGAACGTCTGCATGCACATGGGATGTACGCTCACCGACGGAACGCTCTCCGGCGAAAACGTAGAGTGTCCGTGTCACGGCTCGACGTACAATGTCAAGACCGGCACCTTCATCAAAGGCCCAACAACGAAGTCGGAGCCTGCGTATCAGGTCAAGGTCGAGGGCGGCCAGATACTGGTGAACGTCTGACGGCGGCGGCTTTTCGTCAGGCCGTATGAAGGGCGGACAGGGTCCGAGCAGGCAATGAGATGACTCTAGGCCCAACCCTCGATGCTCAGCTTATCGTGGAGCTCATCGGGATGGTGCCGGCAGTGGTACTCAAGCCGGCTGGACTCTGCGTGAGCTTTGTCGTACGGCCAACCAGTGGCCATCTTGTTCCTCTCGTGAAGCTCGTGGAGCAACACGAAGGGCCGCTCCGGCTCCTCGATATCATCGTCGATCCAGACCTCTTTTTGAGGCACGAACTCGTAAACATAGTCGTGGCCGCCTGCGGTGAAATCGATATCAAATACACTGCGTACCAAGCGTCCCCTGACGATCCACACGCTCAGTCCGCTTTCGAGCTTTTTCCAGAGCCGCTCGTGGACGTCTTTGCCGTCGGGCAGTTTTTGTCCGCTTTCAGTAAGGCGCCGGACGTCGCCGGCCCTCCGCCTTTCCTTTCTCTCTTCCAGGTCGGCCTTGGTCAGGGCCTCGGCATACGTCACACCCTTTGCCATCAGGCGACTCTCCACCAGGAGGTGATCGATGAAAAATCTCTGCTCGTCCTCTTTTGCCGCCTGGTCGATCCACAGCTCGTTCATCGGGATGTAGGGATAACGGTAATGCTGGCCAAAGTTGGTGAATTCCTCGTCTAGGTGGCCCCGGATATATACGCCGTCCACTATCCAGACGCGAAAGTCGCCGCGGTCGTCAAGCTTCCTGAGATAGGGCAATTTCAGCGGTTGCGTCATTCTTTCTCGCCGGCCTCATGAGAGAGCGATTCTCTATCGCACATTATAGTTCCCAAGGCGCGGCCATGGTCTGGTTCGGCTCGCCGGCTGAGGCGGAACTAATGTTAATGTTACGTTTATTAGCGGTGATTTTGAACAAACTGCCGCGAAGGGTACTATCATAGTCTTAGCGGCATTACTGCGGGTCGCGGCTGAAGACGAAAGGGAAGGGACTGCAACTGCGTCCGGGCGACGCGTGAGCATTCCTGCTTTTGATTCCACAGAGGGGCATCGTTTACACGGGGACGGCATAGCTTGAGCACTGCGACACTGGTACTGGTCATCACGGTCTTTCTTGCATCGTGCGTAGAAGTGGTAGAGGCCATTACCATTCTGCTGGCCTCAGGCATTACCCGGGGGTGGCGGTCAACTTTCGAGGGAGCCGCCGTCGCGCTGTTGCTTTTGGCCGCCATCGTCGGCGTTCTGGGACCCGCCCTGGTCAACTATGTGCCCATTAACGTCCTGCGGCTGGTAGTTGGTCTCCTGCTCCTTATTTTCGGCCTCCAATGGCTATACAAGAACGTTTTGCGCAGCTCGGGCTACAAGGCGCTTCATGACGAAACGGTGCTGTATCAGAAGCACGTCAACACCCTTTCCAAGTCCCCCGGTTTCATGCGCGGGGGACGCGATGCCCTGGCATTCACCATCAGCTTTAAGGGCGTGTTTCTCGAAGGGATGGAGATCGTCATCATCGTGATCAGTTTTGGCGTCCCGGCCAGCCAATTGGGACTTTGTACACTGGGAGCGCTCGCTGCCGTCGTGGTCATCGGCACTATCGGCGCTTTGACGGCGCGTCCTCTGGCGAAGCTGCCGGAGCATTACATGAAGGTCGGGGTAGGGCTGGTGCTATCGATCTTCGGAACCTTCTGGATGGGTGAAGGCGCCGGGATCTCATGGCCGGGAGGCGATGCTTTCCTCTTCGTGCTGTTCGGTATCTTCCTGGCCGTCACGCTCGGACTCATCGTCTACCTGAGGCGGCTGAAGGCTCAGTCATCCAACGAGGCGCCGGCATGATAGCCAAGGTCATGAGGTTGATCTGGAAAGGGATCAGAAGCTTCCTGCTGTTCTGGCAAGATTTCCTTGTCGGCGACTCACCCGAAATAGCCATCGGAGCAGTTGTCGTATTGGGCCTGGCCTTCGCCGTGCACCGGTCTCCCATATTGGCGGCGTTTACCATTCCCGCCGCCATCATTGTGCTGCTGATCTTCAGCATGTGGCTGGGAAAAAACCGGGAGTGAATGAGGCCGGCGGCCACGATTCTGCCGGAGAGTAAGAGATGTATTCAAAGATACTGGTGCCTCTGGATGGATCGGAATTGTCGGAATGCAGCTTACCTCACGTTAAGGCGATCGCTCGTGGCTGCAACGTACCCGAGGTAATCCTGCTGAGGGTGATTGAGCCAATCTTCAATCAGGAAGCGGTGTCCGACCTCAAATCGGGCAGGGACGTAGTGGCCGAGGCGGAGCGGCAGAACGGGTTGAAGGTGCAAGCCTACCTCGATGCTCTGCGAGATAAGCTTGCCGCTGATGGTATTTCGGCGCGGACAATGACTGAAGAAGGCAGGGCTGCCGATAGGATAGTGGACCTCGCTGACAAAGAGAAGGTTGATCTGATCATCATGAGCACGCACGGGAGGTCGGGCGTCACGCGCTGGTTACTCGGCAGCGTGGCGGAGAAGGTCCTGCGCCACTCGCGCATTCCGGTCCTGACCGTATCGCCATCTGCTTTTCGCCAGTCACGCCAGTGATCAGCGGACATTCTGAATCCGCTTCAGAAATTGACCAAGGCGTCAACGCGGTTTCAAATCACACACAAAAGGCGTCCGGCCTTCAGCCGGACGCCCCTATTCTGGTGCTGCAACATCGCCAACTATCAAGTCGATGCAGGATCAAAAGTCGACGTATGTCTTGGGGTCGAAATTCGCCGCCATGGTCCAGACAGTGGCTTTGCCTCTCACTCGATATAGTGCCACCACATCCCATCCCTTCTTCTCCACGGTCGGCTTCATGAACTGGCGCTTCTCCACAACCTTCTTCTTGAACTCCAGATCGGTGATGATTTCAGCCCTGCCGCTGATGCGCACCTGAATTCCGGCCTTCCTGTCATTGAAGCAAAGCTCGACCTCGGGGTTCTTGACTATTTGTTGATGAATATCCTTGATCGTCCAGGTCTGGATGATGATGCCATTTTCATCAACGTCATAGATTCCCATACCGCGCACGTGCGGCTTGTTTCCCTCAACCGTAGCCATGTAACTCGTAGGATTGGCTTTGATGAGCTCGATGATTTCTGATTTGGTCACTACTTCATTCTCCGTGCCATTCTGTCTATTTTCGGACAAGTGCCATGACGCCGAGGACGATCAGGCCAACGCCGACAAACCACCTGATCAGATCCGGCAATGCCAAAACGAGGATACCGAGAATGATCGCGAACTACTCCCATCCATGTGCCACTTAGTTTCACGACAGTACCTCCTTTCGTTCTTGAACGCGTCCCCCTTCTCCTCCGCGACCCAGCCAATCTCGGCTACGGAATATTACATCCGTGAATGAGGCTGTGCAATGGTTGCGGCTTCCAGGCGATCCGGCAAACAAACAAAAAGTGGCGGGCCTCCTGGCGGCCCGCCACTTCATAGCTACCGCTGCCCTGCTGACCAGACTACTCGACGGCTTTGAACGCCTTCTTGGATGAATTGCAGACCGGACACATGTCCGGAGCCTCGCCTTCGACGGTGTTGCCGCACACCTGGCAAACGTAGAAGGTCTTGACCTCAGTGGCCTTCTCTTCTCCGAGCTTGCCAAGGGCGTCGTTGTAAAGGGTGTGATGGATCTTCTCCACCTTGTTCGCCAGGTCGAAGCTGTCGGCCGCTTTCTTGTTGGCTTCGGTGTTCGCCGTCTTTATGAATTCAGGGTACATTTCGGTGAACTCGTAATGCTCGCCGCCGATCGCCGCCCGCAGATTTTCGGCCGTCGACCCGATACCCTTCATCACCCTCAGGTGGTTGCGGGCGTGGACGGTCTCAGCCTCCGCCGCGGCCCGGAAAAGCCGTGCCACGCGCTTGTGCCCTTCTTGATCGGCCTTCTCGGCAAAGTAGGTGTACTTGCGGCTCGCCTGGGACTCTCCTGCGAATGCTGCGGCCAGATTCTCGTTGGTATTACCCACTGATTTTTCCTCCTGCCAGAAATTTGAGTATTTCTTCGATATCGGGAAGCTGTGCCGTTGGATATACTTTGGCAAAAACCACCTTCCCATCCTGATCGACGATAATATTTGCCCTCTCCGCAAAGCCGTCCGCTTCTCTAAAGGCCCCATACGCTTTGGCCACGGCCCCATGCGGCCAGAAGTCAGCCAACAGCCTTGTATTCTTAATGCCCATCGAATCCGCCCAGGCTTTGTTGGACGGCGCTGAGTCCACACCGATACCCAGAGCGACGGCGTTCAAGTCGTCAAATCGAGTGTGGTTCATCTCGAGGGACATCATCTGGTCGTGGCAGACCGTTGTCCAGGCCAATGGTCTGAACGAAAGTAGTACCTTCTTGCCTTTGAATGCCGAGAGTTTAACTGTTTTGCCGTTGTGATCTTTGAGAGTGAAGTCAGGTGCCTTGCTAGCCAGCTCAATCATTTTCGGGCTTCCTCCTCGTTGCTTTGACCGTTACCGGATGGCGACATCATACAAAATCGCACCCGAAAAATGTAGCACTGATTCTCAGGCTCAGGCTGTGACATAGGTCACACCCACGGTCACAACTCAGGTCGCAACCGCAGGACGCAACCGCAGGTCGCAACCTGAGTAGTCCCGCTTTTATTGGAAGACTTGTCTCAAAGGGGCAGGGAACCTGCCCGGATCGATCTTGTAGCTAAGCCTTATCATATACGGTGAGAGGAATGCTGTTATCGCTACCGCTACGCCGATGGTCGGAAAGAGAAAAGGGCTTATCACTTGCAGGTCCTGGCCGGCCTTAGCCACGATGAAGGCGAACTCGCCAATTTGCCCCATACCGAGTCCCACCTTCAAGGCCGTCGAGCTATCATAGCCGACGAGCTTAGCTCCAAATCCACAGCCGAACACTTTGCCAACCAGCATCACTCCGGTAACGATTAGAGCCGGAACGAGAAAAATCTGGAACTGGGTGATGTTGATGAAGGCCCCCATGGACACGAAGAACATCGCCGCAAACATGTCTTTGACCGAAGAAATCAGGGTCGCGAACGCGGGTTGATGCCCTTGAGCCGGCGATGAAGACTCCTGCCAGGAAGGCCCCTATCGCCATGGACAATCCGAAGGCGTTGCCGATCACGGACAGGGCAAAGCAGATGCCGAGTGCAGCCAGAACCAGTACCTCGTCATGCTCGGCCGGTGCATCATGCCCTGGGTGCGAGACCCAGTCAATGATCCTTGGCACCAGCAGAATCCCTATAAGCGATACGCCAACAAAGAAAAGCAGCGCCTTCCCCAGCGTCCAGGAAATATCCGGGAAGGAGGAGGAACTGGCGCCAACAACCGAGGTGATTACGGCCAGCATCACGACCACAATGAGGTCTTCAGCGACCAGCACCCCCATCATCACGGTTGCGGAAATGTCCCTCATCTTGCCCATATCCCGGAGCACTTTTGCGATGATCACCGTGCTGCTGCTCGAGAGCGCCGCGGCAAGAAAGAGAGAATCCATGCGCGGCCAATGCAGAAGCCAGCCGACTCCGTAGCTGATGAGAAACATGAGCGCAATCTCAATAATCGAGATCCCGAAGTAGACTTTAAGTCCTATAGACCTGAGCCTCGAAATGGGGAACTCGAGACCGACGGCAAAAAGCAGGAGAATTACGCCAAGGCCGGCGGCGGCTTCGACCACATCCAGCCTTTTCACCAGACTGAAGGGCGGGGTGTAAGGGCCAATGATGATTCCCGCGATCAGATAACCCAGAAGGAGTGGTTGCTTGAGGCGGTGAAAGATGTAGGTCACCGCAGCAGCGATGATCATAATCACTGCGAAATCGGCAACCATTTCGGTACCTAAAGTCATAACTGACCCCCGGACGATGCCTCAGAAATGGTAACAGGTCCAACGGTACTTGATAAGAGCCGGACGGGTTAAAGACAATCGAAGGCCTGATTTCCTGGGGGCTCTGGATACAGCCAGATAATTGCGCGGGAAAAAGGAGGGAGTCCATTGAGGCTCGATCTCCCGCGTTTAAACGATCACGCCCATGCGGTCCACATGATTTGATCGCCCACTTACCTTCGTGTAACATCTTCACGTCACTCGAACTCACTGGGGACTAGGAGATCAGATATGGCCGAATTCTTGGATACCACAGGCGTTTCCTATCGCCTGCAGCAGATCATAAACAACAGCCGAGAGAAGCTGATCCTCATAAGCCCCTATCTCAAGATGAATGAGCGCATAAAACAATCGCTGGAAGATCAAAACCGGCTAAAGACCGACGTGAGGCTAGTCTACGGCAAAAACGATCTTCAGCCCGCCGAACTCAACTGGCTCAAATCGTTGCGCGAGGTCAAATCATATTATTGCCGGAATCTTCACGCCAAATGCTACCTCAATGAGAAGGAGGCCATCGTCACTTCAATGAACCTGTATGATTTTTCCCAAGTCAACAATCTTGAGATGGGAATCTACGTGGACAAGACATCCGACGCCGATCTCTATCACAAGATATATGACGAAGCCATGCGAATGGTCAGAATGAGCGACGAGATCCAAATCACGGTGGCCCAAATTCCTGAAGACCGAAGACAAACCTCTGAAGTCATCAACGCCCTCTGGGTTCTGCATCGGCTGTCACACAGAGATAAAGCTGGATCCCAAGTCGCCCTATTGCAGAGACTGCTACAAGACATGGAAGAAGTCCGGAGACAATGAGCGCGAGGAGAAGCATTGTCACGTGTGCGGCAAGCCGAACAAATCTACCATCAATAGGCCGGCTTGCTACGACTGCTTCAAGGCGAACAAGAACATTCTCGAATTCCCGTTTCAATGAAAGTGACCTGACCCCCTCACCGGCCCAGTTGTGGTGGCAAACTGGCGCCCTTATCTCGGTCACCAGGTCAGCGACAGAGTGCATGACTCGTATCTCCGACGACCCTACGTTCAAGACCATTAGCGTGATGCGCAACACAGGGCAAACAGGCCCAGCGTGCGGTGAGACGCTGGAGTTTGGAGGTACGTACTATTGGGCAGTTCGCGGAGTAGCCCCTTGCCGGCGACACAACCGTATGCAACTGGCACGGTCAAGGCAATCCACGGGAAAAAGAGAACACTGGTCTAGAGTTGGGGCCTGACTTGGGAACTCGCCTGCAAGTCGCCCGCGGAATATGGGGCTGGTGTTGGGTGATATAATCGCCCTCATCTGGACTGGCCGGTCGCGACACAAAGACGCTCAACAAGAAATCTAAACACCGTTTACACGGAGGCTTTTCTAAATGCCCGAAGATAGCATGCAAGCAATGGATAACGCGGCCAACGAGGCCGAAAAGGACCTGGAGAATATCCCCAACGACCAGCTTCTGGTAACGGCCAGGTGGTTCAACAAGTGGTACCGCAAAGCCGGACACAAGAGGCTGGGGAAAATACTGGTGAAGGTGGCCAGTCAGCTGGACAAGTAGCCGACTGGTTCGACAGGCTCACCATGAGCGGCTCAGGCGAATTTCGCAGGTCACCGTGAGGGGCGCCAATTTTCACCTTGCCGTTACGCACCGCTCATCCTGAGCTTGTCGAAGAGTCATCCTGAGCTGAAAGTTCACCCTGAGTTCGTCAAAGGACGCGCGCCCTGGGGTTTTCTCCTCGTCTTTGCGAGGAACGTCCGTAGGCATGCCGGAGAAGGCGACGAAGCAATCTCATTTGCAGACTCGGTCCTCCCGTGACCACTCAGAGGAGTCCCGATAGAATCGGGACGACGCAGGAGTCTGGGGTGGAGCGTCCCCGCTCGCTTCGCTCATCCTGAGCTGGTCGAAGGAGTTTACCCTGAGCGACGTGAAAGGAAGGATCAGCGGCCTTGCTCTTGCAGAAGGTCACACGATCACCGCTCGCGGAATCGATTATCTCGTCGCCGCCATGGATTCCCTTCGTCCCGGCTCAGGGCAGGCTAGCTCACCATGAGCGGCTGACAGGCTCCATGGCCGGCTCGTATCTGGCTCACCATGAGCGGCCGCACGTACCGCCTACTTACGCAATTGGGGAGTCATCAGTCGCGTCGGCGTTCGGCGCAACGGGCTCTTCGTATCCGCACTTCGTGCATTTGGCAGTTTCGTTGCGACGAAATGTCATGATGCCGCCGCATTTGGGGCAGGGTTCGGGGCCGGCCTATCCCGCAACCTGAACTTACATTCGGGATACTTGTTGCAGCCCCAGAAGCTGGTCCCCCTGGCGTTCACGCGCTCGACGATCTCCCCTTCGCAGCCTGCCTCTGGGCATTTCAATCCGGTCCTGATCTCATAGGGGTGGGTGTATGAACAAGGCTGTTCTTTATCGTTGAACCCTGGGCACCCAAGGAAAAGTCCTGAGGACGACCTTTTGACCACCAGGTGCCTGATCAGTCCGTACTTGACCACGCATTCCGGGCACACTTCGGTGGTAGCCTTGTCGGGCAGCTTCGTTTTGGGCATATTCACTTTGGCATAGTCCAGCCTCGCCTTGAACGCCGGATAGAAATCCTGCAGGACGCTCAGACGGGTGCGCTTCCCGTTGGCGATCTCATCCAGGGCCTCTTCCATCCGGCTGGTGAACTGAATATCGACTTCCTCGGGGAAGAATTGGCAAAGAAGATCGGTGACGATGAAGGCGGCCTCGGTGGGTTCAAAAGAGCCTCTGACCTTGATTACATAGGCTTTCTGGATTCCTTTGATGATGGATGCGTAGGTACTGGGCCGTCCCACGCCATTTTGCTCCAGAGCTTTGACCAGCGCGGACTCGGTGAAACGGGGCGGCGGCTGGGTGTAATGCTGCTCGGGCAGGACGGCAATAAGGTCCATGGCATCGTCCTTCTTCAGAGCAGGGATGGCGCCTTCGGGCACTTCAGCCTCTCCGTTCTCCTCGTCCCTCGTCTCAGAATACAGGGACATGAAGCCGGCTACTTTGGTTATCGATGCGGAGCTTCTCAACAGATAGCCTGTTGTTGATGTGGGGACGGCAGCTTCAATGTCGATAGACGTTTGCTCCGACACCGAGGCTGCCATCTGAAAAGCGACGGTGCGGTTCCATATCAACTGGTAAAGGTTGAACTGGGGCTGGCTCAACCAGGACTTGACGGTTGACGGCTCGCGGTAGACGCTGGTAGGCCTGATGGCCTCATGTGCCTCCTGCGCTCCCTTCACTTTACCCTGGGCAACGCGGACATCAGGTGAAAGCTGACCTGGGCCCATCTTTTCCGCGATGTATTCTCTGATTTCCTTCACGGCAGACTCGGCCAGGCGCGTGGCGTCGGTCCTCATGTAGGTTATCAGCCCGACTGTCTCGTCGCCTGGGATATCGATACCCTCAAAGAGCTCCTGGGCGACGGACATCGTACGCCCGACGGAGAAATGGAGCTTGCTGGCTGCCTCTCTCTGAAGAGTACTGGTTATGAAAGGCGGCGCGGGCTGGCGAGTAACTTGCCTGGTCTTTACACTTGCCACCTGAAGACGGGCCGTCTCCAGCTCTGCCTTAAGGGCGTTGGCTTCGGCCTCGTTGTGTATCTCGATCTTGGTGCCGTCTAACCGGCCGACAAATGCCGCACGGAAGACGGTTGGTGGTCTGTCCACGTGCCGGCTCAGATCGACGTCCATCGACCAGTATTCTTGTCTTACGAATTTCGCTCTCTCCCTCTCCCGGTCGACGATCATTCTGACCGTGGGCGATTGAACCCTCCCCGCCGTTATCCCTCTGCCGACCTTGGTTCTGAGCAGATCGCTGAGGGGATATCCGATCAGTCTATCCATGATGCGGCGGGCACGCTGCGCTTCAACCAAATCCATGTCCAGCGAATGGAGGGAGCGAACCCCCTTTTCAATAGCCTCTTTGGTGATTTCCGAGAAATGTATGCGGTTGTACTGAGCCTTGTCCGGGCCGATCACTTCCTGCAGATGCCATGCTATGGCTTCCCCCTCGCGGTCGGGGTCAGTCGCCAGCAGCACCGAGGTCGACGATTCGGCGAGCGCTCGCAACTCATCGCGCAATGGAAGTTTGTCCCTGTCCAGGAGATAGAAGTCGGCGTATCCGTTGCCAACGTCCACTCCAAGCCTCGTCTCCGGGAGATCCCTGATGTGCCCTTTCGACGACCTTGTCACGTAATCCTTACCAAGGATCTTCCCTATAGTCTTCTCCTTGGTAGGAGATTCAACAATTACCAGTGCTCTTTTGCTTGCCACTTATCCTCTGTTGCCGAGAATCTCACTATATATTGAGCCGTTTTCGCGGACGACTTTGGTATCATCGGCAATTTGAGTTTATCACCCAAGCAGTCTGCCGGTGTTCTCTCCCCGGCAGAGTATGTCACGCTCTCCGAGTAGATACGGTCCGAAGACGCCTAAGAAGACCAAAGCCCGGCGCGTTACCTGCACCGGGGCTTTTTAGCTTCAAAAACTGGCGGAGGGGGTGGGATTCGAACCCACGGTTGCTTGCGCAACGACGGTTTTCAAGACCGTTACCTTAAACCACTAGGTAACCCCTCCCGATTGCGGACAAGCTGAATTATAGAGAACGGGGGCGGGGATGTAAAAGCCGAGCGGCTGTGTAGCATCGGCTCCGGACCCTCTTATCGCCGACTGCTACAGATAGCGGTGGCTGTAGCTAAATATACGCCAATACCAATTGCGCGTAGCAGGACGCTGACACAGAATAGCGTTCCGGTCAATAGCAATTGACCGCAGGGAAGAAAGAGGAGGCGAAAGAAAATGGAGACATTCCTCAACATCGCCGGGGCAATCTTCGCAGCGGTGGCGCCAATTGTTGGGATAGTTGCCGGCGCATACCAACGGGCACGGGACGAAGCCGGACCCAACGACGGACAGGCGGCCGGCGAGGCCTCACAGGGCGAGGGCGGCATGCCGGAGCCGGCGGCTTCCGCGGGAGGTGAAACGGAAAGCGTGAACATGGAACGGACCCCATTAAACAGGGAGGAGATCGAAACAAGATGTTACTGGGACTCGAGATCGTTCTGACAATCACAGCCTGGGCCAGGGGATGGAAATGGTGGGCGCTGCTCACCTGGCCGGTGGCCCTGATCGCGGCCTTCGTGGTGAGCATGGCCCGCGGTGCCGCGTCGGGATTTGTGGCCGACATTGTGCTCGTAGCAGGCTTGCTTATCCTGAGCATCGCAGGGCACAGAGGCGGCCGAGGCAGGAAGGTCACGCAAATAGCAGCAACGGAAGAAGCCGCATCTGCGACAGAGCCGGGGATTTCGCCGGCCGCGCCCAGCGGGGGAGACCGGCAAGGAGGTGGGAGGTAGTGTCGTTTCTTGACATCGTCATCGGGACAGGCATCGTCTGGTTGCTGACCGCGCTGGGCACCCTTCCCCTCGCCAGGGCTCTTACGAGGCGCAAGACCCGTACGTTGACCCAAGCCGGGACCGGAGAGAGTGCGGTTGCAGAGGCCGAAGGAGAGATCGACTCGGGGTACTACATCATGGCAGACGTCCTGGTGCTGGGTGTCGCCGGACTCGTAATCGGTTGGATAGCGGGGTGGTTCTTCATCGGCATCACATGGCACGCAAAGAACTGGCCCGGGCTCATCGCCTTTATCGCAGCCAGCGTGGTGGGCTCAGTTCTGCATGGATGATACATTTCCGAAGCCCACGACAGTGCCAACAAGTAATGAAACAGGAGTAACAACAGTGAGCAAAACAATGATCGCTGAAAGAGCAACGAACGGCGTCCCGTCTGTCACTCCAAAGACGACCGGATCCAACAGGAGTGGAAAACCGAGGTCATCGTCACTGGCCTTGCTATGCCGCATCGGCATTCACTTCGGCGAGTGGAAATATATCGCTGCCGACGGCTGCAGACAATTTCGTGTGTGCCGCCACTGCGGCAAAGTAACCCCGCGCATGCGGCACGTAAGGCAATGGGAGTATGTAAGAGAACGTGGGTGCGAACAGGTCAAGGTCTGTGCCCGCTGCCGTGAGCCCAGCGCGATCTCGCACCTCGCACCAATGGGGGCCGTCATATCAGTCGGGAGCCTGGTACAGCAGGGAGGAAACCCACGAATGTTACCGCTGCGGCAAGACCGAGACATGGCAGGTCAGCTCGAGCGGATGACCCAGGAGCGTGCATATGTGGAGACCTTTAGTTGGCGCCGGCGCTGTCATCGGCCTGGCGCTGGCAAGCCTGGTACTCTCCAAAGTCGTTAGAGACCGGGGGGCGGCGGGATACCTGCCCCGCCGCCTGGCCTCAGCCCTGGGAGGTCTGGCATTTCTGGCCGCGGTTGTCTTCCTGGATGTGAAACTTGCGCTGGCACTTCTCGGAGCCATAACGGCGGCGCTGGTCGTTCTGAAGTTGGTTGTTCGCCGCGGGCTCGAAGGGGTCGCCGGCAGCGGTCCATCCAACCGCTGGAGCGAGGTCACTTTCGCAGTAGCCGGGACGGCATCGCTGGCGGTGGGGTGGGGATTGCTGGGCAACAGGTGGATCGGGCTGGCACCGGCAGCTTTTATGGCCTTTGGCGATAATGCAGCAGGGCTGGTGCGTGACATGTTTTGCCAGGACCGCCGCGGCAGCTGGTGGCCATCACTCGTGATGCTGCTGGTAAGCCTGTCTTTAGCATCGATAGTTCGCCCCTACTTTGTGGGCGCTTTAGGAGCGGTCGCCGCAACGGCCGGAGAGCGATACAGGCCCGTGTTCACGTTCTGGGACGACAACCTGAACCTCGTCACAGTATCTACGGCTGTGCTCGCAATCCTGACGGCGCTGGGGCCGGGTTGACCCGGTCGAGTTTGACTGACACCCTCACCTACACCTCTCCCGTCAAGGGAGAGGGACTGTAGTGGTGGTCGAAATTGATCAACACCCTCATCCTTGCCTTCTCCTATCAAGGGGGAAGTGTTGGGTGTCCGGGGCTCCTCACAAGACGAGCTACGAATCCCTCTGTGTCTCCCCTTTGGCAAGGGGAGAGGGGCTACAGACCCTAGTTTGCGGCTTTTTTGCCCCTCAGATAATCGATCATGGGCCCGGTCACCAGGGGCACGACGTCGCCAATCATGTGCGGCATGAGGTTGTCCATGACTTTAGGCATAAGCTCAGGCATCTGCGCGGCCATGTAATCAGGCATCGGAATGCGGTCAGCCACCCTCAGCAACATGGTCGGCATGACCTTGGGCATCATCATGGGGAGAAGCCTGGGGAAGAGTATCGGGAACATCGGCTTCATGAGCGTGAGGGCGCCGGGGACTTTGCCCATCATTCTCATCATGGGGCCCATGCCGAAGGGCATAGAGTCGATCAGTTCCGGCCACATCGTGCCCATGAGATTGGCGAAACCCTGCGGCGTCATCAAGGCGATCATGCCTTCGAAAACGGCCCACTGCCTCATGACCTCGGGGTTGGGATCGGGAAAATCGAAGCCAAGCTTCGAGGCGGCAAACCTTGCCAGGTCCACCACCTCGATCGGCATCTTCTTCTTATCGGCGCTTACCCTGAGCTGGAATTCGCAACAGGGGCACAGAGCGATAACCTTCTCGGCTCCGACGGCCAACGCTTCGTCGAGACGGGTCTTGCCGACTTCGGCAGCGACAGGCGGGTCTTTGATAAGAGTGAGAACGCTGCCGCAGCAGTGGGCCGACTCGCGGTTGAAGTCCATCTCCACAAGCTTGACGCCGGGCAGGGCTTTGATGAGGTCTCTTGGAGGCTCGTAGATACCAGTAGCCCGGCCCATGTGGCAAGAGTCATGCCATGTCACAGTAACAGGATGGTGGCCGTCAGGCGGGAAAGAGAACTCCCCCGTCTTGAGCTTCTCGGCGACGACCTCGCTGTAATGTCTGGAAGTGATGCCAAACTCTATCCCCAGTTTCTTGGCCCATTGAGGGTAGACCTGCCGCCACATCATGTCGCAGGCAGGGCAGGAAGTGATCACGGTATCGGCGCCGGCGGCTTTGACCGCGGCGACGTTCTTCTTGAGAGTCTCGGCGAAGACATCCCACTTTCCGGAGACGAGCATAGGGGTGCCGCAGCAACTCTCGGCGTTGCCCAGCGAACCGAAGTCGACCCCCGCGGCATCGAGAAGCCTGACGCTCGCCTGGGCAATATCCTGCTCGACGTAGGCGGCGGTGCAGCCGGCGAAGTAGACCGCCTTCGCCTTGTGATCCGGTCCATGCTTTTCCATAAGGTCCTGAGGGAACCATTTCGAGCGGTCTTCACGGTACCCGGCCCAGATATCGCCCTCCTTGGTGAGGGCGGCAGACATCATCTCGAAAGGCGGGAAGGTCATCTTATGTTCGGTGTGAATGAGCTCACCGCGCAGCGACATCCATGCTTCTTCAATGGGCAGGGAGGCAGAACAACGGCGATTGCAGAGCTCGCATGTAGTACAGCCCAGGACGCTGTCGACCATTTCCTGGTTCCAACTGGCCTTGCCTTCCATGTAACGGCGCAGCCAGTACCATTTGCCCCGGGGAGAGCTGCTTTCCCAGCCCTTTCCGTAGAACTGGTCGCACTCCTCAACGCAATAGCCGCACTGGGAACAGGCATAGGCATACCACGCCACATCAGCGGGGATCCCCCTGACCGGTTTGGTGAAACGCTCACCCACCTCCACCCTGGCCCCGTTGCCGAGCAGACGAACAATGGGAGTGAGAGAGTTGGAAAGCGAGAGGAACGTCCCGGCGGGACTCTTTTCAACCACTTTGCCCGGGTTGAGAATGCGCCTCGAATCTACCTGAGACTTGAAGTCACGCATACGCGCCACTCGAGGCTGGCCCAATATCTTGTCCGCTTTGGAGGCGAAGTACATTCCGGTGCTGTAGGGGCGGCCGCCATTCTCCTCAGCAATCTTGAAAACGGTCAGGGTAAGGCCGAAGAGGAAGTTGTATTTGAACTTGCGTTCGTCGGCCGGAATGAAGCCGAGGATAACCACCTCCGGGCTTCCGCTAAGACCGTTGCGAATAACGATGCCCTCTTTCAGAAGAGGCTTCTCGATCTTCACGGCGATCTTATCCAGAACGGTGGCGAGCGAATTCAACGGCACCACGTACTCAACTGGGACGAGGCTGGGACCGAGCCGCTTGACGATCATCACTTTGAAACGGTTGGCCCATTCGTGGCAGGCGATTTCGTCGGAGAGAAGTTGAGCGCCGCATGCCACGGCCATCGTCTGAAGCTGCGCCTTGATCCTGCTGCTGTCAGCCTGTCTGAAGGTAAGAGTAGCGATATACTTCGCCGGCAGGTCCACTTTGTCCTCGACGGCGTGACCGGCATGCTCCATCACCGGCGACTGATTTCGCAAATCGGCCATTTTCGGGTTGATGAACATGAACGACCAGATGGGCAGACCTTTGTTTATAGCCGACTCGGCGAACTTCTGCAGGCTTTGAGCATCGGGGCAGCCTACTGCCACGACGTCCATATCTTCCAGCGGCCGGACTTTGATGGTAAGGTCGCACACGATCCCAGTCGTACCTTCGGCGTCAGCCACCAGGTCGAGTTCCTTCCCGGAGAACTCCTTGACTGAACCATCAGGCAAGACGGCCCGAGCACTGACCACATTATCCTTGAACCAGCCCATCTCAAATGAGCCGATTCCGCTTCCGCCCTGGGCAAGCCAGCCTCCGACGGTGGAGCCGGGGTAGCTGCTGGGATAGAGGCGCAACGTCATCTTGTGCTTGGCGAGCTCCTTGTCCAGCCGCTCCCAGATGATGCCGGCGCCTACTGTAGCAGTAAGCGACGTTGGGTCGATCTTCAGGATCTGGCTCATCCGCCGCATGTCCATTACTGATGCCACCCTTAAGCGGGATGGCCCCACCGTAGCCCGAGGATCCCTTGCCGCGAGGAGTCACCGGTATGCGGTTCTCGTTGGCCCATTTCAGAATGGCGGATACCTCTTCCGTCGACTGAGGCTGGACGACGGCCTCGGGCATCGTCCGTCCGACCACGGGTCTTAACATAGATGGGATCGCACCGACATCGTGGCTGTAGAAGACCATTTCGTCGGGAGATACATTTACCCTGTTTCCGAATTTCCCGGAAAGGAATTGCTGCTCTTTAACGCCCAGCTTGCTCATTGGTTCTCCTTGAGTGCCCCACGTCGCCTGGAGCAGTCACAGACATGCGGATGTATTGGGTACTGTATGTAATTATATCCGGAACTACAGATATAGTAATAGTGCAGGGCTTTGGGGGTCAAGTTCGATCACGATCGACTCGAGCACTCTCGGGCTGGGCGTATCGGGAGGTCTTTGACAGCGATAGGGGTCGCCGCTATGATACGGGCCAAATCCCCACCCGGAGCCTCAGACTCAGGGCAGCGGGCTGTCTAGCTCTTCCGCCCCTGCGTTAGCTTCTCCGGACCAGAATCATGCACACGTAGAGAGGGAGGGAAAATTGGCAGATATTCATATCAGTTTCGCGGCGACGCCCTACGACCGTCTCCTGCCGCTGATCAACGGCGAAGTGAAACCGGACGGCATAACTCTAGATTACGAAGGCGCGCCTGGTGGCGTTTCAAGGGTGTTCTACGAGCAGCTCAAGCACAAACGCTATGACCTTTCCGAAATGTCGATGTCGTCGTACCTCAGGTGGCGAGCCATTGGCTGGCCCTATGTGCTCCTGCCCGTTTTTCATAACCGGAATTTCTCATACACCTATATCCACGTAAGGAAGAGTTCCGGGATCCGCCAGGACCACCCCGAGGACCTCAAGGGCAAACGGATAGGCATTGGGGACTACCAGCAATCTCTCGGCCTCTGGACGCGCGGCATACTGCAGGCCGAATTCGGCGTCAGGCCGGAGGACATGACCTGGTATCAGGAGCGGAGCCTGCACTACAGCCACACGGGGGCGTCGATCGACGCCGGGCTCAAGGTGCCCAACAACATCACCCTCAAATTCGCAACGACTTCTTTCGATGCCATGTTCCAAAAGGGAGAACTGGATGCCAACACCGGGCTCGGCATAAGGCTGGGCGGGGCCGGCGGGCGGGGGCCGCATACCAGCCTCGACAGGGGACGCAGTTCAGCCGCCAACCCCGACATTATCACTTTATTCTCCGATCCCAAACAGGAGGCGATGCGCTATTTCAAGAAAAACGGCGTGTACCCTCCCAATCACACCACGGCGTTGCGCGAGAGCATCGTTAAGGAGCATCCGTGGGTCCCGATCAGTCTGATGGAAGCCTTCGAAGAGTCGAAAAGAATAGCCATTGAAAGGATCCGCCAGTCACCGCCCTCTCTCATGGTATTTGGCCAGCTTTACCTCAGAGAGCTGGATGACGTCTTTGGGCAAGACCCGTTCCCGTACGGGATCAAGGCCAACGCCAAAGCATTCGACATGGCGCAAACATTCTCGGTCGAACAGCGTCTCACGGATAGAAAACAGCCGCTGGAGGAGCTGTTCCCGCAGGAACTGATTTACAGCGAAGAGCGCCTCTAAAACCGGGCCGGTAAGCCAGCCTCGTCCAGCTTCGTTAAAGAATTGTGAAGAACTCGCTGTCTGAGCCTATTGACATCTAGCTTCGAGTGAGCTAGGCTGAGACTCAAAAAAGAGGGAGGTGAACTCGAATGCAAGCTTACTGTGTGAAGTGCCGCTCCAAGAAGGACATGAAGAATGCCAAGGCCATCACCATGAAGAACGGCAAGCCCGCCACCCAGGGCGAGTGCCCTACCTGCAAGACCAAGATGTTCCGAATTGGCAAGAGCTAGGCTTTAGCCTGGACTCAGAATTTGGAAATCTGCTAAGCGACTCGTGGTCAGCCACATGACCCGAGTCGCTTACTTTTTCCGTCCTCCGCCCCCTCTTAAAGCCTTGAATTCAGATCAACAATGCGAAACAGAGAGAATTGGAGAGATAGCTCACTCGTCGAAATGACGCCATGGACTCGGTCTGCCACCGTTAGCCAGTTTGACACTGTCCAGGACCCCCCGGATAATTGCATTGTGCTTGAAGGTCGGTGTCCAGGGTGTGATAGTCGTCAGGTCGGGTGGGCTCTGCATTTCCAGAGATATCAGTCCTGCCCAAAGTGTGGCGCTGCACTCGATATCTTCGAAAACGGCAAACTCATTGCCAGGGGATACTCGCCCTTCACGGCTGAGAAGCTGGTCTATAAAGTCCCCGGAGGACCTGCCTCGACAGCAGAACACCAGGACCCAGACCGAGGGTAGCTCACTCTCCCCATCACCCGCCCTGTCGACGCCTCGTCGGTCTTCTGCAAAATCCCAAACACCGCCGCCGGAATAAAAGTGACCATCTGCATGCGCGAAGCGTGAGACAGCCCGCTGAAGGCACGACTGCACTTCATTTGGGCTTCCAAATCCAGGTTTGTTGTCATGTTTAGAGTTTGGGGCTGTTACGCTATAATGAACGCACCATGTCGTCTCAGGTTTTCTACCGTAAGTGGCGTCCCCAGGTCCTCGGGGACGTAGTCGGACAGGAGCCCATCACCCAGACCCTACTTAACGCTCTTACAACGGGGCGGATTTCCCATGCCTACCTTTTCTGCGGACCCAGGGGGACCGGGAAGACCAGCACTGCGAGGATCCTGGCCAAGGCGGTGAATTGCGCCAACAACGGAAAGGGAGAGCCCTGCAATACCTGCGAGACGTGCCGATCGGTCACGGAAGGCAGAGCCCTCGACGTCATCGAAATAGATGCTGCGAGCAACACCAGCGTTGACGACATCCGGAGCCTGAGAGAGAAGGTCAGCTATGCCCCCAACCAGGCCCGGTTCAAGGTCTATATCATCGACGAAGTCCACATGCTCTCGAACAGCGCTGCCAACGCTCTTTTGAAGACGTTGGAGGAACCGCCTGCCCACGTCATTTTCATCCTGGCGACCACCGAGGTCCACAAGATATTGGCCACCATCATGTCCCGCTGCCAGCGCTTCGATTTCCGTCGTCTCTCTCAAAGCAACGTTGTCACGACGCTGGAGCACGTCTGCAAGGGCGAGGGCGTCAAGATGGAAGTCGAGGCAATGCGCCTCGTTGCCAGAAGCGCCACCGGAAGCATGCGGGACGCTCTCAATTTGCTGGAGCAATTGACCGTTTACTATGGCTCGGAAATCGGACTAAGCCAGGTCCAGGCCACGCTTGGCATCAGCGGTGACGCAAGGGTGAAGGAGCTGGCCAGACACATCGTGCGCAAGGACATCGCTGCCGGCATCGCAACCATAAACAGCGTCAACCGCGACGGCATGGACCTCAGGCAATTTAACCGCGAGCTCGTGGAGTACCTGCGAGCACTCTTACTGGCGAAGACTAACGCCAGCGATTCCGCAGATTTCACTGTCGATGACACGGCCGAACTCAAAGCACTGGCCGCGGAGGCCACTCTGGAAAGGATTGTCACGGCGACGCGGCTGTTCGGGCAGCTTGGTGCGAAGTTCGACAACTATTCGACCCTGCCACTCGAACTGGCCCTTGTTGACTCGATCATCGAACCGGTAAGGGCAGTTGCCGCCGAAGCCACTCCCGAAGCAGCGCCGCAGGCGGCCCCTCGAAGCCGGCCCAAAACTGAACCGCCAGCGGTCAAAGAGGAGAACGTTGCGAGCCATGCCACAAAGGCCGCAGATTTCCCGAGGGTAGAAGCCAGACCTGTGGTTGCTGAGAAGGCAGCTGCTCCGCCCGCTCCCTGTCATGCCCCCGCCGAATCCGGTCAAACCTGCGCCACCCCAGGCGCCACCCACTCTGGCCGGGACGCCGCTGGGGGTATCGTCGGAGATTGAGCGTCTGCAGAGGGACTGGAAGATCGTGTTGAAGAATGCCCCGGCAGATACCCAGAAATCAAAGGCGCTGGCAATCCTCAAAAGTCAGGTGAAGCCGCTATCGATAAAAGGCGATATCGTTCATCTCTCTTGCAGCAAGAGCATTTTCAAAGAGCAACTTGAACAGTTGGAGAATCGTCGCGTGGCTGAAAAGGTCATCGGCGGCTTTCTCGGACGGGCCTGCCAGATTGATTGCACGGTTGAAGAGCCGGCTCTGGAGGAAAGCAAAGGCGCCGCCAAAGTGGACAACTATCTAGTAAAAGAGGCACTCAAGCTGGGTGCCAGGATTGTGGAGGATAAATGAGTTTCGCCAAGTTCAGACAGGCCAAGGACCAGTTGAAGCAGATGAAGGAGCTAAAGGCCCAGGCCGACGCCATGCAGAAGCAGTTGAATGCCATCATCGTCGAAGCCGATGCCGGCCACGGCGCGGTCAAAGTGACGTTGAACGGCTCGCAGAAGCTGCTGTCGATCAAGATAGATCCCAAATCCATGGACGCGAACAAGCCGGAGAAGCTCGAGAGCTTGATCATCCAGGCCGTTAACGATGGTGTTCAGAAGGCCCAGAAGACTGCGGCCAAAGAAATGATGGCAAGCGGCAATTTCAAGCTGCCCGGCCTCGGCGGATAACGATCCTCATTCGAGGATTACGGGCCGGATGCACCGTGAGCGCCAACGTGCCAGGTCGCGGAATAGCAGTCAGCTACGATAAGGTATTGGATTTGAAAGGTAAATCGGATTTCAAATCGTCCCTGCCTCCGGCCGCGGGGCCGATCAACCGGCTGATAGAAGAGTTCAGCAGAGCTTCCCGGCGTGGGTCCCAAGAGCGCTCAGCGCCTGGCCTATTATCTGCTGAGGGCGCCCGCCGAGCAGTCGAAACAACTGGCTGAGGCAGTGCTGGCCCTCAAGCAGCAGATATCCTTGTGTTCGGTTTGCTGCAACGTCACCGACGCCAATCCATGCGCCATATGCTCCAACGCGGAACGGGACCATACCAGAGTATGCATCGTAGAGCAACCCCAGGACATACAGGCCCTGGAGCACACTCATGCCTACAGGGGGGTCTACCATGTTCTTCATGGCGCCATCTCCCCGACTGAAGGGGTGGGGACGGCGGACATCCACCTGCAGGAGCTGATGGAGAGGCTGAAAAGCGGCGACATCGTGGAAGTCGTGCTGGCCACCAACGCCAACCTGGAAGGCGAGCAGACAGCCATGTATCTGAACAGGGTCATCTCGCCGCTTGGGATCAGGGTCACGCGCATCGCCCGCGGTCTTCCCTTCGGCAGCGAGCTGGAATACGCCGACGACGTTACCTTGACAAGGGCACTCGAGGGGCGCCAGACACTTTAATCAAGGAAGGGAACGACACAACCCCCCAATGCCTGCAGTCTACTGCGACAGAGGGGGTTTTCGTTTTCCGTCCCTACATCAGGTCTCTTTTCTTTGCTTCGAACTCCTCTTTGTTGATCTCGCCGCGTGCGTAACGCTTCTTGAGTATGTCGAGGGGTGATTCCGATTGTCCTGTGGTGTGATCAGCTTCGCCCGGCTTGCGGGTAGCTGCCACCACTACCCAGACGATAAGCCCGACCAGCAATATCCCCAACAGAGGCATGAAGAACATTAGACCATAACCTCCCATCATTCCGTAGCCATATCGGGGCCATCCACCCAGCATCCCGGGAACGAAGGAGAGTACCATGACTGCTGCGAAGACGACGCCGCCCACGATCAATGCCGTTTTCAGGCCTTTATTCATAACCGACTCCTTGCAGTTTGGTCCGAACAGCCGGATGCTCATTCTCCACTTCGGATGGTTCCGGCCCGCTACATCACTCTATTCAGATGATAGTCGAAGCGTGTGAACGCGTTGTGAAGATTCTGCAAAGACCTCGCACGTTGGCGGTTCAGGCTATCCTGCTTTCGCTTCAGGCATTTGAAGCTGAAACCGTCGGGCGGAATTGCTGGCGGCTGTTCCACGGATCCGTGTGAATAGGTCGCCCTTGACATGCCTATGCTTCAAACCTAGACTATCACCACGCGATTGTGGCACAAGGAGGAACGACCTCGTGAAGTGCCCGGGGTGCCAGGCTGAGAATGCGGACTCCGCCAGATTCTGCAAGCAGTGCGGACAGTCGTTCCCTGCAGATCTGGTCTGTCCCCGTTGCCAACACGTCAACCAGCCGCTCGCCGACAACCCTTACGTTCAGCTCCTGCGAACTTCGTCTTCAGCTCCTTCTCCGCTTCGACTGCGCCATCAGGGCGTTTCGCGAAATGAAGATGCAGCCGTCATTGCGGAGAGCGCGGAGACGCAAGGAAATGCTAACGGCCCGGCGGTCAAATCCCAAGCACGAAATTCGAATTACGAAAGAAATTCGAATGACCAAAATCCCAATGACCAAAACGTTCCGGAGAGAATGGTAATTTGAGTTCATTCCAGACATTGCCATAGTCCGTTGAGTTTTCCAAAGGGTTGCAAGGGGGGCATAAGATTGCCTGCAAGCGTGTATC
The DNA here is from genome assembly GCA_963745605.1 of uncultured Chloroflexia bacterium. Taxonomy (GTDB): domain Bacteria; phylum Chloroflexota; class Dehalococcoidia; order Dehalococcoidales; family UBA2162; genus JBBITI01. The sequence continues at coordinate 8,198 of CAVUYC010000030.1, read as the reverse complement.
CAACCGGAACCACCATCTTCGAACCTTCCAACTGCTGGAATGGCTTCACTCTGTTTCAGGCGAGCATGTTCAACGGGAACGAGGTTGGGGCTGTTCTCATAGACATGAACGGGGGCGTGGCCAACCAGTGGAAAGGACTGGACGGCATGCCAAACAAGATGTTGCCCGGCGGTTACGTTATGGGCAACACGGGAACCAGAAATCCCAAGTACGGATTTCAGGATCAACTCGATCTCGTGCAGGTGGACTGGGATGGCAACATCGTCTGGAAATTCGACAAGTACGATCGAATCAAAGACCCCCGTCACAAAGCTACCTGGATGGCCAGACAACACCACGATTACCAGCGTCAGGGCAATCCGGTTGGGTACTATGTCCCCGGCATGGAACCGCTGAAAGACAAGGGAAATACGCTAATCCTCTGCCATAAGAACGTTGAAAAGCCGCAGATCAGCGGCAAGACTCTGTTGGACGACACCATCATCGAGGTCACCTGGAATGGCGAAGTGGCATGGGAGTGGGCTTGCAGCGATCATTTCGACGAACTCGGTTTCGACGAAAATGCGAAGAATGCGCTGTTCCGCAATCCTTACCTGAGACCCGGACAGAGCAAGTATGGTGACTGGATGCACTTGAACTCGATGTCAAAGCTGGGCCCGAACAAGCACCATGACGCCGGCGATGCCCGGTTCCATCCCGACAATATCATCTGGGACTCGAGGAACGCCAACATCATCGCCATCATCGATAGGAAGACCGGGTCAATCGTGTGGAAGCTGGGCCCAGACTACTCAGCATCCGATAAGCTGAGGAAGCTGGGGTGGATCATCGGCCAGCACCACGCCCATTTGATCCCGAAGGGACTTCCCGGCGAAGGCAATATCCTCGTTTTTGATAACGGCGGACAGGCGGGATACGGTGCACCCAATCCCGGCTCTCCGAACGGCGTCGGCAACGCGCTCAGGGACCACTCTCGAGTGCTTGAATTCGATCCGCTGACCCTGGATGTGGTCTGGACCAGTTCCCCGCCTCAGGAAAGAGGTAGCCGCGGTAGACCACGTGGCTTCAGCATCTACAGCAACTTCATCAGCTCGGCCCAGCGTTTGCCCAACGGAAACACGCTTATTACGGAGGGGTCGTGCGGTCGGATATTCGAGGCTACCCCCGACTACCAGATCGTCTGGGAGTACATCAGCCCGTTCTTCAGCAAGAGGGCGTTTAGGAACGCTGTTTACAGGGCGTATAGAGTCCCTTACGAGTGGGCGCCCCAGGCGGCAAGGTCGCAGGAAAGGGCACTGCCGCGACAGGATAACAGCCGGTTCAGAGTGCCGGGATCAGCTCTGGAGAAGCGGAGCAAACTGACCAGAGTCAAGAGCACGTGAGGCTGACTCGGCTCATTAAGGGTAGCTCCAAGTCCATGCCATCAGAGAGTCCCGCGAAATGAAGATGCATCCTAGTCTGGCGACACCTCTGTGTGGCCATTGAGGAGGGTTCGATGGTAGACAAGGAAATGCTGATTAAGAGGGCGCAGGAGCTGGCTGAGAAAGCGTGGGACCGGCCGTCTATCGAAGGCTGGTTCAAAAAGCTGGGGCGCGATGGCATTCCGAGGAAGACACTCGACCCGAAAGATATCCTCGCCCGCAAGCAGGGAATCCTGGACGGCATCCAGCAGCGTGGCGAGGACTGCACCTTCCTCGGGCACGTCTGAGCGAAAGGGGCAGCTCTTCCCGTGCTGGAAGAGTTTGGTCTGGGCAGTTACGAGATCGTCAAGGCCATGTCGCCTTTCCCAGGGTTGGGTGGGACGGGCCGTACCTGCGGCGCTGTGACCGGAGGGCTAATGTCCCTGGGTCTCTACTTCGGTAGTGATGATCTGCTGAATTATGATAGCAACCGCGCGGCGGTCGCTGCTGCCCGTGCTTTCTTACTCAAATTCGAAGGGACCTTCGGTTCCCTGCAATGCAGGGACATACAGGACCTCATGCTCGGGCACTACTTCGACCCGAGGGAAGGCAAAGCGGGCGCTGAAGCCTTCGCTGCGGCCAAAGGCTTCGAGAAATGCTCCGTTGTGGGTGGAATCGGTGCCCGTCTTGCCGCCGAGATCATTATAGACAGCATGAAAGCCTGAGCCGGGTTGCTGAAGCGTGCGCTGATGCGGAAGCAAAAATTGAAGGCTTAGAAGTACGGTGGTAACCTGCGATTGCCCTGGGTTTGTACCGTTACGGAGGTGGAGATTTGACTACCTGGCATGACTATCTGCGGGAACAAGGCCATGCGCCGGACTGGCCGTATCCTATCCGCTACGAAAACGAGCAGCAGGTCAATTGCGACGTTCTGGTCGTCGGCGGAGGCATCGCTGGCTGCTGGGCCGCTATTGGCGCGGCAAGGCAGGGACTGAGGGTTGCCCTGGTAGAAAAGGGCGACACCGTCAGGAGCGGGTCTGGAGGTCCGGGGTGCGACCACTGGTGCAATGCTCCAGCTAACCCGCTCTCCAACGTCGATCCGGATGAGTGGGCGGAACATATGGCCGATCGTCCGTACGCCAATGGCATAGGCATCCAGATACAATGCCGGGAAGACTGGGACACGCTGCTCGAGATGGAGCAGATGGGCGGCAAGATCAGAGATACCAATGGCGAGTACAGTGGCGCCCAGGGCCGTGATCGGCATAGAGATGGGCGGGGGCTCGCATGTCGGGCCGGAAGTCTTGGGGTATTTCGAATAGATAATCGCCGACTTTCCGCAAGTGCTGACGACCAATCATCCTCCCCCTCTCCGTACAACCGGATCATCATGGATGCGACAAAAATGAGTGGGCCGGGCGGTACGCCGCCCGGCCCACTCGATCCGTTCAACGGCAGCTACTACAGCTTGCGCCCTCTTCCCCATCTTTTGTGCGGAAGGAGTGGCCGCAACCACAACTTGACACAGCGTTCGGGTTCTCGATGTGGAAACCGCCGCCCATCAGGCTGTCGACATAGTCGATGTTGGCGCCCATGATGTTGGCGCACTCGCGCCGTCAACGATACCCGCAAGCCCCTGCACTTCGAATACATGCATCGTTCTCGCGAGGTTGTTGTCGAAAGTCATGCCATACTGCAGTCCGCTGCAACCGCCGCCGCCCACAAAAACGCGCAGGCGCATGTGTCTCTAGCAGCCCCTTCTCGTCATGATGCCCACTAGTTTTTCCGCAGCAGCAGGGGTGAGAGTGATGATAACTTCCTGTTCAGTCCCTGCCTGTTGTTCGATTGCCACAGTCATACAGCCCTCCAATGGATTGGTCTAGCCGCCGATCTGGCTCATCTCCGGGACATTGGGATTTGGTCTTCGACAAGCCGATGCCCCCACGGCTTGCGATAAGCGGCGTCCGCCATAAGCTGCCGCAGGGTCTCGAAATCAGCTCCGGCCCGCAGCGGCGCAGCAGATCCGACTTCGTCATCGCGCAGCAGGCAAAGCCGCAGCTTGCCGTCGGCCGTCAGGCGCAGGCGGGTGCATCCTTCACAGAAAGGCTCGGTCACGCTGCTGATGAAGCCCAGCCTGCCCATGGCGCCCGCCAGCCGATACGGGCGCGGCGGGTCGTGTCCATTGTAGTCGGGTGCGGGGATCAGCGGCCCGAGCTCGGCCTCGATCCGGGCGCGTGTCTCGGCCGACGACACGACCTGGCTCTGCTGAAAATCCGACACCTTCCCGAAAGGCATCAACTCGATGAAACGCACATCCCAGGCATGGTCCAGGGTCAGCCGAGCCAGGTCGACGACATCGGCGTCATTGAAACCACGGGTGACGACACAGTTGATTTTGATGGGCCGCAGGCCCGCGGCCTCTGCTGCCTCGATGCCGTGCCAGACCTCGTGCAGGTCGCCGCGGCGCGTGATCTGGCGGAATCTCTCGGGGTCCAGTGAATCAACGCTGATATTGACCTGATCCAGGCCGGCTTCCGCCAATGGCTGCGCCAGCTCGGCAAGACGCACGCCGTTGGTCGTCATCGCCAGGCGCTTGATGCCGGGAATGCTCTTGATGGCCCGCACCAGTTCTACGACGCCACGGCGCACCGTTGGCTCGCCACCTGTCAGACGGATCTTATCGACGCCCAGGCTGGCTGCCACCCGTACGAGGGTGAGCAGCTCGTCATCCTGCATCAATGCGCTGCGGGACGAAAGCGCATATCTTCGGGCATGCAGTAGACGCAGCGCAGATTGCAGGCATCCGTCAGCGACACCCGCAGATAGTGCAAATGTCGCCCGTAAGAATCGTACATCTCTCCCGGGCGGTCAACCAGGGATATCACAGCCATCGACTTTCCTTGAATGGGCGGCTAGCTGCGCGTCAAACCTGCTCCGTGCTTGCTGGCGTAAGCAGAAGCACATACGCGCAACGAGGGGCACCCTCTACGATGCGAGGACTCGCGGCGCACCCCCTCCGGCACGAGGCGCTGAATCAAGGCCCGATCCATCTCGCAAACTTCAGGATGCTGATCAGAAACCCCAGAATAAGGGCAGTTGCACGTGAACAGCCGGTAGTGACCGTCGGTCACTTCCCAGCGAGCGGTATAGCCTTTTTCACTCAGGAACCCTGCGACCTGTTCCAGCCTGTCTTCGACCGACTGGTCAACCCGAGGCATGGGAGCACCCTGGGCTGTCTTGTCGGCCAGGCGCAGGAACACCCCTCGAACTTCCTCAACCGGCAGCATCGTCTTGATCGCGGATACCATCTCGTTAGCCAAAACCTGGTGCCTTTGCGGGAATAGCTTGCTGGCCTCGGGGGTCAGGGAATAAACCTGGCTTGGACGGCCCGCGCCATTGCGGCGGCGCACACCCGAAGATTCCACCAGATCTTCACCTACGAGAATATCGAGATGATGGCGCACGGAAACCTGGGCCATACCCAGTTGTTCGGCAAGTTCCGCAACCGTCGCTATGCCGTTCTCTTTCAATATCTCGACGATGTGATTGCGAACCGTTTGCACGTTTCTCCTCCTTGTGCGGCGCCACGCCTAGGCCCGGAATCAACTTGTTGGCACTGACCGAAAGCACGTCCCAGGGCCGAGTCCGGTCTCGCGGTTGCCCATTCATACTAAGTACATAAAAATGATAGCACGTTACCAGTGCCTTGTCAATTTCTCAATTCTTATGAATTCTACCACGCTTTAGTCAGGAAAGGCCATTTTGAATCCGGGTAAAGTACGGCCCGATTACGTAGTTATGGCGCGGGTCGCTGGTTCCCGTCCGTATTATTGCGCAAGACCGCATATCTGTAAAGTTGCCAGTACTCAAATGAATCGTATAAATCTGGGCTACATGCCCGACCGAAGGCACACACGGTTGTTGTTTCGGGCGCCCTCTCCCTGATGGCGCGTCGGAAGATGCTTTGGCTCACCTCTGGAGGTCGACAAACGACTGCATGCCGGGTCCGGTAGTTTTCATAACGAAGCTTAAGAAAAATTCACTGCTGGTTTCTTTAAGGTTCGCGTAGGGGATGGGACATCCTGTGGTCATCTGGCTTGGCACCACGATGGGTCGCGTAGAACGGGCATGCACTGAGCAGTATTCTACATAAGGGCGAACGGTCGTGGTAGTTACCCCGCAACTGAGAGTTGTCGCTGCCGGTAAGTCCTGCTAGACTCCATGCGGTAGAGAAGATCGTGCAAACGGCGTCGTTTTCGGGCTTCATGTTGCTCAACAAGGTGTGAGTACCCTCCCTGTTCTCCGACCGCATGCGATCGGCGCTTCGCCAGTTTCTGACTGGCTCGACTTATTGCGCTTGCGCAGTGTTGTTAGCGAGCATGTATTCGAGTTCCATTCGGATCAGCTGCAATCATCTTTGCAGCTTGCTTTGTTATCTTTTCGCCCGGTGACGAGGCGGAAACGCAGCCTCTGCCGTGCCTGGGCATCTCCGCAATACTGATTGCGTGTCTAGAGGGGGTGAGTCAAAGTGTACGGCACTGATGCGTCTGGCGCGCTGCCCCCACGGGAAGCGTGGGAGATTGCGCGCAGCCAATTGCGCCTCCAAATGACCAAGAGCACCTACGATACCTGGGTGCGCGACACGGTTTGCCTGGCCCACGAGGACGGCTGCCTTTGTCATCGGCGTCGCCAAACGCCTATGCCAGGGACTGGCTGTCGATGCGGCTTGCGGCCGCTGATCAAACGCACCCTGACCAGCATTGTGGGACGTGCGGTCGACGTCACCTTTGTGGTCCAGCCCGATTCCGGCTGTCGATCCGCCCGAAGCGGCGCCGGCGCCGCTGCTGGAGCTTGATGGCCCGGCTGAGATCGCCGGAGGTGCCAGGATGCCTGTGACCGAGGGCGCCAACCTGAACCCACGCTATACCTTCGAGACATTTCATCGTCGGGCCGTCGAACCGCATGGCGCACGCCGTGGCGATGTCGGTGGCCGAGCGGCCCGGGCAAGGCCTACAACCCGCTGTTCCTCTACGGCGGCGTGGGCCTGGGCAAGACGCATCTGCTGCAGGCCATCGGTCACGCGGCGCAGCGCAGCCGGCACGCGTGTGCTCTACGTGTCCTCGGAGCTGTTCACCAACGAGCTGATCAGCGCCATCCGCACCCAGTCCACCGAGCAGTTTCGAGCCAAGTATCGCACCATCGACGTGCTGCTGATCGACGACGTGCATTTCATTGCCGGCAAAGAACAGACCCAGGAAGAGTTCTTCCACACCTTCAACGCGCTGCATTCCGCCAACCGGCAGATTGTGATGACCAGCGACCGTCCGCCGCAGGCCATCCCGACCCTGGAAGAACGCCTGCGCTCGCGTTTCGGCTGGGGCATGATCGCCGACATCCAGCCGCCCAACCTGGAGACGCGCATCGCCATCCTGCAGACCAAGGCCGCCTCGCTGGGGCAGCAGTGTGCCGATGACGTGCTGGCTGTTGATCGCGCAGCGGGCGCACCGCAACATCCGCGATCTGGAAGGCGCCCTGACCCGGGTGCTGGCGCATGCCCAGCTGTTGAAGCGGCCGCTGAATGTGGCGTTGGTCGAGGATGCGCTGGCCTACCTGGCGCCGGCGCAGAGCAAGCTCAGCCTGGAGGCGATCCTGGATGTGCCGGCACGTACTTCGGCGTCGCGTGTGCCGACCTGACGGGAGCGCGCACGCAGCGCCAGATCGCCCTGCAACGCCAGATCGTGATGTACGTGATGCGCGAAGAGACCGGCGCCTCTCTGCCCAGATCGGCGCGGCCCTGGGCGGTCGGGATCATACCACCGTCATGCACGGCTGCGAGCGGGTAGCCAGCCAGATCGAAAGCGATGCCGACCTGCGCCGGCAGGTAACGGAACTGCGCGAACGTCTGTACCAGCCGGTGCGTTCCCGCTGAGAGCGAATGCGCCGCAGCTCGCAATGTGGATAACCAGGTATCCTTCTGTGGATAACCTGGGTTCTTGTGGATAACTGCGCTCTTTCGGTGTGGGCCGCCTTCTGCCAATTCTCCACTATGCCTTTTGCCTGTTTGGGCTATAATGATGTGCATAACGGCAGGGTTGCCGCTCGGTTTCCAGAGCAGGAGGGACTACCATGGCTGAAGTGATTAAGCTTTCTCACCACGTTCGGGATCATCGTCCTCGCGGTCCTGGCTCGTGGCCAGCTCGGCCATCAAGATCGTGCAGGAGTACGAGCGGGGCGTCATCTTCCGGCTCGGCCGGCTGGTCGGCCCAAAGGGCCGGGCCTGTTCTTCATCATCCCCTTCGTCGACCGCATGGTCAAGGTCGACCTGCGCGTCATCACCCTCGACATCCCTGCCCAGGAAGCGATCACCCGGGACAACGTCACCGTCAAGGTCAACGCCGTGGCCTACTTCCGGGTCGTCGATCCTTCGCGGGCGATCGTGGCCGTCGAGGACTTCCGGCGCGCCACCTGGCAGATCGCGCAAACCAGCCTGCGCTCGGTGCTGGGCCAGTCCGACCTGGACGAACTGCTGATCCACCGCGACGAGATCAACCAGAAGCTGCAGAAGATCATCGACGAGCAGACCGAGCCCTGGGGCATCAAGGTCAGCATTGTCGAGGTCAAGGACGTGGAGCTGCCCGACACGCTGAAGCGCGCCATGGCGCGCCAGGCCGAGGCCGAGCGCGAGAAGCGGGCCAAGATCATCCACGCCGAAGGCGAGTTCGTGGCCTCGCAGCAGTTGAGCAGAGCTGCCCACATCATGGCCCGGGAACCGGCGACGATCCGGTCGGCAATTCGTCG
>CAVUYC010000029.1:0-36721 GCA_963745605.1 uncultured Chloroflexia bacterium | reverse complement strand
GGCATGGCAGGAGCGCAAGAATCGTGGCGTTCCGGTTAACGGACCGGGCAGAACGATGTCCGGCGTTTGATTGAGGAGCTCAAGCTCACTGGATACGACTTCCCCTTCCTGAAATAGCGGGAGTGGTCAGGCTTGTGCCGGTACTCGTGGGGAAATGGAGATGGCATTTGACTCATCGGAATCAGGTCCCGTTTTTCTTCCCAGCGGTGGTGAGCCGGGACGGAGCGGCCAAACGGGAGCTCTCGGCTTTACTCAAGTACCAGGGATGGGATGGGTGGCGTCCTCAGGCTCCCAAACGCGGGCCCGGCGATAAGTACACCATCATAGGTACAACAATCGGGATGGTAGTGGCGGCCGCGGCAGGATTCCTTATCAATCTATTCCTGGGTTTCCTTGGCATAGTAGTGGGAGGGGTAGTTGGGGCGCTGATCGGGTTCCAGATTGGGAAGTGGATTAACCGGGGTCGCACTTCCGGCAGTTCTGGCGTTCCCAAGGACACACTACAAGGACCTCAATAGCCCTACGCTACCGCGTTCCATTCTATTTCATTCGCTTAACCTAACTACCTGGCGGCTTGTTCGTTACACTTAATATGAGTTAGTGAGGTGAAAGATGAACAAGACGTTGGGTAGGCTGTTGGGACTGGCATCACTGGTGACTATTGTTGCGGTTGGATTGGCCGCGTGCGGCAACGGTCCGGTCGCCACGGCCCAGCAGCAGCCTGCGAGTGTCACCATAAACAGCAACCAGCAGGGGATCTGGGTAAACGGAGAGGGCAAGGTGACCGTCGCTCCGGACACCGCAGTTCTGGATCTGGGCGTTTCGGCACAGGCGTCGACCGTGGCGCAGGCGCAGGCCCAGGCTTCCACTGCGATGGACAAGGTGATGGCAGCCCTGACCTCGAACGGCGTCGACAAGAAAGACATTCAAACTCAGTACTTCAGCATCCAGCAATCCTATCTCCCGACCCGGTTCCAGCACTGCCACCGAGCCCCTCTGACGGGACGGGTGCTGGCACATCGTCCTCTCCATCGATTCCTGTCAGACCAACGTTGGGGCCGACAGGTTACCAGGTCAGCAACTCGGTGACGGTTAAGGTGAGGGCGGTTGATAAGACTGGCGCGATCATCGACGCTGTGGCAGCCGCGGGTGGAGATCTGGTGCGTGTCAACGGGGTGTCGTTCTCGGTCGACCAGCCGGAAAAGTACTACGCTCAGGCTCGTCAATCGGCGATGAGTGATGCCAAGGCCAAAGCCGACCAGCTCGCCAAACTAGCCGGCGTCACGCTAGGCAAAGCAACCTACATTTCCGAAGGTTCCACCGGTCCCGTTCCCTACCGCCAGGCGTTTTCGGGAGGGGCCATTGCCCCGTCGGCCGCTACCTCGATTAGCCCTGGCCAGACAGATATCGTCATCGACGTTCAGGTGGCCTACGCAATCCAGTAGACGTTCTCGAGCGAGACCCGAAGCAACAATAGGAGGCAGGCTGAGCCTGCCTCCTGCGTCGTCTGCATTACAGAAAATCTCCGGCATCTGTGGGACGTTTGCCGGGGCTCGAGATCAGGCCTGCACCAGCTTTATCATGACGTCCCCGCCGTCTTTTCGAGTGTCGAGGTAGGCGAAAGCGCCGCCAGTTCGAGGTTTCCCACTGAAGATGACCGGGACACCTTTCTTGACCAGCCCGGCCGTCTCTTTGTCAAGGTCGCCCACGGTAAAGGTGAGGTCGATGATACCCTCGCCTCTCCTATCCAGAGACTCTTTGAAGATGCTGTCACCCTCGACAGGCTGAACCAGCTCGTACAGGACAGGGCCAATCTGGAGCACCCTCGTCTTTGCCCGGATAACGCTTGAAGTGCTTTTCCCGTATGTCTTGACGTCCCCGATCGAGCTGCTGTCGAAGGTGGCCGGCCGCCGCGCAGTGGCCAGAACCAGCGACTCATAGTATTCTGCGGTCTTCTTAACATCGTTGACGACGGCAGTGTGGCCGCGGAACTTCCAGTTCACTATCCCGTAGCCCGCTTTCCTGGCTTTCATCTCATCACTCTGGAGCGGCCGCATGGATAGAAGCATATTGCCGAACTTGCGGGTATCCAAGTAGTCCTCGACGCGGACATCATTGCGTTTCGCGTCTTGAATAATGCGTAAGCCTTTCTTCACGAGCACATCGGTTTCCCCATCGATGTCTGGCACATTGAAGCAGACGTGGTTTACGCCCTCTCCATAGGCGAGAGCTTCGCCCTGAGGGCGCTGCGCTGGAGCGTGCAATACCTCAAGCTCCATGTCGCCGATGTACATAAGCTGCAATGGCAAACCGGGGGGCGTGGGACCGGTGACCTGACCGAACTCTACGTTGACCAGCTTATCGCCAGGATTACGCGGTTGCCTTGGCAGCGGAGCCGGGGCAATGCCTAAGGATTCGTAATACTTCAGTGTCTTGTCAAAATCCTGGACAAATACGCCCGAATGACCGTATTCCCAGTTGCTCTTCATAACGTTCCCTCCTTATGTTTCGCACAAGCCACGGCTAGGTTTTACCGTGTCGCTTGGGATGTTCTTGCTTTTCCTGATTTTCTGGCTTTTGCAGGGGCCGGAGCAGCGATTCGAGGCCGTTGGTCTTTATCTCGAGGGTGGCTGCCATCTGTTGGCCCAATTTGCCGGGAGGGAGTCCCTGCCGCTGAAACCAGACCAGGTAGGGTTCGGGCAGATCGACAAGGAAACGTCCCTTGTACTTGCCGAACGGCATTCGCGCCAGGGCTAACTCAGTCAGTGAATTCTGCATAATCTCGCTGATGCTGAAATGATGATCGCCCTCGCTATCGGCGTACTGCAATTCTATCTGTCCGTGTCCTGCAGCAGGTCAAGCTCCACCTCAACCCTTCCAACGAGTTGATCAATGGAAAGGCGCTCTTCGATTTTTAGCACCGGACAGGGCAGGTTGGCAATCCATCGGTCATGCAACAATCTGCTCCTGATATCCAGCCCGCCTGAGTCATAAGAGGACGCGTATGCCATGAACTCCACATGGTGCTTGTGGAACCAGCCCCCAGGGGACAGTGCCTGGGTTCCATATCGCTCGACTTCGCGTTCCATTAACCGTTTCAAACGAATATCGGCGGGAATCCAGAGAAACACGACCAGTGTGAAGAGCGGGATGGCGAAATCTCCCCATTCGCAAAGCGAGCCCGACAGTGCCCATTCGCTCTCTTTCGACAGGTCAGATTGAAGCATCTGAACTCTCTTTGGGATATCACGTTTCAAGGTATACGGAACGGGCGTCTTAATCCAGAAGTAATCGTCGGAGTCGTAATGTTTGATATTGAGTCGATCTGCCAGCGCGCGGCCGAGAGTTGTAGTTCCAGATCCGGAGGCGCCCAGTATATGTATTCTTCGCTGCTCCATTTCTGCTTCACGCAGGTTGAATCTCTATCGGAACACCGGGCTCGTCCACCGGTTGGATAACGGCCATTCGCTGGCTCAAGCCCCCTGTCAGAAGACTCTGTTTGGAACTCTGCCAAAGGTTGGGGGTGGCCGGTCTCCCGAGACGCGGGCCCGAGACGCGGGCCCGAGACACGGGAAAGATAGTTTGAAGAGCGGACTACTGTCAAGCCATCTGAATCAGTGACGTTTTGCCGAAGGAACCGATGTGGTCGAGGTAACGGGGTGCTATAGCTGCGGGTGCGCCCGCACAGTGCCTTGCCCGTCGAAAGAGGAAGGGCCCCCGGGGGCCGTTCCTCTTTCGATCGTCGACTCGATCGTCGACTCGATCGTCGATCGGTAGAGTTAGCTGTTCTTCAAGAGCCAGCTCTTGATCAACTCGAGTGCGTCGGGATCTACCACTCGGTCCGAAGCGTTGTAAGTCAAGCCGTCTGCGCCGCTCAGAGCTTCGCGGGGGCGGGGTTCGTACTTCAATACGTGATTGGCGTTGTCGGGATAAATGAAGGTGACGTCCTGGCGACCTTTGGCGGCGGTCTCCAGAAGAGCCCCATCGAGTTTATAGTCGACCTGGATATCCTTCTTGCCGATCATAACTAAAGTTGGCCCGGTCGCTTTCCCCAGCAATGGGGCCGGATCGAGTACAAAGAACTCTCGGGTGAACGGAAGGTTGATCGGGGCATACAGGCCCTGGACCAGATTATTGATTCCCTCCGGAACCTTAGGGTCGGATACGAAAGGCTTGCCGGTGAGGAAGTTGGACATCAGCCTGTCGTAGCCGGACATGATCTCTGCGGCATCTGGCAGCGACGCGACCTGAGCGCCCAGCTGGGCTCTCATCAGGTCAGCGAGGTTCCGACCGGGCGGTCCCTCGAGGATGAGGCCGGCGAATTTGTGCTCTCTCGAGATTTGATAGTTCAGGGCGTGTATGTTGCCTTCGCTGTTGGCCAGAACAAATACCTTGGCTGGATTGACATTCGGCCGGGCCAGCAGCTGGTCGACTGCTCCCGCCAGCTCGTCGACGTGGCTTTCCATGCTTATCTTGCCAACCAGAAGTGGCAAATTGGCCTGCGCATTCGGTCCGGCCAACCTCTTATCGTAGCGAATGGTGATGTAGCCGTTCCTGGCAAGTTCTTCGGCGAGCAGCCTGGCGGTACCGTTTGTGCCGGGCAACAGGGGCGAGTTCCACTCACGGTCCGTGGGCCCACTGCCTGCCACAAAGACAACGCCCGGATGGACGCCATCATCATCAGGTCTGGTTATCGTCGCCGCTACGACCGTTTCCCCCATTTTCCAGTTGACGTTTTCGGAAACGATCGTCAGCTGGGGTGCGCTGGTCTTTATGTAGTCACCTTTATCCGCTACCACAATAGTATTAGTCTCCTTATCGATTCTGCCGAGAGCCTCGAGCCTGTCGCCTATTCTTATGGAGCCGCCTGCGAATTCGAGCGTGATCTTTTGCCGGTTCGCATCTCCAACTGGGGAAGGAGGATAGGCAGTGTAGCTGACTCGTACGGTGCCGCCATCATCCCTCTTGATATCATATACAAACAACCTCGGCGCATCTGCAGGGCCACCTGGAAGCGTTGTATCGCCTCCACCGATAACGATCCCTGCCGCCGACACCGGAGGGTTCTTGTCATTGACCATGTCCCAGGTTTTATCGCAAATACCCAGTAAGACTGTGGCGCTTTCGGTCCTGACCAGGACCTCGGCGTTGTGACTGGTGATGACCTCAGCGATAATTTTGCCTGTCCTGTCTCCGTGGCCGGGATGTCGAGTCTGGTACTCAAATGTGAATGATGTCGTCCGGACGCTGCTGGTCCAACCCGGTTCTGTCTTGGCGAGTCTGATGCTGCCTTCAATTCCATCGAACCTGAAGGTTGAGCTGTTCGCTATGAAGAGCTCGCCTGCCTGCTCGACCTCCTCGTCCGTGGGGCTCGGACCGGCCACCAGGACGCTGGCACTGTCACAGATTGCGGAAATAATCTCACCGCTCTCAACCTTGACGACCGCGACGTGTTTGGTCACGACCTGAGTCAGCACCTGGCCTGTCCTGTCACCGTGTCCTGGATGTCCGCTCTGGTATTGCACGGTGAATTCCCAGTCCCTGGCAGGCGTGGCGGACGTTCCCTTGGCCGAACCGACGATGTCGGTAAACTTGATGCTGCCAGCTATTCCGTCGAACTTGAAAGTCTGGCTGTTCTTGATGAATTCCTCGACCTTCAGTTGGTATGGCACTTGAGTTGATTGTGGTGTGTCCGTTGATGCCGGAGTAGTGCATCCTGCCAGCGCCACAATCGCTGGCAGGACTACGGCCAGGGTGAGGCCGGCTATGCTTTTCATTCGCGGTTTCATAGTCCTCTCTCCAATCCTTCTTTCTTTGGCGCATTTCCCAGACTCTGTAACGTATCCCAGTCGATTTCGTTGCTTTTCGGCCTTAACTCCGAAGCAGTTCCCGGCGAATCGAGTTCGGTGTCCATTTTGATGACCACAATTCTCTTTTGAAAGCTGGGTTCTTACCATAATGAAGCAAGCCATCTGATTTGGCGCTACCCATAGCGTCAGAGTCCTCCTCGACTAGCGCACTGATTCAGGCTGGTTACTTGACCAGGTAGGGTCTCCGTCAGCCTGCTCATTCGGATTGGAAAGCAACCTCAACCAGCCAAGGCTCTTCTAACCCTGATCTCGATCAGCTAGAATTGGGCGAAGCAAGGCTTGAAGAAGGGAAGCGAGATGACAGACAACACAAGGATTAGAATGCGAGGGCACCATCTCTTTTGCGAGACCATAAGCAACCACGAAGGTAAGAACGTATGGTCCCGGGAATTTTGCGTCAATATGGCCGCCTACCAGGCACGAATGCGGAGCAATGACGATCAGACCATCGAAATTGTTTACACCTGCGGCGATACCTGCGGCAAGTGCCCTAACAACGAAGGCGGCAAGTGTCGACTCTATGATTTTGGCCCTGGGGACAACGGCATCGATCTCCGAGTGCTGCATCGGCTGGGTTACAAAGTCGGCCAGGAAATCACCTTCGGTGAGCTCAAGCGAAGGGTGAGCGAGGCCTACGGGACGGATCTACCCGCGATGTGCTTCCAGGAGTGCGGGCTTTCAGCGATCCTGGAATGTGAGGACGGGCTAAGGGCGTTGAGTCTGCCGGACTAGACAGTTCCCAGTATGCGCAAGGCGAACGCCGAGTTGGAACTGTCCCGGACCTTGGTTGAAAAGGTGATTTGGTCTGGGTCATTGCGAGTGGAACTGTTGGCGCAAACAGACAATCTGGATTGATCGGCGACCGAATCACCTCGTCCGATCATTGTCTCGTTTTCTTCGATCGTGTTAGAATCCCGCCAAGACCAACGGAGTCCAGTCGCCCAGGCACAAAATCGGGTCAAGGAATTCGGCTCAGGAGGGCTTGCGATGACTTACCCTGTAACCTTGAAGGTCGACTACCCCGAAAAGCTGTCCAGACTAACCACGTTTTTCCGCTTCTTGACCCTCATACCGGCGGTGTTCGTACTGGCGTTCGTCAGCATCGCCGGTTACTTGATGTACGTACTGTCCTGGTTCGCCATACTTTTTACCGGCAAATACCCTCAAACCTTTTTTGACTTTGTGAGCTATTGGTTCAGATGGGCATTGAGAGTGGTGGGTTACGCCGGCTTGCTCACAGACAAGTATCCTCCATTCAGTGGAGATGTCAGCGTGGACTATCCCGTCAAGATTGATGTCGAGCGGCCAGCGGCAGTGTCGCGATTGCTTACGCTGCTCAGGCTCCCCATTGGCGGAGCTCCTGGATTTGTGGTTCCTTCGAACTGGAGGTTCGCTTCCAGCTGGCTCGCCGGGTTCCCCATGGCTTTCCCGCACGAGGTTATACTGTCCTTCCTGGGCATAGCCGTAGGCGTGATCGTTTTCTTGTCCTGGTGGGCGATTCTTTTCACGGGCAAGTATCCGAAGTCATTCTTCACTTTCGTGGTCTGGGTGTTCCGCTGGAGTGCGCGGGTGACTGGCTACACTTATTTCTTTACCGACATGTACCCGCCGTTCACCGGCGACGAATAGTCCTGGAACAGGCGTCGGTCGTACCTCGTAACGTCGTCGAGCACATCAGGTCGTCGGCAAACCGGGGAGGCTCGTTCGACGGTCTCGACAGCGGCTTTTCGTGAAAGCGCTGCCAGTTCTCATTCACACACTGAGCGCTTCCCTTGCGTTTCCGATTTGATGGGCACCTAACTTTTGTCCGCCGCTGTCGTTTGAACTGGTGATCACTCGGTGCCACAGCAATGGAACCAGAGAAGGAGGAGCGCAATGAGACGCAACCCGTTCATTTTCGCAGTCATCGCAATGGTCGCTCTCTTTGGGAGCGCTTGCGCCGCGGCCATCGGAGGCCCTATGCAAACTACTGTTGCAGTGGGCTACGACGAGTTTGCTCAGAACAGGAACATCAGCAAAGAGATCACGATTGCCAAAAACGCTGAGCTCGTTGTCAAACTAGCCTCGAATCCCAGCACTGGATTCAATTGGACGCCTGCTGCCATCGGGACCCCGTCTGTTCTGGCGCAAGTCGACAGCAAATACGTGGCGCCTTCGGGAAATGCGGTGGGAGCAGCCGGTACGCAGGTCTTGACTTTCAAGGCATCTGAAAAAGGGACCACCACCGTCAAGATGGACTATAGCCGTCCGTGGGAAGGCGGAGAGAAGGCCGAGTGGACTTTCCAACTTCGTGTCACCGTGCAGTAGCAGCGAACGACTGAATAGTCTCGACGATCGACGAGTCTAGGCTGGAGAAAGCGCCAATAGGATGACAGTCATGACCGCGATGTCCGCCGCGAGATGAGAGAGCATCGACGGCAAAAGTCCGCCATTCAAGCGGTTTGCCTGTCTCCAGAACCAAGCAGCGGCTGTGAGGCAAAAGAATGCCGCCGCAAGCCATAGCGGACCAACTACGCCTCCAATTACGGCCAGGTGATAGCCCGAGAACAGACCGTCGTTGAGTTCGGGTCGTTTGCGGTCCGAACCAAGAAAACCCCTCCAGTATGTCTCTTCGAGCCACGGGTTCACGGTCACGAAATACACGAAGAACAAGGGTACGGTCCGCTGATCGAGGCCGAGACTCCGGATATAAGAGCCAGCGCTCTGGTTCAATCCGAGCAAAGGCCATACGGTGATGAGTGCGATTCCAGCGCTCGCGCCAAGGGCCGTGCAGATGACCGGTATGAGGTACCCACTGCCTGCGAAGGATGCTCTCAGAGATGGCTTGTACCTGGAGATGAGCATCACTGAGACCATCCCAAGGTGGTAGCTGAGTAGCGCCAGCCATGCATTGCGAAAGACAAGCACACCTACGCCAACGGTCAAGTAGGGAATCAGCGGGGCAACTATTCTCTTGAATCGGGTTGAAGCCATTTCCCCAGCCTATCACGGCTTACACACCGTCGTGCAACTGAAGACATAGAATTGGCGAAGATGGACGGGGCAAAGCAAATTGGACGAGAAGATAGAATGCTGAGGGACTGTGCCTGTTGTTGACTGGCCCCAGGAGCCTGCCAATTTGGTCCTTTGTCTGACAGCGGACAGCAGTCCTGGCTATGCCGGCAGCACCTCTGCCAAGAGCTTGAGTTTGATCAGCATGCGTTCGAGATGTGCCTGGGACACGGACCTTCGGAACAGGCCGGCAACGCGTCCGACGATCCCATAGGGCAGCTTTACGTCTTCGAAGATCGTCACCTGGCTGCCGTGCGGCTTCGCCTGAATAAGGTATCTCTGCGCGTACCCTTTCACCAGGTTGCCGGCGGTCATTTCGAAAGCCACGCGGGCGTTGACGATCCACTCCGTCACCACGAAATCCAGCCTCAGCAGCCTTCCTCCCGCCTTTTCTTCGAAGTGGAATCGAGCACCCACCCCACCATGCTGTTCACCTAGATGGCGAATAGCTCGAACCGTGGAGCACCACCGCAGTATGTTCTGGGGATCAACCAGCAGGGGCCAAATCAGATCGGGCGCCGCAGCAATGACAATCGAACGGTGTATCTTCATGGCGCTCTGAGTCTACAGGTGCGGCAGTTGGAGCGCAACATCGGTCATGAAGGGCCCGATCGCCGATCTCCTATCCGCAATTGGCTTTTTGGCAGTACAATGATACCCAGAGCCGCCCCCTGACAGAGACTATCAATATGCCGAACGGTAACACGAAGCGACGGGCGTTGGTCGTTGATGACCATCCCAGCATCCTCCGTTTTGTCCAGATTGGTCTGGAAATGCGGGATATCGAAGTCGTCACGGCCACTTCGGGGAAAGAGGCGCTCGAACTGATTGGATCGGCGAAACCCGATGCAGTCATTCTGGATATTCTCATGCCCGACTTCAGCGGTTTCGACTTGATCAGAAGACTGAGGGAGACTTCCAACGTTCCCATCATCGCAATGAGCGCTGATGGCCAGCTTCGTGGCAAGGCGCTTGAGCTTGGAGCCAACGCATTTGTGGCCAAGCCGTTTAATACCGAAGACCTCGTCAAGCGACTAAAGGCCATTCTTGGCGACTAGCCTCCGGACCTTTTGCTATTCGTTGACCTTGCATTGTGCGAGGTCTCCCGACCGAGCCGAGAATTCGCGACCGCCAGGAGATCAAGGTTAGGGTTGATTCTGCCTGGGGCCATCTTTGGCATTAACCTAAAGGACAGCGTGCCCTGAGGATCCGTTCTCAGCTACTAGACCGGTTGCCACCCCAGGACCCCGCCCTTCTTAACAAAGCGTCCGATGCCGGGGAAGGACATATGGCAGGCGAAGATCAACGTGCCTGCCTCAGCCATCTTTGAGAGTCCTTCGGTCCTAAGTTTCAGGGCATCCTCCGGGGCTGAATCCAGAAACGAGTAGAAGCCTGGCTCAGTGAATTCAAGCTGGCTGTGGATGAGATCGCCGATACACAGCATCTTGTCTTTGCCAGAAGACACTTCGATGATAACCCCTCCGAGGGAGTGGCCTCGAGCTGGCAAGAACCTGATGCCCGGCGTTACCTCGTAGTTATCTTCCACCAGGTCAAATTGATCTCGAATGGGCAAGAGAGTCTTGCGGGCAAGGGTGAACATGCGAGAATTTGGCCCATCTTCCGGCCCTGCAAAAGAGTCCCATTCTTTCTTTGCCAGTATCTGGCGCGCCTTCGGGAAAGCAAGCTTGCCAGCCGGATCAAAAGTCCCCCCGACGTGGTCAGGGTGCGCGTGGGTATAGACGATCAGGTCGATACTATCCGGTCTGACCCCCTCTTTGGCCAGGTTCTCCGAGAGTTTGCCTGAAGTGTTCTGAAAGACGCTGCCACACCCGGTATCGACGAGGATCTTGTGGTTGCCGGTGTCGATGAGCAGGCAACATACGTCCATTTTTTCCCTGGGCCGGTCTTCCATCCGGCCGGAAAACCCGGGAGGTGGGGGTCCCGGCACGGTTATGAAGCCGTCGCTGATCACAGTGCCCTTGAATTTGCCGACATCCAGACGGAAGCTCGTGCCGGTCATGCCGTTCTCCTATCCTTTTGCTACAATTCGGTTTTGGCTGCCAGCCTGCGGCAGGTAAAGATGCCAGGCTCGGGCTCCTGCAGGGATTTATTGACTGTGCATCATTAATTCTTGTATTCGCCTCGGCTCCGCCCCCAGCCACTCCGGGTGTTGCGCCGTTCCGTCCGAGACCGACGAGGTCTTGAAAGGCTCGTAGGCACCGGTCGATGCGGGACCCGCGGTCTTCTGCAGCAGGGTTCGTACCGCTTCAGGGCTCATCGGGCGGAATGTCCGTGCCGCCTCGAAGGCCTGGTCGAGAACCTCCATGCTATCGATACCGGTGATCACCACCGATGTCGGCAGATTAAGCGCGTAATGCAGGCATTCGATCGGGGTCACCACTTTGGATTTGAGGATGGCTCCCATCGCCATGCTTTTCATGCCGAGGACGCCGATATTCTGCCTGACCAGTTCGGGCAGCACTTCTTTTTCGAAGCTTCGGTAGTGTGCGTCCATGACGTTGAGAGGCATCTGAACAGTATCAAAGCGGAATCCTTTCTGGGAGGCGTACTCGAGCATGTAGCGGTGGATTCGCGGGTCTTTGTGGCCGGTGAACCCGATGAACTTGATCTTGCCCTCTTTGCGCGCCTTCACCAGCGCATCGTTCGCGCCCCCTTCGTTGAAGATGCGATGGGGGTCCTCATAACGTATCACTTCATGGTGTTGGACGAGGTCGATGTGGTCGACGCCAAGACGCAGCAGCGATTCTTCGAGTTGCTTCATTGCCTCTTCGCCTGAACGGCCGTCGATCTTGGTCATCAGGAAAACCTTTTTGCGGTACCCGTCGCGCAGGGCTCTGCCCATGCGGATTTCGCTTGCGCCGTCGTTATAGTCCCAGCAATTGTCCAGGAAGTTGATGCCGCGGTCGATGGCGGCGCGGATGATCTGGATGCTGGAGTTCTCATCGAGGTAGGGAGCTCCAACGTGCCAGCCTCCAAGGCCGATCGCGGACACCCGTGCCCCAGTGTTCCCCAGGACGCGATAGATCATGTCACTCTGCTTTGAAGTCGTGACCATCTGTCTCCTCCCCTGTCGGCAAGCGCCTCCGCGCTACACGTTGGCTCTATCTGGGTGGCGGTGGGGGCATGGGACCCGATGTGGGTTTTGTCGCCAGCCACTCGCCGACCGTTTCCAGCATCGGAAGCTTGATCTCGAAGTTCTGCCGCCGGACGTTCCACATGTCGATGACATCAAAGCCGCACATCTGCAGAATCGTGTCCAGGTTGAAACCCGCCGAAGGTGCGAAGTTGCCTCCCCCACCTGCCAAACACAGCCCCATGGCAGGTTTGCCATTGAACGGGCGGGTCGGCTGCATGAAATTGAGGCGACGCACGCGGTCCAGGAAGGTCCGCATGCTCTCAGCGAGATCACGGAAGTAGACAGGGTTGGCGAAGACCGCCACGTCAGCCTCCTTCAGCTTGTCCACCAGAGAAGCGAAATCGTCCTTGATGACACACCATCCCTCGCGACGGCAGATGCCCCACCCGTCTGCTTCGCACTGCCGGCAGCGTTCGAGTTTCAGCGTTGGGAGGAAGACCAGTTCCGATGTGGCGCCTGCTTTGCTCAGGCCCTTGGCGAGTGCGTTGCAGCACTGGGCTGTTCGCCCCTGTGGGTTCCTGCTTCCCGAAATCATGAAAGCTTTCATCCTGTAACTCCTTGCGGCTCTGGTAGGTGGATATCCTGAAACGTGCGTTTGTTCTGCACGCCCCGAGGAAGTGTCTCAAAACCAAGTCTCTTTAACCACAACAAATGGTACACCCCCCGACGGACTGACAACAATGACGGGACACGAGCCCGGTTTGCAGTGCCCTTTGTTATAATGGCCGGTGTGGACTGCGTTAGCCATCTGCCGATGGCCTGCTTGATATTCGTGGCTGGCGTATCGCCGGCGTGTGGACTCCGGGCCTCCCGTAAAAGGACAATGAGGTTATTGGGTCCTCTGTCAGTCCGCTTGGAAGGCAATGAGGTTAGCCCTTGAGCGGACGGTCTCGCGGAGAGTCGGACGTGGCAGGCCCGATCGGATCAACCGGCTCCTCCAGTCGCCCCCCGGGACGATTCAGGACCTTCAGTTCGTTCAAGAACCGGGCTTACCGTTTCTACTTCGGAGGCATGCTCGGCCAGATAGGGTCCATGAACATGCAGCAGGTAGCGAACGGCCTGCTGATCGAACGACTGACCGGCTCTCCCGCCATCGCCGGGATCATGTCCCTCGCAAATGCGATACCCATGGTGGTCTTGTCTCTTATCGGCGGAGTCATCGCCGATCGGGTCGAGAAGAAGTACATGCTCCTTCTCGGCCAGGCGGCCTTTGCGCTGGTATCGCTCGGGGTGGCTATCGCATTAACGGTTGGCTATCTGAGCCCGGCCCACGCCGGGTCCTGGTGGATTCTCGTCCTATCCTCTGGACTTCAGGGTGCCATTATGGGGATTGCCATGCCCGCTCGCCAGGCGATGCTCAACGACATCGTCAGCGGCGAAGGCCTGATGAACGCGATCTCGCTCAACTTCCTGGGGATGAATACGCTCCAACTTATCGTCCCTACGGTGGCCGGTTTTCTCATCGAAGGTTTCGACTTCAAGTCCGTTTACTATGTGATGACCGGTATCTTTCTTACCGCCGTCGTGCTATTTGGCTTTGTACCACGTACGGGGGTAAGAGCAGCCACCAGGACCAGCGCTTTCGCTGAAATCAAGGAGGGAGTGAAATACTCCTGGAAAGATGCAAATGTACGATCGGTGCTGCTTATCTCTTTCACCGCGGTGATTCTCTCGTCACCCTGGGGTATGCTGGCGCCTTTCTTCGTTGATGACATTCTGCACGTTGGCGCCGGCGGGATGGGAATACTGCTCAGCGTTTCAGGTGCCGGAGCCATTCTCGCCTCGTTTGCTCTCGCTTCTCTGCCAAGCAGGAAGAGAGGAGTCTTGATGCTGGCTGGCGCAGGTTTTCTCGGCCTGACCCTCTGCGGCTTCGCATTCTCCAGGATATGGCCGGTCTCATTGGGCCTCATCGCACTGGTTGGGATCGGCGGCACCGTTACCATGACTCTCACCAATACCCTGGTTCAGTATCATGCGGATGACAACCACCGTGGACGCGTCATGAGTCTCTTCATGATGCAATTTGGCCTCGGAAGCATGGGCAACTTCGCAGCCGGCCTTATCGGGCAGCAGTTTGGGGTCCAGTGGGCGGTTGGCAGCTTCGCCATCCTTCTCGTGCTGGTCGCTGCCCTGGCGATAGCCTTCTCCCCCGTTTTGCGCAAAATGAAATGATCGGCCTGGCGGCGAGTAGGGCCTGATATCTTTCACAGTTCCACAAGTGTCATCCTCCTCCCTGTCCTTCCAGATGAGGTGGTAAAACGTACACTGATGGTGTACACCACGACGGCTCTTCCTCCACACAACGAGGAACTGCGCCAGCGATTACAGGGCAACATCCAAGAAATGCGCCATGGCTTGTCCGGGCACCTCTACCGGCGCTACCTCGTTGAAGTGATGGCGCTGCCTGGAGGAGGACAGGCTTCCCACGGACTGGCTGGCCCTCTCGTCGTCGGTACTAAGCTCCATACTCTGCGCGGAGGATTCAGAGAAGGACAGACCGGATTGGTGCCGCCCCGTGACCTGGTTGGAATACGCCGAGAAGAGGTACGAC
The DNA here is from genome assembly GCA_963745605.1 of uncultured Chloroflexia bacterium. Lineage (GTDB taxonomy): Bacteria > Chloroflexota > Dehalococcoidia > Dehalococcoidales > UBA2162 > JBBITI01. The sequence continues at coordinate 22,092 of CAVUYC010000029.1, read as the reverse complement.
CGGGTCAAGGCTCGTTTGGATAGCCTTCTCCGGCCTGCCGCGTATGCCCGGAAAGAGGGCGAAGTCCCCAATGGTTGGAAGATTGAAGGCGCCCGAGTTATCGTCTGGGAACAAAGGGATGCCTTCGGAAGACGTGGGTTCGATTGGGAAGACGTGCCCTCTACTCTCATTGAAGAAGATGCCGGCGGCGCCGAAGAACGGTCTTAACCGTGTCAGAACCGAACAATTCCGCTGACGGGTTCACGGGCTTCACTACTGGTGATCCCCTGGTCCGCAGGGAGCCGTCAAGAGAAGTTGCACACCCTCCCCACGTCCTACAAGGACGAACCCGCCACGGCTGCGGAACCCCGCTTGAGTACTACGAAGATCCCCCGTTGCATGGCGTACGATTCACTCCCGGACAGGTGAGAGCGCGCAACCGCAGTAGTGAGGTACCACGATGAGTCTAAAAAATGCCTTGAAGAACGGCCCGGCTTTGGCCAGGACAGTTGGTTCGAACCCGCAAATGCTGAAGATCGACCCTTCTATCCTCTGGTTCCTGAGTCAGTACATGAGTAAATTCAAGATCCGCAATGTAGGCGGCAATCTGGTCCTTCATTCCCACCTTCCTCCCCTCAACAGCAATGCGTACTCCCGCTTTCTGAAAGAGCATCTGCTGGCAAGGACCGCTGGGCCTTCCCACGCTCAGATTGGCATCACCAATGCCTGTCCTCAGCGTTGTGAGTACTGCTACAACCGCAACCGCACCGGCCAGGTCATGGATAGAGACACGATTAAGAGAGTTGCCCGCGATTTGAAGGACATGGGCGTGGTCTGGCTGGGCCTCACCGGGGGAGAGCCACTGTTGAACAAAGATATCGTTGAGATCGTTGACAGCGTCTCTCGAGACTGCGCCATCAAGCTCTTCACTACCGGTTGTACTCTGACAAAGGAAAAGGCCCGGGACTTGAAGAACGCCGGCCTGTTCTCTGTCTCGGTCAGTCTCGACAGCTCGGTGGAGGAGGAGCACGACCGCGTCCGCGGGTATCCCGGGGCTTTCAAACAGGCCCTCAGGGCGATCGACATCTTTCGTGAGATTGGCGGGGTTCACGTCGGAGTGTCGTCTGTCCTATCCACCGACATGATCCGCAACGGCAAAGTAGAAAGCTTCCTGGAGTTCCTCAAAGGGCTGGACATCGATGAGGCCTGGCTGAGCGAAGTCAAACCCTCTATTCAGGCGTTCTGGGACGACCGGCTCGTCATTACTGAAGAAGACCGCCTCAAGCTGGTCAGCCTGCAGGACCGCTACAATGCCGACGGCGGCATGACTGTCAACTATCTTGGACATTTTGAGGGCAAAGAGTGCTTCGGCTGCAACGCCGGCCGCAAGATGGTCTACGTCGACGCTTTCGGCGAGGTCAGCCCCTGCGTCTTTACACCAATGAGTTTCGGCAATGTTCAGAATGAATCGCTGACCGGCATTGTGTCGGCGATGGCGAAGCTTTTCCCCTCCGGGGATACCTGTTTCATGAACAAGAACTTCCGCCTCCTCGAAAGGTATTCCTCCGGCCGCAAGACCCTTACTAAGCAGGATACTATCAAGATGCTCAACGAAGCGGATTTCGGTGGGCTCTCCCGGTTCAATAAGCTGTACGACCGCTCGGGTTCAGCCAGAGACAAGACCAGCCCCCGGGAATCGCTCGCGAGCCAACCGGCATGAAAATGTACCGTGCTATCAGTCTGCTCTTCGCCGGCATCTTTGCCGTCACCGGGATATTGTTTCTTCTGGTTCCGGGGTCCGTCCTGTCGCTGTTCAACACGCTTTCGTCGTGGTGGGGTATGGCGCAGACTCCGACGGCCGGGTTCACTTTCTATCTGATTCTCGCCGTCGGTTACATGTACCTTGTAACCCTTCTCGCTTACCTCATGTTCAGGCACCCCGGGAACCCCACCTTCTCCTTCCTCCTGGCAAACGCCAAGCTCGCGTCCTCGTTGCTGTCACTGGCTCTGTTCCTCTTCCAGGATCACTATCTGATTTACCTGGCGAACTTCGTAGTCGACGGGCTGATCGGGATCACCGTCCTGGTCATCCGCTCCAACGCAAAGAAGGCGGTATGGGCGCCCTCCTGAACCTGGCCGAATTGTGGCTGCCCGGCTTCATCCAGAGGCGGGAGTTGGTTCGTCTGCTCAACTCCACCGCCGGTGCTTTTCAGGTGGAGCCTCCTGCGGTCAGAGGAATGCCGTTTGAGACGTGCCTGGGCCAATACGCCCGGTTCACCCGCGAGCAGGCTGAAAGGCGCCTCGACGATCGAGGCGCTCAGGATGTTCAGACCAGACTCTACGCCAGCGCGCTGGAAATCGGCAGGCGATACAGAGAGCGCTTTGCTCTGACCACGACCGGCGAAGTCATGCGCATGGCGAGGGTGATCTACAGCGGGCTCCGGATCGACTTTCAGGGCCAGCCCGACGGCCAGGTGATGATAGGACGATGCTTCTTCAGCCACTACTATTCCGCCTGCGTCTGTAAACTCGTTTCGTCGCTCGACGCCGGCTTGCTGGCCGGTCTCTCGGGCGGTAGTACATTTACCTTCTCCGAGAGGATTACTGAAGGCAGACCGTTCTGCAAAGCGCTTCTTCAGATGGGGAGTGGCAAATGAAGCGGGCCATTGTTGTTGGTTCCGGGGCCGGCGGTGCAACCGTTGCCCGGGAACTGCAGGGCAGGTTCCAGGTCACGGTTATGGAAGCCGGAAACTCGTTTAATCCTTTCTCACTTAATCTCAACGCCGTGGAACGGGTGAAGAGAACTGGTTTGCTGCTCGACGAGCGTGAGATACGTCCGCTCTTCCCGAACATGATGGTCCGTAAGGCGGCCGGGGGAATGGTGCTGGTGAACGGCATAAGCTGGGGCGGCACGACTACGATTAGCGCCGGCAATGCCGTCCGCTGCGACCGCGATTTGAAAGCCCTCGGCATAGATTTGGACAGCGAATTTGAGGCTCTGTATCGGGAGATCCCCACCACGATTGACCACCAGGCTAAGTGGCACTCCGCCACTCGAGAGGTAAACGGCGCCTGCGCCCAGATGGGTTTGCAGCCTCAGCCTACGCCGAAGATGATTGACGCTCGCTGCTTCGGATGCGGCAGGTGCGTTCTTGGCTGTCCTCGAGGAGCAAAGTGGGACAGCCGCCGGTTCCTGGATCAGGCGGTAGAAGGTGGGGCTCAGTTGCTTTCGAATTCCAAAGTTCATAAGGTGGTCATCGAGAGAGGACGCGCCACCGGCGTGGTCGCCCGGAGTCTCTGGCGCACGCGGTTCTATCCTGCCGATCTGGTGGTGCTGGCCGCGGGTGGACTTGGCACGCCCGTGATACTCGAGGAATCGGGCATTCACTGCCAGCCCCGGCTCTTTGTCGACCCCGTCCTCTGCGTCGCCACAAGATGGGAAGGCGCCAGGCAGAACCACGAGATGCCGATGCCGTTCCTTGTCCAGAGAGATCACTACATGATCTCCCCCTATTTCGATTTTCTCAGTTTCTTTTTTAATCGCAGCTGGAAAGGCAGCGGACGGGACATCTTCAGCCTCATGATCAAGCTGGCGGATAGTTCCTCAGGTACTGTCTCCAGAAGGCGAACTGAAAAACAGCTTTCCGAAACCGATAGAGGTAACCTTAGGGAAGCGGTAAGTCTGTGTACCGAGATCTTTCGCAAGCTGGGAAGGAAATCAGATCAGATTTTCCTTGGTTCGGTCAACGCAGGCCACCCCGGAGGGATGTTCCCCCTTACCGAAAAGGAGCGGCTGACTCTTCACTCCAGCAGCCTCCCCGCCAATCTCTATCTGTCCGATGCTTCCCTGCTTCCTCAAGCCCTGGGCAATCCGGCAATACTCACTGTCGCTGCCCTCGCCCGGCGCATCGGCAGACTCTGCCTGGAGCAAGCCTGATTCGTTTTCCTTTTCGAGCTTCGTGCTTATCTCCCGAGCAGAATGAACGGCCCCTGCGCAGAACGCGCACCCTCCCCGTGCTATAATCCCAGCGGGAATTGATCCTGATAGTGATTGTTTGCGCCCTCAGCGTGAAATGAAAGAAGGAGGGTAGGAAGATGGTGGGTTGGATTGTTCTGGGAATCGTTGTTCTGATTCTTCTCTTCTTTGTCCTTCCCGGTCTCCGCCTTATCGGCCCCAATGAAGTGGGCATTCTAACCAGGAAAATGCTTGGTAAAGTGATGCCTGAAGGTCAGATCATTGCTCGCTCAGGCGAAGTGGGCATTCTGGCCAGGACTCTTATGCCTGGGCTTTACTGGAGGATACCGATCATCTGGTCGATCGCGAAAACCCCCGTCATCACGGTCGACGTCGAGAGCGTAGGACTTGTTGAGGCCATTGACGGGGAACCTCTGCCCAAGGGCCGGGTCCTGGGAGACGAAGTCGAGTGTAACCAGTTCCAGGATGCCACCATGTTCCTCGAGAATCATGGCAAGAAGGGTCCGCAGGTCGGCATTCTGCGTCCGGGGACCTACCGCATCAATACCAGGCTGTTCTCCGTCACCAAGGCGCATGCGACGGTGATTCCCGAGAATACTATTGGCATCGTGATCGCCATAGATGGCGTTCCTTTGCCCACGGGATACATCGTTGCTCCGAAGGCCAGAACCGATGATGGCAAAGAGGTTGATCACAAATATTTCCAGAACGGTCAGCTTTTCATAGACGGAAAAGGCTATCGCGGCCCGCAGCTGGACACCCTTCAGCCTGGCAAGTACTACATCAATCCCCTTCTGTTCGGCGTGAGAGCCGAAAAGGTTGCCGAGGTATTTCCCGGCTACGTCGCTGTGATCAGGTCCAACGTGGGTATGGAATTGGAGAGGGCTCCCGAGGGCCCGCAGCCGCTGGCCCACGAGGGGAGATTCTCCGGGCCGATTCACGAGGACGTGGAAAGGATACTCATCGCAGACAAGCTCACGCGGGGAATCTGGCGGGAGCCCATCGCCCCGGGAAAGTACAACCTCAATACGATTGCCTTCACCGCGTATCAAGTCCCGACGTCGGCTGTCACCATCGATTGGGCTACCGAGGGGAGGATTGGCACGGAAGTAAAGGGAGCCAGGGGGACCGGGCTCTCGGACGAGGGGGTCCTCTACAAATTCGACCCTCTAAAAGTGACTTCGAAAGATGGCTTTCAACTGGAAGTCAACGTGAGAATGGTGATTCGAATTCAGCCGGGCAACGCGGCATACATCATCGCCAGGTTCGGCTCGGTGGTCAACCTGATCGACCAGATCGTTCATCCCCTGATCGACTCCTCATTCAGGAACAAGGCCGGCGAGAAGAAAGCGATTGATTTCTTCCAGAGCAGAACCGATCTGCAGACGGAGGCCCTGGCCCACGCCAAAGACAAGTTCTCCGAGTACAACGTCGAGGCTCAGAACCTGCTGATCGCCTACATCGACATCCCCAAGGAACTGCTCGATACGCAGACCAAAAAAGAGATCGCCAACCAGCAGCAGGCTCAGTACGATCAGGAAGCGCTGGCCCAGGAGAAACGGATCGCAGTAATGGAGAAGGCATCGAGAGGCGACAAGCAGAAGGACGTTATCGATGCCAAGCTGTCTATCGATATCAACAATGACCAGGCCGAGGCCAAAGTAAGACAGGCCGACGGCGACAGACGGTCGGTAATTCTTCGAGCCCAGGGGACAAAAGAAGCAACCATTCTCGTAGCTGACGGCAATTCCTACCAGAGCAGGGTAGAGGGAGAAGGGATCGCCGCCGCCTACAATTCCCAAAAGGAAGCTTTAGGCCAGCAGAACGTCGCTATCATCAAACTGATCCAGGAAATAGCCGCGGGCAAGATTCAGATAGTGCCCCAGACCCTTGTTGGGGGTGGTGAAGGCGGGACAAGCGGCAATCTGTTTAACGCGTGGCTCGCCCAGGTGATCACCCAGAATGCGCCCAAGACTGAAGAGAAGAAGTAGCCGGGCCGGTCAAGCGGCCACGTTTGAGTGGGTTGATCCGAGGCCCTCTTAATCAGGCGAGATGCCTGATAGCGCTGGATGGCGTGTAGGATTGCTGCGAGCCGCTAGTGGAGATCCGGGGTAGGCGCCCCCGCCCCAGACTCCTACGTCGTCCCCGATTGCATCGGGACGCCTCTGAGTGGTCACGGGCCGGGTGGATAGGGGGTGGACAGGGATGATCCTTCCCTGCGGCGCTGCTCAGGGTAGGCTCCCGGCTCAGGATGATCCTTCCCTTCGGCAAGCTCAGGGTAAACTCCTTCGGCCAGCTCAGCGTGACCGGGATGTTGGGGCAGATCCCTCTCAATCTCCCTTTGAGAAAGGGAGAGGTGGGAAGGGCTGAGGATGAGCGGGGGTGTTGCGTTGAATCCCGCAACTAAGCACCAGATCACCTCGCTAATCTGGATCTGGGGGTTGATATCCGCTGATTCGCTATGTCGGCAACGATCTCAGCGGCATCGTCAGTGTTCGCCCTTCGTCGCCTTGATTGAGAAGGTCAATGGGACCCGGTCGCCTTCCTCCCGCCACAATCCCTTGCCATCAGGTTTAAGAAATGGCGCCCATGGATAGGAGCATTTGCGAAAACTCGTGAACGAACTCGATCTTCAGTCCGGCTCCAATCAGTGCATTGATGATGTCTGAAAGGCTGTGCGTCCACTCAAAAGACGGGTTCCTCACGGCCGCGTTTTTATCGGCGTAGTCTCCCTCGGGCTCCCATCGCACTGGCTCTGTCTTGTGAAAATACGACTGCGCTACTCGGAACCCTGTTGCCGCATTTGAATTGTCGAAGATGTTCAGGATCGGGTGCCCCTCAACGATGTAGAACATCCCGCCCGGCTTCAGGAATCCCTCGATTACCGAAGCCCATTTTGACAGGTCCGGAAGCCAGCAGAGAACCCCGTAAGACGTATAGACGATGTCGAACCGCTCGTCCAGCCTCTGGGGCAGATCGTAGATATTGCTGCAGATGAATCTTGCGTGGATACCCACCTCATCGCCGAGGCTCTTCGCCACCGCTATGGCCTTGTCGGAGAAATCTACCCCCGTTACGGACGCTCCCAAGCGCGCCCATGAAAGCGTATCCATGCCGAAATGGCATTGCAGGTGCAGCAGACTCTTGCCTTCGACTTCGCCGACTTCCTCAAGCTCGATGGACTTCAGCGAGGTTTCTCCCCTCTTGAACCCGGCCAGGCCGTACATTTCGGACCTCATGTGTATCGGCGTTATCTCGTTCCAAAGGTCAAGGTTTCGTCGTGCATAGTCTTCCATGGCGACGATAGTAGACTCTGATCGAGGGTTCGTCAAAATTCAACATCGTTTCGATGCCCACTGAACCAGTGACCCTTCTATTTTTACCTGAATTACGGGACTAACAACCTATTGGCCCGGCTTCGGCCATTAGCTAATATAGGGCATTCGGCGGCGTCTCGATGGGCCGCCTTAAAGCATCTCAAGTCTGAGGAGGAACCCGATGCCCCAGTTCAGCGTTAACCCGCAGCGGCTCGACCCGTACAAGAATTTCAGGTTCAGGGTCAGGTGGGACGGAAAATACATACCCGGTGTCACCAAAGTAACCTGGCTGAAACGGTCGACGGTCCCCATCGTCACCCGTGACGGCGACGACCCGACAAAGTCGCTGCTCTCGCCCGGCACCTGGAAGTTCGACGCCGTCACCCTCGAGCGCGGTATCACTCACGACGCCGAATTCGAAGCGTGGGCCAATCTGAGCTACCAGGTGGGCGGCAACATGTCCTTGAAGAATTTCCGCAAAGATATCAACATCGAGCTTCTCAATGAACAGGGTACAGTGGTGAAATCTTACCGGGTCTATCGTTGCTGGGTCTCACAGTACCAGGTGCTTCCCTGCCTCGATGCCAATGCCCCCTCCGTCGCTATTGAGACGATTACCCTGGAGAATGAGGGCTGGGAGCGGGATACGGGCGTGGCCGAACCCGCGGAGACCTAGAATAGGCCTCTCTCCAAGATGAATCTATTTGACAGGGCCGGCGATTACTGGCTTGGCTGGTGGCTCCGCAGCGGGCGAGCCGCCTGGTCGCTTTTGCGACGCGGGCATCTTCGAGGGAAAGTACCGCAATATGGCCCTGCCCGAAGTCAGCTCGCTGGAGGACATCGAAGCGTGTCTCCGGCAGATCACATGGGAAGGCGACGGCCCGCTGTATCTTTTCGATTGCATCAGCTACCCCCAGACTACCTGGGCCAGGAAGAAGGATGATTGCGATGGGTTCGCCAGTCTGGGTGCGGAACTGCTCCGGCGGTGGAGGCCCGGAACCGCTCCGGTCTTACTCACAGTGGGGCTTCGGCCGCTGGAGCAGAGCCACACGGTCTGTGTGTTTACTTCCGAAGATGGGAACCTGTGGTTCTTCGATAATCAGGAGCTGCGGCGGGAAGGCTGCCACACTTACGGGGATGTGGTGAGCAAGATCAGCGTGCGCGGCAGGCGGCTTGTTTGCTGGGACCTCAAGACCCCGCCAGATTTGAAGACGATCGAGTTCCATCGCGGCTGAGCACTCCGGAACACGATTCTGGAAACCCGGGCTCCTGTGGCGCGTGTATGATATAGCTCGTCCACACAGCCATGCGAAGGAGACCGCAATGCAGGATGCCGAAACAAGAAGGGAGTTGCCGCCGGAACAACGCGGAGAACTGCTCGGAATTTTGAAGGCCCGTTTTGAGAAGAACACGGGCCGTCACAAAGGCCTCGAATGGGCCAGGATACTGGCGAAACTGGACGCCAATCCTGAAAAGCTGTGGTCGCTGAACGAAATGGAAAGGACCGGCGGTGAACCGGATGTTGTCGGCTATGACAATGCAAGCGGCGAATTCATTTTTTACGATTGTTCGGCGGAGACTCCAACGGCCGCAGAAACGTTTGTTACGACCGTGAAGCCCTCGAGTCGAGGAAAGAGCATAAACCAGGGGGCAGCGCGGTTGATATGGCCACTGCCATGGGCATCGAGCTTATGACGGAAGAACAATATCGCGAGCTGCAGAAACTCGGCAAGTTCGACACCAAGACATCGAGCTGGGTAAAAACGCCTGCTGAAATCAGAAGGCTCGGCGGAGCCATCTTCTGCGACCGGCGCTACGATCATGTGTTCGTGTATCACAACGGTGCCGAATCGTACTATGGCGGCAGAGGGTTCCGCGGCTCGCTGAGGGTCTGACCGGTGACGGGATGGTGATACTGAAGGCAGACCTTCACATACACTCTGACAATTCGTGCGACTCCAAGTCGACCATTGATCAGATGTGCGAGGGCGCAATCATCAAGGGGTTGAGTGCGGTCTGCTTCACCGAACACATCGACATGAACCCCAAAGACGAGGGGTACTGCTATTTCCAGTACGAAAAGTACGCTGGGGGCGTGGAGCGGGCGCGTGACAAATATGGAGGCCAGCTCGAGATCCTCAAGGGAGTCGAGTTCAGCGAGCCTCATGCGTATCCGCGGGAATTCGAGACCTGTGACCCGGGCAGACTATGATTTTGTGCTCGGCAGCGTACACTGGGTCGATGAGTTTGGACCCTATTGGGCCGACAGCAACCGCCTATCACCGACCTATCCGGCCGAACGGCTATTCGAGTTGTACTATCTGGAGGTCTTGAAAGCCGCAAGGTTCGGTGGTTTCGACTCGCTGGCTCACATCGATTTTCCCAAGCGCTATCTGCTCAGGAAATACGAGCCGGTTGGCATATTGAATGAGATCATGACCGAGCTGACGAAGAGACATATCGCTCTCGAGCTGAACAGCCAGCCAATTCGGAAGAGATACTCCGAAATTAACCCGAGCGCAACCATCTGTAGCCTCTACTCGAAAGCGGGAGGCTCCGTGGTCACCACAGGATCGGACGCGCACGCGCCTGAAGATATCGGCGGAGATTTCGACAGCCTCGAAAGCACGATTCGCGGCAGCGGTTTCAAACCGGTCTACTTTGTCAAGAGAAAGGAATGCGTGCTAACCGGCATTGATGGACAAAACTCAGGACTAACTGCCCATTGACTTTACACACGATCTGAGCCTATTGTGGAGAAAAGAACCGGAGGGAGAATCATGGCAGAAGCATACTGCGTAAAATGTCGTTCAAAGAAGGAAATGAAGAGCCCCAAGGCCGTCACGATGAAGAACGGCAAGCCGGCGACCCAGGGTGTCTGCCCCACCTGCAACACCAAGATGTTCAAAATCGGCAAAGCATCATAGAACCAAATCGAGTTTGATCGCTAGAAGGGCCGGGAGCGCAACGCTCCCGGCCCTTCTCCCTTCTCATCGCCTGACCCGCCCAGGGGAGAACGGCTTTCCGCAGGCATGAACAATACCATGCTGGCGACTGACCTACCTGGTCTCGGGCTCGTGCAGATTTGACTCCAAGTCTGCCATCGAGAACAGCGCTGACAGCTCCAATTCTTCCCTGGCAAGGTTATCCTCGGACCTCGGATCACGCTCGATGACACACAGCACATGGCGTACTTCCGCGCCCAGACTTCTCAGGTCTCTCGCGCTCAGGACTATTTGACCGCCTGTCGTCACCACATCTTCAATGATGCATACTTGCTTTCCCATGACATCCGATCCTTCGACGCATTTCCTGGTCCCGTACTCCTTGGCCTTCTTCCTCACGAAAACCACCGGAATCCCAGTTCGCAAGGATAACGTCGTGGCAATAGGGATGCCACCCATTTCAAGTCCAGCCAACACCTGAGTACCGTCCGGAATCATGTCTGACAAATGATCGGCGATCTCAGCCAGCAAATGGGGATCGGATTCAAACAAGTACTTGTCGAAGTACTCCCTTGATGTTTGTCCTGACCGAAGCACAAACTCCCCGCTGAGGTGTGACACACGGTAAATTCGCTCTGCCAGTTCGCGTTTGTCCATTCCAGGCCTCCATCAGGATGAGAATATCCAATGAGTATACGAGAAAGCTCTTCCCGTGTACGCGCCGAGCGCCGATCATAGTGCCGGCTATCTGAGGGATCGAAGCATGCTGATCCGACATGACGATTAAGCGGCCGCTGCACTACTCGTCATTCTCTGAACGGACATCTTACCGCTATCTATCATGAACGTGCGCGCCATGGCCCGCCGATACGGCGAGGAATTGCAGGTTCAAACCCGAGATACTCCGAAACGACGGGCGTTAAATATTGTACAGAAGTTCGGAATAGGTGGGGATTGGCCAATAATCAGCATCGACCATGGTCTCGAGCATATCGGCATCCTTACGCAGTTCACCCATCGCCTTGAAGACAAGATCGCGATAGGCGACAGCCTGGGCTTTCAAGTCACCATGCAACTTAGCCGCCTTGTCGATCGCCTTCTCAAGCCTGGCGAGGTTGGCGCTGAACGACGTCAGCGATGCGCTGATATCATTGAACAGTCCTTTTTCTATCGCTGCATCGCCGTCTATGGCCAGGATACTGCTGATCGAGGAGGCCATGGCTGTTTTGAAATCGATGACGGCGGGCAATATCTGGCGTTTGCACATCTCGACCATGGTCAGTCCCTCGATGTTCACGGTCTTGATGTAGATCTCGTAATTGATCTCGGCACGGGACTCCATTTCGACACGGGAGAGTACGCAGTGTTTCTCCATCACGGCGAGGTTCTTTTCTGCCCGGATCGCAGCGATGGCATCGACCGTGTTACGGATGTTTGGCAAACCACGTTTCTCGGCTTCTTTGACCCATTCTTCAGAGTAGTTATTGCCGTTGAAAAGAATGCGCTTGTGGGCCTTTATCGTTTCGTAGATCAGGATGCCGATCTCTTTCTTGACGTTGGCGGCTTTCTCAAGCCGGTCGGCGAACTGGCAAAGGCTTTCGGCGACGATCGTGTTCAGAACGAAGTTGGACCCGCGCTATCGACTGCATCGAACCGACCATGCGGAACTCGAACTTGTTGCCGGTGAAGGCAAAGGGCGAGGTCCGGTTGCGGTCAGTGGTGTCCTTGAAAAGCGAAGCCAGGGCGGGTGGTGCCTAGACTCATGGTGCTGCCCGACTTGCTCTTAGATGCGCCCCCAGCCTCGATCTGGTCAAGGATGTCGGTCAGCTGCTCACCGAGGAAGATCGAGATGATGGCCGGCGGAGCTTCGTTGGCGCCGAGCCGGTGGTCGTTGCCCGGGCTGGCGGCAGAGACGCGCAGCAGGTCGGCATAGTCATCGACGGCTTTGATGATCGCACTCAGGAAGAGCAGGAACTGAGTATTTTCGTGCGGTGTCTTGCCCGGATCGAGCAGGTTCTGACCTTCATCGGTGGCCATCGACCAGTTGTTGTGTTTGCCGGAGCCGTTGATACCGGCAAACGGCTTCTCATGAAGCAAACAGACCAGTCCGTGACGAAGGGCGATCTTCTTCATGGTCTCCATGGTCAACTGGTTGTGGTCGGTAGCGATGTTGGTGGTCGTGAAAATCGGCGCCAGTTCATGCTGCGCAGGCGCCACCTCGTTGTGTTTGGTCTTGGCGGCAATGCCCAGCTTCCACAGTTCAGTATCGAGGTCGCTCATGAAAGCGGCGACGCGGTCCTTGATGTGGCCGAAGTAATGGTCTTCCATCTCCTGTCCTTTCGGGGGCCTTGGCGCCGAAAAGGGTACGGCCGGTAAGGATCAGGTCCTGGCGCTGGTCGAACATCTTCTTGTCGATAATGAAATATTCCTGCTCTGGGCCAACGGTGGTAGTGACACGCCTGGTAGTCTTATTGCCAAGAATGCGGAGTATCCGGAGCGCCTGACGGTTGAGGGCGTCCATCGAGCGAAGCAACGGCGTCTTCTTATCGAGCGCTTCGCCGGTATAGGAGGCAAAAGCAGTCGGAATATACAGGCTGCCGTCCTTGACGAACGCCGGCGAAGTGCAATCCCAGGCGGTATAGCCGCGGGCTTCGAAGGTGGCGCGCAGTCCGCCGGACGGGAAAGAGGAAGCATCCGGCTCGCCCTTGATGAGCTCTTTGCCGGAGAATTCCATGATCACACGGCCATCGGGCGTCGGTGAGATGAAGGCGTCGTGCTTCTCTGCAGTGATACCGGTCATCGGCTGAAACCAATGGGTGAAATGGGTAGCGCCCTTGCTTATGGCCCAGTCCTTCATTACAGAGGCCACAACCTCCGCAACCTGGGGATCGAGCGGCAAACCATCCTCGATCGTCTTGCGCAAAGACTTGTAAGTCTCCTTCGGAAGGTTCTGGCGCATAACCGAGTCATTGAAAACATTGCTTCCGTAAATGTCGACCAGGGCAGTCATTCTGTCGCCGTTCGTTTGGTTCAACTCTGTTATCCTCTCTTATTGACCAAAGGGTTTCCTATTCTGTCAATGATATTATATCGTCGGATTGTTTCTAACATGTTTCCCAAGGGTCAGAACTCCACTAAAGACGTAACGAGAGAAAGCCGCCTAACAGTCCGGGCTCTCGTTTAAGGCGGTCCGCTACGCCGATACTAACCGTCTTGCGGCTGGGCAGTCGTGTCCTTGACCGGAACTCTCCCAAACCAGATGCATGCACACACGATAGCGGCGCCAAAGGTCAATAGGGCGGACACATTCCAAGCGTAATAGGCCGACCCCAAGTAAACCCCGCTATCTACGAAGCTTCTTCCTGGTTTCGAAGAGTCGTAGTGTACTTGAACGGAATTGCCTTCGATGTACCGGGCTCTCTCTTGTGGTTCCACATTCTCGCTTGCTTCAAATGAAATGCCATCGACCGCATAGCCGAAGTTGATCTTCAGAAGACTCGATCCTGAGTCGTTCTCTGTCTCCCTGACTGAGATGACGCTCCCCGAGACTGACGGCCAGCGGGAGAAAGCTTCCTGCTCGGGCGTCTAAGTGGTCAATGAGCAGGAACAGAACACCAAGAGCGGCGGCAATGAGGAGAGTCAACCCCAATGCTTTGGGCGCCCTTGGAGCTGGCTTTATTCTCGCTCTCACATTGTGTTCCCTTGTCGCGACCAGACATCCAAGGAGTCTACCTGGAACCGCATTGAAGGCGTACCTTGAAGAGGCCCAAGCCCCTATTTTGTTCTCTGGAAAGCCGTTGCAAGGAGACCGATGCCCATTAAGGCTAGAAGCAATTCGGCAACAGCGAAGAGTACCAGGTCTACGTCTGGCGCAACATGCCCTGAAAAGAACACGTTTCGGATCATGTACACTCCTAAACCGAGCAACGATACTCCGCCGACGAAGCCGAGGACCCTCTTCATTGATCTCCTCCCGACGATCGTGATATCTTCGGCTTTCATCCTATGGGGGCCCGTTGCAACAAGCAACCGACGATTGCATATTATTTGCTACGAATGTGGCATCACGTTGTGCAACAGTCGCGCCAGAAGTTGGGGACTGAGTGAGCGTACAGGCACGTGTTGGCTGTTCGCTCTCCCGTCATTGCAAGGAGGCCACTGAGGCATCTGGCCGAGGGGCGCGCCGTGGCAATCCGGGGCTGGGAACGTCTCCCAAGTTGACCAAGGTCCCGGGGGGTTAGCTGTGGAACAGGTCATGCCTGCGGAGGCTGCATTTTCTACTTCGAGTGTTTCTCCCCTTGCGAAACCCCAGGCTCGTTGCCAGGGACGGCGGCCTTTGGATGGGCCCAATCCATGTGTCTCTTCAAGGATTCTCCGTTCCCACAGCTTAGCCCGCACCCATCCACATGGCACTTGAAGTTCTCCCGAGTGTCCACAACTACCTTCTTCTTCCCAAACACTTGCCTGCCCTCCCGGCCGCGCCTTTCGCAGCGACATTCACTTTCCTTAGTGAACCCAACTTATCCTAACTGTAGCTGTCACGCTACGAGCTCTCAATGCCTCATTCGGGGTGGTGACGCAGTACGTGAGTCATATCGGAGAGTACTTTGTCACGAATGCTGCGCCGTTCGGAGGAGTTGGTAGGCCGGAAGGGACCCTGAGATGGGAGGGTTGGCGTACGTGAGATGTATTACCGATAATTACGCTTGCATTTGTCGTAATTAAGTGGTACTGTATTCGCTATGGCACTTATTGGGAAAGGGTCAGAATACGCGCTTCACTGCCTGCTCTACTTGATTGATCTGCCTGATGGGGCAAGCCTGACTATCGGCGTGATGGCGGAATTTCAGGGTGTCTCCCCGAGTTACCTCGCGAAGATATTCACCAAACTCAAGAAAGCCGGATTGGTCAGGTCCTCAATCGGCTCCAAGGGTGGATTCGAACTGGCGCGGTCTCCTGACAAGATAAGTTTCCTGGACGTCGTCTTGGCTGTTGAGGGCGAAATCAATTTCTTTGAGTGCCGCAACATATTGGCGGGAACTATAATTTGTAGAGACAGAGCTGAGAAACCGAATTGGCTTGCCCGGTCCCTGCGAAATCCATAAGATAATGCTGCAGGCGGAGGAGAGCGTCCGAACGGTCCTGACGAATAATACCCTGGCCAGTCTATCGCTGAAACGTAGGTCAGAAATTATCGAAAGGAGAAGTGAAAGCGATTTCACACTGGTTCGAGGAACGGTGCACTCAGTGAAATCCGTGTTTTTTTGTTAACAAAGGCGATAACACGTATCCATGATATCGTGTATGGTCGGGTCGCGAAACAAATATGGTGAAGGGAGACTAAAGATGGCCAAAATCGAGGGCAAATGTAAAGAGGTCTGGGACAAAATGGACTGGGTCTCGATTGCGACGGCCGGTCCCGACGGGCCTCACCTGGCTGCCACCTGGGGAGATTACGTCAGGAAGCTCGGCCTGGTGAATGACGAGATGATACTGGTGCCGGTGTACGGCTTCCGAACTTCAGAGCGGAACCTGCTGGCAGATAACCGCGTAGAACTGCTATGCGCCAGCAAGCTGGTGCCCAGCGCCCAAAGCCTGGGCCGGGGTTGCAGAATCAAGGGCAAGGGCCACATTGAGACTTCCGGAGAGCGATTTGAGGCCGCCAAGGCCGCCTTCTCGCTGGGCGCGGGGGGTCCTGGTAGTGACCGTCGACGAAACCCACATGCAGCTATGAAGTTCTTGAAATGACTGTCGTCCAGGGGCGCCCTATTGGTCGGGGCGCCCCGCCGGAGTCACGGATCGCCGGGCGTTCACCGGCATTGATTTCCGGCCAATCCCGGGACGTCAAACCACGCGGTTCAGCCCCAGGAAATTCTCTGCCGGCTTTCGTTCCCACTCGCTCCAGGGAATATCGGCAAACATCGGATGCATCCCGGAAGTCGCCTTCAATGCCTGCTCTCTCGATTCCCAGAGAGAGATATTCACAATGCGGTCGCCTTCTTTATCGAGCCAGGCCCCAATTTCGACCAGGCCTTCGAATTTGCGCGCCGCATCCGAAACCTTTTTCACGGCCGCCAGAATGTCATCCTGGCGTCCAGGCTTTGGGTAGAGCACCCTAACTGTCAGGTATCGCCTCGAGCTTTCTGCTGTCATTTTGGGGCTCTCCTGGCTATAGGCCTTTTATGCCCTCTGCGTGGCCTGCAGCAGGCTCACCCGGTTGCCCTCAGTGTCTGTGAAGGAAACGTATTGCCCTATCCCCGGAATTTCCATGGGTTCGCCGAGGACCTTTCCGCCCGCGCTCTCCGACTTTCCTTATTGCTTCCTTGATATCGTCCACCGAAATGACTACGGACGGGTACTGACCTGGCCTGTCCTGCCTCCTGGGAAAGAACCCACCGTTGATAGCACCCGGCGTCTTTATCATCCGCTTGTCGTCTGTCTCCGTGGTCGAGGCGGTCACATAGTCGTCCATTTCTTTCCCGAGTTTTTGCATTTCCCAGCCAAAAGCCCGTGAATAGAACGCCACCAGGCGTATCGCGGTCCTCGTACGGCATTTCAAAGTGCACCACAGGATCCATTTTCTTCATGCGCTCCCTCCTTCGCTGGCATACATTTTAGCTGGCAAAGAAGGTGGTCTTCAGTGGCGGACCTGGTCCCGAACCGACCGGCACTGCGGCGGCTGCGATTGAAAGGACCTGACCGCAGGAGTATCCTGTGACGTGCGCACATACTTCGTGCACTGCCGGCAAATAGCAATGGGTCAGCAACGAAGTGTCGACAGTGATATTGAGAAAGAAGTGAGTCAACTCGAAGAGAAGGCCGGCAAGACCGCAGCCGATTTGTACCGGGAAAGGGAAACCAGGGTCCGCGATGCCATCGAACTAAAAGAACCGGACCGGGTCCCTGTGATCATCCGCGGAGAGAACTTTGCCGCCCGGTACGCGGGCCTCCCCTTTGCCGCTGCCTACTACGACCCTGCTTTGTACAGGTCCGCTTTGAAGAAGACCATCCTCGAGCTTGAACCTGATATGGGGGGAGGCGTCAGCACATTGGCCGCCTCAGGGACTGCGCTCGAAGTACTCGGAATGACGCAACTGCTCTGGCCGGGCGGACCTCTTCACTCCAACTTGACACACCAGTTCGTGGAAGCGGAATACATGCGGGAAGAAGAATACGATCTGTTTACAACCGATCCCACGGACTTCATTCTTCGATACTACCTGCCGCGGGTATTCGAATCACTACGGCCACTCTCGGGCCTGGCTTCCATCATGCCCATACAGAACTCGGCGGCCTTCCCGAGTATCCTGCACCTGTTCGGCACCATGGAGATGGGATCGGCCCTGGAGACACTCAGGCGGGCGGGACGGGAACAAGAGCAATGGCGACGGGCACTGGCGGGCTTTGAGGATGAAATGGCAGATCTCGGCTTCCCGCTGGCGAGCCACGTAAACTTCGGGGGCGCTCCCTTCGATGCGATTTCCGACTATCTCAGAGGAATGCGGGGAACGATGCTGGACATGTACCGCTGCCCCGAGAAACTGTCTACCGTGTGCGAACGGATCATGGATTGGCGCATGGCAAGGAGTTTGCCTGCGGACCCCAGTCGAAGGGGGAATCCGAAGCGGGCGGGGGGCGCCATCTTGAGGGGGTCTGACGGCTTCATGTCCAAGGCGCAGTTCGACAGATTCTACTGGCCCGGGCTAAAGCGAACGATGGAGTTTGCGATCGACCTGGGTTTCGTGCCGTTCCTGTTCTGCGAGGGTGCGTGCAATTCGAGACTCGAGTACTTTCTGGAGCTCCCCAGGGGCAAATTTGTCCTACATTTCGACGAGACGGATATGGGACTGGCGAAGACTGTGCTTGGCAGTCACTGCTGCATCATGGGCAACGTACCGGCCTCGCTGCTGTCGGTCGGTTCGTCCGCACAGGTTGAGGAATATTGCCGAAACTTGTTTCGAGTTGCCGGCAAAGGCGGAGGGTTCATACTGAGCAGCGGCGGATTCCTGGACGATGCCCAGCCGGCGAACGTGAAGGCGATGATAGACTCAGCCAAGAAGTACGGCCGCTATTAGTAATTAGCTGCGGAAGTCAGCGTAGTGGTTCGACCAGCTCACCATGAGCGGTTCGACAAGCTTAGGATGATCCTTCCCTCCGGCGTAGCTCAGGGTAAACTCCTTCGGCCATCTCAGGATGAGCGGGTGCAAAGTAGGCCAATTGGAGCAAACAAGTGCCAGGCTTACTTCAGGCATCGCACGAAACGGACTATTCAGCTGGCCCTTTTGGTGAACTGGAGCGAAAGTGGCAGAAACAGGGTGCCCGACCTTACGGGGAACGTGGGTAATACTGAGATCTCCAGTGCCGCGGGACATTGGCGACCGCCTCTCTTGCGGCCGCCATCCTGAGATCATCCGCATGTACGGCGGAGATTCGAGGAATCTTGCGCCATACACGCTTGAGGACGCGGAATCCTGGTATCAAGCGATTGAGGCCCACCCGTTGGCGTGGGTAATCCAGCATGAAGAGCGGTGCATCGGCGCCGCGCGGGCTGACCGTGACGGCGTCCGACAAGCGAGCCAGATATGCTATTGGGATATTCGACATTTCCATGCTTGGAGCAGGGTTGGGCTCGGAAGCGACCAGGCTGGTCCTGGAGTATGCATTCAAGACCCTTGATTTGCACCGAGTTGATCTGAGGGTGCTTGAATGCATACTCCAGGACCAGCCTGGTCGCTTCCAAGCCCAACCCTGCTCCAAGCATGGAAATGTCGAATATCCCAATAGCATATCTCGGCTCGCTTGTAGGACGCATAGCGGCGCCACGGCGCGGATCCACCGCTCTTCATGCTGGATTACCCACGCCAACGGTGGGCCTCAATCACTTGATCCAGGTGCAAGCGTGTATGGCGCAAGAATTCCTCGAATCTCCGTCGGATGATCTCAGGATAGCAGCCGCAAGAAGAAGGCGGTCGCCAATGTCCACCGCGGCACTGGAGATCTCGTATTACCACATTCCCCGTAAGGTCGTGCACCTGGTTTCTGCCACTTTCGCTAGATTCACCAAAAGGGCGGTCGAGCATCGGTTTAGTGCGATCCTGAAGTAAGCCTGGCACTTGTTTGCTCCAATTGGCCTACTTTGCACCCGCTAGTGCCTGAGCTCGCCGAGGAGTTTACCCTGAGCTACGCCGGAGGGAAGGATCATCCTAAGCTTGTCGAACCACTCATGGTGAGCTGGTCGAACCACTACGCTAACTTCCGCAGCTTGCTACAGTACCGGCCATACTCTTGGCTGAGTCTATCATCGCCTTCACGTTCGCGGGCTCGGGCATCGTCCAGGAATCCGCGGCTGGTATGAACCCTCCGCCTTTGCCGGCAACTCGAACAAGTTTCGGCAATATTCCTCAACCTGTGCGGACGAACCGACCGACAGCAGCGAGGCGGGTACGCTCCCCATGATACAGCAGTGACTCCAAGCACAGTTCTTCGCCAGTCCCATATCCGTCTCGTCGAAATGGAGGACGATTTTCCCCTGGGGAGCTCCAAAGTACTCGAGTTCTCAAATTGCACGCACCCTCGCAGAACAGGAAACAGGCACGAAAACCCAGGTCGATGGTTAACTCCATCGTTCCTAGCCCCGGGCAGTTGCGACCTATCGAACTGCGCCTTGGACATGAAGCCGTCAGACCCCCTCAAGATGGCGCCCCCCGCCCCCGCTTCGACTCCCCCTTCGACTGGGGTCCGCAGGCAAACTCCTTGCCATGCGCCAATCCATGATCCGTTCGCCGGGCGCGCGCGTAGACAGTTTCTCGGGGCAGCGGTACATGTCCAGCATCGTTCCGCGCATTCCTCTCAGATAGTCGGAAATCGTCAAAGGGAGCGCCCCAATTTTGCGTGGCTCGCCAGCGGGAAGCCGATGTCATTTCATCCTCAAAGCCCGCCAGTGCCCGTCGCCATTTTACTGTTCCTGTCCCGCCCACCTGATGCTCCATGGTGCCGAACAGGTGCAGGATACTCGGGAAGGCCGCCGAGTTCTGTATGGGCATGATGGAAGCCAGGCCCGAGAGTGGCCGTAATAATCAAATACCCACGAGCAGGTCCTCGAAGAATGAAGTCCGTGGGATCGGTTTATAAACAGATCGTATTCTCCACGAACTGGTGTGTCAAGTTGGAGTGAAGAGGTCCGCCCGGCCAGAGCAGTTGCGTCATTCCGAGTACTTCGAGCGCAGTCCCTGAGGCGGCCTCCCGGTATCAGGTTCAAGCTCGAGGATGGTCTTCTTCGAAGCGGACCTGCGAACAAGGTAGTAGTAGCAGCGCGAAAGTTGGCGGCAAAGTTCTCTCCGCGGATGAATCGCGGGACCCGGTCCGGTTCTTTTAGGTTGCGATGCCCCGGACCCTGGTTTCCCTTTCCCGGTACAAATCGGCTGCGGTTCTTTGCCGGCCTTCTCTTCGAGTTGACTCCACTTCTTTCTCGATCCTGTCGACACTTCGTTGCTGACCCATTGTAGTTTGCCGGCAGTGCACGAAGTATGTGCGCACGTCCGCCGGATACTCCTGCGGTCAGGTCCTTTCAATCGCAGCCGCCGCAGTGCCGGTTGCGGGACCAGGTCCGCCACTGAAGACCACCTTCTTTGCCAGCTAAAATGTATGCCAGGACATGAAGAAATGATGCTGTGGTGCACTTTGAAATGCCGTACGAAGGACCACGAACGCCTGGTGGCGTTATTATTCGCGAGCTTTTGGCTGGGAAATGCGGAAACTCGGGAAAGAAATGGACGAACTATGTGACCGCCTCGACCACCGAGACTGATGACCAGCGAATGGTAAAGACACCGGGTGCAGTCGACGGTAGGTTGCTTCCAAAGAGGCAGGACAGGCCAGGTCAGTACCCGTCCGTAGCCATTTCGGTGGACGATATCAAGGAAGCAATAAGGAAAGTCGGACCGCGGGCGGAAAGGTCCTCGGCGAACCCATGGAAATTCCGGGATAGGGCAATACGTTTCCTTCACAGACACTGAGGGCAACCGGGTGAGCCTGCTGCAGGCCACACAGAGGGCATAAAAGGCCTATAGCCAAGGAGAGCCCCAAATGACAGCAGAAAGCTCGAGGCGATACCTGACAGTTAGGGTGCTCTACCCAAAGCCTGGACGCCAGGATGACATTCTGGCCGCCGTGAAAAAGGTTTCGGATGCGGCGCGCAAATTCGAAGGCCTGGTCGAAATTCGGGGCCTGGCTCAAAGAAGGCGACCGCATTGTGAATATCTCTCTCTGGGAATCGAGAGAGCAGGCATTGAAGGCGACTTCCGGGATGCATCCGATGTTTGCCAATATTGCCAGCTGGGAACGAAAGCCGGCAGAGAATTTCCTGGGGCTGAACCGCGTGGTTTGACGTCCCGGACCGCCGGAAATCAATGCCGGTGAACGCCCGGCGATCCGTGACTCCCGCGGGGCGGTTCCCGACCAATAGGGCGCCCCTGGACGACAGTCATTTCAAGAACTTCATAGCTGCATGTAGTCGTCGACGGTCTCTACCAGGACCCCCCACGCCCACGAGAAGGCGCGCCTTGGCGGCCTCAAATCGCTATTCCGGAAGTCTCAATGTGGCCCTTGCCCTTTGATTCTGCAACCCCCGGCCCAGGCTTTGGGCGTGGGCGCCGCTTGCTGGCGCATGGCCGCGTACTCGGTTATCTGCCAGCAGGTTCCGCTCTGAAGTTCAAAGCGAGTACACCGGCACCAGTATCATCTCGTCATTCACCAGGCCGAGCTTGCTGACGTAATCTCCCCAGGTGGCAGCCAGGTGAGGCTCATCGCTGGCCGTCGCAATCGAGACCCAGTCCATTTTGTCCCAGACCTCTTTACATTTGCCCTCCATTTTAGC
>CAVUYC010000028.1:0-6149 GCA_963745605.1 uncultured Chloroflexia bacterium | reverse complement strand
GTACCGTCCGCAGTCAGAAGAACTACACCGGGCTCTGAGGGCTATTTTCTGAGGAGTGTTCCCGTCGCGTGCTATCGTCTCAAGCACGTTCCTGTCCTCGGCACCGATCAAAGTCGTTTCACTGGTCCTCATGACCAGCATTATATCATAAATAACGCTATTTAGGAAGCACTACACTAGTTGCACCGTTTGAAGAGGACGTCCCGTCCTTCCGTTTTGACCACTCAGAAGAAGCCGGTGTCCTGGATCTGGCTCGTCACTTCTGACACGGCGGTGTGTTCCACACCCACGAAGAGACGACCATCGGGCTTAAGCAAGCGGCTGACCTTCGCGAAGGAGCGAACTGCGGTCTCTGACCATGTGGATCATGTCGACGAGGAGGACCAGGTCGGCGCTGGCTCCCTTTATCCGGGTGTCGAATGAGTCGACGAGGACCGTTTCGATGTTGGAAAGTCCTTTAGCTGCCGCCTTCCTCTTGACGGTCTCGATAGCGACCGGCTGGATGTCGACGGCGTAGACTTTTCCCTTTGGGCCCACCTTTTCAGCGATGGGTATGGTGTATCTGCCCGGACCGCAGGCGTAGTCGATCACGGTCATGCCCTCTTCGACGGGTGCCTTGCTTAAATGACGGCGCACTCCAGACGGCGAGAAGAAGTCCATTACGCTCATCATCCAGGCCATGAGACGAAAGGCTGCATCCGGCATCGGCGTCAGCTTGTCTTGAGACATATCACCTCTCCTGGCGCCCGATCGTCGTACGGTCGAAGGGCGCCTCGCTACGATTTGTAGAGGATCGCATTCCGGTAATCGACAGTGACATGGAAACCGGTCTTCAAGTGATCCAGGTACGGACTGCCCGCGGCGGCTTCGCCGTTGATCGCACTGACAATGACACGGTGCAGCGGCTGGAAGGACCGGTTCAGAAGATGGTGGAGAAACCCAAAACACTGTTGCAGATCGGGGTCGTCCTGCGGCACAGAAATAGTCAGCTCCTGACCGTTGCGGCGCGATACGACTACCAACTGCTCTCCGCGGTAAACGATGTGCGCACCGGGGACACGGTTGGGGAGCTCGTCCTTGAGAGAATTCAGGTGGACTCCACAGAGGGAGGCGGGGTCGGCGGCGTTCAACCAGAAGATTTGCTTCGCCGGCAGCCGTCTTTGCAGCGACTGGAAAGCCTGGTGTGAGATGAATTGCGGACCCGGAATGCCTTCGAAAAAATAGCCGGACAGGATCTCTCCGGAAAGCTCCATGAGTCGCAATGCCCGGAACACCCTGCCCCAGCGAAATGCGGGAGACTCACGCTCCGCGATCTCACGGAAAAGGATGCCGTAGCGGTCGAGGAGAACACGTGCCCTGTCCTTGGCTTTTTCCAGCTCTTCGAGCGGGTCCCCGGCCGGATCAGCGGCCGGCAGGAGATACCAGTTGCCGGCAAAAGGAATGGAGCCTTTCCACCGTGAAAAACCAGAACGGTAGCCATGGTGGGGACGGGTGGTCTCCACTCCTGAGGCCGTTGGCACGCGGAACCGGTTCATGATGCCTTTGCGCAACGCTGCGATCGAATCGTTGGTGACGCGTCCCCTCCACACCGCCTCCCAGAGACGTGTTGAAAGCTCGCTGGCGCTGAGATTTGTCGTCGTAAGCAGGGTGGCGAAGTCGTAGCGTCCTATCTTACCCGGGAAGAGCCCGACGGTGCCATCATCCGGCGCTGGGGCCTGGTCTTCGGGGCTATCTTCTTCCTGGAGAAGGGGCAGCTCGGCCCCGGATGAAAAAGCGATGAGGTGGTTGCCCGAGCCTATCCACTTCAATTCGCCTTCCTGCATGATGGCGTCGAGCGATGACGGGTTGTAGGTATGGAGGCGGGCCGGAAGAATCTCGGATTCCCACAGTGGTGCAGGCGCCGGCAGACAGCGCAGCTGTTCAATACAATGGAAGAGGTGGTCGACGTCCGAGTTTCCGGCGATAACACCCTGATGCTGTGCGAGGAAGAGGGGCAAAGCCTCGGTCTGTTTCGGCTCGAAGACGGGTATCGCCGCCCTCCTCGCCAGGCGCAGGAGTATCTCGAAGTTCTCGGTATCGCAAATGCCGTCTTCCGGACCGCCGGTGACCAGCTTGCCGGAAATGACATCCTGGGACTCGATCAAGTCCTCGATAGCAAGCGAAAGACGGCTTTCGGCGACGCCGAGACTTCTCTCGATAAACTCCGCTCTCACCGGCCCATAGAACGACAACCATTCGCCAACGATGGCAGTCATAGCCTCGTCGGCGTCCCCTTCCGCTTCTTGTGTCTCGGGATGCACTCTCTGCTGCGGCAGTTGCGGGGGCGGCAGCGAGCCAAGCGATTGGAGGGCCACTTCCCCACCATCGAAAAGCCCAAAGGTAAGCCGAGGCAGCGTTTCCACGGACACGATTGAGGGTCCGGACGTTCCTGGCGCGACAATCCTGACCAGTCGCGAAGCGACCTCTTCAACCATGGCGCGGGGGTCAATGCCGTGATCGCGGCGCATAGCCTCGAGCAAGCGCTCCCACTCCGGCTCCTGAATCAACAACCGTTCTTTGACCCAATCGACCAGCTCGCGCGGCGTTTCAGGGGAGTAGCCCGGAGCAAGCCTCTGGCGTTTGGACTCGAACTGTTGGATCAGAGAGCTGGCTATCGTTGGGCGGACCTCCGGGCTGAAGACCACGTGCGCCAGAAGATCGGAACGCAGCCTGGAGGCGCCCGCAGCCGGTTCATCCCCCATGTACATGTATTCGCTTATCTGCCGCCAGGTGATGTCCTGGGCGAAAGGACTCGGCGACGTTGTGTGGGCCTCCGACCAGATGGTGACGCCTGCCTCCAACTCCGAGAGGACCCGCTTCAGGTTTTCCATGTCGAACTCGTCCTGCAAGCAAGTCCGCCACGTCTCGAGGAGGACCGGAAAGTCCTCGTACCTCAGTACGGCATTGAGCAGCTTCTGGGACCGCAGACGGTTCATCCAGAGCGGCATCCTCTGCCCGATGCGGTTGCGCGGCAATAAGAGTGCCCTTCCGGCACATTCCCGAAATCTGGCGCCAAAGAACCCCGAACTCTCCAGACGTTTACGCAGAAAGCGCTCCACTGTGGCGCTCGAGACAAGAGACAGTACCTGCTCGGCATCGACGCCATCGGGAAGCAGGAAGACGATGCAGTCGTTGGCCACATATACCTCAAGCCGTTCCTTGAAGCGTTCTTCCCACGCTGCATCGAGGGCCAAAGCGAACGGCCGGTTAAGGCGGTTGCCCCAGGTCGTGTGCAGCACGATCTGGTTGCCAGGCGCTCCGCCCGGGCCCGAGCTGACAGACTCGAGCAGCAGGTGATGCCGGTGGGGAAGGTCGGCCCGGGTCAACTCCTTCTGGCGCTTCAGGAAATCGACCAGTTGCTGTGCGGCGCTCGTTTCCATGAAGTGCTTGTGCTCGAGCTCGGCCGCAAAGGCAGGGTCGTCGAGTCGGTCGTTCGCATCTTCCAGAAACGCTCCCAACCGCTCCGAAAAATGGAAATCGCGGAAGTTCTCTTCGCCCTTCCAGAACGGCGTAGCGAGAACCTTCGGATTTCCCGGAAGGACAAAGACGTCGTTATGGGTAATGCGCTCGATCTTCCAGTTCTGGGCCCCCAGGCTGAAGGTCTGGCCCACCGATGCTTCCCAGACGAACTCCTCGTCCAGTTCGCCGATGAGCGAGTTGGTCTCGCTGTGGCGCAAATGGAAGTAGCCTCGGTCAGGAATCACTCCGCCTGAGGTGTAGATGGCGAGCAGTGCCCCTTTTCTGGCTTCAACGGTATTGTCAACGCGGTCGATCGAGACCTGGGGACGGAGTTCTCTGATCTGCGTGTCCGCGTACCTGCCCGCGAGCATGTTCAAAACAAGGTCGAATTCAACGCGGCCGAGCAGGCGGAACGGGTAGCTGGTGGTCACATGGGCGAATAAGGCATCAATGTCCCATTTCTCGACGCCGACCATGGCGACGATCACCTGCGCCAGTACATCCAGGGGAGCATGCACCGGCTCGATGGCCTCGAGGTCTTCAGCGACGATCGCCGGCGCCAGGACGGCCGCCTCGAGGAGGTCGCGGGAATACGTAGGAAAGACAAGGCCGCGGCAGACCTGGCCCACCTGGTGCCGAGACCGGCCCACGCGCTGTATGGCGGCTGACACAGACATGGGGCACTGGACAAGCACGACCTCGTCCAGGGCGCCGATGTCGATGCCAAGCTCGAGGGAATTAGTGGCGATCACCGCCCTCAGCTCACCTTGACGCAATCTCTGTTCCACCGTTTGCCGGACCTCTCGAGAAAGCGACCCATGATGCACGAAGATGAGCTGGGGTTCTTCGCCATCGTTTATTTTCATGGCCAGCTTCTCGCAGAGGCGGCGGCTGTTGGCGAAGAAGAGGGTGGTCCGATTGCGCCGGATGATCTTCTTGAATTCCACAACCAGTGGATCCCATATCGAGTCATCCATCTGGCCCAGCTCACGTTCCGGAAAACGCACCGTAAGCTGATATTGCCTTTTGCCTGCCGGTGGCACGATCGCCACGGCTCGGGGAGAATAGACCGGAGCCACGGCGGACCCGCTAATCGTGAACCCGCCGATGAACTTTGCAGCCGTCTCGAGCGGCTGGACGGTCGCCGAAAGGGCGATCCGCTGGAATTCGCCCGAAAGCAGAACCAGGCGTTCCACTGCAGTCATGAGGAAGGCGCCGCGTTTAGTACCCAGCACGGCGTGGACCTCGTCGATAATGACGACGGATATACCTCGAAGCATCGAGCGCCCCCCGGCGGAAGTCAGGAGCAGGTTAAGGCTTTCTGGGGTGGTGATCAGGATCTCGGGCGGATGCCGCTGCATGCGCTCACGTTCTGAAGCCGGGGTGTCGCCGCTCCGGGTCTCTACCCTGATCTCCGGAAAGGTTTCGCCGGCCCGTTCGAAATTCCGTTTCAACTGCTCGAGCGGGGCAAGCAAGTTGCGGCGGATGTCGTTGTTCAGGGCGCGGAGGGGGGAGACATAGAGGACGCTGGTATGCCCGGATTCGAATTTGCCGGTGACCAGCCGGTCGATCGCCCAGAGAAAGGCGGCGAACGTCTTGCCGCTGCCGGTGGGAGCGGTGATGAGCACATGCTGACCGCCTGCGATGCGCTCCCAGCTCTGGGCCTGGACGCCAGTAGGCGCGGGAAATTGCGACAAGAACCACCGAGCGATGAGGGGGTGGAACCGGGAGAGAACCGCATTGGCTGACATCACCATATTATAGAGAAACTGTAAACCCCAAATCATAAGCACCAAATTAGTTCAAAATCACAAGCCCAAAACCGAAGTCGCGAACCACGAAATTCGAATGTCGAAATCCGAAACAAGCACGAAGCATGAATATTCAAATGTCTTCGACACGCTCAGGATGAGCGGACGTAGATCGGGGCTTCACGCCCCAGATCCCGAGATCCGGCTAATGTTCTTCGCTGAGTGGTCCAGGGCAAATCCAAGACACACGATTCAAAGAACGGAAAATCGATGCTTTAGGTGCGCTGCGGAAGTAGTGGCTACTAACGGCGCATCTCGGGAATTACAGCGCCGACACGTCCAGAGGCCGCCGCGGGATAGACATCTCGCAGGACCGCCAGGCCTGTTTAGTTTCAACAAAGAGGCTCGATCGGGTTGCCGCGTTTCTTTGTAGGTCAAAGAGTGTTCGTATCACTTTAACGCGACAACGCGAAAACTGTAAGGGAATTGTAAGGCAAAGGAAAGAATAGGCTCTTGACCGTCAATTTTGACCGTGATATTCTGCTTTCCCGGACCGCGGATTTGGGCGTTAAGCCCCGGTCACGAAGAATTTCGATGAAACGAACCGACAGACAAACTGTGATACTCAGAGCGCCCTCTCCAAGGGCGCTGCAGCATACGATTGCGACCCCAACTGATGGGGTGCTGCGCGCGCTCCTTGATCGCGAGGTCGCCACATAATTCACAGGCTGTAGTCACCGGAAGAAGAGTAACTAAAAGGCTCTGTGAATCAAAACACAGAGCCTTTTAGTTTGTGCCTCAACAACGAACGTTAACAATTGAATAGAGACTTGCTTCAGGGTGTCGCCTAGTGGTTATGGTACCTCGCCCGGAACGAGGAATAACGGTGGTCCAAATCCA
>CAVUYC010000027.1:0-73214 GCA_963745605.1 uncultured Chloroflexia bacterium | reverse complement strand
CAAAAAGAGAAGCTCAGGCGATAGTCTGAGCCATGGGTACATGCCTAGACTTTATGGGTCACCGGTGTTAGAATCGGCTCAAAATGCAGACGGCAGCATCCGATCGCCTCAAGAAGAAACCAATAGTCAGAGTCCGCATGACCCTTGGTGACGGACTGTGGCAGCTACTGGCCCGCACCGATCATCTCATCGCTAAGGCGCGTCAGAAGGAGCTCCGCCAGCTCGGCCTTACGATGAATGATGCGATCGTGCTCTTCACCGCCATCAGACTGAAGAGACTCGCCACGCCGGCAAACATATCCAGGCAGTTGTTTTGGGAGCCTCACACAACATCGGTTCAACTGAAGGCGATGGAAGAGAAGGGGCTGATTCGCAGGGCTCACGACCTTGGAAGACGGAACATGATTCGAGTCGAGCTTACAGACAAAGGACTTGAAGCGTACCGAGAGTCTTCAAGGCGGAAGTCGACGAGAAAGGTCATGTCCTCGCTGTCAGAAACTGAGCAGTTACAGATGTGGGACCTGCTGGTCAATATCCGTAAGAGGGCGATGCAGGAACTCAAAATAGAGTTCTCTGACCCATTTCCTCCCTCTGATCCTAAGGATTTGTAGATTCTTTTGCCTGGAAGGCTCGCCAGTTTTGCTGAACAGTCGCGGTCTATGCTACCTCTTGAACCGTTTCAAACACTCGAGTACAGGAAATCATCCGGTGTATTGAACTGTGAGTCACGGCCAATCCTCCTTCTGCCCAACTCGGACATTTCCTCTTTCTGACAATTGAATCAGGAGCCCGTGAGTGAAACTAGTACCAGCAGACAGCCAACATGTTGAACACCCGTTTCAGCACGAGATGCTAGACAAGCTGTGGCAGCCTGTCCGCATCGGAAAAATGTTGCTGAAGAATCGCATAGCACTGGCCCCGATCCAAAGGCTTCCTCCTGACACGGTGTATCCCCAAATGCACCCAACGCACGTCGCCTTTCATGAGGCCATCGCCCGAGGGGGGGCTGGAATGATTGTTGTTGGCGAGGTGGTTGTCACTCCTGATTCGCCAGGCACCCTACAGAAGGCAGCTGGCGAAAGAAGGCCGCCCAAGGCGATATGGAGCGACGACACGATCCCGGGGTGGAGCACACTTATAGAGGCATGCCACAAATATGACGCCAAAGTTATTCCGCAGCTTTCTACCCACGCTCCGTGGGTGGCCAGGGTCGCTGGAATCCGCGGCGAGGGCGAGACAGAGCTTATCGTGCCTGATTGGAAAGATGTCGGCATGACACCCGATGTCCTGAAAGAAGAGGTGGAGAATTACGTGGCTGCGGCGGTGAGGGCTAAGAAAGCGGGTGCTGACGGAGTCCAGTTGACCGGGGCCAGAGAAAGCTTGATAGCCATACTGACATCCGAGGTTAGGAACCCCGGGGTGCCGGGCTATTCCGACGGGGTCGATGAGAGATTGCGGTTCCCGCTCGAATGTATCCGGGGGATCAAGGCAGCCTGTGGTTCAGACTTCCCGGTCATGATACGCCTCAGCGGGACTGAGTATATCGAAGGCGGCTACGACATCGAGTACTCAAAGCTGATGGCATCGATGTACGCAAAAGCCGGGGTCGATTGCATAGATGTAGTGCAGGCCGGGTTTTCGACTCAGGTTCCTCAACTCCAAATGGTCGTACCTCCGGGGGCGTATTCGCAGTACGCTCGTGCCGTCAAGAGCTACCTCGTCTCTCTGAGAGCTCCCTACGCAGGGGTCACCGTAATGAACGCTTGCCGGGTGCAAAACCCGTGGCTGGCATCTTCGCTGCTGAGAAACGGTGACTGTGACATTGTCAGCATCTGCCGGCAACTCATCGCCGATCCGGACTGGCCGAACAAAATAAGGGAGGGCCGCCTGGACGATATCATTCCCTGCACCGGGTGCGTCTGGTGCATGGGCAGCTTCACCTGCGCTGTCAACCCCGAATCGCCTTTCTACAAACCGAAGGAGCTATCAGACTCCCTGAAGATGACAAAGGTTGAAAAGGCAAAGAGGGTTATTGTGGTTGGCGGAGGACTCTCAGGCATGGAGGCGGCTCTAGCTCTGTCGCGGCGAGGTCACCGCGTCAAGCTCTATGAGAAAGAAAAGCAGCTGGGCCGCATGCTCTACGTCCAGAGCCTTGCGCCGTTCCGCCGCGATATGGATCTCTTGAGGATATACCTGACCAACCAGCTCAAAAAGCTCGGGGTGGAAGTCCAGTGCGGGCAAGAAGTGACTCAACGGTCAATTGAAAAAGAAGCGCCGGACGCGGTGGTCATAGCCACCGGTGCCCGCCCCGTCCTCCCCAGCATAAGGGGGATCGACAAGCATCCTCACGTCGTCTTCGCCGAGGATGTCCTGCTTGAAAGGGTGGATGTCGGAAGCAAAATCGTGGTCATCGACGCCGATGCCGACCACGACTACGCAGCACTTGGAAGCTTCACCGCTCAATTCGTGGCGAGGGAGGCCTGCACTCGAGAGGACGTGGCCATGCACATTCTTCGATGGAGTCCCCAGCACTCCCCGGATGATGTAGCTAAAATGTCGATTACTCAAGTGGGCAGACAGGTGACCGTCGTTTCATCCCAGGACCGTATCGCAGACGTCTTCTACCATCACTACACCACCACTGAGGAATTGCGGAGGCTGGGGGTGAAAGTACTGAAGGAATGCCGGTACAACGAGATCACTGAGAGCGGACTTTCAGTCACCTGCGGCGGCAAGGAAGAATTCGTCGAAGCCGATACCATCATCACCGCAAACTACGAGTCCAACGCCGATCTCTTCCGCGAGCTCGCGGGGAAAGTCCAAGGGCTGTACCTCGTAGGGAACGCCAAGTCTGTCCAGGTCCAGTACATTGCCGACATTCATGGGCCTTACAGGCTGGCTCTAACGATATGATGGACGGACGCTTCATCCGAGGGCATTCGAATACTCTCGGGATTTGTCCAAGACGGCCACCTGAACAATACGGCGTAACAAACTGAAAGACTAAGCATCTCTCCGCCGCTCAATTGGAACAGCAAAGGGAAGGCTAACATGGTCTCCGTGGTGTGGCTGCAGCCACGTACCTCCAGTGAGCATGAATGCACGGCGAACGGAGAAGCCGTGAGCTTTGACTGCGCCAAAACCGCAGTGATAGAATCACGGCTAACATGACCATGCTATTCTATATTCACATACAATAGGCATTGGCGTGCCGTTGCGAAACCATGGCACCTAAGTAAGACAGCCGGTTTGACATGTTCACGGCTTCGCATCGCGAACGAACATTACGGGGGGTGCTTGGAGATGAGTACGGAAAAAGGGCGAGCCTGCTACCTTGATCCGAATGACTGGAATGTGGGAGTGTGTTGGGAAGTTCGCAAGTGCCCTACGGAATGGAGAGAGAATTGTGCGGCTTTTCAGTATGAGGCCGGGCTTGCCTGCTGGGAAGTCAACGGCACATATTGCCAGGGAAAACGACGCAAGACATGGTCCGAAAAGAGGAAGTTGTGCAATTCTTGCGAAGTGTTCACTTCCATGCTGGTCGAGTCTAGACAGTAGATAGTCTGTGAAACCAACGACAATATGAGGTCCTGAGCGGATTGCTCGCAGACCCTCGTCCCATCCCTTCGATCCACGTCGTGCGGCCATCGTCTTCGGTTTGCCATGCTTGCCAAGCCAACTGGAGGTCAATAGCCGAAGAGAGCTGTTTGGGAAGGGGCGCTTATTACGGCCAATCGTCGACTCAACCGTGAACTAACAAGTCCGCGGGTATCAACTCCCCCCTCGCTGCAGACCACTGGCCCTCGTAATCTGAGCGAACTGCCGTGCGGCAAGCGTTGTGGTCAGGAATCCAGACGAATATCCTATCCGAACATCGGAATGTAATAACAATGCACTCAGAGAGATACCCTCCATTGACTTTAGAACGCTGATATGTCACGATCAGCCTTGTCGTAGAAACAGTGCAATACCCAATTCATCATCGTGGCATTCCGAGTGTTTTCCGCGTGATATGAGATACGCTGAAACAGGATTTAACCTCGAAATCGACCTTTCCAGCGGCAATATCGAAAGGATAGTAACCGACCTCTCCCAGACCGGCCTATACCTAGGCGGGTTGGGTACCAATGCCAAGCTGCTATGGGATACGGTGCCTGCTGCGACTGACCCCTTCTCGCCGGATAACATACTGATCTTCGGCACCGGGCTTCTCTGCGGCACGCCGGCGGTCGGTGCGAATCGCACCATCGTCACCACCTACTCTCCCCAGACCCGGCTCATGGCCTACTCCATGATGGGAGGGTTCTTCGCCCCAGAACTCAAATTCGCCGGCTTTGACAAGATCGTCCTTCGGGGCAAGTCCCCTAAGCTTGTATATATTTGGATACACAATGGCAAGGTTGAAATACGTGATGCCTCTCATTTGAAGGGCAAAGGCGCCGGCGAGACATCTGAACTTATCCGCGAGGAACTTGACCAGCCGTATGCCCAGGTAGCGTCTATTGGCCTGGCTGGAGAGAACCGGGTCTACATGGCCTCCATAGAACAGGGAAGATCAAGCGCCTCCCGGCTCGGAATTGGGGCGGTGATGGGGGACAAGGGTGTGAAGGCCATCGCTGTCAGGGGCACCATGGATGTCAGCGTGGCACGGCCTGCCGAGTTCATCAAGCTCTGCAACGAAGTCCTTGAGAACATAAGGGCGAGAGAGCAACACCCGATCCCGGGTGTCATGCCCATTCTGGCCGGCCTGGGTTCGCCCCAGGAGATGAAGCTCTTCGACGAGAAGTGGCACACCACCAGCTTCATGTGGGGCAATTCGCGAACCCGCCGGAAGGACTTCTGGACGACGGAGATCGAGCAGAAATGGCGTGAGACTCAGGAGAATGTGCGCACGCGTTTGCTCAGTTGCTATAACTGCCCCATGAAATGCGGGGCAGCAATCTCGGTACCAGGCATCTCAACCTACATGATGAAGTGCTACTCAAAGCTGACCTACACCATGGCGGCCTATTCGGACCTCGATTTCGGCTTCAAGATCGCCCAGCTGGCCACCGAGTACGGGGTCGATGGATTCTCGACGCCGCAGGTAATGGCTTTTGCGCTGGAGCTATACGAGGCCGGCATCCTGACGTCCTCAGATATGCCTGGAATGCCGTCCGATAGCGAGGGACGTTTCTACTGGCTCCTTGACAAGATTGTGCATCGGGATGGAATCGGAGATATTCTGGCCAACGGCACCTACTGGGCGGCGAAGCAGATCGGCAAGGGCGCCGAAGAATTTGCCCATAACAACATCAAGAAGCACGAGCAGTTGCCTCTCAAGCTGGGCATGCTCAATCCCATCTATTTCCTGATGTATTCCACGGGCGAGAAGATTAATATCACTCAGATAGAAGGTCAGTTCCCCCAGGAGCCTTTTCCTACCCGTGAAGAGAGAGAAGCGTTCGTCAAAGACTGGATCCAGGTGCCTGACGACAAGTTTAAGCAGTATTTTCTGGATTGGGAACCGAGGGGAGAGTTCTCCAACCCCTACTACCCGACAGTCCAGATGTGTTGCGAAGCGGTCGATTGGATGGAGCGAATGCACTACATTGACGATTCGCTCGGGGTATGTGCCGGGCTGTCGTCGTTCCCCCTCAAGCCTCCCTATCACATACATAATTACCCGTCGCTGATTTCGGCGGCGACAGGGATGGATATTGACGAAGCTGGACTGACGCAGGTCGCAAGGCGGAACCGGCAACTGGTGAGGTCGGTGAACATTCGGCGTGGGATGAGGCGGGCGGACGAAAAGCCGCCTGAAGACCATTGGCGCCGGCGGTATCCCGAGTTGGAGTCCCAGCTATTAGACGCCTATTATAGGTACAAGGGGTGGAACGGCGAGGGAATTCCGACGAAAGAGTCTTTGCACGGCCTCGGCCTGGATTACGTGGCTGACGACTTCGTGAAGAGGGACATCCTCCGGGACTAAAACCGCAAGCACGAAATCCGAAATGCGAAGCAATTTCGAATTGGCGAAATGCCATGACTACCGGCCCGCATTCGCACTGCGTGCTCTTCATGGTTTAGACACTCGATTTTCGAGTCTGTTTCAGATGGGTTCCCAGACGGGAGTTGACTGTGGCTGGTGACGAGAAAAAGAAGAAGATCGTCAAGACCATCAAAGTTGATCTGGACAAGTGTAATGGCTGCCGGGCTTGTGAAGTGATCTGCTCCGCTTTTCACGCCGTGCCCAAGTACGGCATCAACAACCCGGCGCGCTCGCGCGTCCGGCTAATTCACCAGCCCGTTAAGGACATTTACCTGCCAGTCTTCGCCGGCGAATACACTGCCGCGGAGTGCACTGGCCGGCTGAAGTACGCCGAAGGCGGCAAAGAGTACCAGGAGTGTGACTTCTGCCGTGCCTCCTGCCCGTCACGGGACCTTTTCAAAGAGCCCGACTCAGAGCTTTCCTTGACCTGCGATATGTGCGAAAGCGATCCCCCGCTGGAGAAGCCGATGTGTGTCCAGTGGTGCCTCAATGACGCCCTCATATATGAAGAACGAGAAGAAGAAGTTGACGACCAGGTCAAGCCCGTAGAGGTGGAGCAGGGTGTGGAGGCGCTGATTAACAAGTACGGACTCGAGCGAGTAATAGACACCGTGGCAAGGCTGGCAAGCCAGAATGCGAAGAACGCGGATGGCCGGTAAGCAACCCCGGTTTCTGAAATGGATAGATGCACGCGTATCTCATCATTCGAACGACGACGCATTCCATTCCGAGGCATTCCATGACTTTTGAACCTTCAGTAGATGAACGAGTGCGCAGACTCTACAAGAGCCTCGATGACGTCCGCTTCGGGGATGTTATGGTTGTGGGCGGAGGCATTAGCGGCATCGAAGCCTCGCTGGATCTGGCTAAGGCTGGTTTCAAGGTTTACCTTGTCGAGAAGCTCCCCGCCATCGGCGGGCACATGGCGCAGCTTGACAAGACCTTTCCTACCAACGATTGTTCGATGTGAATACTCTCACCGAAACTGGTCGAGGTCGGCCGGCAGACGAACATCGAGGTCTTCTCGTATACCGATGTTGAAGCGGTGAAGGGCGAGGCCGGAGATTTCAAGGTCAGCCTCGTCAAAAAGCCGAGGTATATCAGGGAAGACAAGTGCCACGGTTGCACGACGTGCGTCGAATATTGCCCAGTTTCCTATCCTGACAAGTTCAACCAGTCAATCTCGGGCAACAAGGCCGTACACATCTACTATGCCCAGGCGATTCCGCTGGTCGCCTATATCGACGAAAGCTGTCTATATCTCAAGGAGAAGAAATGCCGGCTTTGCGAGCGGGTGTGCAAGAACAAAGCCATCGACTTAACTCAGACGGCGCAGCACATCGAGCTCAACGTCGGGGCTATTATTCTCGCGCCTGGGATCGAGCCGTTCGACCCGAAGGCAAGAGGGGACTTCGGATATGGCACGTTGCCCAATGTGGTAACGAGTATGGATTTCGAGCGGATACTGTGTGCCACGGGACCGTACGAAGGCGAGATTAGACGTCCCTCGGATGGGAGACCCCCACGCAAGATCGCCTGGATACAGTGCGTCGGATCGAGGCAGATAATCGACGGCGGCAATAGCTACTGCTCATCGGTCTGTTGCGCCTATGCCCAGAAGCAGGTGATCCTCTCCAAAGACCACGACCCCGGTGTGGAGTGCACGATATTCCACAACGACATTCGTGCCCACGGCAAAGATTTCGAACGCTTCTACGAACGGGCCAGGGACCTGGCCGGGGTGAGGTTTGTCAGAAGCTACGTTTCGCTGGGGCGAGAAGTACCCGGAAGCAGGAACGTCACTCTTCGCTATTCTACGCCCGAAGACGGGGTGCGCGAGGAAGAGTTTGAGATGGTGGTGCTCTCGGTGGGTCTAAACCCTCCCTCGGGATTTGCCGATCTGGCTCAGAAGTTCGGAATCGAGATTAACGAGCACGGATTCTGCAAGACCGACGGCGACAATCCCATCGGAACCTCCAGGCCGGGAGTGTTTGTCAGCGGCGCCTTTCAGGGTCCGGTCGACATACCGGAATCGGTATTCTCGGCCAGCGGCGCAGCTTCACAAACGGGCGAGTTGCTGAATTTCCGCAGGGGTAAGCTGAGTGTAGATCGAGAATACCCTCCGGAAAAGGATGTATCCAAAGAGAGGCCGAGGATCGGCGTCTTTGTCTGCCACTGCGGGGCTAACATCGGAAGAGTAGTGGACGTGCCGTCAACTGTCGATTACGCGCTCACCCTGCCGAATGTCGCGTATGCCCAGGAGCAGCTCTTTTCCTGTGCCACGAATTGCGCCCAGGAAATCACGGACATGATTAAGGAAAAGGGGCTGAACCGCGTAGTTGTCGCCGCTTGTTCGCCGCGGACGCTGGAGGCGCTATTTCGCGACACGGTGCGGGAAGCGGGAATCAATCAGTACTATCTCGAGATGGCAAACATCCGCGAACACAACTCATGGGTACATTCCCGGGAGAGCGAAGACTCTACACGTAAAGCAAAAGACATCATTCGAATGTCGGTGGCGCGGGCAGGCCATCTGGAGCCACTTGGCGAATTCGAGTTGCCGGTGAACAAGGCGGCGCTGGTAGTGGGCGGGGGGATTGCTGGCATGACTTGCGCACTCTCTATTGCGGCACAAGGACACGAGGTCCACCTTATTGAGCGAGAGCCCGACCTGGGAGGCGTGGCAAGAAGACTGACGTCGACGCTGGAAGGCATGGACGTCCAGCAATATCTGCGCGACCTCGTCAAAAAGGTGCTTGAGCATCCTTCGGTCCACGTGTACACAGGGTCTGTTATCTCGTCAGCTACAGGCTATGTGGGCAATTTCGTGACAACCATTGAGTCTACGCGGGGCGTGAAACAAATCAGCCATGGTGCGACGGTCATCGCCACCGGCGCCCAGGTCTACTCTCCGACCGAATACCTGTACGGCCGGAATGATAGGGTTTTGAACAATCTGGAGCTCGAGGAAAAGATCTTCAGCAGAGACGAGGGCCTGGCAGATGCTCGAAGCATCGTCATGGTTCAGTGTGTGGGGTGCAGGAACAAGGACCGAGACTACTGCAGCCGTGTGTGCTGCAGTCATTCGGTCAAGAACGCTCTGGCACTGAAGCAGAGGAACCCCTCCACGGACATCTACATTCTCTTCCGTGACATGCGGACCTACGGTTTCAAAGAGGACCACTACAGGTTGGCGGCGGAGAAAGAGGTCAGTTTCATCCGCTACGAACCCGAGGATGCACCAGTGGTGGAGGCCCTGGAGAACGGAAGACTCAGGGTAACGGTAACCGACCAGATTCTGGGGAAAAGGCTTGCTCTGGATGCTGACTTTGTCGCCCTGGCGGCCGCAGTAGTTCCGGCGGCCGGAAGCGAGGATGTTGCCCAGCTTTTCAAGATCTCCCTCGGACCCGATGGTTTCTTCAAAGAAGCTCATGTGAAGTTACGGCCCGTCGATTTTGCCGCCGAAGGGGTTTTCCTTTGCGGCATGGCCCACTATCCCAAACATATCACTGAAACGGTCAATCAGGCATTCGGGGCGGCGGGGCGGGTGCTCACTTTGTTGTCTCATGACACGGTTACAGCGTCAGGTTCGGTGTGTGACTTGGTTGAGAAGAAGTGTATGGGGTGCGGAGCCTGTGTCAAAAGTTGTGCCTACGGAGCAATTGAGCTCAAGTCGACCGCTCAGGGCAACAAGGCGGTCATAAACCCGGTGCTGTGTAAAGGCGATGGTCTATGTGCCTCAAATTGCCCCACTGGGGCAATAATGTCCAGGCACTTTACCGACGAGCAGCTGTTGAGCGAAATCGATGCTGCCCTCGCGTCGCCACGGTGATCTTAGTTCCCTAAGAAATTCAAGGAAGCGAGGATGCCAATCGAGTTTAAGCCCAAAATTCTCGGGTTCGTCTGCCACTGGTGAGGGTACGGCGCTGCCGACCTCGCTGGAGTTTCCAGGCTGCAATACCCGACTGACATCAGACTTCTCCGGTTCATGTGTACCGGGAGAATTGACCTGCGCCACGTCCTCCGCGCTTTCTCAGACGGGGCCGATGGCTTACTAATCGTCGGCTGCAGACTGGATGAGTGCAACTATACAACCCATGGCAACTACAGCGCCCTAAACAAGGCCAACCTCTGCAAGAGAATAATGGCGTACGTCGGCCTTAATCCGCTCCGCCTCAGGATAGAGTTCATGTCTTCGGGAGACGGCATTCTGTTCGCTGAAACAGTCACGGATTTCGTCAGGCAGGTGAAGGAGCTCGGACCCCTCGGAGCCGGCGAGGGTCTGGACGAGAGCGATATCAAGGCGAAACTCGACACAGTCACGAGTCTTGTTCCCTATATCAAGATTGTGAAGAAGGACAAGCTGGCGGCGCGTCCAGCTAAAATCGAAGACTACGCCGCGCTGTACACCGACCAGGAGATAGCCAGCCTGTTCGAATCGGTGGCTTCCTATCAGGTGGATCAGGACAAATGCAGGGCTTGCATGATCTGTTTGAGGAGATGTCCGGCCGAGGCGGTTGTCGGCGGCAAGGGGCAGAAGCACTGGATCGATCAGAGCAAGTGCATCAAGTGCGGGACCTGTTTTGAGGTCTGCCCTCCGCGCTTTGCAGCAATAGGAAGAACAACCTCAAATGCGTTCAATCCGGCGATTCTGGATCGCCAAGACCGGTAATCGCTTCGTTCTCATTCCCGCCGACCTTTGTGTCTCCGCAAATCCTGCCTGATTCGCATCGCCTACGCCGGGATGTGGCATGGTGTCTCCGGCGCCTGTTCCCTGCTTTCTCGTGACAGAGACTTCGCAGAACGGAGTCTAACCAAATGGGGCGTCCCTTGGTGAGTCTGAGGACGCCCCACAACAAAACGTCCTCAGACTCACCAAGGGGAGAAAACGGCTGGCGGTGGGCGCACCGGCCCGGATGACTGTTCGGCTGGTTTATTCTTCCGGGTCGGGGATTCCACAGGTGCCGTCAGCGCATTCCTCTCCTGACCTGGCAGCCCTCCACCTATCAACTGACTCGCTGCGCATATACCCGAATTCCGAGTATTTCCAAAGCGGGTTGGTGTCTCCGCCGACTACCACAATGTTGATCTTGTTGGGATCATGGAATGGTGCGATCAGCTCATCAGCCCTGGCTTTCATGAAGGTAGAGTACGGCTCCACTCCCTGGATGGCTTGCGGCGCGACCAGCCAGTCGACGTGGTCATATCCCCAGTATCTGCCAGCCGGCATCTTGATGTTCTGAGAGAGCCAGCGGCTGAAATCTTGCTTAGTGGCAAACCCGTCCTTCTCTTTCAGCATCCTGGCAATAGCAGGGTCAACGACGAAGGTGGCATTAGCGTTGGTCGGAGGAATAGTGCTCATCTCGAGGCACATTTCTTCGCCGATCGTTCGCCTGGAGGCAGTCCCGGCGCTGTTGGCAAACACCCAGCCCCTGAAAATGCTCACTACGCTCTCGTCCTTGCGAAAACCTTTCTGAACATGAAAAGGTTCCCAGACGCTAGCCTCCTCGTTCTCGGCACAGCAGTTGTTGTTGTAATTGAGACTGCTTCCCAGAGATGACCACATGTTTACCCTCGGGCGCATGTCCAGCCAGCAGATGGACATCAGTGACCAGGCTCGCCCGATTACCGAGTTGGCCATGTTGATAGGGGACAGGGCTCCAATCCCAGAGTTCATCCCTATTTCATTGCGGATGGGGCCGTTCACGAGGAGCATCGCCGACCAGTTGGAGGATGACGACTGAATCGGGTCCAGTTTGCTTGCGGCAGTGGCCAGGATGACTGGGAAGTACTCCGGTTTGGCTCCAGCCATTACCGCGATGGCCGCCACATCGGCAACGGTGTACTGGACTGTTCCGCGAATATTGAACCTCATCATCTCGCCGACTACTTCGTCCGGTTGACCGCAAGTTGCGGCGAGCATCTTCTTGACGCGCTGTTCGGTGGGGAGGACGATCGGCAATCCATCCGTCCATCCCCTGTCGTAGAAGAGTTGCTGAATATTCTCTTCTGTGTCTGCCTTCAGGAATCCTCCGGCTCCGTTGCTATCAACACGAGCAGCCTGAAACTTGAGTTTCGTCGGGTCCACTGGTTTGGTGAGGTTATCAATCAAGTCCTCGATCACAGGTCTGCCAGTGTCCGGATTGTTTCCGACGACATATCCATCGAGTTGTGCGTCGGACATTCCTATCACAGGATGGGGGGTGAAAAGGAAAGGCATATACCCAGCCCTCCGGTCGTCGCGCACGACCGAGATGAAGGCGCCGGTGGTGAACGGAGCCGTCGGGATTCCGTATTTTTTCTCGAGAGTGATACTGCAATCAGCGACCGCTGTTACACAGCCTATTCACCCACCCACTCCGATA
Source organism: uncultured Chloroflexia bacterium (assembly GCA_963745605.1). GTDB lineage: Bacteria > Chloroflexota > Dehalococcoidia > Dehalococcoidales > UBA2162 > JBBITI01. The sequence continues at coordinate 60,818 of CAVUYC010000027.1, read as the reverse complement.
ACGGCCGCGTGGCCCTTTGCCTTGATCTCCTCCCAGAGTTCCTGAGAATCATCGCGAAACGCGCTTCCGGCCTTGCGTTTGCGTACTGTCGTCACCGAGGGCATATTCTTGTTGAACCAACGCTCGACGGCTTGCATGAATTTGTAGCTGCCGCCGTAGCCGATATCCACCAGATAGACGGTCTTCCCTGCCAATGTGTCCAGGCGAGGTGCCAGAGACTCCACCGCTATGGCTGAGGAAGCAAAAGTCCCCTTGTTCTCAGCGTATGTCCGAGGCTGAGGATTAACTACGTCATCCATCAAGGTGATTGCCACTATCTACCTCCATCTGCCCCGACCTACCCCTTTGCCCGTGCTGCCGGGTCGACCCATGTCAAATCCGACCTTGCTTTGCCCCATCCTGAATCCGTCGTGGCATAGGGATCATTACCGCGCGCTCGCTGTTCCGCTCTTTTCTTTGTTAGTTCGTCCTGGCGTCGGCTGCCTTCGGGGGTGGAAAAGTCGAGAACTCTCTGGAAGTTGTCCTTCAACATCTGGTCGGCGTTGGCGAAGGGAAGGACATAAAGCTGATCGTTCTCGATCCCTCGCTTAAGCCAGCCCGCGAGCTCCACCGGGTCCATGCCCTGGGCGTGAATCGACCTCAAGAAATTGACCGTTTGTTCGTCGGCCTTGTACCCCGTGTTTTCAAGTTGTCTGGGCCTTGTGTATATTGCTTCGCCTATGTTCGAATTTATGTTCGTCGGACAGAGGACCGAGACACCTATTCCGTAGGGTTTGAGGGCGAGATAGTAGCTCTCCATGAGGTTATTCACGGCAGCCTTTGCCGCGGCGTAAGGGGCGTCGTTCGCAAAACCCATAAAGCCACCCCAGGAGGAAACCGTGGCGATATGACCGCCTTTCCCGGCTTTGATCATCCTGGGAACGAAAGTCACCATCCCGTTTACTACGCCGCCGAGACAGACGCCCATGACCCAGTCGAAGTCTTCGAAAGTCGATGCTTCGGCTGGCCCAAAGGTATTCACGCCCGCCGTGTTGAAGAGAAGTTGAGGCGGACTGCCGAATACCTTCTCCACCTCATCAGCGGCAGCGGCATAGGCCTTGCGGTCCGTAATATCGAGCTTGATGGCGTGGACCTCTGCCTTTCTCTCGCGGAAATAAGCTTTAGCCTCATCCAGGTGGTCTTGACGTACGTCGGCAATGACCACTCTGCAACCGGCCTCAGAGAACAGTTTTGCCTGCCCCAGACCGGCCCCTGAGCCTCCGCCAGTTATGAAGGCAATCTTCCCCTTGAAGTCTCTCAATCTTCTCTCCTTAACCGCGCCCGGCGGACTGACTTATCGGACTGGAAACCCCTCGGTTTCCTCACTCCTTGGTTGTCCTTTGGAGCAAACCGGGTGTTGTCTGCTTTTCGTAGATCGGGTTGTAAAGCAGTGTTCCGTACAGCTTAAGTGTCTCGTGGCGTTTTTGATTCTCAGGCTCGTCCGGGACTGACTTCAGAATCGCCTCATTTCTGATGGCGTATCCAGCCTTGAATTCAGGGTGGGTGTTGATGAAGAGGTCGTTACGCCTAATTCCTCTCAGGACGCGTTCGCCCATTTCGACAGGGTCCATGAAAGTGGAGACGTCTCCTCTTAAACCGGGCCGTTGACCACTCTGCGCGGTTGGTGGCGGCTCGGCGTTCTTCAAATGCTCGGGGCGATTCGCTTGAGTCGATACCCCGAGGTTGGTCGTGACCGGGCCAGGGAAGAGCACCGAGGCTCCAACTCCTGTACCCTGCAAGTCCGTAGCCAGCGCTTCCATCATCCCGGCCACTGCGAACTTAGTGGTGGTATATATCCCACTCCCGCCAACGGCGAAGATCCCTGCGGTTGAAGAAGTGGATACGATGTGCCCACCCTCTCCATGTTTCAAGATGCGAGGCAGGACAATCACAACTCCATTGATGACTCCACCCACGTTGACGCCCATGGCATAGTCCCAGTCCTTAAAGGTGCATGTCTGCAGTGGGCCACCGGTGCCAACGCCTGCGTTGTTGACAAGAACGTGAATCTTGCCGAACACTTTTTCAGCTTCGTCAGCGGCCCGGGCGTAAGCCTGGCGGTCAGTGACGTCGAGCTTGATAGCGTGAACAGGTAATCCCTTAGGCTTGAAATAGCCCATGGCATCATCAATTGCATTCTGGCGCGATTCGGCGATGACCACCTTCATTCCGTTAGCGGCGAACACCTTGGCAATTCCCAATCCAATCCCGCTTGCACCGCCTGTGACAAAAGCCGTCTTCCCGGCAACATTTTCCACTACTTTTTCACCTCGACGTCATCCGGTATATTCAAATCCAGACCGCAGATCCCTTCGCTGCAGATGGCCTGGGCTGGCATCCGGTAGGTCAGATCTGTTTTGATGCCTGTCTTTGGTATCCATTTATCGATGGGTTCGGTCTGCAGATAGACAAAGTCGGCCGTCATAAAAATCGGGTTCCATTCTCCGCCCACGACAATGAAGTTGATGCCGGAAGCATCCATGGGACGTCCTGCTGGGCTGTTAGTTTTTGCTTCTTTGACCAGGAATTCACCCAACTGCTGCTTGGTTTCAAAGCCGTCCTTCTTCAGGTTCTTGGCTACCAGCGGGTCGAGAATAAAAGTGACTGGGAATCCCATCCTGCCCATAAGCTCTGCCATACGTTTCGCCGGCCCAACGCTAAAGCCCTGCATGCTCCAGCCTCTAAAGAGACTGATCGTACTGTCAGCAGCTTTGAATCCTTTTTGCACATGGAATGGTTCCCATGGAGACCGCTCCTGGTTTTCACCGCAGCAAAGGTTGTTGTAGTTGAAGTTGTTGCCCGCCCCTCCTGTGAAGTTCTCAGAAAAATTGATATCACCAAAATTGATGCTCATGAGCGTTCCGGTCCTGCCTATAGCCGAGTTAGCCAGGTTAAACGGGCTCAGAGCACTGCTGCCACAGTTCATGCCTATCTGATTCCGAATGGGACCATTAACAACAATCATGTGAGCCCATGAACCAGTCGAACTAGGGATTAGTGCCCGCTGCGTGGCTGCCAAAGCCAGTATCACCGGAAGGTGTTCCGGACGGGCACCTGCCATGACCGCGTTAACGGCTACTTTCTCTACCGTATATTCCAGCTTTTCCTCATGCGGCGTGACCGACATATGCCCCATAACTTCTTGAGGATCATGGTCAGTCCCGGTAAGCATTTCAGCCACACGCTCTTCTGTAGGCAAGATGATCGGTAACCCGTCGGTCCAACCATTCTTGACGAACAATCGTCTCAGATTATCCTCAGTGTCCGGCGTCAACAGCCGCGGCCTCCGGGACCTCTTCACCGCTACAGGGTGTTTTTCCTCCTCCGTCAGTGGATTGGTCAGGGCGTCTATCAACTCCTGCATCAACGGCTGGCCGGATACGGGATCGTCGCCCTCTACATACTGCCGGTGGGTTTCCCGCTGACACCCAGGCGGTGGGGTGGGGTGGAAAACTAAAACGCAAAGGCACACCGTGTATCTGGCTATCCCTCGCCATGTAGTTAGCGAAGTGAGCAGTGGCAACAGGAGCCGTTGGGATACCGGAGTCCTCCATGTTGCGAGCAAAATCGGCGAGACTCGCCGAACACCCGTCTCATGATCCAACGCCGAATATTGCGGCGTCACCGTTCTTCTTAATCTCCTGCCATAGTTCAGGGTCATTGGCGAAGGTATTATTTCCTTTGCTTCGGAATACAGTCTTGATCTTCGGCCTGTTACGGGTAAACCAGCCCTGTACCTCTTCCATGAATTCCCTGGCCCCGACGAAGCCAGTCTCTACCAGATAGACAGTTTTGCCGTCGAGAGTAGGCAGCCGCTCAGCCATATGCTTGAGCTGCAACGTAGTCTCCGGCTGGCCCATCGGGTCCAACAAGTCCATCATGTCGTTTTCCGGCGACAGTGCAATTCCGAAAATGCCGCTGGGTTGGCCTCTAGGATCAAGTATCGTAAGTAGTTGCTTTTTATCAACCATGTTCCCTCCGTCGCCATCAATCAGTGTGAGAGTCCCTCTATCGTGTGGCGTCGTCGTTTGCAGGCTGTACAAAGACTTCGCGGCTGCTCATGCATTTCGATAAGCATCGTAGGCGTCCGTTCATGCAAGACATCCAGCAGCAAGCCCAGCGATATCAGGGATCATCGCCGTGTGTTGATCATCCTCTCCCCAATTACGCGACCATATTATCATTTTGGGCAGTGTTGTCTAACGGCTACTTGCAGGATCGACGGACGAACCTACCGAAGCTGGCCTGAGAAGACGGTATGGAGGAAGGGGTGGCGCCTGGTGCATTGCGTCGACCGCAAACCAAAGAGGCAGGAAGATCTCGGAGTGAACTGCCGGTTGAATGTGTCTTCCCGAGAGCATAGTTCTTTTGGGTTATTGTTCAAAAAAGCCATTGACACCCACTACATCTTGTGGTAATCTGACCTCGATCTACTACGGGACGTGGTTTTCTTTCCATAATGAATTGCCCTTACTGTCAGTATCTCGATTCCAAAGTTGTCGATTCGCGATGTCAGCGATGGCATCCGCCGTCGACGCGAATGCCTTCAATGCGGCCAGCGTTTTACCACTTACGAGCGCTTGCAGGTTGCAGAACTCTACGTTATCAAGAAGGACCAGAGGCGCGAGGAATTCAATAAAGAGAAACTGCTGAGTGGAATACATAAGGCATGCGAGAAGCGTCCGCTTCCGACGGGCACTATTGACAGGGTGGCCGACGAAATAGAGGCTGAAATCCTTGCTGCAGGAAAAGCCGAGGTCCCCACCTCGGCTATCGGTGACATGGTCATGGAGAGACTGAAGCGACTAGACTATATCGCGTACATCCGTTTTGCCAGCGTTTACCGGCAGTTCACCGACATTACGGCCTTGAAGCATGAAATCGACAGCCTCGTTGGTGGAGAGGAAACGGTCCCTGATACTACAAGTCAGTTGCCGCTCATTCCAGAAAGTGACCTCGAGTCGGCTGGCAAGCGCAGGAGGGGCAAGAAATGAGCCCTGACGCTGAGAACAAGAAAGATGGCGTAAACCGTATCGAGGTCTTGAAGACGGTCGTTGCCGACGCTGAATCGATGGGGCTGCGCGACCGCGAAAAGATCGAGTGGCTCACGCAGCGAGTGATTGAACGCCTGGAACGACAGACTTCCCTACCTGGAATCGATGTGCCGAAGCCCAGGACAAAGAGGTCTCGGTCTCGTCTTCCGAGCGGGGCTCAAATACAGGCCATTGTGGAGCAGATTCTCGCCGAAGACGAGAAAGCCAATCCCGCCCAATCCCGACACAAGGAGGATACCCCCATGGTCGAACACAAGACTCGAACACCCGAGGTTAAGATAAACAACGGACTTGAATTGACCGACAATGCCCGTCAGGTGCTCGAGAAGAGATACCTGCGAAAGGATAAGACTGGCAAAGTCATTGAGACTGCCGAGGACATGTTCCATCGGGTCGCCCGTTCCATCGCCGCGGCCGAGATTATCAATGACGCTAACGCTGACGTCAAGGTTTGGGAGGATGAGTTCTACCGTGTCATGACGGAGCTCGAGTTCCTCCCCAATTCTCCGACTCTGATGAACGCCGGCCGTGAGCTTGGGCAGCTTTCCGCTTGCTTTGTTCTTCCGGTCGAGGATTCAATGGAGTCCATCTTCGACGCTGTGAAGAACACTGCACTCATTCACAAGAGCGGAGGTGGAACCGGGTTCTCTTTCTCCCGCCTTCGACCGGAAAAAGACCGGGTGGGTACGACCGGTGGAGTCGCGAGCGGTCCGGTTTCTTTCATGCGGGCCTTTGACACGGCTACCGACGTGATCAAACAGGGCGGAATGCGCCGCGGGGCCAATATGGCCATCTTGAGCGTGGACCATCCTGACATTATGAGGTTCATTACAGCCAAGGAAGATCCCAACGTCTTCACCAATTTCAACCTTTCCGTCGCTGTAACAGCCAAGTTTATGGAGGCGGTCAAGGCCGGGTCGGACTACGACCTGGTTAACCCTCATTCCTGCGAAGCCGTCGGCAAACTAAATGCGAGGGAAGTGTTCAACAAGATCGTGTCTTCGGCGTGGAAGACCGGAGACCCGGGGATTATCTTCATCGATCGCATCAACGAAAAGAATCCCACCCCCCACCTCGGCCGCATCGAGAGCACCAATCCTTGCGGAGAGCAGCCGCTTCTCCCCTATGAGTCGTGCAACCTCGGATCGGTAAACCTCGTCAGAATGCTGAAGAAGAAGAAAGCCCCGCTGGCAGGATTCGAGATCGACTATGCGCGCCTGGCGCGGACGGTGAAGACGGCCATCCGTTTTCTCGACGACGTCATCGACGTCAATAATTTCCCTCTGCCCGAGATTGCTGCCCAGACAAGGAGTACCCGCAAGGTAGGCCTTGGGGTGATGGGCTTCGCCGACATGCTGCTGCAGCTAGGGATTCCGTATGACTCCGACGCCGCCATCGCCGTGGCGACCGACGTGATGCGCTTCATCAATGACGAGGCGCTAAAAGAGTCTATCGAGCTTGGCGCTCAGCGCGGGACTTTTCCCTCGTTCAGGGGTAGTGTCTACGACGTTGCGGGTGGACCAAAGGTTCGCAACGCCTCGCGAACGACCATCGCCCCTACCGGGACGCTGAGCATCATCGCCGGTTGTTCCAGTGGCATTGAGCCCCTTTTCGCCCTTAGCTTCACCAGAAACATTCTTGACGGAGCGAACATGGTCGAGGCAAACCAGGTATTTGCCGAAGCCGCCCGCGAAGGTGGTTTCTATTCAGACGACCTGATGAAGCAACTCGCTACGGGAACTAAGTTGCATGATGTCGAGGGCGTACCCGACGCTGCCAAGAGACTGTTCGTGACGGCCCACGAGATCGCACCGGAGTGGCACGTCCGTATGCAGGCTGCCTTTCAGAAGTCCACGGACAACGCCGTGTCCAAGACGGTGAACTTTGCAGAGGAGGCGACTGAAGCCGATGTTGCCAAGGTGTACCTGATGGCCCACGACCTCGGGCTGAAAGGTATAACCATATATCGTGATGGCAGCCGCGATGCTCAGCCCATGAGTACCAAGGCTGCGGATGGAGCAAAGGACAAGAGGGTCGAGTCCGCAGGCGCACGTTTGACGCCTCGAAGAAGACCGAAGAGGACAACGGCCTTCGTCGAGAAGGTGACTACTGGTTGCGGCAATATGTACGTGACCGTATCCTCCGACGAGAAGGGCATCTGCGAGGTCTTTGTCACTCTCGGAAAGGCAGGTGGCTGTGCCTCCGCGCAACTGGAAGCCAGCACGCGCCTTATCTCGCTTGCCCTTCGATCAGGCGTCGACCCCGCGGAAATCGTCCGGCAGCTGCGTGGCATCCGCTGTCCGTCCATCGCGTGGGAGGAAGGCAGATCGGTCCTCTCGTGCGCCGACGCGATCGCCACAGTTCTCGATGCTCAATTACAGGGCGCGGAACCGGCAGAGAACAAAGTTGCTCTTGAATCCAAGGAAGACACCTCCGTGTCTGCCGGCCCGATACGGAACGTCGCCGGGCAATGCCCAGATTGCGGTGGACTGCTTCGTTACCAGGAGGGGTGCTTTATCTGCCCTGGCTGCGGCTATACCAAGTGCTAGGGTAAACGAAAGAGCAATATGCCCGAACGTACCGACCGAGTAATGGTCTTCATCGATGGCAGCAATCTTTACCATTCTCTGAAGAGCTTTTTCAACAGGACCGACATCGATATGGGAGGCCTGGCCGACAGGCTCATCGAGAAACGTCGCCTGATCAGAGTCTACTACTACAACGCGAGGGTGGGCCGCAAAGAAGAGAGCGACCGATACCGTCGGCAGCAGGCTTTCTTTAACGGCGTGACATCCACACCGTACGTCGAATTGCGCCTGGGCCGGCTCGTCTATCAGGACTGGCCGAACTCCCCTCCTTACGAGAAGGGGGTGGATATCCAGCTCGCCACCGATCTTCTAACCCACAGCTTCAAGAACAATTTTGACGTGGCGGTTATAGTGGCTGGTGATACTGACTACGTGGGCGCGCTTCAGTCCGTCAAAGACAACGGCAAGAACGTCGAGGTTGCTTTGTTTGGCAAGGATAGGACTTCACGGCCCCTGCGAGAGGTTGCCGACAGAGTGATTGAGATGGACGGCCGTTTCCTCAGAGGCTGCTGGAAGAACGGATCGACTTCGTCTCTCGATAGCGTTTCCGGCAGGGTCAGGAGGAACAGGCTGGGAGACTAGTTCGTTTTGCCATCGGCCACGGCTACTGCCACGGCATATTGGCGCGAATGAGAAAGACTTATCGCCATTTCGGCCATTCCCAGCTTGCCTGCTGCTGCCGCGGCCCTTCCATAAAGCGAAACCGTGGGCTCTCCTGACGGCTTGGCCAGGATCTCGATATCTCTCCACCCCACCCCTCTTGCGCCCGTGCCCAAGGCCTTCATCACGGCCTCCTTGCCGGCGAAGCGCACTGCCAGTCGCTCCACCTTTTGTTTACATAACATCAGCTCGGCTTTGGTGTAAACCCTGTCCAGAAACCGTTGACCGAATCGTACCACGTGTTCCTTCTATGCGATCGATCTCAATGACGTCGACCCCGATCTTGTTCATAACGCCCGTTCGGCCGTTGCGTATTCTACCACGGTCATCGATGCTGCCTCAGGCAACTGGTGTGAAGCTCCGCCGGACCTGGGGTTGGAGCCTGTAAGACGTTGGGAATCTGTTCATTCCCCTGCCGCGGGAGCCATCGCCAGGCGGTTCCGTCCGACCGCGACACGCCGGGTCTTCCATCGCCCGGTCCGGAAGTAGACGAAGTTGGCTATGGCGCCGAACACTATCGATGCGCTCATCGCCCAGCGGACGCCTTCCACGCCGAGGTTCGTATACTTTGGCAGCAAGTATGCTGGAAGAATTGTGATCAACCACGTGGCTGCAATGCCGATAATCATGGTGGGAACAGTATCTCCAGCGCTCTGCAAACAGTTCATCAACACAAACATAAATCCCATGAGTGCCCAACCAGCAATCGCGATATGTACAAACTGTATGGCCACCGCGTCCATGGCTGGATCGTTGCCGAAGATATGCACTACCTGGCTTGTCCACGCGAACATGACTGCGGATGCGATCAAGATGAAGCCCTCCACAACCGCCACAGCCATCCATGCACTCCTCTCAGCTCGGTTCGGCTGCTGGGCACCCAGATTCTGACCAACGAGAACTCCAGCACCCATGCCGAAGGCCATTGCAGGCATGAAGATGAACATTTCAATCCTTTGCGTGATTACGTGTGCCGCCAGAGCGGCGCCGCCAAATGGAGCTATGAAGACCTGGAGGAAGAACTGGCTAAGACCGCGTTGGATGCCTGATATCGAAGCGGGAAAGCCGATCTTGACGATGTTCCATACCACTCCGGGGTCAAACGTGAAGTTCTTGAAGCTCAGCCTGAGGCGAGACCTGGAACTGAAGAGCACGTTCAATCCTAGAATGACTCCGAAAGCCTGAGCGATGATGCCCGTAAGCGCCGCTCCCTGTACGCCCATCTCCGGGAATATCCACCATCCAAAAACGAGAAAAGGACAGAGGAGGATATGCAGCCCCCGGTACACCGCCGCGATCCACATCGGGTTCACCGTATCGCCGGATGACTGCATGATTACATCCATGGTCATCCTGAAAACCATGGTTGCTCCGCCAAGAAGCTCGATGCGCAGATATGCGGTTCCCATGCTCACGATTTTCGGGTCTGAGGTAATCAGCCTGATGATGTTCTCGCCGAAGAATTCTCCGACCAGCGCGATCACAATCGCATAGACCGCGGTGACCACCGCCGCCTGCTGGGCAACGTGGTTCGCGCCTTTCAAGTCTTTGGCACCGATCGAACGCGCGATGAGGGCGAGCATGCCGGTGTTGAAACCCATCATTACACCCATCGCCAGCATAACCACAACCCCGGAGACCCCCACTGCGGCTACCGCCGAATCTCCCAGCCTTCCCACCCATATCATGTCGATGGTCGGTCCGAGTGACATCATCGTTTGTGTCACTGCCATGGGCCACGAAATCGAGACAAGGTTCCTGAAAATGTTCCCCTGGGTCCAGTCCCTGCGCATTCTCGCGCTGGGACCTACTCCGGCTCTATCCAAATCACTTTTCCTCTGTTAATCAACGTCAAAGAAGCGCGCTCTAGAGGCTCACTGAGAGAGTGGAAATTGGGCTGCCGCGGCGTTAGAGTCTTGTCTGATTGTCGCAAGTGCTCCTGACCAGCAGATCCCGCAGGCTCCTGAGCGAATTTGATATGTTCTCCAGTTCTCGATCGCTAAGTCTGCAGATGATGTCCTGCATTGCCTCGATTGCTTTCTTTCTGTGCTCCTCGAGAATCACCCTGGACTGCTCTGTCAGCCTGATCTCGTAAACTCGCCGGTCCTCCGGGTCACACGTCCTTTCCGCTATGCCAGATGCCACCAGACGGTCGATCAGTTTCGTCATCTGTGCCTTTGCCAACTGCAATCTATCGCCTATTTCCGAGGCGCTCAGACACCCTTCTTCTTCCAGAAGCCGCATGATCTCAAAATGATGGGAGGTCATGTTGCGTTCAGCTTCGCCCAGCGGCGCCCTGGCAACGCGCTTCCGCAGCGATCTGAAAACAAGAGGCGGAATGGACAGCAAGTCCATCGAGACTGTTTCCAGTAGTTGCTCTCGTTCTACAGCCATGAACCAATATACAAACTATAAAGTATACAAAGCATAATATCGTTTTTGGCCAGCCGGGGTCAAACATGGGTGGGTCAGGGGGCTGGATCCCTGGAGGGAATTGTTTTGTTGAAGCAGGCGGAATGGCGAAGTGCGACCCATGCATTATCCGTCACGAGGAGAAAGGCGATACTATGAGACTAGGAATTCTCCTGGGATGAGAGGATGAGGAAACAGTCAAGCCGGCGCGGCACGGTCTTCATATACATCACGCTCGCCGCAGGTTCAGTCTTCCTCGGGACCATCTTCACCTACGCGCTGGTAATTGGCGCGGTTTATTTCGGCGTCGACCTCTCCGCGCATTTGTGGCTACTGGCGATACCGTCTATCTTGTCGCTCGCTCTGAACGTCACCTTCGTTGAACTCTATCAGAAGTTCAGCCGGAGATGACGGGCACCGTTTCTGGCGCCGGTTGTTGCCGTCTTGCTTCTCTTAATCTCCAGATCAGCAGGCCAAGGCTTACTGCGCTTATGGCTATGTAGGCGGGGACTAGAATGAACATGCTCCCAGCCGAACTGGCGATGTCCCACAAGCTGTGCAAAGCGGCGGCCAGGAGGAAAAAGGCAAACACAGTGGGAGAGATTGCTTTCCCGGTGCGCTGCCTTTCTCTCCAGAGCGTCGCAGTGATTAGTCCGGTCCACGCCGCGTGGCCGGCTGGAGACAAAAGGCCTCTCAACAATATCGTCTCGTCCACCACGTTAAGGTTGCCTTGAGAATTGACAAGCGAGACCAGTTCGTATCCCATGGTCTCAAGCGCCGCGAATGCCATCCCGGCGGCGACCCCGAGCAAGAGGCCGTCAAGTTCGGTCCTAAACCTTTTTCGCATGATGATGTACAGGGCGACCGGAACAAGCAGCTTGGCGAATTCCTCGATAGGACCAACCCACGCCACCGCCAGGGTTGAAGAGCTGGTCATCGTTGTGTATTCCAGCATCCCCGCGGTGACCGTTCCTATGAACCCCCCAAAGAGGGCACACGCCAGCAAAGTAGGCAGGATGCTGCCAGACCCGTTTTCGCGGTTGAAGATTGTCTCCTGCTGGTAGAAATAGGAGACGAAGACGACCGGCACGAGAAAAGCACCGATCATCATTACGGTCGGGAAATACGCGGGATCGCCGGTCACTCGAAGCGTGAGGTCAGTCACCGCCAGCATCACCAATCCTACGGCGAAAATCTGCGCCCATCGTTGCTTGATCACGTTCATTTTCGGTCTCCTCAGCCATGCTTTGGCCAGAGTCTCCAATAAGACTATTGTAGTCAAAGTGGCGCGTTTGGGAACGTGTCCCTGGCGCGAATCGAACTTGATTGAGACTGCGGAGAATGGGCAAGAGGATTGCCCGGCAAGGGCCCCCACCAAGTTGTCGGCTACGTCGGATTCGATTGAAGTGTCGCCGCCGTTGGTCTGTGTTTGAGCCCGAAGAACGCTATTACTGCCCCTACGACCGCGCAAAAGGAACCAATGAGAAGGAAGGTCCACATCGGCCCGAAAACGGACCACACCACTCCGCCCATGGCTGACCCCAGAATGACGCCTGCATCTTCACAACCGCCGTAGATCCCCATTGCAGTATTCTGGCGGGTCATCGGAACGTTATCCGAAAGCAGCGCCACCGCGGCCGGTCCAAAACATGCTCCGCCGGCGCTCGCGATTATCATGCCTGCCGCCATCTGCGGAAATCCGTGCGAGAGTCCCACCACCGCCTGTCCGGCACCGGTAACCAGCAGCCCCGCGAGCATCATGTTTCGCTTGCTGAATCGGTCTGCCATACGTCCCATTGGTACCTGTAATATGGCGCTGGCCACGGCACTGATGGTAAAAAGGACACCTACCTCTGCTGCGTCCAGCCTGGCCACCTCCACTCCAAGTAACGAGATGAAGGCCCCCAGGCCAGAGGCAGCAAAGAAGAAGAGGGCAATCGCCGATTGCGTCACGAATGGTCTGTGCCGGTACAAAGGCACCTCCGCCGGCGACGTCTGTTTCTTAACACTATCCCGCTCGATGAAGGCCCTTCGCGCTGTTTTCCTCTCGCTCTTCAGCGAAAATATTACCAGCAAGCCGGCCATGACTCCCACGGCTGCGCCGGCATAGAAGACCCAGTCGTATCCCTTGCTGTCGACTATGAAGCCGCTTGAGAGAGTCCCCAGTCCTCGGAAACCTGCCATGGCTGTGCCGTACAGGGCCATGATCGTCGCTTTTTGCGTCACCGGGATCTTTGTCCCAATATATCCTCGTCCAGGGCCGAAGATGGCGGCTCGCACGATCCCCCATATGAAGAAGATCAAAAAGATGAAGGAAGGGTCCGTCACGAAAACGAAAGACAACACCAGCGGAACGCACAGAAACGTTCCGATGATCAGCGGGGCTTTGATGCCGACTCGGTCAGCGAGCCAGCCTCCTGAGCTTTCCCCAAGCACCATTCCCGCCATTCCGGCAGAGCCCATGAGTCCTATCAGTAGTGGGCTCACCCCGAGCGATTTCAGATACAGCGGCAAGACGGGCTGGAGCAATGCCATGGCCATGCTGGCAAGCCCCACGATCGCGATTACGGCGATCAGTTCCGGGGTTATGATACGCGCTCGTCGTCGAGCGCGGGGGACTGCTAACGACATAACCTGTTCATCATATCAGTCATCGAATGCGGGATAAAACGGAACCAGCCCTGGTCGCGACGCTTCGTGTTGTCTCAGTCCAGCCGACGGCGTAGAATGGCCAATGTTAACCCAGGTTGAAGTATTTGGCTGGCGACTCAGACGAGTCGCCATGCCGGAAAGCACTGGACAAAAGCGACGGAAAAGACAGCCTACTCGGGCGGACGCGCCGCGGCTCCGGAGCCGCGATTGGACCAAGGGGAGTATTACCGGCAACCTGATCTCCCTTTCCTGGCCCATGATAGTCGGCGGAAGCCTCAACATGCTGGGGCCGACCATCGACATGATATGGGTTGGCAAGCTGGGTGCGGCGGCCATTGCCGCCGTCGGCGTCTCCGGGATGATAGTGCAACTCGCCAACTCCCTAACGATGGGGCTTTATCAGGGGCTCAGGGCCATGGTTGCCCGGTTCATCGGCGCCGGCGACAGTGCTATGGCCAATCACATAGCCCGCCAGGCGGTTGTCATCAGCCTCGCCTACTCTGTAACAATGGCCGCTATTGGTCACTTCCTCGCCGTGCCTATCATGCGGATGATGGGGGTTGGAGAAGATATCGTTGTCCTCGGGGCTCCTTACCTTGCCATCAACTTCATCGGTATGGTCACGATGTCCTTTCGCAATATGACCGAAAGCATGATGCAGGCCTCGGGAGATTCCCGGACGCCTATGTGGATCGCAGTGTTTTTCAGGATGGTGCATATAGCGGTCTGTCCACTCCTCATCTTCGGTCTCCTGTTCTTCCCCAAGATGGGAGTCAATGGTGCGGCCACCACCGCAGTGTTCTCCCAGGCCATCGGTGCGGGGCTTGGCATGTGGTTCCTCTACAGCGGGCGTACACGATTGCACCTCAATTTTAAGGGCTTCCGGATCGATTTTGCGATGATTTGGCGTCTCTTGAAGGTGGGCATTCCCGCTTCGATCACGGCGATGCAACGGACGCTAGGAAATCTTGTACTAATCGCCATCATCGGGCCTTTTGGAACGATCGCCGTCGCGGCGCACTCGCTTAACCAGCGAGTTGAGATGTTCCTTCAGATGCCGGCCATGGGTATCGGGCAGGCGGCCGGTGTACTAGCCGGGCAAAACCTTGGTGCGAGTCGGCCCGAAAGGGCTGAAAAGACCGGCTGGACCGCAGCAGCTATTCTCACCGGCGCCTTCATGGTCATTTCAGTGGCAGTACTAATCTGGGCAGAGGCCATCGTCAGGATCTTTGACAACGACCCCGAACTGGTAATCGTCGCCGCCTTGTTCCTTCGAATTGCCTGCGCGAATTGGGTTGTCATGGGTCTTACCAACGTCTTCCAGCAGTGTGTCAATGGCGCCGGCGACACGATGGTGCCCATGATCGTCATGGTTGTAAATATGTGGTTGATGCAGATTCCTCTCGCCTATTTCTTGCCCAAGATGACGGGCCTGGGCGTCTATGGGGTGAGATGGGGCATCGTTGCGGGGACCGTGGCTGCCGCCATCATCTATACCGTCTATTTCCGTCTAGGTCGGTGGAAGCACAAGAAGGTGTAGCGCCGGATTGCCCGTGCTTCCCCGTTTTGCTAACATTCATTTGCGGGGAAGTGCTGGAATTGGCAGACAGCCTGGACTTAGAATCCAGTGCCGCGAGGCGTGAGGGTTCAAATCCCTCCTTCCCCACCACTCCGCACTGTCAGTTTATCTTTCCGCTCAACGTGACGTGGTCGTTACATACGACGGACCCGTCATCGAAACACGACCATCCGTCGGACACTCCGCGCCCGCAGATGGCGCACTTCCCGTCCGACCTTCGCTGACCGTATATCCAGAGTTTGCCCTCCTCATCGACGCCGTCAAGGAGCGTGAACTCTTCCCCCATTCCGTGAACGTCCTTGAGCACGACCTGCTTTTGCGTGTCCAACCTTTACGTCCTTCGCCGTTGTTCTCTGGAGACAGGCATCAGTATACCCCTGTGTCTCTCATTTGGCCAACACAACCAGTCCGTCCAGTACTTCTTTCCAGCCTGGTAACAGCCTATCCGGTACGATCTGCCTATGTACAGGTTGGTTTGGTGAAGTTAGATTAATACTGCTGAAGATAAATGACTTGGAGGGTCGCCCGTGGTAATCTCTGCTTCCCGTGCGCCGTGGCAGGAACTCCTCGAGAAGAGGCGGCTTGAAATCCTCAAAATCAAGTTCGAGCCGGTGCCCTATGACCTTACTGCTCAATGCCCCAGGTGCAAAACCGTAGAAACCCTTCAGTTCGTGGAATCGACGATGGTCGCCAGTCGTAAGTTCGTCCAAAAAGGCAACTACATCTACCACGATTGCGGTTCAGAGGTGCCTTGCCGGCTGATGCGAGCCTGAGTAGTCGCAGTGCGATTGTGGAATCTCCAAGAGAAGGAAATGTCCCCCCGCTTTCCTCTCCGGACAAAAGCCGGGGGGACATCAGTAGTCTAAACTTAGCTGAAACGAGGCTTCTCACCGACCGGTGGTACGGTGTACGGCTTCGGAGGATCCTTCTGCCCAACGCGGAATAGTTCTCCACTTTCCTTACGTTTCCATCCGACCCTCTGATTCAGTGGGTGCTCCATCCGTATGGCGCCCTTAGCCGGGCATTCCTCTACGCAGGTTCCGCAGAACCAGCATTCGTCTGGATAAAGAATAATCGGCGGTTCGTACTGGCTGCAGCGGAAGCATCTCGTCGCTTCGGCGACCGACTGTTCTCTCGACAGGCCTTTGTTTACCTCATCCAGCATTTTGATTCGTGTGTCTGCAGGAAGCATTGTAGGCTGTTGCCTCTTGGTAGGTCCGTACTCGGCGTATTGCGCTTCCTCAGGCACGCGGTTTTCGAAGGCAGTAGAGCGGCCGGCCATGTAGGGTCGCATAGCAATGGGTCCGATCCCTGCCGCGGTCAATCTGTTCTTATCTCCGCCCCCAAGATAGAGGTCGATGCTCACGGCGGCTCGTTTCCCGGAAGCAATAGCCTGAACGATAGAACGTATGGTGGATGCCACGTCGCCTCCGGAGAAGACGCCGGCCAATGGCGTTGCCAGTGAGTCGTTGTCTATCTTTACGCGTGATCCTGCCCTGATCTCGGTGTCGGCGAAGGACAGGTCAGTCATTTGGCCGATGGCAGCGACGACAGTGTCGGCGGCTATGACGCAAGATACGCCCTCGTCGTAAGATGGGCTGAAGCGCCCCTCTTTATCCAGAACTGACGTGCAGGACTTCAGTTCGACGCCGGCGACCTTCCCGTCCTGGCCGATTATCTTCTTCACGCCCCAGCACGCGTTCACTTGTATCCCCTCGGCTTCGGCAAGCTCAACCTCGGACTTGTAAGCCGGCATAGTGTCCTTGCTCTCAAGGCAGGTCATCGTTACCACTTCGGCGCCTAATCGGCGGGCCAGTCGGGCGGAGTCAGTAGCCACGTTCCCGCCACCGATGATGACTACGTTCTTGCCAACCGTGGCGCTATTCTCCAGCCTCGCCCTTCTCAAGAATTCAAGTGCTCCGATTACCCCGGTCAACTCCTCGCCGGGAACTCCAAGCTTTGAAGAGACAGGGGCGCCCGTCGCTACGAAGACGGCATTGTAGTCTTTCTTGATTTTGGCAAAGGCAACTGCATCAACCTTGGTGTTCAATTTGATTTCGACGCCGAGAGCCTGAATTTCTTTCACCTCTCGGTCGACAACTGCGGCAGGCAGTCTGTATTCGGGGATTTGGACCCTGGGAATGCCTCCCGCCACGGGTTGCGCCTCAAAGACAGTCACTTTGTGTCCCAGGAGCGCCAGGTAATACGCAGCGGTTAGGCCAGCAGGACCGCCCCCAATAATGGCTACCGTCTTGCCGGTGGCTCTCTTTTTCCTGGGCCGTTTTACCTTCGTTACATCTGCGTAGTCGAATGCCGCCCTTTCCAGCGCGTTGGTGCCTATGCCCTCATCCAGAGGGATGCGGGCACACTTCTCCTCGCAGGGATGGAAACACACGCGGCCGCAAACGCCCGGAAACGGATTCTCGACCTTGATTGCCTCAAGGGCATCTTCGAACCTGCCCTTGTCGAGGTAATAGGTGGTCCACCTGATGTTCTCGCCAGCGGGGCAGCTCACTTCGCAGCGCGAAATGCCCCCGACTTTGGGGATGTTGCGTGCCATGATGTCCACGCGGCACTGATCGGCGCACCGATAGCAGCTAATACAGAATTCGGGGTTGATCCTTATCGGCTGGCAAGGGGCAGCTGGGTTGGGGACCAAATAGGCTTCGTTGTTCATTTAACTGACCTCATGTCGTTGAGTCCGGCGTGAGACTCGTAATTCTCTTTGAAGGTTGAGGCGTTCTGACCCGAGATGTAATAGTCCAAAGGAAGATCACCTGTGGTCACGCTGTCGTCCTTGAGCTTCAAGGTGACGTACTTTCTCCAGTCCCTCGGTTCCACGGTTGGGAAGTCGACGCGGTGAAAATCCAGGATGTTGCTCGAGGCTTTGCGGGCCAGAGAAGCGTTGATAATGACCTCGCTTAGAGTGAGCCTGGTCAGGCACTCGAGGTAACGCTCAAGCTCATGAGGGTTGCGTACGTAGGTGTTGGCCACCTCCGTCTTCTTGATGGAATCAAGCCACCAAAGGCCGGTCTGCAGCATCCTCTCGCTCTTGTAGGCGCCGCAGTAGATTTGCATGGCCCTTGAGACGCCAGCATGCAACTCCTTCCAACCCACGTCCCCTCTCTGACCGACGCGCTGATAGACCCTTGCTTTCTCAGCGTCGATTTGCTTTCTGTCGGGCGCAAGCAGGTCGTTTCGGGCAGCAAAGGAGGCCGCTTTGCGTCCGGCGTACCGTCCGGTGGTTGCGGCACCGGGGTGTCCGCCGTTTTGCCCTGCGATCGAGTTGCCAGCGGCGTAAAGGCCGGGAAGCGTGGTCCCCAGATCCCAATCCACGACGACACCGCCGCTACCCCATCCGCCGCCCGCCGATGCGCTACGCCACAGCGGTGGACCCATGCCCTCGCCGCCAACTTCGTGCTCTGTAATAGGCGTTTGCAGCATATCCTTATTGGGGTCGAAGCCGTACTCACCGTACACCTCGTAGACGGGAACACGGGTCTTGCCTTCGTTGGCTATCATCAACCCCCAGATCGCCCTTCTCTCGTGCTCCGGCATGCTTGGAAGATCGGCGTACAGGGGAAGAACAAGCTCCCCTCTGGCGATCATGTCTACCATGTCTGGCGTGGGAGAAGCCTGGACTTTGTGGCCGGTCCTTTCTTCCACGGTCCTGAGGATGTTGCCCTCGCGGTCAACCCACGGGACTTCCTTTCCGTTGGCATCGACGATGTTACAGGGGAACCACGTGTTCGTCGGGCTGCCAACGCCGAATCTGGGCCAGCCGAAGGCACCGTGGACTGGTCCTTTGCTTCTTTCCATCAAAGTAAGCTCTGCTCCTGCCCTCCAGGCCATAGCAGCGCCTTCACCCACGTTGTTTGGTTCGTCGAGGTGGACGGCCGAACCAGCCAGCTCGGTGTTGAATACCCAGATACCGGAGTATTGTGCCGCGCTCGAGAACGGTTGACTTTGCTCTCACGACGTAGAACTCGCCTGTGCGTACGTGCACGCCCATTACGCCGATGACCCTTCCGCCGGGTTTACCGTTTTCGGTAAGCAGGTTCGTCGCCATGACCCGGTCGAAGACCTTCACGCCGAGGCGCAGCATCTCCCGGTACAGGATAGGCTTGACGTGTGCACCTTCGCGCACCCTGATGTTCGTCCGCGAGGTGTAGTCGTAGGCGAACATGATCTTGGTCTTGTCATCGCGAAACGGCGCGCCCTTGAACTCGTCGTCCTCATCGCGGAATTTCATTCCCATCTTTTCCACGTCGAGGAGGGCGTCATACGACTCCCGCATGATGATGTAGCTGATCATGCCGTTGACGTAAGCACGGTTGCGTGCGCTGGCTTCAGCCGCCTGCTCGATGTCGGACGTGCAGCATGGGTTGCCATAGGCAGCTCCCCAATGGTCCACGCCGGCCCCGCTGCAGCCGCTATGAACGGTGGCGCCTTTCTCAACCACTGCCACCTTCATTCCTCTCTTGGCCGCGTTGATTGCTGCGTGGCATCCGGCTATTCCGGCGCCAACGATGAGCACGTCCGCCGCATATTCGTTCTCCTTCCCGTAGTTGACGGGATAGGGCCATGCATTGGCGCCGCGCCCGGTTGCTTCTTGGAACATAGTCAACCTACCTCCTCTAGAGTGATCGGAATCTCAACCCTGGCTTGGATCAATGGTCTGCTGAATACCGAGGCTATCTGTGAAACAGGATAAATATGAGCGTATTTATCCGATATTCTGTCTACTGTGATAATTATAAAGCTCGTCATTTCCGTGAGTCAAACTCGATCTGACTGATTCCCGGCAGCCACCCTTTCGAATGAAACCGCTGGACCCCGGGAATCTGGACGGGGCAACTGCCGAATTGGCACCGATATGGGGTCCAATTAGCTGGCTGCGAGCTGTGGTTGGACTTCCCTGACGCAAGCCTTATAATGTGGCCAGCCCCGGTGACCGAACACTGACCTCGTGTCTGCCCCGGGTTGCTTCTGATGACTTCGGACGTGATTGAGACGAAAAGCGTATGATAAGGCCCGCAGATTGGTATGTGGTGGTCGGGCTCACCTTCGGTCTCCTCTTTGGCGGTCTTGTAGGCGTGTCCACTATTGGAGGGTCGGCCGGTTTTATTATTGGTGACCTTGTTGGTGCCTTCCTCGGAGCGATTGTGGGCGCGGCAATAAAACGGTTCCGGGGAACCCAGGGAAAGCAGTAGCTGTAATTCCTGTACGGTTATCTCTGTCAAATCAGGTCTTGTTCCGACTGGTTAGTGACGGTCTCGCATTTTGGCAATAGAAAAAGGGGGCGTCCTGATGAATGCCCCCTTTTTCTATGATAGACTAATATTTGCCGTATTTCTTGACTGCGTCGATCATCGCCTTAACGTTCTCGGGCTTGGCTTCGTGGGTGATCCCTGTGCTGGTCGTCACAATAAGTCCCCCATCTTTTCCGCAGGTCTTTATCAGGTTCTTGACCAACTCTTCGACTTCTGAAGGTGATCCTACCTGAAGTAGCCCGTGGGGGACGCCGCCCATGATGCATGAATGCCCTTTCAGTACCTGCTTCGCTTTTGCCATATCCGTGAGGGCAAACCTTGCGATTGTCTTCGCCTTGGGAAGCTCAAGAAGATACTCCAGCCTCTGCTCCCAGTTCCCTTCGTAGAATGGCACGTGTACCAGGCCGGCACTTGTCGTGGTCATGACCAGCTTCTTGAACGTCGCCCAGTAAAACCGTTCAAAATGCTTGAGTGTCATGAAACCGTCTGAACCGCGATGAAGCGCGCTTCCCACACGCTTTGGGTTGCCTCGTTTGGCGTTCAGAGCCATGAGGCCTGAGGAGATCGACCGTGAGAGGATGAGCTCGCAGGCTTTCTCGATCTCCGCAGGGTGACGGTAGAGGTCCATCATCGCTCCGGCCATGCCGCGCAGATGGTCGGAGACCGCGTCGAACGGGGCTGCTGCGTTACCCTGGGCGAGCGACGGGAATCCGAGTTCAGCCAGGTCCTCGTCAATGGTGCCCATTACGCGGCTGTGCTTCTGCTGCTCTTCAGCCGACTTTGCCAGGGCGGCAAAAGCCTTTTTCACATCGGGGTCATTAAACGCTGCGGCCCTTGTCGGCAACGTCGACCCTCCCCACAGCGACTGCAGCGAAGGAAGCTTTGCCAGCGGTTCCATCTCCTTCCACACCCTTGGCAAATAGACCCTGAGGGTGTAGTCGCCCGGGTCGGACAGGAACATTTCGTATTCGTCCGCCTTGAGCGGTTCGCCCTCATAGTACTGGTGCATAACATCCTGTCCCAACCCGCCCCCAGCCCATTTAAAGAGCTTCGGGTCGAGTGCAGCCAGAGCTGGACCTGATCCCCCAGCCTGGGCCGCCTGGATGTCAGGCTCAAGCTCCGAGATCGTCTTTAGTGTGGCCTTCTTCCAGACCTCAGGCTTGTAGTAAGAGTCAGCTACCGTCAACCCCGCCGCCAACGTATCTCGCCGGGAAGTAGTTGGTCGTCAGGACAATGGGAACTCTGTCTGGTACCCGTAGTTCAATAGCATCTCTCAGTCGCTTTTCTCTCTCAGCGTATAGCTCTGCAGGTGACTTGGCTGTTGGCATCTTCATCTCCTCCGTAAAAGTAGTTTGCGATGCTAGGCGCCGGTGACAGCGCCACCGGACGCTTCCAGGGTCTGTCGATCAATCCTAAAAGTCTATCATCTTTGCGCCAAAATCGCCTCGCCCGCCGAACCATGGAACTTGGAGCCGTCGCACTATTGCGGTGGACACGCCGTCACATCCATTTGATGTCGCGTTTCCGCGGCGGAATGCTCTTCCCGTAGTGGTGCTTCGGATATCCCACCATGATTGCGCCATATAAGTTGCGGTCGTCGGTCAGCCCCAGGAACCGGGCGATCTTTCTGCCCCGGGCTGCCGTCACCAGAAATCCTGCCCAGCAGGTGGCCAGCCCCAGAGCAGGCCCGAACGTCTCCATATTTCTAATCGCCAGGGCGCAGTTTGTTGAAGCGAGTGGATTCTTCCTGAGACCGTGTGCCACGATTACGACCGGCGCATCGCGAAAAATGCTGAAGTCCTCGCCGTTGCGTCTCGTCCTTGCGAACGCCGAGTAATATCCCATGAGCGTCTTTGACATTTCATCTCCGTATGCAGCTCTGACCGCAAGTCGTCCGGCGGGGTTGCCAAGGTGTTTCAGGCTGTTCCATAGGGATTCGATCACGAGGTTGGCAAGGTCTGTCAAAATCGCTTTGTCCTGGATGATAACGAATCCCTCGGTCTGGGCATTGGACGCGGTTCCTGCCCTGGCGCCTGAGTCGATCAATTGCTCCAGGAGTTCTCTGGGGACGGGGCGGTCCAGATACTTCCTCGTCGACCTTCTCGCTAGAAGGAGGTTCCTCACGACCTCGGCGGGAGCGACCGCCGAGAGTCTGGTGAAAGCCTCCTGTGGAAGGCTTTCCACTGTTACGGCATCTACCGGGCAGACGGCAACGCAGTGGCCGCAGGCGATGCAGTTTGCAGGTGATTGGACGAAGGGAATCCGGTCTTCCTTTGACGCGAGCGTGTGCGACGGACATTCATCGACGCACGAACCGCATTTGGTGCATCTGCTGAGGTCTATGGTTGGCACGTTTCGCTCCATGCTGCGCAAAGCGGACCCGCCCCGTTCTTCCGCTTCCGAAATGCTTCAGATTTCGGCTTTGACCAAGGTGTGACTGTGGGACGCTGGGGCTTGATGATTCTACAACCGGGTAGACAGGGCGTCAACGCGTTCGACGCCCCTCCGACCTCTGCGGCGCCAATCCCAGACACCTCAGACCGGAAATCGCCGGTTGGAGTTTGCCCGCCTCGTTGCACCTTCGCGGCCGTGCTAGAATGTGTCCGCTATCTGAATCGCCTCTTTGCATGTGATATCGGATCTGAAAGGTTCCTGCTGAATGCTCACCGGCATACTGGTAACTATCGCTGCTCTGGCTGCATCATCTCTTGCCGCCGTTGCCGGGTTCGGTGGCTCGGTGATCATGCTCCCCGTTCTCGTCTGGGCGGTAGGAGTCACAGACGCCATACCGATTCTCACAGTCGCCCAGTTGATCGGCAATCTGTCGCGAGTGGCTCTCAACCGGCATGAATTGAAATGGGCCGTGGTCTGGCGTTTCGCTCTGGGTGCCGTTCCCGCTGCGGTCGTGGGAGGCATCATTTTCGCCAGGGCTCCTGCCACCGCGCTGGTCAGGCTACTCGGGGCATTCTTGATTGTCATGGTGGTCTTTCGCCACACCAAATGGGGGAGACTTGCCAGGCTCAGCCTCGGTGGTTTCGTTCCCCTGGGAGCGGCATCGGGAGTGCTCTCGGCTGTGCTCGGGACGGTTGGTCCACTGGCCGCCCCATTCTTTCTGGCATATGGGCTTGTGAGGGGAGCCTACATTGGCACCGAGGCGATGACCGCGGTTACCATGCACGTCACCAAGTTGGCCGTCTACGGCAGCTATTCGCTGATAGGTGTCCGGACACTGTTGATAGGACTTGCCATCGGGATAGTGATGATGCTCGGCACATACATCGGGTCGCGTCTTCTGAACAGGGTACCGGAACGAGTCTTTCCCTATTTGATCGAGGCGACATTGCTCATCTCTGGTACCATACTGATCGTCCAGGGCTGACATATCCGACCCGGCTTGGGTCGGCCAACGGACTATGCGGCTGCGGCGCAGCAGGCGGCGGGAGTGGTTCTTCTGATAACGCGGTAGTAATCTCCGTGTTCTCCTGCAACCGAGACGAAAGTGCGGTGTTCCGACACGGTCTCGCCGGAGGGTCGGCCGGCATCCTTTGCCAGAGTCTGCAGCCACTCTCGCTTGTTCCACAGGGCGCAACCCCCCGTCCCCTCCTCCGACCGGGCGGCGCGGATCGCTGCGAACAATGGTGACCCCAGGGCCTCTCTCAAAGAACGGTCTCTGAGGTTGGTGTCGGAAACAGGTACGAACGGACAGGGCTCCCCGTCTCCGTTGGCGTTGATGTGGATAAATCCGCGCCCGGCTGAAAGGCATCCGCCGAACTGTCTCTCGTCTCCAGGGGCGGTGAAGAACAGCGCTCGTTGTTTCGCCCTGTACCTTTTCACGTCGGAACCCAGGAGTTCTCTCTGTGTCTCGGTAATTGCCAGACCGTCGGTCGCTGGCTCAGTCGGCGTGTATTCCGAGTAGAGCATGAATCTGCACCCCTGCCCGGTCAGTCTCCTGACGAATGCATCGTTTACCACAGTGTGGAAGTTATCTCTTGTCACCGTTATCGATGATCCAAAGAAGACCCCTTTGCGCCGCATCGTGGCCATCGCCCTCTCGACCTGTTGATGGACGCCTTCTCCCCGTCGCCCGTCTGTCTCAAGAGCTTCCCCTTCAATGCTTAACACGGGGAGCACATTCTTCTGGCTCCTGAAGGTTTTCACCATCTCGTCCGTGATCAGCGTTCCGTTGGTGAAGATCATGAACAAAACGTCGGGGAATCGGGCGGATATCTCCAACACGTCCTTTCTCACCAGGGGCTCTCCTCCCGCGAAAACAACCAGGGAGACCCCCAATTCAGCTCCCTCTTGAATAATACTCGTGAGTTCGATTGTGCTCATGCCGGGTTTCGACGCGTCCCTCAGCGCTCTGCTATAGCTGCCTTTGCGGTGAAGGTTGCAGCCGTTGGTCACGCTGAAGACCATCACGGGAGGGACCGACAGGCCTTCGTCAGCGTGCCTTGAGCGCAGCTCAAATGCCCTCTTTTGTGCCCGGACTGTGCGGAGCAGAAAGCCTGGTAGCGAGGGGTTCTTGAGGGCAAGCCGCAACGCCTCGAGAACGAGTACTTTGTAGCAGCCATTTAATGGATTGAAGTTCTTCCCTGTTGCTTCCATCGTCATCGGGGTCGTTTCGTGTCTTTCCACTCGCGTCGCCACCATATTGCGGCCTCCCATGCATACATTGCCCCAATTAAACGCTGTCTCAGGGCTGCTCACATCAGGCGAACGTAGAGAAGCAGGGAGTCGACGGTCTAGTTTGGTACTGGCCTTTCGCACAGGTGACAAGCAACATGCTGGGCCGCTTCGGGCCGAGGGGTTGGGGAAATGAAGGAGGCGGGTCATTTGACCCGCCTCCTTTGTACTCTCCAGTCCTGTTGTTCAGTGGCTGGTATCGGCGATCGCCCGCCTTAGTGGCATGACTTACAGGACTCGACCTCATCCCCGCTAAACGGTGCCAGCGGCGTTGGGTCGAAGGTATTGATTTTCATGTGAGCCTTGGCTGCATCGGTGTCATGGCACCCCGAACAAGCCAGGCGGTTGGGATTGGTCATCCATGTGCCGCTGGTCGTTGCCTTGGGATGGCACGATTCGCAGTTCCGGATATCCATGGGGTAGTTGATGTCCCAATTGCGGCCGAAGGCAGAGGTCTCCTCATGATTAACCGTGAGGGTTGGAGTCTGCAGGTTCGCTCCGTTGTGTACCGCATGTACCCGGTTCGACAATGCTCCAGCGTAGCTGAGTTGGGTCGTCGTTGTCGGGTTCTGGCCGGAAAGGTAATCATGGCACCCTCCGCACCGGTCCGTTGCCTTCTCATCGAAGATCTTGTCGTGGCGAGGGAAGTCCAGCACAAATCCGATCGCGGCGGTGCTCCAGTGGCAGCTGGTGCAATTGCTCGCTACCGGCTTTTCCACGGCCGCGGTCTTGACCTGGAAGGTCGCTACTGCCACCGATGGTGTTACGTAGTCGACGTACGGCGGCTCTGCCGGGTTAGCAGGCGCAGGCGCTCGACCGGCATCGGCGAATTCGACGTTGATAATGTAGGTTCCCGCGACAAGGTCGTCCACTGGATCCAGGGTGTATTTGATGTTGCCAGTTGAGAAGACGGCCTTCGGGTTCGTCGCGTTTGCGACAGTCATTTTGCGAAGTGAATCCGCCCCACCGGCCGTCTTGAACGACGTCGCGGCTGGTGCAGTGTCTGCTGCGGCGAACATGCCTGCGACGGGCATGGACACGAGCTGAATGCTGCGCTGGTCATAAGTCTCAGTGACGTTGCCATTCTTGTCTGTCTTTGCTACGCCACGGGTCCTGATCGCCAGCTTCCCAGCGTTGGCGTTGCCTGCCAGCGCCTCGTCAATGTAAGCAATGGCGCGCTCACTGAAGTTGGGGTCGGCGTTCAGCCACGCTGCAACCTCTGAGGCCGTAGCTGCCGCGGGGTTGGCGAACAGAGCATTCAAGGCTGGACCGGTCGCCGGCAGCGTGACTGTGATGTCGCCGCTGATCAGCAAGTCAGCCCCGTATCCACCCTGTTCTTTTGCATTATCGTAGGTCAACATTGGCATTCCGGAGTCCACTCTCACCGCCAGGCTTCCCCCGGCACTCAGGTTCCAGGGCCCTGCTGTTGCCGTCCGCACTGCAGCCCGTGCTGCATAGGTCAGATTGACGACCTTTCCCGCCCGTGGTCCTGAAACGTAGACATTGGCGGCTGTGAATAGCCCGTCTCTCTTTCCGGAGCTTCCTTCAGCGACCGGATCTTGTACCACCGTGTTGTGATCGATAACGGCGCCTGTGGCCTTGTCCTTCAGCACGATCGTGACCACGGGTTTTTCACCGTTGATGTAGTAGCCGCGAGTCGGAGTATCTGTAGTTACCGTGACGTCGTATTCCGGGATATTCCTAACGTCCTTCGTCGTCCAGTTGTGGGCATCGACTATGGATGAAGAAGAATGGCATCCGGCGCAGGCGTCGTCATTTGCCTGGGCGAGCTTCGACGGAGAATGGTTGGCGCCAGTCTTGAAGTCCACGTTATCGTGGCAGGAACCGCAAGCCGCACGGGAGGGTACGGTCTTCCAGTTGGTCGCATCTTTGGCGGCTCCGGTGTGACAGGCCTCGCAATTTGCGATAACCGCAGGGAAAGCGACGCCCTCCCACGAGAAGTAAGAGTTGGAATTGCCCCAGATGGCATACGGTTTGCCGTTGTCCTTGGTCTCGTCCACGGGCGTATTCGGATTGTCGTAGTACTGCCCGTCGGGGCCCTGAATGCTCGGCAGTTCGTTGCCGGCATGAATCTTATGGATCATGACGGACATTTCAACTGTGTTGCCGCTCTGAGGATCGGTGGTGTTCGGACTATGGCAGGTCACGCAACCCTCTACGGTGACGCGATCTCCGCCATGGCCTGCGAATTCAGGACCGTGGCACTTCTTACACGTGTCGGTTAAAACGATATTCCGTGTTTGGGAGACTGCCGAACCACTCGGCACGAAGTCCAGAGTGGCTTCTCCCGTCGGACCGGCATGACCTCCGAAATCGACCAGCACGCGGTGCGTTGCAGCCCGGTCGTAGCCGACGGGTGTCGTCCCTGTTGGATTGATTGCCGGTGAAGGCATGGTCGCTGTACTAAGGTTCTGGGCAAACGTATATGAGTAGCTGCCCCCGCCATTGTTGACCAATTTCGCGAGGTCTACTGTCTCGCGGGTGGCCTGGCTCACCTTGTAAGTCGCCGGCATGGGCCACGCCACATTGGATGCGTTGGCCGTCCCGGCAGTAGCCGTAGTCCAATAGTAGGAGACCCAGCTATTGTAGCTTTGGCCGTTCGCTTTCGGCGCCAGTTTGAACATGCCGACTCTTACGCTAGTGCCGGCTGGAATCGCCGTCACCGGGGCCCCGTTGTGTTTGAGCGTGAAGGTGACCTTCGCCACGCCGGAAGCATCGGCAGTAACTGCGGTGACCTGGATATCCGCCAGGTACTTGGGGTTGCCGGGCGCACCCTGCAATTCGTCCTCGGCCTTTACGACCGCGGCTCCGTGGATATCGGCGATTCTAACCGCGCCGCCTTGCGGCCCGGCGGCACCGACGGCACCCGCTGTTCCCGCCGGACCCGCAGGTCCCGCAGGTCCCGCAGGTCCCGCTGCACCTGGTTGAGGTGTGCAAGCGGCAAGCAATCCCAAAACCAGCAGGATCGATGCCGCGCCAACATGGGGCAGTAGCTTTCGTCTCAATGCGACCTCCTTCCGTTAGTCAAAGACCAATTTTGAGCGCAGTGAAGCTCAGTCTTCGGTTCATCTTCATCCTTCGGTTCATCTTCATCAAGGCTTAGACTGAGCATTGGGCGGGATTATATCAGTACTACGCCCTAGTTGCAAGCACTCATATAGCGGTAGTTCGTATAGGTCTAAATCCTAGGATATAGAGGAAGGGCACCGGTCGTTAGGGCTATGCCGCGATACTGCTATTAGTCGAATCGGATGTTATTTGGGGTCGGTTGTCGCGCACGGTTGCATTGACCAAAACCTTGCTTTAATATCTCTTAGTGGGTTATTCCCTCTTGCCCCTATAGCTCAGTTGGATAGAGCATCGGCCTCCGAAGCCGGTTGCGAGCGTTCGAGTCGCTCTAGGGGCACTTGCATCGGCCAATTCTATTCTAGGAGTGTTGCTTGGAGAAGAGTGACCTGATCGAGATCCGTTGGCACGGAAGAGGCGGGCAGGGTGCGGTGACTTCGGCGGAGCTTCTGGCAAAGGCTGCCATAAGCGAAGGCAAGTATGCTCAAGCTTTCCCCTCTTTCGGTCCCGAACGCCGTGGCGCCCCTGTAGTTGCCTATGATCGTATTAGTCCTGAAAAGCCGATCCACGTTCGCGCCGGTATCACTGAGCCCCATGTAGTTGTCGTTCTGGATGCTACCGTGTTGAGAGTGGTCAATGTGACTGACGGCCTTCGCGATGGTGGAACAGTCATTGTCAACTCCAGCCGGCCGGTCTCGGACATTAAAGGCGCGTTTAAAGGACACTGGCGTGTCGCTGTTGTCGATGCCAGCAAGATCGCACGCGAGACGCTTGGCGTGCCGATCGTCAACACGACAATGCTCGGTGCCTTGCTGAAGGCAACCGGGGCGGTTAAGCCGGAATCCCTCATCGAGCCTCTACGTGATAGGTTTGGCCGCCTCGCCGACAGGAATGTGAATGCTATGAAGAGGGCTATCGAGGAGACTACTGTGGAGGAGTTGCGCTAATGCCCAAGAAGGAAGCTGTCTCGTGGAGAGAACTCGCTCCCGGTACCCTCGACACTGACCCGGGCGGGGCCAGACAATATGAGACCGGCGACTGGAAGTCCCGGCACCCGGTTCTCGACAAGGCAAAATGCACCAAGTGCGGCCTTTGCTTCGTCTATTGCCCCGAGGGATGTATTCATGCTGACAAAGAAGGCTTTTTTGTCGCCGACCTTAAGTACTGTAAGGGTTGTGGCGTCTGCCCAGCCGAATGCCCCAGAAAAGCCATTGTAATGGAGAACGAGGGAGAATAGATGGCAAAGAGAGTCGGTCTTGAAGTATCCCTTGCATTGGCTGACGTCGTCAGACTCGCCAATGTGGATGTAGTAGCTGCCTACCCCATCACTCCCCAAACTCATATCGTTGAACACCTCGCCGAACTAGTCGCCGACGGCAAGCTCGACGCTGAATACATTCCTGTGGAGTCCGAGCACTCGGCCATGAGCGCTTGCCTTGGCGCGTCGGCGGCTGGTGCCCGGACCTTTACCGCAACTGCCGGTCAAGGGCTGGAGCTTATGCACGAGGTCCTCTATGTCGCTTCCAGCATGAGACTTCCCATGGTCATGGCCGTAGCCAATCGGGCCCTTTCCGCCCCCCTGAATATCTGGGGCGATCACTCGGACGCCATGGCGGCGCGAGATGTCGGTTGGATTCAGATCTTCACTGAGAATGGCCAGGAGGTTATCGATAATACCCTCTGTGCCTTCCGCATTTCCGGTGACAATCGGGTGCTCTTGCCCGTCATGGTCCATCTGGACGGTTTCCACCTGACCCATATGATTGAGCCAATGCTTATGCCTGACCAGGACGAGGTTGATGCCTTCCTTCCCCCCTACAGCTATCCCACGCCCCTCGACCCCGCTCACCCTTCCAGCATGGGCGTTCTGGCTGTTCCTAACATTTATACCGAAGCCAAGAAGGCGCAGGTGGAAAACCTTGATCAGTCGAGAAAGGCAATCGACGAGGTCTGGGCGGATTTTGCCAAACGTTTCGGCCGTCGCTACCGGGCCGTCGAGACCTATCCTGCCAACCTTCCGAAGACGCCGAAAACTTTGCTCATGACCATGGGCAGCTACTCCGAGACGGCCATGGACGCCATCGACCAGATGAGGGCGGCAGGCAAAGACGTGGGTCTCGTCAGGATTCGACTGTGGCGCCCATTCCCCTTCGAGGACCTGCGCAACGCCGTTAAAGATGTTGACGTACTCGTTGTTCTCGACCGTGCGGTCTCTTTTGGAGGCCCCGGCGGTCCTGTGGCTTCTGAGGTTCGATCTGCCCTGTACGGTCAGCCGAAACGGCCGCTGATCTCTGGAATCATTGGCGGGCTCGGCGGACGAGACATCACTGTCGCCAGTTTTGAGAAGATCATCGAGGACGGCATCCGGAATGCCCGCACCCCGGGCGCTGCCGAATTCGAGATGTTTGGAGTGAGAGAGTAATGGCGGAATTCGTCAAATTCGGCAAGCGTCTGGTCCCGGACAAAGAGCTTTTCACGCCTGGTCATCGCGCGTGCGTGGGGTGCGGCGAGGCGTTGGCTGTCAGGCTCGCCTGCAAGGCCCTTGGCGAGAACGTCATCATCTCCAACGCCACCGGCTGTATGGAAGTCGTTTCTTCGCAGTTCCCCTACACGGCTTGGAACGTGCCCTGGATTCATACCCTGTTTGAAAACACTGCTGCTGTGGCTGGCGGCATCGAGTCAGCCATCAAGGTGTTGAATCGGAAAGGACGGGGTCCGCAGCCGACCCCTCACGTTATCGCCATGGCTGGCGATGGTGGTACGGCCGACATCGGACTTCAGGCTTTGTCAGGTGCCCTCGAGAGAGGTCACGACTTCGTCTATATCTGCTTCGACAACGAAGCCTACATGAACACGGGCATCCAGCGTTCTTCGTCTACGCCCTTCGGTGCCTCAACTACCACGTCGCCTCCGGGTGCCAAGAGTATCGGCCAGTTTTCGTGGAAGAAGAACATGCCCGAGATCTGTGCCGCCCACAATATTCCCTACGTGGCCACTGCTAGCCCCAGCTACCCCTTCGACCTGATGGATAAGGTTAAGAAAGCGGTTGAGGTCAAGGGGCCAGCGTACCTTCACGTTCTTTCCGTTTGTCCCACGGGCTGGCGCTGTGCCACTGACATCGCTGTGAGCATTGGCCGCCTGGCCGTCGAGACCGCCGTATTTCCTCTTTACGAGATCGAGAATGGTAAGTACAAGCTTACCGTAACTCCGTCCAAGCTTAAGCCATTGCAGGATTACCTCAAGCTCCAGGGTCGGTTCAGTCATCTTTCGCCCGACACTATCAGCCAGATCCAGACCCGCATCAACGAGCAATACGAAGAGTTAAAGAGGAAAGCCGGCGTCGTCGCCTGAAGTTGACATAGGACAAGTCCCAGGTCCACATTGACCTGGGACTTGTCTTTTCTCTTCGGGTTCTCTATTCTGGATTTGGCTCGCAACGAGTGTTCGTTTTATCGTCCGTTGTCGGGTTTGGCGTTTTTGCTTGTAGTTGATGGTCTGGTGTTTGGAGTGGTGTGGTCCAGCGGCGCAGAAACGGGGCGTAGCGCAGTCCGGCAGCGCGCTTGGTTCGGGACCAAGAGGTCGGCAGTTCAAACCTGCCCGCCCCGACCAATTTCCTCTCGGCCCTCGAGCCGTCCTCCTTTTCAGCACTCGGTGGGGCGCGGCGAGGCGGTCCAACGCAGCCCATTAAAACCCACCTTTCATTTGAACCCGTCATTGCTTTTCACGTAGGACCTGGCCGGATCCGCTCTCCGGAGACTAGCTTCCCGATCCTGAAATTGAATGTCGGGGTCAAACAGTGGTATCATCCATTCAGCCGGTTCGACGCGAGTTATCTCCTTGGCGAGTCAACCCACTGGGTCCTCAATATCGGATGACCAAGCTCTGACCAGGCATTCAGGAGGTCATCTGATGGAGTATCAACCCAAATCGCTGACGTGTTCCGATTGCAGCAACACCTTTATTTTTAGCCCGAAGGAACAGGAAGAATTTGCCGCCAAGGGCTACACCAATGTTCCGGGACGTTGTCCTACGTGCAGAGCGGCAAGGAAGGCCAAGATAGAGGCGAGCAATACCAAGAGGGAAGGTGGCGGCACTGGCAGCTACGGCGGAGGCAGCAGTGGCGGGTACGGCAACTCGAACTACAGGTCCGCACCAAGGCAAATGTTCCCCGCGAAATGCGCCACCTGTGGCAAAGACACCCAGGTCCCCTTCCAGCCTCGCAGCGACCGACCGGTGTACTGCTCGGACTGTTACCGCAAAACAAATCCCGTTAGAAAGTACTGATTACTCGTCGCTAACGTTAGGCCGGAGAGAACTGCCCAGTCGGCAGGTCTGCCCGGCCTTTCATTTTGCCCGATTTCGGCGTCTTTCGAGTTTTCGATTTCAGCACCTGCAGGACTATGCTGAGCAGAATGGGGCGTCAATGTGCCTCAGCTCGCCAGCCTTAGATGTACCAGTTGATCGAAGCGTCCTTAGCCAGGCTGACGAACGTCGTCAGGCCCATTATTCCGTCGACTTGTGCGACCAGGTCGTCCTTCGCCAGGCCGATGGTTGACATTGCGGTAGTGCAGGCAAAGATCTTAAGCCCCAGATCCTTTGCGGCATCGAGCTTCTCTTCAATGGAATGAAATTTGCCTGAGTCAACCCCGTGTTGCATCATATCCATGAGTTCCGGATCGGTCTCCGATCGGCTTTCCAGGCAACCTCTTGCGAAACGACGCAACGCTTCGTACGTCAGCATGACGTATACTTCCATGCCCATCGACAGGCCGACGATGGCGAGGGACATGGCGTTCGTGACTTTATCATAAGATCCGCTATGCAACAGGATGGTGATCCGACCCGGATTCTCGTAGCTCTCGCTCATGTCCTTTCCTGCATTCGCCGTTGTCCAATTGTTTCAAGTGTATTTGTCTCAGCAAAACAGTGTCAAACAGGACACATCTGGGCGCTGAGGCTGTTACAAAAGTGTGACATAACATAGGCTCGCAGTAACCTTAATTCTGTCACTGCAGGTGCCGATGTAACGAATTTGTGATATTTTTCCTTGCCACGTTATGACTTCTTCATTGTTGTGGATGTACACTGGTAAGCGAGTCGGTAGTGAGGTTGTGTGGCGTGGCGTCCTGGTGATCCTTCTCGTCCCGAGGAATCGACATTAGGCCCCTGGTAGGGGTTGGCATCAGAGACCCGGATGCTGCAACAGGCGAACCGTAGGGAGGCGGTATGAAAAGGGCGTATGTGTTCATTGAGACAGCGGTGGGCCGATCACGGGAAATCGCCATTGAGTTGCAGAAGTACGAGTGGGTCGAATGTGCAGAGCGCGTGGCGGGACCGTATGACATAGTGGTGATGGTCCAGGCACATCCTCTGGTTGACCCCGAGGCAATGTTGAGGCGGGAACTAGAGGAGATGGACGGGATCATCAGAATGGTTGTGTGCCCCATCGCTCCTGCACAGGCGTCAGCGCCGATGCCGGCTCTGACTCATTAGTCGCCGGGGGCCTTTCCTCCAATCTAGAGCTTCTCCGTAGTCTCGGTCCAAGCGGGCGTTTTGCTGTCTTCGAGATGAATGGGCCGCAGACTGTACGCGTTGTCAGAATTGCCCTTTCGGCTGCCGATCCCTTAAATGCTCTGGCCATGGTCTTTTGTGTCGTCCCGTTTTCAAAAGCACGTGGTCTCAGAGGCTGTTGCGTTGCCCGACTAACCTGATACCGCTGCTGAGCAAGTGTGCTTGCTTTCCAACCGCATTCGATTTAACATTGACGATCATGCCATGAGTGCTCGCCATGGCCTTTCAGGAGACTCGATGAACCAAGATTTCTTGATCGCGAAGGATCTGCACAAGTCATTCAATGGCAATCATGCCGTGGACGGCGTCTCGTTCTCCATCAGGAAGGGGGAGATCTTCGGGCTTTTGGGGCCCAACGGCGCGGGCAAGACTACAACTATCCGCATCCTTTCCACGATCATCCGTGGAGATAGCGGAGAAGTGACTATCGGGGGGTACAACCTCCGTAATGAACCTAACGAAGCCCGGGCTCTTATCGGCATGTGTCCCCAGGAGCTTGCTCTCTATCCGGATATGAGTGCCTACGACAACCTCATGTTCTTCGGTCGCATGGTTGGTCTGGGTACGAGCGAAGCCCGTGAACAGGCGGACGCCAATCTTGAGTTGATGGGCCTCACCGAAAGGGCGAAGAAGGGAAAGGTCGATAAGTTCTCCGGCGGCATGAAACGCCGCGTAAACCTTGCTATTGCCTTGATGGGCCATCCCAAGCTTCTCTTCCTTGACGAGCCTACGGTCGGTATAGACCCCCAGTCGCGCAATAACATCTTCGAGGTCATATTTGGCCTCAGAGACAAGGGCACCACTATCCTCTATACGACCCACTACATGGAAGAGGCCGATCGTTTGTGCAGCCGTGTAGCCATTATGGACGGCGGCAAGATCATCGCCCTGGACACCCCTCATGCGCTCAAGGCGAAACTGGGCGACCCGGATCACGTGACCCTCGAAGAAGTCTTTCTCAAAATGACCGGACGTAGCCTCAGGGACTGAAGTGAAGAAAGCCTTCTTCATCATGCTCCGCGAGGTCCGCGATTTCCTGCAGGATAAGGGTGATCTGTCTTTCAGCATCCTTTTGCCGGTTGTGACCTTTGCCTTGATCTACGGTGCCTTTAGTGGACAGCTTCAGTTCAACGGGACTGCCTACATCGTCAACCAGGATACAGGCGGGAAGTTCTCCTCCTCACTCATTGACACTCTTCGATCATATAAGGGCTTGCATGTGCGTCTGGTCGGAAGCGCCGACGCAGATTCTAGACTGTCCCGCTCTGCCATTCTCATGGCTGTGGTCATTCCGCCGGACTTTTCGGCGAAGCTGGCCGCGGGCGAACAGACCCAAATCACATTCAGGGAGAGAGGCAATGGAGGCACCGAGGGTCAGATTGTGGGCTCTCTTGTACAGGGAGCTGCACAAGCTATTGTGCAGCAGGCCCAAATCCTTTCGGAACTGAAGGCCTCCGCCTCTTTGGCCGGAACGCCCCCCCAGCAGACGGAGATAGTCGTTCAGAGGCTATATACCAGCGAAGTCAGCTCTCCCTCCGTGGCGATAATCGACACCAAGATCGGGAAGCAGGACGACCCCATCAATCAGTTCCTGCCGGGAATCATGACGATGTACGTCCTTTTCGCAGTGAATCTCACGGCTCAGGCGCTCGTCGATGAGCGAAGGAAGGGCACCCTTGACAGACTCCTGACTACACGGCTGAAGACAAGAGAGCTCTTCTTTGGCAAGTTCCTCGCCTACGTTGCCCGGGGCCTCCTCCAGATAGCTGTGCTTCTCTCTCTCGCCTATATTGTCTTCCGACTCTTCACGCCCCTATCTTTCATGGCTGCCCTCCTTCTGGGGCTGGTTTTCGCCGGGGCCTGCAGCGCCATCGGACTAACCATCGGTTCACTCTCCCGGACCCAGGGGCAGGCCACCTGGATCTCGGTCTTCTTCACGATGTTGATGGTGATGCTGTCGGGGACGTTCGTCCCGGTTAACGAGGGCACGCTGTTGGGGACACTCAGCCGGTTCTCGATCAATACCTACGCCAACCGTGCCTTTGGAGCCGTCATCACGCGTGGCGAATCTCTGGCGGCCGTCAGTTCAGACATCCTACTCATGGTTGGGGTCATGGTGGCTGGCCTCATCATCGCCGGAATTCTGTTCAAATCGAATCAGGCCGGGAAGTAGAATCAGTGCGCAGCATTAGACACGCCTACTACATCGCACTTAACGAGGTCAAGGGGTTCATTACTGACCGCCTTGCCTTCGGCATGTTCATTCTCTTTCCTTTTCTCTTTATCGTCATGTTCACCATCTTGCTGGGAAACGCAGGCTCGTCGGACAAACGTCTCGAGCTTCACCTGGCCACTCAAGAGCAGACTGGCATTAGCCTTTCGCTTATTCAGTCGCTGGCGTCCTCAGATGAGTCCAAACTCAAGCCCGGAGATCCCCTCATTATCTGGGACAAGGACTACTCTCAGTCAGTAGCCTTGGTGCAGTCTAACAAGCTCGATGGACTCCTGCTGTTTCACTCGGATTTCACTAACAACGTGATGTCCGGTCGCCAGGCTAGCCTCGAGGTTATCACGCAATCCGGTGCCATCGACAAGCGCATGGCCCTCCAGGGCCTCGCCAGCGCTATCAGCTCGGATATAGGGCGGACTTCGGTCGAGATCAGAGCGATTCAACAGCTCCTGGTGCAACAGGGGAAGAGCCAGGAGGAAATTCAGCGAGCGGTAGCTTCCGTCATCGACGGACCAGGAACAACGACGTCAGGCAAGCCGCTGCTCTCGTATGTGACCGACAGCAGGGGGGACGTGAAGCCGTTGAAGTCATCCTCTTACGTCGTCCCGGGATTTCTGGTCATGTTTGTCTTTTTTGCCGCCGCAGTCGGTTCAATATCGATTATTCAGGCTCGGCAGAACCATACCCTTGAGAGACTTCTGGCTGGTTCAGTAAAGCGAGAGGCAATTCTTGGTGGCTTTTTCCTGGGTGGCATCTTTCGTGGACTTGTTCAGATGGCCATCTTCTGGATCGTCGGATTGACCGTGTTCCGTATCGATATCGGGGTGTCGCCCGTCTCCGTTATTGGGCTGTCGCTCGTCTTTGTTATCATGTCCGCGGCCTTTTCGTTGTTGCTGGCAACCGTTGCTAAGTCCGAGCGGGGAGCCAGCGCTCTGGGGGTACTCTGCTCTCTGGTTCTGGCACCCCTCGGCGGAAGCTGGTGGCCGCTGTTCATTGTTCCGCCCTGGATGCAGTTCCTGGGCAGGCTGACCCCCCACGGCTGGGCCAACGATGGATTCGACAAACTAATGCTGTTTGGCGCTACGGGTGGCGACGTCATTGTCAACATTCTCGTCATCACTGGCTTCGCTTTGGTATTTGCCGTCCTCGCCGTATTTCGGTTCAGGACTGACTCCGCCTGAACGACGCCCTTGCGGGTTCTCGACCTCTTCAAAGTGGACCCACTTCAAACCAGCGCACTCACATGACAAAAAACAGAGCCCGGGCTGCGCTCCCGGGCTCTGTTTCAAAGGGGGGAGGATTAGGATTGAAAAGAAAGCTTATCTATACAATAGGCTGAGATTGTTAAGGTGTTATTAAGAAATCCGATCCCTGCTTTAGAACTATGGAATTCTACTTGTTGAAGAAGAACCAGGCTCCGAATGCCAGCAGCAGCGTACCCAGCGAGGCGCGGAGGATGGAGGGGGAGAGGTCTGACGTGAGTGTCCCATCGAAGGCCTTAAGGGCTACCATCCCGACAATGACTAGCCCAACCAAGGCAACCACTATTCCGACGATTCGCCTCATGCATCCATTATCGCCCAGATCGCTGTTCTGCGGAATCCCCGATAAGTACCATAACGTTCCTGACCATCGTGATGTCAGGTGAGGTACTATAATTGTCCTTCAGGCAACTAGAGTTCCTCGAGACTTTGCCTCGGCTACTGGCCGAAGTTGATGTGCCTCGGCAAGCTGGAGAGCCAAATTTTCGATGGCAGGCGGTCGAACGGCTGCGAGCGGCGACAAATCCGCGAGGTCAAGTTGTTCGCAGCGGGTACCTATTCCCGTTTGGCCATGGTTTGCTTTTTGGGATGAGAGAGGGCCTCGGGGTTCACGCAATCAGGTGGTAATTCACCCCTCAGTCCCGCAAGCAGGTTCTCAGCAGCCATCATGGCCATCTTGCGCCTGGTGGGCACGCTGGCTGAAGCGATGTGCGGCGCTATCACAAGGTTGTCGAGTCCCAAGAGGGGGTCTTCGGGCGATATCGGCTCGGTCTCCGTCACGTCCATGGCTGCGGCAAAGATCTTGTCGCGCGGCCAGCGCATCATAAAGAGACTGCTGATCAACCAGGCCGCCTCGCGAAGTGTTGACGAATATGGCTGATGGTTTCATCAAGGAAAACTGTGCCGCGCCTATCAGGTGCCGGGTTTCCGAGGTCAGTGGAGCGTGCAACGTAACAAAGTCGGAACGCTTCAGGAGGTCGTTCAGAGCCACGTGCTCGGCTCCCAGTTCCTTCTCTACCCCTGGTCGCCGGCTTCGATTGCTGTAGAGAATCTTCATGCCGAAGCCCCTGGCCCGCCGCGCTACCTCGGTCCCGATTCGGCCCATACCTATGATCCCGATGGTCGCGTCATGGACATCTTGTCCGAGCAGGACCATAGGACTCCAGGTCTTCCAACGACCCTGCCTCGTGTACTTATCAGCTTCGACGACGCGTCGGGCCGCCGACAGCAAAAGGGCAAAGGCGAAATCGGCGCTCGTTTCTGTAAGGACTCCGGGTGTGATGCCGACAAGTACTCCGTGCCTGGTACATGCCGCGACGTCTATGTTGTCGTGTCCCACCGCCATGTTGCTCACTACTTTGAGGTGAGGCGCCTGCGAAACAATCCCTTCGTCTATTCTGTCAGTAAGCAGGGTGAGCAGTCCGTCTGAATCGGTCGCTTTGGTGGCGATGACCTCTCGAGGAGGCGGCAATTCATGTGACCAGACCTCAACGTCAGCTGCCCGTTCTAAGGCCTGGAGTGCCACCGAGGCTATGGCGCGGCAGACGAAAACTCGTGGCCTGGTCATACGATCTTCAGCCCCTTGATTCCTTCCGACTGCGAACGGCACCACTGTGATATGACCAGAGTGTCCCAGCCGATGCAGAAATGGCGGACGCCCATTTCGAGATAGGGCTTGACCTGCTCGAAACTTCCGACCTCTACTCGCGGTGAGACGCCTTTCTTCAGAGCCGTTTCGATCATCCTCTGGTGGGCGCCCTGGACCTCGGGACTCCGTGATTGGCCGGGCATGCCTATGCTGATCGAGTAGTCGGCAGGACCGAACTGGACCATGTCCACCCCAGGAACGGACAAGATCTCGTCAAGGTTCTCAATGGCGCCTTTCTTTTCGATCATGATGGCGATGACGGCATCGCTCATCGCTTTGGTCCACTCTTCCAACGGACTTCCGAAGCCATAGCTAGCGCCGGCCGAGCCGTACACCATCGTCCTTCTCATCCCGTAGCCATGGATGCCACGCGCTTGTGGAGTCTCTGACCGTACCAATTTGATGCACTCTCTCACGTCCTCAGCAGAGCGACAGTCTGTGAACAGCACGTTCTGGATTCCGGAATCGAGTGCCCTCTGTGCGATGAAACCCCGTGTCTGCTCTTCCACCTTCATCATCCCGGACATGTTCGGGAAGAGCTCAAGTGCCCGCGCGACGCCGTCAAGTTGCTCAGTCGTGAAGGTGGAGTACTCGCCGACGTACTCGATGTAGTCGAATGCACCGGTCTGGCCAACGATTTCCACAATCCCTGGCCACGGAATGATCATGTGCATTCCCAGGGTTGGTTTGCCCTCGCGGAGAAGTTGCCGTAATCGGTTCGGTTTCATACACAGCCTCCTAACATTGATGCTGGATTTGGAGGACCAACAACTCGAAGAAGTTCGCCTATTCTAACCAATGACCAAGAGCTTCGTCTACATGAGGATCAAGGGAAAAGGGGACTGGCGTTGGCCCAAGGCCTGCTGCGGGCAGGATGCGATGATGAAGAGCGGGTTGTGTTAGCATACGTCTGTGTTCCGCGCTGTGATGTTCGACCTCGACGGGACCCTTCTCGATACAATCGAGGACATCGCTCAGTCTGCAAATCAGGCTTTGAGGTCGCTAAGCTTTCCCACCCATCCAACGCAGTCCTACAAGCTTTTTGTGGGAGACGGCGAAGATATGCTGGCCAGGCGGGCCTTGCCGCCAGACCACAGGGGCGTCGATGCGGTGAACCGGCTGGTTGCCAGGTTTCACGAAGAGTACTCAAGCCGGTGGGACCTGTGTACCCGTCCATTCCCGGGCGTGCCGCAGTTATTGACGAACCTCGCCCGCCGCCAGACACTCCTGGCGGTGTTTTCCAACAAGTCACAGTCTTTTACCGATGCCACTGTGAAGAAACTCCTGAATCAATGGCATTTTGAAGAGGTTGTTGGTGCTCAGCCTGCGGTCCCGGTCAAGCCAAGCCCTGTAGGTGCGATCGCGATAGCCCAGAGAATGGGGCTCGACCCATCGGCTTTTCTGTATCTCGGAGATTCGGGTGTGGACATGAGGACGGCAACGTCGGCCGGGATGTACCCGGTCGCGGCTCTCTGGGGATACCGGGGCCGTGAAGAACTCGAAGCCGCCGGTGCAAAGAGCTTCATCTCTGAACCCGAAGGTTTGCTCGACCTCCTCTAGCGGAGCATCCAGGTTCAAATCTAACGCCCTTGCTAACCCCGACGTTGCATTTGCCACTCGTCAGGGCTGCAAAGACCCGCTGTTCGAACGAGAAGACGAGGTAGACATAGCCCGCGTGCTGGGAGGTTTCAAGTACTTCCGGGAACGGTCTGCAGGTTGAGGGCGGACCGAAATGGCCGGATTCCTTGACACTCGTGTGCTCAACATAATACATTGGCGGACGGAAACGCATTACGCCGTGCTTGTGGCGAAGTTGAACGTGGCGTCGTGAATTTGAATGCGTGTCCAGCTAGATGACATAACAGGAGGATTGCAGTGCCAGCAGACAGGGTATATAAGTGTCTTAACCCGGTAGGAAATCAGCCCCCGGTCGATCTCCACGCTCTCGCACCCCGCCTTGAGAAGCTCGATGGAAAGACCATCCATCTCAGCATTTGCGGAGAACAGGATATCTGGCATCCCCTTGAGAAGAGGCTCAAGAGCGACTATCCCAACGTCAACTGGACGATCAAAAAGACCTACTTCATCACCCCCTTTGAACTGTCCGACGAGGAGAGGAAGACGACCGACGCGGTGATCCTCGGGGATTTGCTGGTGACACGGCGCAGTTAATAGGCAGTTGCCTTATCTGGCCGACCTCGAGCAGAGTGGAATCCCCACGGTACTCTTGAGCTACACGGAAGAGACGGAGAAGATCAAGCACGATTCGACCGTCTACGGCGTCCCCAAACTGAGGTTTATCGAGGCAGATCGGAAGTCCCTTGGCGGGGTGGAAGAAGCCAATCTGGTGATGCAACCTTTGCTTGACGCGCTGACGCGGCCCCTGACTGATGACGAGAAGCAGGGAGGCACATGGGCTCCGAAACAGCCGAGGATTCTCTTCGAAGGCACCCTGCCAGAGGCTGAGGAGTTCTACCAGCAGACGGAGAATATCCCCGGAATCCTCAACGTGCCTTACGCCGTTTACACCGATGGCATGCCCATCGTCATCCCGACCGAAGAACGCGTTGCCGCGATGCTGAAAGGGACGAGCCACAAGCCTGACGAAGTGATCACCCTGCAACGAGACATCAAGATGCGAGGAGTCGGCAACATCGCCGATGCCTTCACCCGGAAGAAGGGCGATGTGGTCCAGTTCATGCCGACGTTTCGAACGGCGACTGTGGAGCAGGTGGCTATAAACGCGGTGATGGCAGGGTGCAAACCCGAGCAGTTGCCCGTAGCTCTGGCGATGGCTGAGTCCGGCGGAGGCACCGGGGATGGACGTGGATGGGGAGGGGCTTTCCTCGTGAGTGGACCTATCTACAAAGAAATAGGAATGAACGTGAGCTATGGCAGGCTGGGGCCTGGAAATCCGGCGAACAAGAATCTGGGACGGCTTGGCAGCCTGATGAACCGCAACCTTGGTGGGTACAAGGAGACCGTGACGGGCATCGGAGTCGGTATGAGCTACGGCAACCCGATCACTAACGGCGGGTTTATGCTGGCCGAGTACCCAGAAGGGCTTCCGCCAGGCTGGAAAGGACTCAACGAAGAGCTTGGTTTCAAGAAGGACGAGAGCGTTCTGATGACCTTCATGCCGAGCCACTGGGGTCTGGGGCAGGAGCATATGCCCGGCGTATACCGCTCTCTGCAGAGGACCGGTCACGGCGCTATTGCCAGGTTCCTCGGGGTGAAGGGCATTCCTGGTCCTCACAATTACCTGGACTACCTGACCAAGGACATGTGGGCGTGCCGAGACGGCGGTTTCACGCTTCTGCTGCCTCCGCAGATGGCACAAGACCTCTATGACTATGGCTTCAAGACCAAAGAAGCGGTGTACGAGTATTTGTGGAAGAAGAGCTTCGAGCCGCTGAGCGAGTTTCGCATGAGGGGCAGGTCCGACATCCTGACCAACGGCTGGACGGGAAAAGAGAAGAGATCGGGAAAGTACTGGAAAGAACTGCCTGACGACTACATGGTTCCGGCCGGCGGCGACGATCCGAATCAGGATTACAATGTCATCGTCTGCGACGGGCAGGAGACTGCCTGCGACCGACTGGGAGGCGGCAAAGGCGTCGGCTTCAGCATCGACGCCTGGCGTTAGTCGGGTGTAGGTTCCGGCGTCTGCAACCAGTGTGAGAACAGAAGGTGAAGCCATCATGGCTTCACCTTCTGTTGTTTTGCCGCTATTGTCCAAGTGTGCTGCGAAATCGCGACTCCGGTGGTACGCCCTTGGATCGCAACAAGGGCGCATGCCCCAGGTGTTGACGGCCAGTCTAGGCCCATGCAAAGATTCAGAGTGCTATTTGGGGCACGAATGGAGGCACAATGCAACAGGATTCCTTTGACTTTCTCAAGCGTCTTGTCGACACTCCGAGCCCTTCGGGATATGAACAGCGAGTGCAGCGGGTGTTCCGAGACCGTGTATCTGGATTCGCAAGCGACGTGCGAACGGACCTGCTGGGGAACGTGTTCGCGACGGTAAACCCGAGCGGGTCGCCCCGCATCATGCTCGCGGGGCATGCCGACGAGATCGGTTTCCAGATCCGCTACATCGACGAAGACGGGATGCTGTTTTTCGGGTCCATTGGCGGACACGATGTCGTTGTCACGGTGGGACAGCGGGTTGCAGTGCACACGACGGGCGGGCCCGTGCTCGGAGTCCTGGGCCGCAAAGCGATCCACCTGCTTGATGCGGACGAGAGAAGCAAGATGCCAAAGCTCGACGACCTCTGGATCGACATCGGGGTGAAGGACAGGGCGGAGGCCGAGTCCATCGTTGCAATAGGCGATTCTGTGACATACGACCATGAACTGGAGCGCCTGCGCGGGAACCTGTGCGTAGCGCGGAGCTTCGACGACAAGATGGGTGTGTTTGTTGTGGCAGAAACGCTGCGGTTGCTCTCTACCCGCCAGTTGAAGGCGGCGGTTGTTGGCGTTTCCACTGTTCAGGAAGAGATAGGCATTCGGGGCGGGCACACAAGCGCTTTTGGCGTCGACCCTCTGATCGGGATAGCTACAGACGTGGGGCATTCGACGGACTATCCGGGTGGGGACAAGAAGAAGCAGGGGGACATGAGATTGGGCAGAGGTCCCCAGATCACACGAGGGGCGAACATCAACCCAGTCGTGTTTGATCTTCTGGTGAAGACGGCGAAAGAGCTCAAGGTTCCCTATCAGGTCCAAGCGGCTCCCGGTGGAACGGGCACGGATGCAAACGCTCTTCAGCTCAGCCGGGCTGGCGTTGCCACGGGTCTGGTGTCGGTCCCGCTCAGGTATATGCATACTCCCAACGAGATAATGAACCTTGACGATATCGAGAATGCCGCCGTCCTGATAGCGGGATTTTGCGAGCGCGTTACTTCTGAGATTGACTGGAGACCGAGCTAGTAGAGGCACGGTTACTCAGTTCAAGCTCTATTGAAGCCTTCGCCACGGGAATAGCAAACGTGGACCACGATCGGGCTTTTATCGTCGAGATTGAAAGGTTCAAAGCTAATGGGTTGTGCTGAAGGCCAGGAAAATCACCAAGACTTCTTGTTGTGCAAACCTCCTCCGCTATTTGGGCTCCGACTTGGGCAGCGGAAAGAGGTGGGCGTTTCCAACCACCCACCTCTTTGATAACCGAGTCTTGACGCACCTGCCATGTCCCCATCATTCCGGAGTAGCCGCCCATCATCCGCCTGCCTGTCGACGGAGCAGTCTAGAGAGTGCTGGGCAACACCCAAAACACGAAACCCGATTACGACAGATACGGGACCAATGCTCGCGTAGGGCGGCGGCCAGAATCGGGCTGCCGCACGAAGGATTACCCTGTCTCTCTCCCCTCCTTGTTGTTCCGTTGAAGGGACGAGAGGGAAGCTGAAAGCCATGCTCTGCACCACCCCCAAATCCTGGCGCCTTAGCCAAAACCAACATCGACATGAGGAGGGAATATGGCTCGGGGGCTAAATTGCGGGGCAGACACGGTGGTCTGCCCCTACGCCGCGCACTCGATTTTCATTGTTGGACGGGTCACGCCCTGCCGGCAGACTCTGTGCTTTAATAGGGCAGACAATTGGGTGAAGGAGAAAAGATGAAGATATTGGCAATATCTTGCAGCCCGCGCCTTCATGGAAACACGGTGGCGATCATGGAGGAGGCGCTTCGGGGGGCTCAGGAAGCGAAGGCGGAAGTGGAATTGTACAGCGTGGCAGGGAAGACGATCCAGCCGTGCGACGGGTGCAGGTCCTGCGCCAGCACAGCGACGTGCCACGTCGCTGACGATATGCTGGAACTATCGGATAAGATGGTAGCGGCCGATGGCATCATCTTCGGCACGCCGATATACTTCTGGGGGATGACCGGTCAGGCGAAGACGATCATGGACCGCACTATCGCCCTGAATCAGCCCGGGAGGAACCTGACGAACAAGGTGGCGGGGGTGGTGGTGGTCTGCGGCAGTCTCGGACTGGTGGACGCCCTGAAGGACTATAGCTACTTCTTCGTGCAGAGGCGGATGCTTCCGGCAAACCAGGTCGCCGCGTACGTAACAAACCCAGGCGAACTCCAGAGCATGCCTCAGTGCATGAGCGCGGCGCACCGCCTGGGCCAACAGATGGTGGCACTGGCCAATATGGGA
Source organism: uncultured Chloroflexia bacterium (assembly GCA_963745605.1). Classification (GTDB taxonomy): domain Bacteria; phylum Chloroflexota; class Dehalococcoidia; order Dehalococcoidales; family UBA2162; genus JBBITI01. The sequence continues at coordinate 15,914 of CAVUYC010000027.1, read as the reverse complement.
TTCAAGTACCCTGAGGAGTTCATCGAAAGACACGGGGCGTATGGGACGAACAGGAAGTAGGGAGGGACGCCCTGCAATGCGAACTGTCTGGGAGAATGGCTTCCGAATCAGGCAACCAGCATGAGACAGAATCGGGTGCTGCCCTGGCTCAGAGGTATCTTTGCGAACAAGCCTCTGTTCGTCAGGAGCTTCTATGCCGATTCATTGCTGGAAGATTTCTTCGTGGCGGCAGTGGCAGCAGTGCTCGCCATCAGGCTTTATCTTGCCGTCACAGGCTACCCACAATTGACGGTCGGCCACATCCACATCGCCCACCTTGTCTGGGGCGGTCTGTTCATGCTCGTTGCGCTGGTAGTCCTTCTGTCCTCGCTCAACCAGCGGAGCCGAGTGGTGGCAGCTGTACTGGGAGGAGTTGGTTTTGGGGCTTTCATAGACGAACTGGGGAAATTTGTCACCAGCGACAACGACTATTTCTTCAGGCCGGCTGTCGCCATCATATACGTGGTCTTCGTGGTTATCTTCCTGGTGATTAGAACGATAGGCAGAGACAGGGCATTGACGCAACAACAGAGCCTAGCGAACGCATTTGAAATAGCGATGCAGGGAAGCCTGTCAGGTCTGCATTCGGACCAGCAGCAAGAGGCACTGGAACTGCTTGGGAACAGCCCGTCAGGCCCGGTCAAAGAGGCTGTTGAATCTATCTTGCGTGCGGTGAGCGTGGGGCGGTCAACGAGGCTGAGGATAGTCGAGGAAGGACACCGCGCCCTGGACAGGGTTTACGCTACGGTCGCCTCGAAGGCCTGGTTCAGCGGAATCGTGGTCGCTTTTTTTGCGTTCACGGCGGTGACTTCCCTGTACGCACTGATCGGAGTTGTGGACTGGACTCTGGGCGTGGGCCTTGGGATCGGAGTGGGCGTTGCCATCCTGGCGGTTCTGGCCTCATCATTCAGGAGCAGAGTGCGAAATCTGAATATCGCTCTGTCGGTGGGGATCGTCCTGGCTGCGCTGGCGATAGGCTGGGGTGTTCTGGGCAACCTGCAGAAGACGCCCCTCTCAGTCGCCGAATACGCTCAATTTATCTTTCCCGGCGCGACTGGCATCGTCATAGTCGCCGGCATGTTGACCCTGCCCAGGTCGAGGCTGCACGCGTACCTCCTGTTCCGTCTGGCCACTCTGGTCTCGATATTCTTCACCCAGGTGTTCGCGTTTTACCAGCAACAGTTCCTGGCGCTGATTGGACTGCTTCTGGACATTCTGATTCTTGGAGCGCTCCGCTATCTCATCGCCCATGAACACGAGAAGCTGAAGTCGAGAAGCGCAGCCGCGATCTGATGCGGCGATGGCAGTCCGAATGTCAAGCGGTGTTGCCTCTCTGGCCGGCGTCTGAGGACCTGTCCCTGGGAGAACGGTGAGAAGCGGTTGCCGGGCGTTGCTGGTATCATGGGTTGCGGAAGGTAATCAAGTATGTACTTGGAGTCAACGGAATGCGAGTGCTGGCGATAAACGGAAGTCCCAGAAAGAGTGGAAATTCGGCGACAATGTTGAAACATGCCGTGAAAGGCGCCGGGGATGCCGGTGCTGAGACGGAATTGATCCACCTCTACGAGTTGAACTACAAGGGCTGCAGGGGATGCGAATCCTGCAAACTACTCGGAGGGAAGAGTTTCGGGCGGTGTGCCCAGAGGGACGATCTGACACCGATTCTCGGGAAGGCGGTCGACAGCGATGTGCTCCTTCTGGCAACTCCGATTTACTTCAACGATGTTTCGGGCGAGCTTCGTTCGTTTCTTGAGCGCTTCTGGTTCCCTACGATAACTTACACCAAGGAAAGGAAGCTTCTCTATCCCAAACGCATCAGAGTTGGCATGGTCTTCACCACAAACGCACCGGCGGAGTTCTACGCCGACTACTACAACGGCATGGTGCAAACATCGTCAAGGATCATCGGTGAGAGCGAGTATGTAACCGCCTCGGACACGTGGCAGTTTGATGACTACTCGAAGTATGCTGCTGACATGTTCGACGTCGAGGCAAAAAAGCGCCGACATCAGGAAGTATTCCCTCAGGACTGTCAACGTGCCTACGAGATGGGCAAACGCCTGACCCAGAGTGTCTAGCCGTCGCCGAGGTAGCGCTGTTTTCAGTCACGATGACCCAGCCACTTTTCGCAGCTCTTGCACTGGAGAAGAACCAGGAAGCGTTGACACGAGCCGAAGATACTGACCAACCTTAGGGAGGACGATCATGGACTTGAAAGAAATGATGGTGTCGGTTATCTACCAGAATGCAGAAGGAATGGCCCCGCTTCAGATAGTCGAAGCGTTGGCGGATCAATTTGGCAGGCGAATCACCACGAAGCAGGTCCTGCAAACGGTACAAAGGAATCCGAACCTGTTTGTCGACGCGGACGGGAGGATAGTGAGGCCGTCTGACGGTTCGCTGGAGACACGCACCCAGAAAATGGACCTGAAAGACATGGTGGTATCAGTTGTCTACCAGAGCGAAGAAGGGCTGGGTCCGCTTGAGATTGCCGAAGAGCTGGCTCACAAATTTGGCAAAGAAACAACGACGAAACAGATCCTGCAAACGGTACAAAGGAATCCCAATCTCTTCGTCGAAAGGGATGGCAGGGTAAGCAAGCCATCTGACACTACGCCGGAGACAAGCAACACCGTCATGGATTTGAAGGAAATGGTGGTATCAGTTGTCTACCAGACTGTCGAAGGAATGGTTCCGGTTGAGATAGCCGAAGCGCTGGCTAACAAATTCGGCAAACAAACCACGACCAGGCAGATTCTGCAAACGGTAAAAAGGAATCCCAACCTCTTTACCGAACGGGATGGCAGAGTAAGCAGGCCATCGGACAGTCCGCCGGAGAGAGGCAGTAGCGGGATGGACTTGAAGGAAATGATGGTAACCGTGGTCTACCAGAATGCAGAAGGAATGACTCCGCTTCAGATAGTCGAAACTCTGGCCCATCAATTCGATAAACAAATTACTACGAAGCAGGTCCTGCAAACGGTACAGAGGAACCCGAAGCTTTTCATTGAGCGGGACGGAAAAGTTCAAAGATCTCCCGATCGTTCATAATGAGAGAAGGCCCAACTCAGATAGAGCGCTCTAAAATGGTGACGGAGTGAGTAAAGACTACTACAGCGTGCTTGGGGTAGACGAGGCCGCCGGTCAAGACCAGGTTAAGGCGGCGTATCGTGCTCTGGCGTTGAAGTACCATCCCGACCGAAACAAGAACGATCCCGCCGCCACAGAGAAAATGATGGAGCTGAATGAGGCGTACGCGGTACTTTCGGACCCTGCAAAGAGGACAGAATACGACTTTGCCAGACAGCACTATGGGGCGGGGGCTCCGGAGCAATACAGGCAAACGCACTCGCAAGGTGACATCTTCAGAGGCTCCGACATCGATCAAGTGTTTGCGGAGTTTTCAAGGCAATTCGGATTCAGAGGGTTCGAGGAAGTATTTCGTGATGCCTACGGGTCCGATTTTCAGACGTTTGTGATCCGCGGTCCGGGGATGTCAGGGAGGGCCTTTATCTACAGGGCCGGCGGAATGAGGCAAGAGGGGCAGCCAGGGTATGTGTCCGGGACGCCCTCGCCAGCAGCTTACTCGGCCGGGCCCAAGACGCTTACCGAGAAGCTGCTGCGGTTGCTGGTAAAGAAGACGACCGGTGTGGAATTGCCGGACCGAGGTAGAGACTGGACGGACAAGGTCCTGATCAGCCCGGACGTGGCCCGATACGGAGGGGAGATCGAATACGCCTACAAGAAATGGGGCAAATCCAAGGACCTGATGGTGAGGATTCCTCAAAATACGAAGGCAGGTCAAACGATAAGGTTGAAGGGGATGGGTGGCGCCGGGAAGGGTGGGGGCGAGGCCGGAGATCTATACCTCAAAGTGCGGCTCAAGGGCTCGTTCTTAGACTGGATCAAGGACATTCTCCGGAGGCTGTTGTTCTGGCGAACCAGGTAGCGACACACGTCTCTCCTACCCCTTGGAGGGGCAGGAAAGAGGCTGGAAGTATTCTCCATTCCCCGTCCCCCAACTCTGGATAGCTGATTCTCCGTGGTCGTTCGGGTGCCCACTGGCTGGATATCTCGACTCTGAGCGCGTGGATGCGGCGGCGATGAACGAGAGCGTAATTGCTAGACGCCCCAACATAAACAGACCGGAACAGAATGGTTCACCCGAGTCCATCCCAGTATCAAGTATGGGTAGACTGCGAGGGGGAGTGGTCCGAAGGGCGACTTGGACCATGAAAAGAGGGACTGGATGGCTGGCCATCCAGTCCCTCTTTGTTTTCCTTGTATCTAGAAAGAACTTATTTCGAGTGCACGGCGTTCCAGAATTCCAGGAGTTTGGTCTCCTGGGCCTGGGTCATCTTGCCGTTGGCAACAGCCTTGTCGAGGAATGCCTGGACTTTAGAGCCGTCGTTGGCCCAGATGATGCGGGTGAGGACGACGTTTTTGCCGAATTGCTTGTGGTGCTCGGTCCAGAATGCCTTTATCTTCACGGCCTGATCAGCAGTGATCTTGCCTGATTCCTGGGCCTTGGCGATAAGGGCGTCGACCCTGGCCTCGTTCTGGATGAGAAGCAGGTTCCAGAGGGCCCGGGGCCTGAAAGTCTGCTGAGCGGTCTGGCTGGACGCTACGGGCTGTTGAGTTGCCGCAAAAGCTGGAACAGCGATGGCGAGGACGATGACCAGGGCCAGTGCGGCCCCAACAGCAATTAAACTCTTCTTCATCTCGTTTGCCTCCTTTGTATATCTCTAATTGTAGGCGTCCTCTGCCCCAAAGCAACGTCGCTGGTGTAAATTCTGCGTAAAATCTGATGCACGTGCGGATGTAGCCATCAAGAGCGGCACCAGGATTGGCATGGCAAGTCCAGGCGCGTGATACCGGTCGAATCCAGTAGACTAAGGGTATGCCCAGGTTCAGACTTGTTTTGGGATGGCTGCTGGCAGTCTTCGGCGGCAACGTTCTGATTCTGTCTATCGCTCTGGCCCTGCTGCACGGCCCGAAAACAATGTGGCTGGTGGGCCTGCTAATTGCCATGGCATGCATCGGCGCGGGAGTCACCATCCTGACTCACGCGTCGAAGAAGGTCTGACTCCTCCCGGTTTTGCCCAATGGCATCGTTGGCGTCTTCTGGGAACGTCAACTGCTTTTTGAGCCGCTGGCCTTCATTGAGGTTGTGTCGCTGCGACAATGATGGGATTCGTTTCGGCGATGCTTCGCGTATTAAGACAAGAGTTGCAGAGCCTGAGAGATGGGCAGAGGCTCAAACGAATGAGGCCTCAAACGCACACGGCAATTAGTACGATGAAACGCCACACAAGCAGGTAGTAACATTGGCCGCAGCTTAGGCAAGCGATCTAGAAGGAGGAAAGACATGGCTGATGCTGAACTTAACATCAAGATTCGCAAGATGGTTGATAGCGATCTAGCGAAAGTCAACGAGATAGACCAGGCTCTCATTGCCCCCAAACGCGCCACCACGTGGCCGTTTTCCTTTGAGACCTACTGGTCAGTGTATCGTCCGGAACTTGCGTATGTTGCTGAGCTGGACGGTGAGGTTGTCGGTTTTCTGGCTGGCTACATTAAGCCCACGGAAGGGACCAATTCCATACTGAGAAGAGCAGATATGCAGATGGTCCCCCCAACTCGGCATCAAATGGTAGGGTGGATTGAGATCATAGGTGTTGCTCCCAAAGGGCAGTACAAAGGCATCGGCCGACAATTGATCGACACATTCAGCAAGGAATGTGAGAGCCGAGATGCCGTGGTCAACACGCTGGTTCGTCGGGACGATCAGTTCTTATCCGAATTCTACGCAAATCTGGGATTCAAACCGTGGGATGCCGTGATCTACTACAAACCTTCCAAATCGTAGACTCCGCTCAGTCAGGACAATTGGATTCCCGCAGGGAATCCTTACTACGCGCTTAACAGGCATGTGAGGACCTCCGACCTTTCGGCAGTCAGGCAGCAGGTCGACCTCTCATGCCTTGACGCCGGGGAACGAAATCAACGATTGAGCCGGGGCATCGAACCTCTCACTGCGGCCTGAGACCGAGGTTTGGCAACCGGAGAGCCGCGGGGATAGTCTTTCCTGCGGGGCTTTAGCAAGCCGCGTTGAGTGCGTCGGTGTTTCTGCGCAGACCCTTCCCGGCTTTCACCGGTCCGCTCGTTCTGGCCGTCTCCCCCTGTCGACATTTGCTCGTACCTACAGTCGGCAGATTGAAATACCGCTTGCCGATGAATTCCGATGCAATGCGCGTTGACAGAAATGAGCGCCACATTCTAGAGTACGCGACGTAATTTCTGCGCGCCAGAGCGGGAAAGAGGGAGGGGTTCAAATGAAACTAACCAAAATGGAGACCTTCATCGTGGAGGTTCCTCCTCCAGGCTATGGAGGCAACTACTGGTTCTTCATCAAGCTGCATACCGACGAAGGTGTTTACGGCTGGGGAGAGACAGCTACTCTGGGAGTGTACTACCGCATGCAGAAGAGCTACAAGACACTCATGGAGGATATCTTTGAGGCACACCTCAAAGGCGAAAACCCACTCAACAGGGAACGCCTGGCCAAGGCCATTTACACCGCTGTCTCCAGTCGTCATACAGAGTACTCGATGCAAGGATTGGGGAGCGCTATCGACCTGGCGCTGTGGGATATCGCTGGAAAAGTATGCGGTCAGCCGGTCTATAACCTGTTGGGTGGGGCTTTCAGGGAGAAGGTGCGAAGCTACACCTACGTATTCAACTTCAAGACCGGTGGATCCGAACGCAGCAACTGGTTCGATCCAAAGTGGGTCGCCGAAAACGCATCATATCTAGTCGAAGAAGGCTTTACCGGTTTGAAACTTGACCCCGTGCCCATGGTGCACTTCGAGCCGCCGCTTCCGTTGGACCAGAACACGGATACGATGAGGTTAAGATATCGAGGCGCATACCGGAACCCTTTCAACATGACACTGGAACAGTACAAGGGAGTGGAAGCAGTAGTAGGTTCGCTCAGAGATGCTGTGGGTACCAAGGCTGACATTCTCATCGGCACGCATGGGCAGATAACTACGGCCTCGGCCATTCGTCTTGCCAAAGTGCTTGAGCCGTTCGATCCGCTGTGGTTTGAGGAGCCGGTACCCCCTGAGAACACCAAGGAAATGGCCAAAGTGGCGAGGAGCACTTCGATACCCATTGCCACCGGCGAAAGGTTGACCACCGTATTCGACTTCACCAGGTTGCTGGAGGACGGGGCGGCCATGTATTTGCAGCCTGACCCCGGGTCATGTGGCGGCATAAGCGAATGCAAGAAGATCGCCGCCGTAGCGGAAGGTTACTACGCTCAGATGGCGCCTCACGTTTGGGGAGGGCCGGTAATCTCGGCCGCCGCCCTTCAGATCGACGCCTCAATACCCAATTTTCTGATTCAGGAGAGCATACACAAGGGTGGGGGGTTCTTCGATGACCTCCTCGTTGAACCTCTGGTCTGGGAGGATGGATATTACAGCCTCCCGAAGTCTCCCGGCCTTGGTGTGGATCTGCGAATGCCGGTGATGGAGAAGTTCAAGGTCTAAGCGCCGGACTTCGCTGCCAGGACTTGCTTAAGCGATTTGATTGGAGGTTTTATCGCCGTGGACAAGAAAGGGATTCTGGATTTCATTACCAAGCATCCAACGGCCTACATGGCAACAGTTGATGGCGCCAAGCCACACGTGCGTGTCATGGGTACGTACAGGGCCGATGAAAACGGTATCGTCTTCTCGATGCAGTCACCTAAAGACGTTTACAAACAACTCGTTAATAATCCAGAGACCGAGCTGTGTTACTACTACGACGGAGTGCAGCTGAGGGTGAGCGGTCGCCTGGAAGAGACAACCGATGTCGATCTGAAGAAGGAGATACTGGAAAAGCGAACCTTCTACAAGCCGGGTGTCGAGAAGGATGGCTGGAAGTATGTCGGTGCCTTCATCCTGAAGCACGGCAACGCGTGTGTTGTCGACTCCAAAGCCCCTCCTGGATCGCCAAAGACCTATGTATATCTGTAGAACATTCTGACCTCGTACGGCCCGATATTCTATTCGACGTCGTGTTGGAGACCATTGATGAACGGCAGCAGTGCCGGCCAGACTTGTATCAGCGTGAATCTCTAACACCCCGTCGAGGAGGTCCCAAAAGGTGCATTTATACAAGAAGAAGTGTGTTGGATGTGCCAACTGCGTCCCTGTGTGTCCGATGGGGGCCATCTACATAGGCGACGACCGGCTCTCGGAGATAAACGCAGAAGCCTGTGTTGAGTGTTACGCCTGTTACAAGGGGATGAGCGTGGAGAACCTGCCCTAAAGATGATAGATAGTGTCAAAGAGGGCAGGCTAGCGCCCGAAAAATGCGCTGGGTACATGGCCAAGTTCTGTACTTGCGGCGCGTTCAACACCGCTCGCGCGGTGCACATTTTGGAAAGCGCCAGAATGTCGAAATCAGTCGCGTGACATCTCAGCGCAACAGGCTTGGCTTGAGGCCTCAGTCAACGAGGGCCGAGCTCAAGGGGTGAGGAAGTCGACTCAGGAGAAGATATGTCATACGAGCAAACACTCAAACAAATGGGATATGTTATTGAACCGGTTGGTCTGGACAACGGCAAGTTCGTGCAGGCGGTTCAGACTGGAAACCTGATCTACACGTCGGGCCAGGTCTCGAGTTGGGACGGCAAGGCGCTGAAGGGGAAGATTGGTGGGGACCTCACCGTCGAAGAGGGGTATGTAGCCGCCAGGTTCTGCGCTCTAAACAATCTGAGGGCGCTAAAGACTATCTGTGGATCGCTCGACAGCATTGTCCAATTCGTCAAAGTGGTCGGAATGGTGAATGTCGCGCCAGGTTTTGACGATACTCCGGGCGTTATCAACGGTTGCAGCGAACTTCTGCGAGAAGTCTTTGGCAAGGCCGGGCAGCACAGCAGAAGCGCCGTCGGCATGACGGTGCCCCTGGGATGGGCGGTGGAAATCGAAATGGTGGTTGAGGTGAAGTAACCGGCTTTGACGCTCTCTTCGTCCTGTGTTTGACGATTTGTCGCGGGGTGGGCCGGTGGGAGACACGATGCGGGCGGTGCCTACCTACTCGCTCATTCTCGAGATCGTTCGCCGGAACTCGTCGATCTTTCCTCTAGTTGTCAGCTTCTCTTCCTCGAGAACCTCTTTGATGAGCTTGCGCTGTTCATCTAACAAAAACTGAATTGCGTTCCTTTGCTCTTCCATCAGCTCGCGGGCGGCAGCGAGGATGTCATCCTCCATCACCTTGTTCAGTTCCGCCTTTATCATGTGCCTGACGCCGGCCGCAACCCTGACGTCCCCGGTGCCGTTATTCAAGGTCATACCCAACTCTCCATCAGCTAGACTTGCCGCGCTTCCGGTGAAGGCATTGCGGCGCCGAAGGCATCAGCGAGACGGCCTTCGGCGCCGCCCACGGGGCAACCGGGAGAACCCTTCAGCCTTGGTGGCATGGCGCGGGCCGCTCGCTCATCAACATAGGGAGCGTGCTCTGAGGAGCCTGATTTCGACGACAACTTGCTGATCATGCTTCAGAGAACGATGGCGAATGGCTACCACCTTGGAACAGCGAAAACTTATCATCTTGCGGCGCGGCCGTCAAGGCCGTGTACTGGTTCAGTAGGTTAGTGACACCTAGCCTCCTAGCTTTGAATATTAAGAAACTTAGCCGTGGTGAGGTACTTCAGGGCTTGGTGTGGTCGAACAGTATTGTAGACTGTCTCCCACTTCAGGAGGTCACTACGCAAGTCGTCAAGATCGAAAGTGCTGTCAGTCACCTCGTAGAACTCCTCTGTATGAGTCCTGTGAGCACGCTCAACTCCCCCGTTTAGCTTGGGCGATCGGGGAGGCAACACGAAAAGCTTGATGCCTCTAGTGCGGCAAACCTCCTCGAAGACAGCCTGATACTCTGGGCCTCCGTCTACTTGAATGGCTCTTACTGAGAAAGGCATCCTGGTCTGAAGAGCATCGAGGAAAGTGGCTGCCGTGGAAGACGAGCCTTGACGATAGACTTCGATCACATTCCACTTGCTCATGACGTCGTGAGCGGTGAAATGCTTAAGAATCATGCCCGGCAGCGGCCTAAGATCGAGGGTATCTACCTCAACTATGTCACCAGCCTGTTTAGCCATATACTCTTTGGGCTTTCGCACGGCATATGGGCGCTTTCTAGTACGCTTGCTGGCCGACACATAATTGGGGAGCGGCTCCGTAAGGATCCCTCTCTTCCTGGCGTAAAGGAGAATTCTGCCAATTGTGGAAGCTGAGGTTTCATGCCCTTCCTCTCCGAGCAGCACACACAGCTTCTCTTTACCCCATCTTGGATATTTCTCCCTGAGTCTTACCACCGCCTCTACCAGATCTGCCGAGTACATCGGCTGTCTTACTCGCTTCGGCCGACAGGAACGACTTTCCAGACTCTTGAGCTGCCTTCTGTCGTAGCGCCTCTTCCATCGGTAGAAGGTCTGCGGGCTGATATCAAAATGGCGGCAGGTAAGCCTCCCGTTCTTTCCATGGCAGTAATAGTAATCAAACCACTTCAGCCTCTTAGCCGCTTCTTTGCTTAATTCAATGTCTGCCCTAGCTATCCTCGTTATCCCTGACACAACGCCACTTATCGTCTTCATTGCGACACTACTATAGTGTCACCTTCCTATCTGGACTAGCTCAGGCCGAAGCGTCCATGGATGATGGGAATACTACGAGGTTGCCGGGCCTTAATACAGTCATTTAACCTTGGCAAAGCCCTGACTGCCATCTCAATTCTTCTGGCAGTTTTGAAGTCCGGGCGCGCCCCCGGGCAACAACTATCGAGCATTGTGGGGAGGGACGATGTCGAGGAAGGCGGCAAACCTTTTTGACGGAGGCGAAAGATTGGGCTAAAATAGCCTTGATTTTCGCGGGAGTAATTCAGTGGTAGAATGCCTGCCTTCCAAGAAGGGCAAGCCGATTCGAGCCTGGGACTCCGCCTTTTAGCCTCAAAACTTGCTCCATAAGGCAGGCATTCTCTTCTAGCATGTTGACCCTTCACGTAAGCGTCCTCCTTGTGCGTCTGCTGTCACCTTTGGGCCCATTCTATGGACTCACCTTTGCTCGCAGTCCACGGGCGTTTGTAAGATAGATATCACTTGCTGACATACTAGTCAACTTGGTTTTCGGAGTGGCTTCGGTTCGTTACTTTTGCGCCGACGGTCAAAAGCGCATAGACATAACCGCTCATCTTTTTGATGATGCAAAAGGGGCAAGTTCCAGATATATTCATGGGGGCGAAGCGCTGTAAGACCTGGCGTGTCTACGACCTTAAGCTGTGATAGCGCGCCTGCTGCCTTCAATTGTCTAAGTACTTCATTCTCGCCTTAGAAGTCGGCCGCCATCGGCTCGATCCTTCACTTGAGCTTCTGGACCCTATTTGCTTGCCTCGCCAAGAATAGTCATTCGAACATGACTTTTGTAGTCTTGTGTTCATATTCAGCCGCGTACAATGATTTAAGAGCAAGAATTGAAACGCCCACGGGAGGATCCCTATGTGGATGGTTAAGGTAGTGATTTGCCTGGTCAAGCATCACACATGGATAGGGTCGGGTTCGCGCTACTGCCTACGGTGCGGGAAGCTGGAAACCAGGACCGGATTCACTGGAACCGAACAGAGGTCTCAGGAAGCCGGAATCTGACAGCGCCTTGCGTCGAGACGGCTCCAAGAGGGGACGTCCCAACTCAGGCCGTCAACGGATGCCGCCCAACCTACGCGTCGCATCCATCAATTTCTCTGCCTTGTGCTGAATGCCCCCTGCTTCACCGTTGTCAGACTTAGTTCCTTCTCCTTGGGCGACATGACAGCCGCCTTCTCCTATTCCGCTTCGAACGTAACTATGACCGCCATTCCTCGTGCACGTCCCAGCGCGGTCTGTAACAGCGCAGGCTTTCGATACGTTAGTAAGATGTAGGTTTGAGATGAAGACCGGTCGTGTGCTGTGACCGGAAGTCACTGGAGGTATCTTAGAGTTGCGGATGAGTGTCAATGCTACCTGTAGATGAAGAAAGCAAACAACGGCTAGTTGCGGACTTAGGCAAGCTCATCACATTCAGCAGCGACCTTGGTAACAAGCAACTGTGGAACGAGGCTCGAATCGCGTTGGGCGAATTGGGAGACACCTCAAGCAGGTTGCTTGCAGGGAACACTCGCGAGGACCTCGCTCTGTCGGCTTCTTTGAGCGAGCTCGACGAGTCAGTTGAGGCGCTGCGAAACTCGTACGGACGGGAAGACGCCAACCGTCAATTCGAATTGTCTCTTGGTGACGTCGAATACAGAGTCAAAAGGCTCTTTGGCGTATCTGTGCGATAACCACAGAGACAAGAGCTTGGGCGCGAAAGACGTTTTCGGGCCATTTATGGGGCGCTCCATCTCACTCACCTCAAAGATCAACATTGATGCGTCATTAGCACATATGTACCACAGCCTGTAAATAGCTGGTTTGTCGCTTGTTCACACAGGAAATAGGCGGCCGACTGCGGGATCATCTCTCCTTGGGCTTCGCCCACAGAGTTTGTCTCAGCGTACCTATTCATGTGCACCGAGGATTAGCTCGAAAAGGCCGAGGTCTCCTGATCGAGTCCGTACCGGGCGTGTATGATCTCAAACCATGATAGCACCGAAGAAGATTGGATTGGAGACGGATGTGAACGAACGCAAGGTATCAGCTTATCAGAACTACCTGGATTCAGAAGTGTGGAAGTGCAAGAAGTCTCCAACCGGGGCTCACCACTGGGTGGAAACCAAGGCCCTTGAGGATGGACAACGAAGGTTTCAATGCAAGCACTGCAGCAAGGAAGCCGATTTCAAACCTCCGGTCGAAAACGGAAGCTACGTAAATCACCGATGACGCCTAAAGGTGACCACGGGGGCGGTGAGCGGGGCAATCGATCGAAGCTCAAAGGGTATCTCAACATTGAATCCGGGGGGGCAGGCGGCGGAAAAAGCGAGACCGTTCAACTGGTATGTGCCTTCTTAGATGAGCTCCTCCGCGGAGGTGGCCGTGTCAAGAACGCCGAACACCCGACGGTCACATTACATCGGATTGTCGACACTCCTGGGCGCTGGTCGGCGCGGCCTAGCAGTAAAAGGTCTGGGTTGACGAACGCCGCCAGTTTCTTCCGCTAAGGGCGCTGAGTTGACCTCTAAGTATCACTTAGACCTAGCATAGGCACCATCATGAGCACTTGCCTCGCCATTGCCTGCCGATAAGGTGCGAAATAGCATGTCCAAGGTCTGCTTATGGCACGTTAAGGTGGCTTTAGGGACAGGTCTCAGGCTCGTTTTAGTTAAAATACTCACTCAGGCGGCTATTGGGGCCTGCATTCCGCCTCTCCAAAAGCAAACCTTGGACATGCTATTTCGCACCTTATCGGCAGGCGATGGCGAGGCAAGTGCTCATGATGGTGCCTATGCTAGGTCTAAGTGATACTTAGAGGTCAACTCAGCGCCCTTAGCGGAAGAAACTGGCGGCGTTCGTCAACCCAGACCTTTTACTGCTAGGCCGCGCCGACCAGCGCCCAGGTTGTCGACAAACCGATGTAATGTGACCGTCGGGTGTTCGGCGTTCTTGACACTGCCACCTCCACGGAGGAGCTCATCTAAGAAGGCACATACCAGTTGAACGGTCTCGCTTTTTCCGCCGCCTGCCCCCCCGGGTTCAATGTTGAAAGACCCTTTGATCCTCGATCGATTGCCCCGCTCACTGCCACGTGGTCACCTTTAGGCGTCATCGGTGATTTACGTAGCTTCCGTTTTCGACCGGAGGTTTGAAATCGGCTTCCTTGCTGCAGTGCTTGCATTGAAACCTTCGTTGTCCATCCTCAAGGGTCTTGGTTTCCACCCAGTGATGAGCGCCGGTTGGAGACTTCTTGCACTTCCACACTTCTGAATCCAGGTAGTTCTGATAAGCTGATACCTTGCGTTCGTTCACATCCGTCTCCAATCCAATCTTCTTCGGTGCTATCATGGTTTGAGATCATACACGCCCGGTACGGACTCGATCAGGAGACCTCGGCCTTTTCGAGCTAATCCCCGGTGCACATGAATAGGTAGGCTGAGACAAGCTCTGTGGGCGAAGCCCAAGGAGAGATGATCCGCAGTCGGCCGCTTATTTCCTGTGTGAACAAGCGACAAACCAGCTATTTGACAGGCTGTGGTACATATGTGCTAATGACGCATCAATGTTGATCTTTATGGTGAGTGAGATGGAGCGCCCCATAAATGGCCCGAAAACGTCTTCGCGCCCAAGCTCTTGTCTCTGTGGTTATCGCACAGATACGCCAAAGAGCCTTTTGACTCTGTATTCGACGTCACCAAGAGACAATTCGAATTGACGGTTGGCATCTTCCGTCCGTACGAGTTTCGCAGCGCCTCAACTGACTCGTCGAGCTCGCTCAAAGAAGCCGACAGAGCGAGGTCCTCGCGAGTGTTCCCTGCAAGCAACCTGCTTGAGGTGTCTCCCAATTCGCCGAACACGATTCGAGCCTCGTTCCACAGTTGCTTGTTACCAAGGTCGCTGCTGAATGTGATGAGCTTGCCTAAGTCCGCAACTAGCCGTTGTTTGCTTTCTTCATCTACAGGTAGCATTGACACTCATCCGCAACTCTAAGATACCTCCAATGACTTCCGGTCACAGCACACGACCGGTCTTCATCTCAAACCTACATCTTACTAACGTATCGAAAGCCTGCGCTGTTACAGACCGCGCTGGGACGTGCACGAGGAATGGCGGTCATAGTTACGTTCGAAGCGGAATAGGAGAAGGCGGCTGTCATGTCGCCCAAGGAGAAGGAACTAAGTCTGACAACGGTGAAGCAGGGGGCATTCAGCACAAGGCAGAGAAATTGATGGATGCGACGCGTAGGTTGGGCGGCATCCGTTGACGGCCTGAGTTGGGACGTCCCCTCTTGGAGCCGTCTCGACGCAAGGCGCTGTCAGATTCCGGCTTCCTCGAGACCTCTGTTCGGTTCCAGTCGAGTCCGGTCCTGGTTTCCAGCCTCCCGCACCGTAGGCAGTGAGCGCGAACCCGACCCTATCCCATGTGTGATGCTTGACCAGGCAAATCACTACCTGAACCATCCACATAGGGATCCTCCCGTGGGCGTTTCAATTCCTGCTCTTAAATCATTGTACGCGGCTGAATATGAACACAAGACTACAAAAGTCATGTTCGAATGACTATTCTTGGCGAGGCAAGCAAATAGGGTCCAGAAGCTCAAGTGAAGGATCGAGCCGATGGCGGCCGACTTCTAAGGCGAGAATGAAGTACTTAGACAATTGAAGGCAGCAGGCGCGCTATCACAGCTTAAGGTCGTCAACACGCCAGGTCTTACAGCGCTTCGCCCCCATGAATATATCTGGAACTTGCCCCTTTTGCATCATCAAAAAGATGAGCGGTTATGTCCATGCGCTTTTGACCGTCGGCGCCAAATAACGAACCGAAGCCACTCCGAAAACCAAGTTGACTAGTACGTCAGCAAGATGATATCTATCTTACAAACGCCCGTGGACTGCGAGCAAAGGTGAGTCCATAGAATGGGCCCAAAGGTGACGGCAGACGCACAAGGAGGACGCTTAAGTGAAGGGTCAGCATGCTAGAAGAGAATGCCTACCTTATGGAGCAAGTTTTGAGGCTAAAAGGCGGAGTCCCGGCTCGAATCGGCTCGCCCTTCTTGGAAGGCGAGCATTTTACCGCTGAATTATTCCCGCGAAAATCAAGGCTATTTTAGCCCAATCTTTCGCCTCCGTTCGGAAAAAGGTTTGCCGTCTTCCTCGACATCGTCCCTCCCCACAATGCTCGATAGTTGTTGCCCGGGGCACGC
>CAVUYC010000026.1:0-46442 GCA_963745605.1 uncultured Chloroflexia bacterium | reverse complement strand
GACGAATTGCCGAGGGCCGCCCCGTGCAGGTTACTAGGTGAACCAGTTCTCGATGTGCCAGTTGTTGAGGGGCGGTGCGACGATGATAAACGTCGCGATCTGCAACAGGAAGAAGACGATGATAAAGACGAGAGCGGCCCATTGCAGAAAGTCCTTCCCGGGTCGGATCGGACCCAGGGGAGGGGGTTCGAAGGGAGGAAGCGCGGGGACTGCAGGTTGGGTGCCGGCACCCTCGATGCGAGCAGCTTCCGCCTGAGTGGCACTCGTGATCGCTGGCGACGAAGCCTGAACCTCGGTCGCCTGCGGCGAGTCTTGCGGCTGCCAGGGAGGAGGCGGCAGCGGGAGTGACAAAGCAACCGTCGTTGGGGCGCGGAAGAGTTCTGGAGCTGGCGGAAGCAACAAGCTATACCGCCTGGGCGTCTGCCAGTACGAGAGGAGCCAATCAATGCCCATGGCCAGGCCGAAACAGATCGCGGGCACCGTGGGCAGGAAATAGAAGATGAAGCTGACGCGATTGGTGACGAGGCTCAAGGGGATCCACGTGCCCCAGGTGGCGACAAACCAGGCGACGCCGAAGAAAGCGGCACTGTTCTTCTGAATCGACCTCCACGCCATATAGAGCAGAGATGGGACGGTCAATGCCCAAACGGGGAAGCTGACGAGGCCGATAAAGTGCGGTCCGTACCAGTAAGGCATGATTTCCAGGTTGAATACCCACTCCCACGGCCGGCTCATTGAGACGTGCTTTGCACTCTCGAAGGTGAGGCTGCCCGTCTGTTGCAGTCCGAAGAGGAGGTTTCCGACGAAGTTGACCATGTGACGGTAGATGATGAAATCGAAGGCGGCCAGCAGCAGCATAAACGAGAGGCCGGAGAGGAGAAGCGAAGCTACAAACTCAATCTTCTTGTCTCTCCGGAAAATCAGCCAGTGCAGGATGATGGCAATAACGGCAAAAACGCCGGTGAATTTGGCGAGTGTGGAGAGGGCGACGGCGACCCCTGACATGGGGTAACTCCCCCGCGCATAGAGCCAGAAAGATAACAGCATGAGCGACACCGTGAATATATCGAGCATGGCCATGCCGGTGTGGACAAAATAGAGATTCTCGGTGGCCAGAATGAAAGCTCCCAGG
Source organism: uncultured Chloroflexia bacterium (assembly GCA_963745605.1). Classification (GTDB taxonomy): domain Bacteria; phylum Chloroflexota; class Dehalococcoidia; order Dehalococcoidales; family UBA2162; genus JBBITI01. The sequence continues at coordinate 45,310 of CAVUYC010000026.1, read as the reverse complement.
GTCGCGCCGTGGCGTGACATCTTGAAGTTGCGGCACATAAGGTAGAAGAAGACGATTCCAGCGGTGCCGAAGACGACCGACGGTATTCGCCATCCGTACTGGTTATCGCCGAAGATCTCTATACCAGAGACGATCATCAGCTTTGCCAGGGGAGGATGCTCGGTGCGGTTGGTGGTGTGGCTCGTTATGATGGTGCGGGCGTCAGGGATGTAGTGTTGTTCATCGAAGAGGGGTTCGGCGGGGCGGGTGATGACCATCAGGTGCAGAACGAGGGTGCCGATTACGATGAGGGAGAGCCAGGCGTGTTCCCACTTGAAGAATCTTGCGAATAGTCTTTTCGCTACTTCCACGTAAACCAGCTGTTCAAGAAATAGTTCCACAACGTCGCGATGATGATGCCGATACCCACGGCCACAACATCGTGTATTCCGATAATCCCATTAAACAGCCAGAGCGAGCCTTCCTGGATGAGAAACCCGCCGAGGCTGATGACATTGAACTTAACGAACTGGGCCAGAAAAGGTAAGGCCCCTCTGGCGCGGCGGTCGGAAAAGGTAAAGAAGTTGTTGAGCAGAAAGTTTGATATCACCGACGCCTCGAAGCTGAAAGCGACGGCCAAGTAGTTGTTGAGCCCGGCAACCCGGGTGAATATCCAGTAGGCTCCCAGGTTGACGACGACGCCACTCAGGCCGACGGCGACGAACTTGATGAAGCGGGCGAGTTCGCCGCTTCTCTTCATCAGGCTGTAGAGATGTTTAAGGTAGTCGATCTGGGTCTTGGAGCTGAGCTTGCTCTCGCCCTTCTCGCGGACCTTAAAGTGGAAGGGGACCTCTGTGACTTTATCGAAGCGGCCCTCGATCAGGATCTCAAGAAGTATCTTGTAACCGGTGGGCTTCAGGCTGGCATCCTTTATCACCGGCCGTTTGAACATGAAAAGCCCGGACATTGGGTCTTTGATGCCCCGGGTCCTGGGGAGGAGAAGATGGCAGAGGAAAATGGCGCCCTTGGAAATGATGCGCCGGGTCAGGCTCCACCCCTCACAGGCGCCCCCTGGAACGTAGCGGCTGCCTATAGCGATGTCGGCCCCGGCCTCGACTGCCTTGAGAAGGTCGGCCACAACCTCAGGAGGGTGCTGCAGGTCGGCGTCGATGACGCTTATGACGTCCGAGGTGGAGTTCTTGAATCCGTGGACCACCGCTGAGGCGAGGCCGCGTTCGGCCGTCCTGACGATCACTCGAACGGGGTACCTGGGCGCCATGGACTCGGCTGCTGCTGCCGTGCCGTCACGGCTGTTATCGTCGATGAAGAGTATCTCGTAACTCTTTCCGGCGAGGGCCTTACCAAGCCGCTCGATCAGGGCCTTAACGTTAGCGCTTTCGTTGTAAGTAGGAACGACAATCGTGAGAGCACTGTTGGGCAAAGGACCCTCCATCGTGCCTAATAGCCTCGTATTGTAGCACAGCCCCACGCACGACGTCCCTCCGTGGATCATTCAGCAAACGTCCAGTAAGCCACGCAACCACGTGCCAAATACACGATCAATATCCCAATTGCGCTTCCGAAGCATCGAGGAGAACAGACCGACCAAGAGCTGGGGGATCGCTACCGGGTAACGAACACTATCTGGCGACCCCGAAATGAGCCCAAGATACGGATGATCATCAAAGCGGAACTCAAATTGGAGTAAGATAAAGGCCATGACGAAACCACGGATCTATGCAATGAGCTTCGCAAGAGTCTATCCGCTTTATGTTAATAAGGCACAGAGGAAAGGACGCACGAAAACAGAAGTCGACGAGATTGTCCGCTGGCTAACAGGGTACAGCCAGGCAGAATTAGAAACACAAGTGGAAAGACAGACAGATCTTGAAGCGTTCTTCGCGGAAGCCCCTCAACTGAATCCTTCGCGAGCTTTGATTAAGGGCCTGGTCTGCGGCGTGCGAGTGGAGGACATCAAAGAGCCGACCATGCAGGAGATTCGCTATCTGGACAAGTTGATCGACGAATTGGCGAAGGGCAAAACGATGGAGAAGATCTTGCGAAAGTGACCTACGTGTCCGCCAAGATTCTTCGCATCGACCCGTCGCCACCTCCTGCCCAGTTCCATCCGCTATCACCCATCACAATCCGCACGTCAGCGAACGTCAGTCGCCCGTCTTGAGAGATGACTGTGACCCTCGGGCCCGCTTTTACCGGAGATTAATACCGGCCGTACTTCTCGACTGAATCTATCATCGCTTTTACGTTCTGAGGTTTGGTCTCTCCGTAACCAGTTGTTGAAGTGGTCAGAATGAAGCCGCCATTCTTCCCGCAGACCTGTATCAGCTTCTTGCAGTAGTCTTCAACCTCTGAGGGTGAGCCGGCGCACAACAGTGAAATAGGCACATTGCCGGCCAGGCAGGCACGGTCACCCAGGATTTCCTTGGCCCGAAACATGTTTGTGTCTTGAATGCGGAGGTAGAAAGTTCCCTTGGGAAACTCGGTGAGGTACTCCAGCTGGTTGTCCCGTCTACCCTCCATAAGCATGGCGATGACGTCATAGCCCAGATCAAAGGTTGTTTGAATGGCCCGTTTCCAGTTAGGCCAGACGAACTCTTCAAACTGCTTTTTCGACAAGAACTCGTCGGAAACCCGGTGAGCTTCTCCGGACCCACCTATCGCAGGCTTGCCATCCTGGTGGACGGTTGGCTTTGCCCGGCGAACGCGGAATTCCAAAAGCTTTTCCAGAGCCGCTTTCAGCTTGTCCGGCTGACGGAACATATCTATGACCACGCCCCTGAACCCCCGGAAGCTATTAGAGAAGCCGGAGAAGGGCGGCTGGACACCTCCCTGCCGGCGCCAGAATGGGTCCTGGGGAATGCCGATAGACGCCATCTCCTTGTTGAAGTCGCCTACGGCCAGATCCCATTTCCTCTTTTCTTCGCCAGCTCTCTTCATAGCGCTGGCAAACTGCACGAATTCCGGTGAATCAAAGATTGTCACGACAGACTCCATGTTTGTGCCCAAGTCCATAAAGGGTGGGAGCTTGGCCAGTGGCTTCATCGAGTTATATACCCGCGGCAGCCAGTAGCGGACAATGTAATCGGATGGGTCAAAGAGAAAGAGGTCATACTCGTCGGCTTTCATAAACTCTTGTTCGTTTATCTGGTGCGGAACATTGGGAGGAAGTGTGCCCCCGGGATGCCAGTTATAGTTTGAGTCAAGAATATCAAGGGCCGAGCCGGCCCCGGCTGTGATGGTTCCATATCCGTCCGCACCATAGTCCACCATCATCCTCTTCATGGCGCTTTTCCAGGCTGGAGCGTCATAATAGACGCTCGAGAAAGGAATGCCTACGTGTACGCACGCGGGGTAGGTCCCACCAAAGAGAACGGGCACCCTGTCCGGGACCTTGAGGGTGATGGCATCGTAGAGTCTCTTTTCCCTCTCCTGGTAGAGCTCCTCCACCGATTTATGGTGTTTCTTTTCGATTTCAGCCCTTAGTTTCTGGTCATCTACCAGAATGCTTTCTCTCGATCTTGCGGTTGCCATCTTTCGTTCCCTCCCTAAATCTGCCTGACTGAAATTACGGTTGATTTCCAAGTCCCTCTGACCGATGTTTGACTAAGTGTGTAGCGAGAGCTTAATTCCGACCTGGGGGGCCTGTCAACGAGATTGTTGAAACTGCGCCGGCGAAGAACGCCTCCACCGCGAACTACAATACTTGTTGGCGCGGGCAGACCCGGGGTATGCAGGGGCAGTGCTCGAGGGAGGCGTTGTGGGAAAGGTAATTCTTGGGGTCACGGCATCATCCCGTTGTTCCTGCATCAGGGCTTCAAACCGTTTGAAGGTCTCGATGCCGTGCCAATTCGCCTTGAGAGGACGAAGGTATTTGAGCTGCCCGGCGGCAGAACTCAGCTGAGGTTCTCCGTAAGCTATGTACCCTTCTCGGAAGGGACCGGACGCCTGTTTCCCTACGACCGAGGGAATGAGCGCAGACGTCAACACTGATGCGGGAGCGCAATGACAGCGGCACAGCCGGCTACCTTCCTGGCGTCTGACTTGCCCTGTTCCGCAAGACGGGGCCTTTGCCGATACCCTTAACCTACGTCAGGGTAGCCTCCTTCGAGATGGCCGTTTGCCATTTTTCATTGGCGGTTGCCCGGGAAAGGAGACTGACTGCCACCAGAGCTACCAGAGATACCGCCACCCCGACAAACGCCGGCTCGAAAACGGATTGCATGCGCACCGACAGTCCCGGCATGACCAGCCAGGTCCACAGCCCTGAGGTCGCTGCTCCCAGAATTGCCGATGCCAGAGCGCCGGCACTGGTGACTCGTTTCCAGTAAAAGGCAGCAAGGGTCGGGATGAAGGTGGCCGGCACCATGATCCTGAAGGTCCACAAGGTCAAAGACTCTATGCTAGCTCCCTGCAAGGCGAACAAGAGTCCGACGACGCCGATGCCGGCACTCAGGAGCCTGATCCGGCTCATGCTCACCCTGGTCCTGGGCCAGATTCCCCGCACGAGCAGGGTTGCTGCCACGAGCTGGTACATCACGACGGCAATAGCGCTGCCCGCCAGCAAACCAACAAGCACTAACCCCTTGAGGCCGGGGCCAAGGGTTGAGGCCAGACTTGTCAATGCGTTGTTCGGGTCGATACCGGGAAAGCTGACGCTGGCGCTCATGCCGATGAAGGCCGCCATCAAACCAAGGACGATAATGACAATGCCTGCCACCCCCAGCCCGATCTTGGCGGTGCGGATGTTCTTTGTAGAGAAGACAAGCTGGTAGATATCGGCGGCGACCCACATGGACAGAGTCAGCACCCAGAAGAAGCCGAAAGCCATTATCAGGGCATCGGGGGAGAAGAGATTGAACGAACCGGCGGGCAAGGCTGCCGTCAGCTTTGTCCAACCTCCCGCCGAATTTATGCCGGCCGGGATGAGGACGATCAAGCCTGCGACCAGGATGAAGAACTTGACGATATTGGTTACGGCGGAGGCCCACAGTCCCCCCAGAGCGGTGTAAGCAATGAAGGGTACCGCAACGATCAGCATCGCCGGTATCGCACCGAGGTCGAAGACGGACTGAAGCACCAGGCCTCCGCCCACGAAGCCGATACTGAGGAGAATGGTGTAGGCGACGGTCCCCAGGATAGCAATGACCACCCTCGCGGCCGGGCCATATCTCATCTCAAAGATGTCGGTCAGCGAGTACTGTGCAAGAGAACGAAGCCTGCCGGCGACGGTGAACAGGAGTATCCAGGCGCCTATCCCCAGCGAGATGAAGAACCATGCGCCGGCCATGCCGACCTCGAATCCGAGGGTGGCCACGGCCATTGTTGCGCTGGAAATCCCGGCGGCCAGTGTGATCACGATGAAGAAGGGACTGAACTTCCTTCCGGCAATGAAGTACTCGTCGTAGACCCGCGATCGTTTGTACATCATGATCCCGATGACGAACATGGCTACCATGTAGGCAATGACCATCGCCAGCCGTCAATGAAACCTGGCATTTCCCCCTCCTCAAGATGTGCACTCATGAACCGGGCTCGCTCTTTTCGAACGGCAATTCCCGGATCGCGCCGAAAACGAAAAACCCCCGAGCTGTTCCCAGCCGGGGGTCCACTGGCAAAACAAAATCCCCCAAGCCAGGCCGGCCGGGGGATTTACCATTTCCCGAAGCCCCTATCCACGAGGGTACCTGTTGGCAGGTCTTCTGACTCTAGTTCATCCTACTCCCCGGGGCCTTCCCACCCCGATAAATCGAGGCAGTGGCACCATCCCAGGTTTCGTCCCTAATACAGCGGCGGGACCGCGCCCGATTCTCACGGGCTTCCCAATTACGCTCTCGACGAGCACCAACAGCGATTCTAAATTATGGGAAATTGTATCTGCATGACTCTTCGAAGTCAAGCCAGAAAGCAAGCAACTAAACCGCGAAGACCGAGTGATTCGATTCTCCACGATGAAAAGGGGGCTCCCTCTCAGGCTGCCCCCTTCTTCATCGTGCGTCCCGGTCGGGTTTTTCTATCCCTCAAACCGGAAGGGTGGATAATCGTCCGTCATCAGTGAGGCGTATGCTGCCACACGGATAGACCAGCGGTTCATCCCCATCACGAGATCGAAGATGGAGGTTGGATATTTACCGGTAAACAAGAGTGCTATCGCAGCAATAATCGCAAGTATGAAAACCAGACCGCCACCTTTTCCGCCTCCCTCGAAGATGCCAACGATGATGTACTGCGGAATCGCCAGCAGCCACCATTTGATTAACACAAGTCCCCTGGACAGGGTCGCGGGATATTGTAATTGTGAGATCGGCAGGATAGTTGGCGTTAGACTCAAGGCTAAATGGGGGATACATATCAGTGCCGAGGGCACTGTAGCTATAGAAACCCACGCGCCACGTCCAGCGCAGGACTCCTGTGTTGAAGTCAAACATTCCCTTCGGGTACTTTCCCGTGAACAGGATGGCAAAAAAGGCGATGATACATACGACCAGGAAAGCGATCCACAAGAACGCCAAGACAATGTAATGTGGTATGGCCAGAAGCCACTTGAGCAGCCACCAACCTCGAGATGGTGGTTTGGTGAGATCACCTCGCACTGACACCGGATAGGCGGACACCGCTTTTTCCATCTTTCTGCCTCCTTTTCGGGTTACATTAACCCAAATGCTGGCCCAGGAACAGCGGCCAGACCACGACGCCAAGAATAATCTTCCACCACACTAAATGCGCAAACGAGATCGTAAACAGCCAACCCGCAAACCAGAAAATACCTGCTCCGGCTCCACCAGCCTTGTTCATAAGATCCCTCCAGTTTCCGCCTTATTTCGTTCCACGGCTCTAGTTGCCGATGTTGCCAGTTAGTCTAAGGCACACCATCAGCCCGACACGCTATGCATTTGGGGGGAATGGGACTGATCCTTGGGATAGTAGTTCGTGGTCGATGCCAGGGTGGTGGACGAATTCCCGGTTGTACTTACTTGAGCGGTTCAGCTATGCTACGCCAGGCAGACCAAGGCCAAGAGGAGGGTAAAATGTCGGAAACCAAATACGGTAAACATCTGATTCGCAACCCATTTTACCAGGCGAGCAAAGAATTCGGCGGGGCGACCATGTTCAAGCAGACGGCCGAGGACGGTTCAGGGGTGGTTTTTGAACATCACTACGTGACCGATCCCAAATGGTCAGTGGGCCTCACCCGCACTCCTGAAACCCACGAGCTATTCATTTTCGTGGGAGGAAATCCCGAAAACATCAGGGACCTGGGGGCAGAAATCCGCCTTACGCTGGGTCCCGAGAATGAGGAGCAGGTCATCAGAGATTCCACGGTGGTCATTGTCCCTCCTGGTTTGAAGCACGGCCCGATTACCATATCCAAGTTCACTAAGCCCTTTAACCTGCTCAGGATAGTGAACTCCAAAGAGTATCAGGCCAAGTTGGACGCCGAAGCCGGAAAAGAGGCTGCTTTCAGAATGGGAAGGCTGCGAGACGGCAATGAGGTCCTCAAGCACGGCAAGAAGTACTGGATGAACATGATGCGGGGACCTCTTTATGTTGACTACGAGCCGGGCTGGACGGGAACGTCGATCTGGGCGCACCACGACGAGTTTTTCGCCGGCATAAGCCTCGGTTACCACTGTATTGTGACGCCGTACGATGTGCGGTTTTCCCACTCGCACAATAATCATGAGAACCTCTGCTTCCTTTCAGGCGATCCGAAAAACCCAAGAGAGCTAGGGGCTGAAGGCAAGGTGTTTCTGGGGGAGGAAAAGGAAGAACTCACTTTCAGTACCCCGACGATCATTTCTATGCCTCCCGGGCTGAAACACTGCCCCCTGCAGATAAACAACGTTACCAAGCCAGTCATTTTTCTGGAGGTCTCGGTGACCAAGGCGTTTGCGGGCAAGCCTGAAGGGTTCTGACCCCTACCGAAGCGAGCGACGTTAACGAGTCCGCACGAAATGGGGCCGGCTTCAGCCTCCGGCCCCATTTTCGCGGCACGATCCGGCTTACATGCTATGAGAGCCTTCGTGAGTCGAAATCGGCGGATTCCTTTTGGGCTAGAGTGCACCCCAAAAATGTGGGCTATTGTGTACGGTGGGTTTTTCCGGTTTGTTTGCCAGCCACTCTCTTGGCCATGAAGATATCGGGTTTTCCCCAGCCGTTTGCATCCGGGATTGCTCCAACGATGGTGAATCCTACCTTCTGATAGAACTCGTAGGGATGATGCCCAGGGTTCTTGATATTGATGAGTTCTGCCAGTACGTTGGGGTACAGGTCTCTCCCGCCTACTGATGTACGGAAGTTCTCGTCATCTGTTCCGAGATAGATCGTCATACCTCCGGCCTCGCTTACCCGCCTTTCCAGCGATTCCACCAGGGCGCGTCCGATTCCTTGATTTCTATACTCGGTTCGAACTACCAGCGGATGCAGTTCCCACGCGTAACCGTCGTAGTTGCGGATTCCGCCTACCCATCCCAGAACGACACCGCTGTCGTCGACGGCGGCGAGACCGATCCGGCCGTCTTGAAGGGCTTCTGCCATCTCCTTCAAACCAGTCTGCATGTCGGGCCATGACGTTGAACCCGTGTCTTTGAAACCTTCGACCAACAGACTTGCTGACTGGCGCACGAGATCGTCGTCGTTAGCCCGCAAATCGACTACTCTCACGGTGCCTCCTTTGATGCGCAGCATCCTGGGCAGAACCCCCGCCCGGCATTCGATTCCCCAGCAATGTCTTGTTGTTGGCAACTAGCTTATCCGGGCGTAACCGTGCCTGCCCCAACGGTCTTTCCCATGTCGTTGATGGCCAGGATCATCTCGTTGAGCCTTCCCGCGCTTCTCCTGTTGTAGGAGAAAGCGATTCTCGGTTTCAAGCCCAACTGCGGCTCATCCTTCTCGTCGGGCAGGGCATTTGTCTTATACATCTTGCCTGATTTGATGAGGTCCCCGAAGGTGTCGCCCAAATTCGCGATCTGGTCATCGCTGAGCTCTTTTTCCAGCCGCATCACGAGCCTGTTTCTGACCTGCCGCCGCCGAATGGTAGGTAGAGTAGTAAGACCGGATCCATTCCGCCGCTTCCTCCGGCGAATGCATGACCCTGTAGAAGGACAGGTCCTCCTTGTTGATGAACCCCTTAGCTAGCAGTTGCTGCCTGGTGAACTCGTCCCAAGCCTCCCAATACTGCTCTCCGGGCAGCTCCATGAGAACCACGGGCATGGGTTGTGCCTTCCCCGTTTGCAGCAGCGTGAGCACCTCAAACCCTTCGTCCTGGGTGCCAAAACCCCCGGGGAACAGGGCTATAGCGTCGGCTTCCATCACGAAGAACAGCTTACGGGTAAAGAAGTATTTGAATGTGACCAGCTTGGGATCGTCCTTGATTACGTTGGGAGGTGCCTGCTCTGAAGGCAGCAGAATGTTGACTCCGAAGCTGTTTTGCGGGCCTGCCCCCTCGATCCCGGCCTTCATTATCCCGTCTCCAGCTCCAGTGATTACCATGAAGCCGCTGTCCGCCAGCAAGCGGCCGAAATCAACGGCTAGCCGGTAGTAGGGACTGCTTTCCGTAACACGCGCCGATCCGAAGATCGAGACCTTGCGGACGGACCGATAGGGCTGAAAAACGCAGGCGGCATGCTGGAACTCCGCCACCACGCGGTCGATGATCTTTAGGTCGAGGATATCCAGGTCCTGGCACTTAAGAGCGTTCATGATAATGTCCCGGTAGAGAAAAGACCGCAGGTCTCTCCCTCGACCGGTCAGGATCTCCGTGGCTACCTTAAGTGCTTCCTCAGCCTTGTCCATAGGGACTCCTGGTCTTGATTTGTTGTTGCCCTTCCTTTCAGGTCTGTAATTTCGAGATTGATCAGTGCTCAGAGCTCAGCGAATCTCGTGGTGTTGAACTCTCAATATTCGCCCTTAATTACAAAAAACGAACCCCGAATTGTTCCAGCCAGTTTAGACTTCTGCCTGGCAAACTTGAACTTCCCCAATTCCTTTGGTACTTCCATCCCCTCAGAAAGCTTGAAACCGACGGCCCGCTTCTTGGGGTCATCAACCGTATACATGACGTTGAGCGCAAGACCGTCCTCATAAAAAACGTAGGCGAATTTGATGTTTTCCACTTGAAAACGCGACGTTTCTAACGGTTTGGCAGCGAACTCAATATCACGCTCCTTTTTGAGAATGCGGTTCACATACTCCAGGGCTTCCTGGCTCTCGCTGGCTGGTACGACAGTAAATTCGTGCTTGTATTTGTTCATGAAGTAGCGGGCTTCATTAGCACGCAGACCAGCAAGCGCTGTTTTTACGGGTGACGTTTCCAGACCCACCGGGGACACGTTATTGAAGTCAACTACGTAGGACATTCCCGTCCCTCCCTATCTCCTGTTCTCTCCATAATTATAGAGGGATAGAGCCGCACGACACGCGCCTTCTTCGTCAAAGAAGGCAGGGGACCAGTAGGAATCCCAGCGCTCAGTGTACGACGGTGCTTTTCCACACCTCAGGCGGGCGGGCTGTGGCCAGAATGATAAAGACTCTGATTAGATGGAGATCACTCTAGTATTCGTTTGTTTGCGGGCTGCCCAGACCAGTCACGATCCGAGTCCCTGGCTAGCCTATTCTGAAACACCTCATGGAGACAGAACGGTTCTGGAAACCTTCGTAAACGAATTGCAGGCCATCTTCCTTCTCTTGCAGTGCGATGGCGAAGATCATGGGCAGGTAGTGGTCCAGAGTCGGGACTGAGAGAGACGTGGCCCGGCTCATGTCCTGACAATCGAGCAGTTCGGCGTGGTTACGATCGATCAGATTCCGCTTTACTTTCTCGTCGAATTCGATCGCCCACTTGAAGGGCGTCGCGTTCATGTCGTCAAAAGCTGCCACCCGCAAATTATGGACAAGGTTCCCGCTTCCCATGATCAGGACGCCTCTGTCCCTGAGAGGGCCAAGCTGTTTGCCCAGGTCGTAGAAGGACCGGAGCGATGACCGGTTCCAGCCGTTGTAAGGCGAGTAGTCGAGGCTCATCTCGATGACCGGAATGTCGGCCCTGGGATACATGTGTTTGAGGACGGCCCAGGAGGCGTGGTCCAATCCCCATTCATGGTCCACCTTTATGGATGGTTTCTTTACCAGCCCGGCGATGAATTGGGCGTCCGAAGGAGAACCGGGGCTGGGGTAGCTCAACCGGTACAGTTCGTCGGGAAAGCCGTAGAAATCGTAGATCGTTTTGGGGTTGGCCGATCCGGTGACATAGGTCCCGTCGGTAAGCCAGTGAGCCGAGATCACCAGGATCGCCCTGGGCCGGGGCAATTCGATGCCGAGCTGGGCGAGCCTCCGCGTGAAACTGTTATCGAGGATGATGTTTTCTGGAGAGCCATGGCCGATAAACAGCACGGGCATCTTCATATGGTAAGACCTCCTGCCGAGGCTTAAGTCCTCTGCGTATAGTCTAGACCGAAAAGAGCAAGGCGGACCGCTTGGTGTCCGGGGCTGCTCAGACTCCAATGATCAGCGAACTCGATCGCTTGCTATCTGGCTTTAAGTGATATAAACTATTCGGGTTATATCAAGTAATGGCGGGGTCTTACTCGGGCTCGATGGGAACAGGGTTGAACGAAATTGGAAGAGACCAGGCGATTGAAGAGATCGCCGGGTTTCAAGAACGGCTGCAAAGAGTATTTCTCAACAGCGAATTTGAGCACTGGTGCAAACTGGACGTGCCGATGGCCCAGCTCAAGAGCCTTTTCATCATTGCTCATCGGGACGGTACGAACTCGAGGACGCTGGCGCAGTACCTGGATGTGACCCAGGGCAACGTTACCGGAATTGTCGACCGCCTGGTGCAGCAGGGCCTCGTGGTCCGCAATCCTAATTCCAATGACCGGCGGATTATTCCCCTTGAGGCGACGGCTGCCGGCCGCCAGTTATTGACCGACCTGATCGAAGGACAGACCAAACACCTGGCCCGGATACTCTCCGCCATGAGCCTCGAAGAAGTTGGCTACCTGCACAAAGGGCTGGCTGCCTTCGTTCGTTCCGCAGAAGAATACCAAAAGGAACTCAACATAGAACACGCCGCTCAGTCCCGCTGATACAAATTCCCACCGCGCTATTCAACGTTCTGCCCAAGGCCAACGTGATTGCGCCGTGTTGTGTCCTCTTGACGAGCCGAGAAGTTGCTGAGTTGTGAAAGGAGCTTATTAGATGTGGCACTTGACCAGGGTTGGACTGAAGAGCCGGATAGTAACCACGGCCGTGGCGTTACTGCTAGCCGGGGTGTCCTTCTGGGCGCTGCTCGGGCTGAAGACCGAGCTGATTCCGAACATCGATTTGCCATACGCCACGATCGTAACGGTGTTCCCGCAGGCCACGCCTGATGACGTGGCAACGCAGGTCACCGATCCCATCGAGAAGGTTGTTTGGGACCGGTGGTCGGGCAAGGGACTGAAGCACCTTACTTCGACCTCTTCTTCCGGGGCGTCGGTCGTCATGGCGGAGTTCAACTTCGGCACTGACATGGCCGCCGTGACCAAGGCAATCCAGGCCGATATTGCCAAGGTGACGTTGCCGGACGCGGTGGTGAACTTGTCCAAGATGACGGGCACAACTATCCAGAACCCGCAAATCATACCCATCAATCTGAGCATGATGCCCCTGATAAGGCTGAGTGTAAGTGGCGATCGTTCTTCTGAGGAACTGAAGCAGCTCGCTTTGAAGTCAATTGTGCCTTCTTTGCAGACGGTTGACGGAGTTCTTCGAGTGACGACCGAAGGTGGCGATAGCGACCAGGTAGTGATAAATCCCGACCCGAACAAGATGAACCAGTACGGCATCTCGATGGCGCAGATTGCCGGGCTTCTCAGTCCCGGCTACACATCCGTTAGCGATGTTCAAAGCACTGCCCTAGGCCCGGCCGGCGTGAGACTTGGGGATGTGGCTTCTGTGACCCAAAGCCCCCCGCCCCAGTCCGTGGTGACCCGCACTAACGGCAAACCGAGCATCGGAATCTCCGTAGTCAAACAAGAAAATGCGAACACCGTCGAGGTCGCCAATGCCGTCGCATCAAAGATAGAAGGACTGAGCAAGACCATAGGCGACGGAATTCAGATAACTACCGTCTTCGACCAGTCAGGATTCATCAAGAGCAGCGTCAATCAGCTCTGGGAAAAGGCGATCGTTGGAGGCATTCTCGCCATCCTGATCGTGTTCTTGTTCCTGTGGGCGGTCCGCGCCTCGATGATTACCGCCATTTCTATCCCTCTCAGCGTGCTCTTTGGCTTTCTCGGGATGCGGCTCGCGGGCATTACGATTAACATACTGACTCTGAGCGCGATGTCGATCGCGGTGGGCCGTCTTATCGATGACAGCATAGTCATGGTCGAAGTGATATTCAGGCGGCGCCAGCGTGGTGAGAGTTTCATGGAGGCTGCCATCGGTGGGGCGAAGGAGGTGGCCAACCCGATCACCACTGCCACTCTGGCCACGGTGGCAATCTTCATCCCGCTGATGTTCGTAGGAGGGATTGTCGGGGCGATGTTCGTCCCGTTCGCTCTGACGGTGACCTTTGCCATGATGGCCTCGCTGATTGTTGCGATCATACTGGTGCCCGCCTTGTCAGGACTGCTCATGAGCAGCAAACGCAAGGCCGATGCAGTCAGAGAGAATTGGTACCAGAAGCTGTATGCCGGAGCACTGCGGTGGTCTCTGCATCACCGCGCAGCAGTGCTCATTGTGGCGATCGCTTTGTTCTTCGGCAGCCTGGGGCTATTTCCATTCATCGGCACCTCGTTCATGTCCGGAATGGGTGAAAAGACCATGACAGTCCAAATCCAGATGCCACCGAAGACGGACCTCGTCAGCACCAGCGCAACAGCGGCCAAAGTAGAAGCCCTACTGGCGGCAAACAAGGAAGTGAAGAATTTCTACACGACGGTTGGTTCATCGGGAGGTTTGTCCGGCATGATGAGCGGCTCGCAGGCCGGAGGGACGAACACAGCCTCCATAAATGTCTATCTGGAGCCCGGCGCCGACATGAACCGTGAAGCTGACGCGTTAGCCGAAGCGACCAAGGCCATCAGCGGCGCCAATATTAACGTTTCCACGTCCGAGTCGGGTGGCGGAGGGGGTTTCTCCAACTCGACAATCACACTCTCAGTCCAGGGCAAAAACCAGGCCGACGTCGGGAGGGTGACCGGCCAGCTAATGGACAGCCTCAAAACGATACACGGGCTGGATGATGCCGAAGCGGACCTGACTACAGTTGTGCCAAAACTGAACATCGCCATCGATCCGTCCAAGATCGCTACCTCAGGGCTCCCTCTACAGCAGATGGCCTCGCTGCAGCAGGAATTTGCTCTGCTCATGGTAGGCGGCACCATCCCCGGAAAGACAGTCCAATCTCAAGATGGGACCCATGCGATCTTCATCCAGGGAATAGCCGGAAGCCTCACCGGGGTGGATCAGGCAAAGACGCTTAAGGTCGGTTATCCGCAGTCGGTTCCCCTTTCAAATCTGGCAGCAGTGACCATGCAGGACCTGCCTTCCCACATCGGCCACACTGACATGTCGCTTTCGGCGACGATCACGGCCACGGTGACTGAAAAGAACGTGGGCGCGGTCAACCGGGCAATACAGAAAGAAATCGACGCTCTTCCCTCTCATCCTGGAGTCGAGATCAAAATGGCCGGTCTGGCCGAACAGATGCGAGAGAGTTTCTCCAAAATGGGGATGGCTATCCTGATTGCCATCGCTATCGTCTTTGTGATCGTAATCCTGATGATGCGCTCTATACGGAATCCCCTTATGATCATGGTGTCTCTACCCCTGGCGTCAATCGGCGCGTTTCTGGCGATGGCCATCTCTGGCAGCACTCTGAGCATATCGGCCCTCATGGGGATTCTGATGCTCATTGGCATCGTACTCACCAATGCCATCGTGCTCATCGCATTAGTCGAGGACCTGCGGAAGGGCGGAAAGAGCACAGAAGACGCTTTGCTGGAGGGAGGCAAGACAAGACTTCGTCCTATTCTTATGACTGCCCTGACGACTATCTTTGCCATGATCCCGCTGGCGGTCGGAGTCGGATCGGCGACTCTGCTGTCGGCGGAGCTGGCTGTCGTCGTTATCGGTGGGATGTTCAGCTCCACGCTGCTGACCCTGCTCGTGATACCGGTTATTTACAGCCTGGCCCACAGGCGGCAGGAGGCGAAAGCGGATTGATGGCTAACCCGGGCGCCATCACCAGCCAACCTTACGTGCAGGGGTATGACTTGAAAACGAACAAACGGGGAATCATCGTGGTTGGGCCAGTCCGATGCCGGCCACGAGCCCGAGGTTCAGGACTCGAGGTCGGGCACGGGTTGAAGTAGCACGACTACAGCAGCGATGAGGCGTGGTGTTTCTACTCTGGGTCATTGCTCGATATTGGTCATAAAGTAAGGCATGGTGTGGGGCAGGACCTCACGACTTTGCCGAGGGTCAGAGTCTCCGGCATGACCTTCATCAACTCTTCAGCGGTCCACCTCCCGTCCTTCCAGACGACCTGCTCGACGGGCGGCGGATCGACGAAGATGCCGATGTGGCCGCGCCAGACTTCGAAGATGCAGCCGTTAACGTTGCCCGCCTGCTCACTGGTAAGGTAGATGATCAGGGGCGCGATGTCCTCCGGCTGGTTGACGTCCACGGCGGTGAGAACACGATCGGTACCGCGCCATGCGGCAATGGGACGGATCACGTTGCAGGTGATCCCTGATCTGGCCAACTCCCGCGCCATGGTGCGCGAGAATCCGGTGATTCCTTCTTTGGAGGCGGAATAGGCGGCGTGGTTGATCAAGCCGAAGCCGACGGCGGACGAAGTGTTGACGATGCGCCCGTACGCCTGCCGTTTCATCACCGGGACAGCGGCTCGGGTGCAGAAGAAAGTGCCGTAGAGATGCGTCTTGAGAACAGCGTCCCAATCCTTGTGTCGCCATCTTGTCGACGGGGCCGTTCTTGATGATCCCGGCGTTATTGATCAAGATGTCGAGGCGGCCGAACTCTTTGACGGCCAGATCGACGATTCGCTGAGCGCCTTCCTCCTCGGCCACGCTGTCATAGCTGGCTACGGCGGTGCCTCCCGAGTCTATGATGCTCCTGACGACTGCGTCGGCAGCGTCGTGCGAGGTGCCAACGCCGTGAGCCGACGTACCTATGTCGTTAACGACGACTTTAGCTCCGCGGGCTGCCAGGGCAATGGCATGGGCGCGTCCCAAACCGTTCCCTGAACCTGTGACAACGGCCACTCGACCTTTGAAATCGTTTTCCATTCGACCCTCCTCGAAGCCGGGAATTCAGCGGGCTATCCCTTTCCGGATCTGATCGTTCCAACAAGCCACGATGGGGAGGCCTGGCTGCCCTTTCCAGCGGCGCATCGCTGAGAAGATGAAGTTGTCAGGCTTGCCGCTGGATATGACCTGCCTCCCATATCTTACGGTCATCCGTTTGCCTTTTCCGGCGTCTTCGCCGGCATGATCTGCCGGTAAATCCGGGGAATGTTGTCCGGATCGAAAACAGGGAGATCGCTGAACCGCCCCTGTTCCATGGTCCACTTGCCTCGCTTAGCAACTTCCCTGTTGAATTCCTCGATATCCTCCGTCTCGAATTCGTACAGGGCGAGGTATTGCCTCTTCATGCCCTCCTTGGGTTCGGAAGCCTCCCATCGGGTCGCCTGTTTCATACCCGGGACCTGAAGCATATCCGGGATGTGAGTGTTGCTGTACCAGTCGTTGTACTCCCCGGCGCGGGCCTGGTCCTTGCAGTCGCTGAAGGCAAAAAACCAATACTTGGCCATCGCTCCTCCTAACCATTCAAGGATATTCTTGCCAGAGGCGGCTGATCTCCGGAAATCGTTCTGGACGGGCTCTGCGTCGATCAGGGCCGCGTCAATATCCAGTCCGGGGGCCCGCTTCCTCCGGCCAGTGCATCACTACCTCGTCATTCTCATATCCCTGATCGATAAAGATCATTCTTTTCAGGTCCTCTTCGGACACAAGGTTCTTGAGCGCCTTTTCCGTGTGCTTTGGTGACTGATTGATTGTCACCAGCATGAAGGGTCTGGTGACCTTGAGAATCCTCCACGGGCCATGCACGAAGTTGGCCGGGATGCAAATAACGGTAGACCGAGTAATGACGTGTTTCTCCATCTCGGGCCCCATGTGCATCTCGACCTCAGCGCCGAGGTCGTACGGGATGTTCGGGGTCAGTGCCCAGGTGGACGAAAATCTCGGGGTACTTGTGGGTGTGAGGACCGTGATAGATCTCGCCCCAGGCTTTTGTGCCGTAGGCGCCATAGGGTTTATCCCCAACCCAGAAGATCTGGTACTCGTTGCAGCCCTCAAAGGTCTTGCCGTCCAGAAATCCGATTGCCGCGTACGGTCTGTGCTCCTGGATCTTCGGATCTATTCCTGAAACGAACAGGTTGTCGTACTTGTTTTTGGTCAATTTTCCCCTCCGTCCGTCTTCGATTGCCGCCAGGTTAAAGGGAGTCAATGGTGTGGCCTATTCCTCTGGGGCTAAGGCCTAAGCCTTCCTCACGAACTTGTGTATCATTCTCGTCCGGCGGGTGTCAAGAACGATGTCCCGAGGTGAATTCCCATTACCTCGGCAACGTAAATGTCGCCACGGGAATCGACCGCGATCGAATGGAGGGTGACCATGAGCGGGTCCTCCTTGGTGGTCCCCTCGTTGCCCCAGCGTGCCAGGAGCTTACCAGCGATGTTGAATACGCTGATCCTGGGGACCAGATCTGAAACGTAGACCGTTTGATCTCTGTCGATGAAGATGTCGGTCGGCAGCTGGACGTCGGTCCACTGGGTGAGGAACTTTCCCCTGCGGATCGAAGATCTGGATACGATTGTTGTGCCGATCGGCCACGAGTATCCTGCCCGTCCTATCGATGGCGATCGCATGCGGCACAACAAACTGGCCGGGACCGCTGCCGGGCTCGCCCCAGGACATTTGCAGCTCTCCGTCCCTGGAGAACTTGTGAATGCGAGCGTTGCCGTAGCCGTCGGAAATGAAGATCTCGCCGGAGGCTGAGAGAGCCACATCGGTCGGAGCGTTAAACGGTGGACCGCCCCGCTTGGTCGTCTTGACGGCCTCCAATATGTGGAGCGGCTTACCGTCGGCGCCGACAAGGGTGTAGCCCGTGTCCGAGGGTTTGCCCTTATTGCCAAGCGTCATAAGGACCTTCCCCTCTGGGGTAAACCGACTCACCGTGTGATTGCCGTCGTCGGCGCAGTAGATTGACCCATCGGGAGCGATGGTGGCGCCGTGATTGTGGGCGAAGGTCTCCTTAGGCCAGGTCTTGAGCAGCTTGCCGTTACCGTCAAAGACCGTCACGGGATGATCGCCCGTGTTGAAGGCATAGAGATGGTCCTCGGCATCGACGCACAAGGCGTTGACCTCTGAGGGCGACCATCCCGGCGGATATTCAGCCTGCCATTTGGTCAGTTCGTAAGTGTATTTCCCCGTCCCGTATGACATAGCTTGTTACCTCCCTTTCACTTGCACCAGAATGAAGTGCTCAAAATACGATGACATTGCGAAGGGCCTCGCCCCTTTCTGCCGATGCGATAGCTTCGTTGATCTTGTCCAGCGGGTATCGCCCGGTAACAAGCTCATCCAGCTTGAGTTTTCCGCGTTGATAAAGCGACACCAGACGGGGCAGGTCAATTCTCAAATTGGCCGACCCCATGAACCCGCCCATGAGAGACCTTTCGGACGCAATCAGTTCGAGGGGTGAAAAGGTCATTGTGTCTTTGACCGGCGGCAGGCCGATAATGACGGTCTGACCGCGTGGACCGGACATGGCGAAACCCTGTTTGATCGCAGCAACGCTGCCAACGGTGATAAAGACATAGTCAGCGCCGCGCTGTGAAGCGATCTGCCGGACTGCCGCAATAGCATCCGGCCTTGTCGCGTTGACTGTGTGCGTTGCCCCGAAAGTCGTCGCTGTCTTGAGCTTTTCGTCGAGCACGTCGACGGCGATGATAGGGAAGGCCCCGGAATAAGCTGCTCCCTGAATGGCGTTAATGCCCACTCCACCAGTCCCCATCACCACCACGCTGCTGAAAGGCCTCACCCGGGCACGATTCACCACACCGCCGAAACCGGTCGAGACACCGCAGGCGAGGAGGCAAGCGCGGTCGAGGGGCATGTCCGCGGGCATCTTAACAGTTTGTGACTCGTTGACCAGGACGTATTCGGCGAAACCGCCGACGTTGCCCTTCTGCACCATTGGTTCGCCGGCGGCGGAGCGCAGCTTCGGCTCGCGAGGCGGGTCCATCACGTGCTGGCAGAGGTGCGGAAGACCGGAAATGCAGTAATAGCACTTACCGCACGACTTGAGCAGCGAGACAACAACGGGGTCACCGGATTTGACCGAGGTGACCCCTGCGCCAACCTCTTCAACGTAACCCGCCGTCTCGTGCCCTCCGACAAAGGGCAGAGCGCCTGGAAGCTCCCCCTTGATGTCATGAATGTCGCTGTGGCAAATGGCGGTGGCGGCAACCCTTACTTTGACCTGTCCCTCCCCTGGCGAATCCAAGATGGCATCTTCGATAGTCAGGGGCTTGCCGAATTCACGACAGACAGCAGCTCTCACAGGAGTCTCCTTTGTTCTGCGACGATCAGTCGAACATGATCACGTTGCGCAAGGCTTTGCCTTTGGCCATTGACTCCATAGCGGCGTTGATTCCTTCCAGAGGATAGTGGGCGGTGATGAGCTCATCCAGCTTCAGACGTCCTTCCCTGTAAAGGCCGACGAGGCGGGGAATATCGATGGTTAGACGCGGCGACCCTCCACCGCAACCGGTGATCACGCGCTCGCCGCCTATGAGGTCGAAGGTGGACACACTGACGCTTTCCCTCGTGGGTATCAGCCCGATCATGACTGTCATTCCTCTCTGGGCTGACATGAACAGGCCTTGCCGGACCGCGGCCGCACTGCCGACGGTGACAAAGACAAAATCAGCACCGCGTCCGGACGTCAGTCTCTTGACGGCGGCGATGGGGTCTTTCTCCTCGGCGGAATTCAAGAGGTGAGTCGCGCCGAACTTCCGGGCCATCTCGAGCCGATCTCCGGCGATATCAACGGCGACTATCGGGCGGGCCCCCGCAATGGCGGCAGCCTGGATAGCATTGAGGCCGACTCCTCCAGCTCCCACAATCGCCACGCTATCAAAGGGCTGAACCTTCGCCCGGTTGAAAACCGCCCCGTATCCGGTCAGGACTCCGCATGACAAAAGTGCCGCCCGGTCGATGGGGAAGTCTGGTGGGACAACTGCCAGCTGCCTTTCGGAGACCACCGTGTACTCAGCGAAACCGGCTACCGGGCCTGCCATTGACCCGAGCGGCTGTCCCTTCTGGTTGCGGTGATGGAAAGGTCGCGGTTTGCTGCGCTCGCACAAATGACGCAGCCCGACGGTGCAAAAATAGCAATGGCCGCAGCCTGAAGTAACAGTGGTGACGAGAACCAGATCGCCCGGTTTCACCGAGGTGACGTTGGGGCCGAGCTCTTCGACGAGGCCCACCGTTTCGTGGCCGGGTATTCCGGGAATCGGGCCGGGGAGGTCGCCGTTGGTGCAGTGGATGTCACTGTGACAGACGGCCGTGGCCTTGACGCGGACCTTGACTTCGCCTTCCTGAGGCGGCTCGAGCGATACCTCCTCCACGACCAGGGGTTTGCCGAACTCGTAGCAGACTGCTGCTTTCACCAAGACCTCCTGCGAATGCCTGGTCGCCGGTCGTCGTCCGCGGGCTCATTACGGGATCTTGATTCAGGGCGTCATTGTCGACAAAGCTGACCTTGGCACGCATGATACTAGCCTCCGGACAATAGCGCAAGATGGCTGCGCCCTCGGCAAGAAGCGAACCCAGCCAAGCGTCCTCCCCCAACTCTGGATAGCCGATTCTCTGTGATATTTCGGGTGCGCGCACGATTATGCACCGCGCCCCTGGATTCGGGGGTGCCAGGAAACGGGACGAAGATATGGTTCTGGGGCCGAAATACCGGGCGGACACGGGGGTCCGCCCCTACAAGAGGGCCTTCATTATTGGTGACAAACGCAAACCAATCGAGGCTAATTTAGGATACATTCCAGGGGCCGGAAAAGACGGGGAACCGTGATTCTGCGAACATCTTTTTCAAAGTCCTTCCCGGCCAAAAAGGATATTCCTACTTCTTGTTCAAGCGGTCGCGATTTCTGGCGAAACACTCGACTGTTCTGGTAACATCATTCTTTCGCACCTTGCACGTGCACCCCAGGACTGCTTAGGAGACCAGACGTAATTGATCGGCCTTAAAGAGATTCAGAGGAGAAAGCTACAGTTTTCTCTCATTGCTTTGGTGGTGACCCTTATCTCGTATCTGGTCTTAATGATTAACGGGCTCGGGGTCGGTTTGAACAAACAGGCTGGAAGCGCCCTTCTTCAGCTTGATGCAGACGCACTGGCTTATTCCAATTCCAGCCGGCTCAGCGTGATCCGTTCCGAACTATCATCTCGAGTGGCGGCTGAGGTACAGGGCTGGGAGGGCGTACAGGCATCGGCGCCGTTAGGATACATGAGTGTGAATACCCAGGCGGTTGATGGAGACATCGCAGCAATCGCGCTTCTAGGCTTTGTTCCAGGTCAACTCGGCGAACCGCAGATCAAAAAGGGAAGACAACTGATCGCAGATGACCGGAGAGGGGTCCTCGTAGATGCAAAATTCCTCAAATCATCCCGTCTAGCTATCGGGGACAAACTGACAATCCTGAACCGCCTCCAAACCTATGACTTCACCATCATCGGTGAAGTAGATGAAGGCTATTTCTTCTTTCAGCCGGCAGTCTACGTATTGTTGGACAGCCTGCGTGAAGTCAAGTACGGAGTCACGAATGCCGACACGCCCTTCGCAAGCGTCATTCTCGTAAGAGGGAAGAACCTGATTGGAACGAAGACCCCAGATTTTGAAATCGTCTCGAAACGGACGGCCTTTGCCAATATTGAGGGCGTCAAAGGACAGCAGCAAACAGTGGACGCCCTCCGCCTTTTCGGCTTCCTGATAGGCGCCCTCGTCGTCGGGATATTCTTCTACGTATTGACCCTGCAAAAGACGCAACAGGTGGGAACACTCAAGGCGCTGGGGGCGGGCAATGCCTTCTTATTCACTCAGATGCTAATCCAGGTTCTTGCGATTATCCTGGTCGGCGTGTTGTTGTCGACAGTATCCGCATACGGGACCTACTGGGTGCTGAGTCGGATGCCTCAAGCCGTTCCCATCTCCTTCACCGCAGGGACTTTCCTGATCACCTCCTCACTATTCGTGGCAACGGGATTGATAGGGCTGTTCTTCTCGCTGCGCAAGGTGAGTAGAATCGACCCGATCATTGCGATCGGGCAGCAGCAATAGCGGCCTGGACCCGTTCGGAGATATTGATGAGCGTCAAACTGGAAGTCATTGCACTCGAAAAGACTTACGGCAGCGGCCGGATGACGGTCCACGCGGTTTCGGATGCGAGCTTCACGATAAGAGAAGGCGAGTTCATAGCCGTAGTAGGTCCATCCGGTTCCGGGAAGACAACCCTGCTGTCCATGCTGGGAGGACTGCTCACGCCCACTAGTGGAACGATAGTAGTCAATGGAAGGCGTGTGGAAAAACTCTCCGCACGGGAACGACAGGAGTACAGGCGTGATCACGTGGGATTCGTCTTCCAGGCAAACAACCTCCTTCCCTTTCTGACCGCGCGTGAGAATCTGCTTCTGATGAATCAGATCGGCCCGGGCGATGGCAGAATGATGAGAGACAGAGCGGCGCGATTGCTTGTCGAAATGGAGCTGGAGCCCAGGGCAGATGCCCTGGCGACGGAGCTTTCAGGAGGCGAACGTCAAAGAGTTGCCGTTGCGCGGGCTCTTATGCGAGATCCGGATATTGTGCTTGCGGACGAGCCAACCGCCAACCTCGACTCTGAACTTGGCCGACATGTGGTGGAGGGCCTTGTTGCGAGCGTCAAGGGTCGCAACAAGATGGGCATCATGGTTACTCATGACTTGAACATGGCGGCTCTGGCGGACGGCATTCTGCGGATGCGAGATGGGCGTCTGGGGAGCACTTCTCCAAGCGAACCGACACGCCCTTAGTCGCAGTAAGCCCCGACCGGGGGCGTCCTTCGACAGGCTCAGGATGATCCTTCCCTCCCTTCGGCGCTGCTCAGGGTAAACTATCATCTCAGGATGATCCTTCGGCCAGCTCAGGATAAGCGGAGGATGTGGGGGAGAGCTCCCCCCCAGACTCCTACGTCGTCCCGATTCGATCGGGACTCCTCTGAGTGGTCACCGGGGGGCAGGTGGATTTCTGAGGCATAAACCTCACGTTTGTCTAATTTCGAAGCACGAATATCATAATGAATGCCCAATGAGCAGATACTAATTCCAAACCCAAAGAGGGACCCCCTTTCGACTAGCTAAGGACAAGCGGAGGAGATGGAAGCAAATTCCATCTCCTCCAATGTAGCGACTAAAGAGGTGCGAGACCTATCTGTCTTTCTTGGCCTCAATTGTCTTGGGGCCTCCGCCGACCTGGATCTTGATCTGCTTCTTTTTCTTCTCTTCCGCCTTGGGCAACGTGACGGTTAGCACTCCGTTCTCATAGGTTGACTGGATCTTGTTAGCATCAACTGTTTCCGGAAGGCTGAGCGCCCGGTAGAAAGAACCAGTCGGACGCTCTTGAACGAGGTAGACCGACTGCTGGTCCTCAAAATCGGGTTTCCGCTCCGCCCGGATGGTAAGGACGTTGTCTTCAATCGCAAGATCTATTCCGTCAGGTTTAACCCCAGGCACCGATGCTTTGACGATAATCTCGTCCGTTCTCTGAACGACGTCCAGTGATATGTTCCAGTCTTCCGTTCCGGTCGGCGCGCCGCCGTACCCACGCCACAACCTGTTCATCGTCTCGTCCATTTGCCTCAGATCGCGAAAGGGATCCCATCTCTGCAGCACCATTGTTTTGCTCCTTTTCCGATATTTTTGATTTCCTTTGTTCAGCCCGCGATTCAGGACTTCTTCTACATGAAAACCGGCGTCTCTAAATGAGTTCTTGCCTACGCAAGGTGCGACCACCTCCCTGACATGGAATTCCTGACATAGCATTCCCGAGGAATAACAAAATGGCTGCGGGCTCATATCTCTATGTGTGCCCGCAGCCATGGTCCTGCCATTGAAGCAACCTTCATAAAACCCAGCATGAATGGCACGGGCCTCACAAAAGCCACTTGTTTCCGAGTTATAGCCTGGTTACTCTCTCTCTCCTCTCCTCATGGACAGAATTGCCTTGATGCCTTCCACGTTGATCCCCTCGTCTTCGAGTCTTGATGCCTGCTTGATGACTTCAATGTCGTTTTCTGAGAAGAGTCGCTGGTTGCCCTCAGTCCTTTCGGCTGCCAGCAAACCGCCGTCTTCATACCTTCGAATCCTGTGAGGCTCAACTCCTGTCAGCTTGACAGCTATCGCCATAGTATAGTTCTTGGCCAGCCGGCCACTTTCCCGTTGGTTTCCGCCTCTTTTCTGCGCTGGCACCGAGTTATAATCCCATATCAACAATGTATTCTAATAAGAATTATAACATAGCTAACAGAGTTGTCAAGTATTTTGCAACATCTCATATGTATGTTCGCGAACGCCTGTGACTGAGCGTTTCAGAGAAGATCCTGATGCCTGCGAGATCTGGATCTTCGAGAGCGCCGACTCGAGAACTCGGACCCGACGACTTCGACCCGACCACATTGACCCGAAGACGCCGGCCGGATCAGGCCAGGAACGACGGATGCGGGCCAAGGAACCCAAGCATCAGCAAGGATCGGGCCTCCCGGTTCGCGAGGTAGTGTCTCTGTCACATTCGGCACGTCACCCGAAGTGCTGAACGCAGTACGAAATCGTCCCCCGTTTCCTACGAAAGGCCCATTTACTCACGGTCTGAGAGAGTTAAGAATAAGTTGAGTCAAGAGAGATAATCTCGAGGGCTAGCATGACCATTGCTGCGCATTTGTTTCTCGAGTCGCGGCAGAAGAGGGTCCCGGAGTTTGGGGGGCTAAACTCCAGAGGTTGAAAAGATGCCTGGTGAAATGACGCTCAGACAGACACAAGACGAAGATTCGCTGGAGCTGCTCGCGGTGAACGAAGAGACGATAGCTCGTCTCTACTCGGCCTACGCCGACAGATTTCCCGATATGAGAGACTTCTGGTCGAGCCTTTCTGAAGAAGAGCAGTCGCACGCCATGTCGATCCGCGAACTCGAAGAACAAGCCGGCTCTGGAAAAATGTTTGCCTATCGGCACAGATTCAAGTCAGCGGCGATCCGCACGTCCATAGAGCATACTGAGGGAGAGATTGCCGCTGCGAATCGTGGGCACATAGAGCCAACCAACGCTCTTTCGCTGGCAAATGCGATTGAACAGTCACTAATAGAGTCCAAGTTCTTTGAAATATTCGAGGGGGATTCTGCCGACCTCAAACAGCTGCTCCGGAAGCTCCGGGATGATACCGCAAGACACGGTCACATCGTACGTGAAAGATGGAGCAGCGCCAAGCCCGTTATGCCACAGTTAGCATGAGGTAATACGGGAAACGTGGCCGCCATGGCCTAGCCCTCTGTCAAGCGGCGAGTGTTGACCTGGTGTGCAGCAGGCTTGTCGATTCCGCGCTGGTTCGTGCTTACACTTCTACGTGAGCATTCTTAACAACTTCTTGATACTCGCGAACTAATCTAATGGCTGTGAGCCGACTATTGGGAAAGAAGTGAGTTAGGGACATGTTGAAACAACATATTGGATCCCCGGAACATGCCAAAGGAGAAGTAGTAGTGACTGCTCTCCTGGGTCAGGAAGGTCTACCCAAAAATGCCTTTGCCCGCAAATACCTTGCGTACGATGCACAGAGGGCAATAGTGGTTGGCCGGTCGTATTATTCGGTCAAAAGCCTCGGCAGTTTTGTCTATCGAGTCCAAATGCGTGATGGAACAATCCTGCAACTCACCGAGGATTGCCTGGCTGCGGGGGAGGCTCTGGAATAGGCGCCTCAAGAATCAGTCTTTGCCAGGCAGCAGACCACTTGTTCCGGATCATCGTCCTTTCAAAGCCGGGGTAGGTGTTCTGCGAGATGAGAGAACCCGAAGGGGGCGTGGGCAGATGCTCCCCAGATTGCCGCAGCTCGCAGGAGTGGCTGGAGCAAGCTTCGCAATGACGTGGAATGGCATATCCCCGCCACCTCCCTTGACAACGGGCCAGCCGACGGCATGGCCGGCGACCGCCAGGGCGATCCCGTAGGCCGCTCCTCCCATGTGTCGAGTGCTCATCGTTGAATGTGCCGCAATCCCGGCGAACAGAGCTCGCGCTGACGTCCCACGGAAATTGCGGTGAATGAGCCCATCAATTGAGCTAACGCCTCTAAGCCCGAATCTGGCGAACAGAAACGGGCTATGCGGGAAATGCAGTGGACTCAGGATATCGTCGGCGAGACGTTCCCATGCGTCTGCCAGAGGACGCATGAGATGGAGGTACGATGCCCGATCAACGCCAAGAGTTGCTGCAGTAGTTTCCGGAGAACGTTCGAGGACAACTGCACTGCCATCGTCGAGTGGATGGGCAAGAGAAGCTGGAGAATAGATCCACTCGACTCCATGCGAAGGCAGGTCAAGGGACTTGAAGAACGGCGACGCGACTCCCATCGGATGGACGGATGAGCAAATGTCGTGGACGAATCCAGGGAGTGTAGTACTGGAAGACCTCATGCCGCCGCCGACGCTACTCTTCGCCTCAAGGACCAGAATAGACCTACCCGCCCGAGATAGCGTAATCGCCGCGGCAAGTCCGTTCGGACCTGAGCCTACGACAACGGCGTCGTAGCTCTCTTTGGCACGCATGCTTCCTACTCTTTCTTGCTCCCGTGAGATTTGAGCCTCCTGCCCAGCCAAACCGGCGACGCCAGCATTGTCCTGATCTGAGCGTTGTACCAGACGTTACGCGATTCCGACCAGTGCATGCCCGGGTCGACTAGATTCGCCTCCGCGACTACGTCGCCTGGCACGCCCAGATAGGCAGCAAGAGACGCCAGGACATGTGTCCATATCCGTATCTGCATCTTTGATCCAACCGAGCGGAAGGCCAACTCGTAAATTGGATCATTGGCACGGGCCAGCCCAACAATCTGCGCACCAGGCGATCCCCGGTCCGGAAGGCACTGAAAGTCACCCACCCCGACTCAGGATGACCTTGGGGGGTGATAAGTGTGAACGAATTCCTATCAGCGTACAGGACCATGACACCCGTCGATACGGGCCCGCCTGCGGTGGAGGAGTCAATAGCGATGACCTCCCCGGGGAATATTCCCTTCTCAGTCGGATAAAACCGGTTGTACTTTGGCTGGAACCGAGGAAAGTTCTGCTTGAGGACCTTTATGATGCCCTCGGGAGACAAATCAGCTTTGGCGACAGCAAGCTGGTATTTCTTCTGCCAAAGCGGCCCAAAGCCGTGAACGGGACCCACGACTCTGCGTCCTCTCATGTTCATGTTGATTGCCTGCGAAGGCATCTTTGGCACAAGCAGCCTGTCCACAGGGATTGCCCAGCATGCCGCGTCGCAGGCAGGGACTGACGCAGTCGGGCTGAGCGTGTTGGCCGCGGGAAGACCAGCATTTCCGTACGCATCAGCCAGATCTCCACATAATTGCATGGCATCTCCAAGACCGGTGAGTTGGAACACGGTCTTGTGGCTATCGTTCATACCGAAAGAGATTATCCGCTGATTTCTCTTTCCTGCCAGCGCGGCGAACTTGACCATCATGCTTGCGCCAAGACCGTTGATGCGCTCAACTTTGCTGAAGTCCAGCAGCAAGGAGCCTCTCCGATGCGATCCCGCAGGAGGGCAAGAATTGAGATAAGGTCTCTCGTCAAGATCGTCCAAAGCCGACGGCAATTCAATGATGAAAACGTCCTCGTCTATTCGACGTGCCGTCACTGTAACCTGGTTCTGACCGGATGCAGGTACCGACGACATCACGATACTCCTCTCGGCGAGTCTTTCGCCGGCGTCCGATATCCGGTTAGCCTCGCCTGGCATTGTTCGCAGAAACCGATCAACGAAGAAGTGGGCGTCCCAGCCAAAATTACGACGACGTCGAAACCTGCAAATGCCTTCATAGGTCCTCCCATCGCTAAACGACCATCGTCAGCGCTTAGGATTCTACACTATCGGAGAGCTAACGCGAAGCGAGGCGAACAGCCCTGAACCAACGGCTGCCTCCCACTAGTTGGGGGTGGCTCCGTTGCCTGCGCATATAATAGATGTAGAGGCTAGACAACAGCATGACGACCTCGATCCTGCTGCGACCTAATTGATGCCGGGAATATGCAAAAGAATTTCCGGGTAGGAGGACTTTGGAGACCTCAGTATCAACGCTAAAGCCACCAGACCGTATGTCAAAGTGGGCACAATCAACACACGCTTCTGGGCGCAGGGAAACCTTGGAAGTGAGATCGTTCTGATTCATGGAATTAGTGGTTCTGTCGAGGACTGGATCCTCAACTTTGACGCCTTTTCCGAGCATCACCGCGTATACGCTCTAGACCTGATCGGCTTCGGTCGTTGTGACAGGGTTGAGTCCGTGGGCTCCCTTGGCGAGCTCACACGCTTCGTCAGAGACTTCATGGACACCCAGGACATTGAAAGAGCGCATTTGGTCGGAAACTCGTTGGGGGGACGACTTGCGCTGCGATTCGCCGTCGAATTCGCTGAAAGGACAAGAAGCCTCGTGCTGGCGAACAGCTCGGGACTCGGCAGAGAACTGTCCCCGGCATTGCGGCTGTCTTCGATCCCGCGGATCGGTGAACTCCTGTGGCGACCCAACCGTAGAGCGATTGAGCTTGGCTTAAGAAGCATAGTGCACACCCGCGCACAATAACCCAGGAGATGGTGGATAGAGGCTACGAGTTTGCCAAGCGTCCCGGCGCCGGAGGATGCTTCTTCTCCACGCTCCGTGCCGGCGTTAATATCAGGGGTCGAGAGTCCTGAGTTTGTACGCTCGACGCTAGATGACGTGTCACACATCATCGTGCGGACTCTTATTGTTTGGGGTAGACAGGATCGAGTTATCTTGCCGGTTTCTCACGCTCAAGTCATCGCTGATAGGATCCCGCATGCAAAATCTGTCATCTTTGACCAGTGTGGCCACCTCCCGCAAGTCGAACAACCTGACAAGTTCAACAGAGTTGTACTGGACTTCCTGGATCAGCAAAACGAAGAGAGCTAGGTTTTCACGCTGGTCTTGGGGCTTGTGCCATAGTGGCGCCTGAGATGCTAGCGTCGGATCACTGTCACCGGCAATTGCAGATGGCAATGCTATGGGCAGACTCGAGTTGAACGGGTGACGGATATCCTTGGCGGAGATGTCTTATCTGCTTCGGAGACACCTTGACAAGGTTTACTTCAGCTCGGCAAGTATCTCGTTGCGTCTAAAAGGACCCGGTATCCACGGGGGATTGTATTGAGCCAGAACGGGCTCCGAAGTTGCCGACATTCCCCTGTTCTTTATCCACTCTGCCAATTCTACGCCCTCTATTCTTCAGCTCTTTCGCTGAGATAACCCCTGAATGCCAACGACGCCATTCTTTGGCTCTTCACTTCCTCTATTGTCACCTGTTCATCGGTCGGCAGCGGCAAGGTGTCGAGAGCATATTTGCCGGGCATGGGAAAAGAGACCCTGTATTTCGTTCCTCTCTCAACCACGGCAGTCATAACCGGGGCGGTCATCTTGATATTCTCGCTCTTGACCGCTTGTCCGGTCACAGGTGCGGTCATAGCAATATGTGCCCTGGAGCGATTGTTGCCGAAGATGTAGTTTGCCAAGATCCTGAAGCCGGAGTTCAGCGCCTCCCCATAGCTCGCATCAATCACAACCGATGCCGTAATGTAGCTGTCATATTCCCTTACTTCGAACCTTCCATCTCTCTCCAAAACTCGATATTTGGGCGATTCGATAGCCATCGCACTCTCCCTTCTGGAAGGCACAGCCTTCCGAACATCAAAGCAGTAACGCCGGATCTTGACACGGGTATCATAGTGCACAGGACGTGGCACCTCAAACGTTTCATAGACAACTCCCGGCGAATCTGATAGTTTGGAGCGGCATCTGAATCGGCTGGAGAATAGCCCAGGTCGCGACGATGGATGACCCAACAGGATTTCCACCGAGACAATGTTAATCTCCTTCCATGAGTACGTTGACTGACAAACGTGACGTAGTGATCATAGGCGGTGGTCTCGCCGGCCTCTGCGGGGGCCTACGCGAGCAGGGCTGGCTTGAACGTTGCACTATTCGAGCAGAGCGACAAGATTGGGGGCTATTTTCGTTCCTTCAAAAGAGATGGTTTTCATTTTGACACCGGGCTGAAAGCTATCGAAAATGCCGGAATGCTCATTCCGCTGCTTAAACAGCTCGGCCTGGAGAGCAAAGTGAGGCTGCGGAAGAGCGATTCCGGTTTCGCTCTTCCCGACCGCCTCATCCCGCTGAAGACGGTCGAGGATATCCGTAGCTTCTACCGCCAGTTGGGGGCGCAATTTCCGCACGATTGCCAGGGATTGGAGATACTCCTTAGGGACGCTGATAGGATATCGGCCTGGGTCAATTTCCTGGTCAACTTGCCCAATCCTCTTTTTGAGACCTACGGCAACCTCATGAGACGCTTCCCATCATGGCTGAGGGATAATTGGCGGGCGATACTGCATTCGCGAAGACAGGGAAGCTGATAGATGTGCCGATGGTCGACTATCTCAGCCGCTACGTTTCAGATCCCGCTCTCGTGCGACTCTTGACTGAGTTCTACTTCTCAGGAACGCCAGCTTTGTTTGGCATGGGATATTCGAAGATCTATCTGGATTACTACTATCCTGAGGGTGGCCTGCAAAGCCTCACGGACGCCCTGGGTGAAGACATCAAAGACCACGGCGGGGCAATTCGAACTGGCTGTACAGTGGAAAGAATAGAAGTCTCCGGGAATCGTGCCACAGGGGTGACCACGTCAGACGGCAGCAGGATAGAAGCCGGGTTTGTGGTCGCGGCCTGCGACATGAGACAGGTCTTTCTTAAGATGATGTTACCTACCTCGACTAGCGGCGCCTACAGAAGACGGATAGAAGATGCCAAAATCGGAGAATCGGCTGTCAATGTATTTGTCGCGACTGATATTCCCCCCTCTCGTCTATTGACCGTGGGCTGTCCACACGTATTTCTCTTCCCCGACTACCTGGGCATTGATGAGAAGGATCGAAGCACGGAAAACTACTTCTCGAACAGCCCGCTTGAAATCTCAATTCCCTGTCTGGTTGACCCCAGCCTTGCACCCGAAGGAAAGACGGGGATTGTCATTAGCGCGTGTGCAAGAGCGATTTTGCTGATCACTGGGGAATTCGGGACGGAAGGCAGACCGCTGAGTACCTGGCGATCACAGAAAGGGTTCGAGATCAGATGCTAACCACAGCGGAGAGAGTATTTCCACATCTGAAGGAACACGTGATCTTCAGCCAGGTAGCCACGCCCTACACACTCGAGAGGTATACGCTAAACAGCGGAGGTTCGATTTGTGGTTGGACCTATGATCGAAAGCTGACTTTTCAACGAGGGCCTATCGGAGCCATTCCGAAAGCCATACTGACCCCGATAGAGAATCTTCTACAGGCCGGCCACTGGACCATATATCCGGGAGGTGCTCCCGTTTGCATCTTGAGCGGCAGGTTAGCCGCCGAACACATTATCAAGAGAACCAGGAGGCACACCAAAGCGGCTTTCCAGCACTCCCTGACCAGCACGTTAGGATGCCTGCTTTGAGGCGCTCAAGTTCAAGGGGGGCTACCCTGGCTTAGCCTCCGCTACAGGTTGGCATTTCGCAAATAGAGGAGTCCGTGGAAACTACAAGTTTCTGGCTTCTGGCTGCATTCTGGCTATTGGGTTTTCTTTTTCTGTTCCGCATCCAGCGTTGCAGAGATAGCTCCACAAACACTGGACCCCGCCCGAGCGTGTCGGTCATTGTTCCGGCTCGAAATGAGGAGAAGTCACTCCCTACTCTGCTGGCATCTCTTCGAAACCAGAGTCTAACCCCTGATGAAGTCATCGTAGCGGTAAATCAATCTAACGACCGGACTACAGAAGTGGCTGAGAGCGCGGGGGCCACAACCATCGAGTGTGGACCGAACCCAGAAGGTTGGCTTGGGAAACCCTGGGCCTGTTACCAGGGAGCGCAGGCAGCAAAAGGCGACCTGCTGGTTTTCCTGGACGCGGACACTTGCCTCGAGGAAGGGGGCCTCAAGCGCATCGTGGATACGTGCATAGAGAGCGACGGAGCAATCACGGTACAGCCGTATCACAAAACCAAAAGACCGCACGAACAGTTCTCCGCCTTCTTCAACATTGTCGGTATGGCGGGGATGGGAAGCTTCACTCCACTCGGAAACAGGGTGAAGCCCGTTGGCCTGTTCGGCCCTTGTGTTGCAATGGGAAGGGAAACATATTTCGAAATTGGTGGCCATATGGCAGTCAAGGGGGAGGTCGTCGAGGACCTGGCTCTCGGAGGCAGACTTAAAAGCGAGAAGATTCCGATACGGGCCTACGGCGGAAAGGGCACGGTTTCTTTTCGCATGTACCCCAACGGTCTAAGGGAGCTGGTGGATGGTTGGAGCAAAGGATTTGCCACCGGTGCCCTCAAGACGTACATTCCGGTGCTTGTTGCAACCGTTCTCTGGATTGGCGGCGGCATAAGCGCGACGCAACACGCGATCAGCGCTATCGCCAGTTTGAACTCACGATCACTTCTGTTGTGGGGCACGGGTTATCTGGCCTATGTCATCCAGATTCAGTGGATTCTTATCCGCGTAGGAGCGTTCAAGCTCTATACAGCCGTGTTGTATCCAGTTGCTCTATTGTTCTTCCTCGTGGTGTTCATATATTCGGTTTTCGTTATCTTCGTTATGCGAACGGTCAGGTGGAAGGGAGCCGCAATCAATTTAGGAAAGAAGAGTCGTCCAAGATGATCTCCCACTTAACCGGCCCATTGGCTGTAGTGATTGATTTCGGTGTCTGGCTGGCAATCCATGTAGGCGCGTCCTTGTACGTCTCCAAAATGCGAATTGGGTCTTTTGATCCAAAGTCCTGGTTGTACCGGGAGCGCGGCTGGGAGAAAGCCGGCAATACCTACCAAGTTCTCTTCCGAGTCAGGCGATGGAAAGAGCTTCTGCCCGACGGAGCCGCCGTATCCAAAAGTGGATTCCGAAAGAAACGTCTTCGTAGCTCAGACAGGGCATACATACGCACATTCATTTCTGAGACCTGTCGAGCCGAACTAACGCACTGGCTGATATTTGTGTTTGCGCCCGTCTTCTTTCTTTGGAACGACTGGTGGGTTGGAACGATAATGATAGCCTACGGGATTGCAGCAAACGCGCCTTGCATAATAGCTCAGCGATATAACAGGATAAGACTGGCAAGAGTACATGGTTAGTTTCGCCCAAGCATCGACTTCAAACCTCTGACCCTCAGCCATCTCACACGAGGGCCTGGTATACCATCCTCTCGAAGTCCATCCTCATCTGATACTCAGGGTTCTGGGCAGCATTGAGCACCTGGGTGAACATGAGACCGAACATGTCTTCCTTCGGATCAGCAAAGTAAGTTGTGCAGTATATGCCTCCCCAGCCGTAAGTGCCGACGCTCCCGACAAGCGGGGTCGCCGACAGGCTGAGACGCACAAAGAAGCCGAGTCCGTAGCCATAACCCGGGCCTTTCCGTTCGATGTACAGGTCTCCGGTCTGGTTGGTGGTCATCAATTCAACGGTCTTTCGACCCAGAATCCTGGCGCCGTCGAGGGCACCTCCGTTCAACAGCATCTGGGCGAAGCGGGCGTAGTCCGCCGCCGTTGAGACCAGACCGCCACCCGCGGAGAAGAAGGTCTTCGGTCCCAGCACGATGCGGCTGCTCGCCGGGCTGTCGATGAGGCCGATCATGCCCCACTCGTTCTTGTCCACGACGTATCCCGCTGCCAGGCGGTTGGCCTTCTGTTTGGGCAGATAAAAACGGGTGTCCGTCATCCTCAGAGGATCGAGAATTCTCTCCTTTAGAAACAGGTCCAGCCTCTGTCCGGATATCCTCTCGATGAGGACCCCGACGACGTCGTGGCCCGGGTGATATTCCCAGTCCGTTCCCGGGTGGAAATTGAGGGGTTCCTTTGCAAGTAACTCGACGGACTCCTCAACCGTGCCTGGCTGTGCCGGCTGGTTGATCGTGTGCGACGTGCCAGGTGTCAGCGGGTGCAACGGGCCTGGCGAAGACCGTGATTGGATCCTGGAATATGCCTGGGCATCGAAACCGGCGGTATGGGTCAGGCAGTCTTTGAAGGTGATCTCCCGGTTGGCCGGCTCGGTCGTGCCCCTTTTTGCTTTGACGACCATCTTCTTGAATGAAGGGAGATACAGGGAAATCGGCTGGTCCAGCAGGAAGTGACCCTCTTCATAGAGGGCCATCAGGCCGACGCAGGCGACGGGCTTGGTCATGGACATGAGACGGAATATGGTGTCGTTGGCGACGGGTTTGCTGGCCTCGATGTCCATGAGGCCCCGGGATTCAAGATGTACGATTTTGCCATGGCGCGCCACCAGGGTCACGACGCCGGGCATCTTCCGGGCATCGATGTATTTCTGCATCGAAGGTCCTATGCGGGCCAGGCGCTCGGACGAAAGGCCGGCGCTTTCAGGGTCGGCGTATGGAAGTCCGGTCGCGGGTTTGCCGTTGGATATTGCTGGATTCATTGTGTTCCTCCTTTGGAATGAAAGTGGTGGGTTTCGCTTCGTTTCACCGACCTTACTCAGGAGGCACTGGTGGATGCGCGCTCACCGTACTACTTCCGAGGCAATCTACATCGATCGGTATCCTGCTCGTTGCTGCCCCAGGGCCTCCTAATCCTTCCGAACCTGGAGGGGCAGGCACTGACTGAATAGCAGCCTTGCTGCCCAACAGAATACACTCAACTTCGGCTCTGAACAACAAGGTAGCTGCCGGTCCAGGCCCGCGTCGGCTCAAGGGCTAAGTTGCGTTGCCGGGCGTTAGATGTGATCCTTCGACAGGAAAAGGATGGCCCTTCCCTTCGGCGCAGCTCAGGGTGAGCGGGTGCGAGCGGGGACGCTCCACCCCAGACTCCTACGTCGTCCCGATTCGATCGGGACTCCTCTGAGTGGTCACGGGGGGGAATATTCTGGAGGATACTCCTCACGCTCGTCTCTCCCTCACGGGCGAGACAATTGGGTGGGCCAATATACAAGACCAAACCGGGCATACCGAATCGGCCATAGAGATCGCTTCGTCGCCTCTTCCGGCATGCCTGCAGAGGTTCCTCGCAAAGATGAGGAGACAACCCCAGGGTACGCGTCCTTCGACGGGCTTAGGATGGCCCTTCCCTTCGGCGCAGCTCAGGGTGAGCGGGTGCGAGTGGGGACGCTCCACCCCAGACTCCTACGTCGTCCCGATTCGATCGGGACTCCTCTGAGTGGTCACGGGGGGGGAATATTCTGGAGGATACTCCTCACGCTCGTCTCTCCCTCACGGGCGAGAGAACTGGGTGGGCCAATATACAAGAACCAAACCGGGCATACCGCATCGGCCATAGAGATTGCTTCGTCGCCTCCTCAGGCATGCCTGCGGAGGGTCCTCGCAAAGACGAGAGAGAACCGAAGGGAGGGTGGGCAGAGCCTCCCCAGATTGCCGCAGCTTGCGGGAGTGGCTGGAGCAAGCTTCGCAATGAAGTGTCGCGGGGCGATGTAACGCTGAATCGTGCAGATCGGTACTAGAGTTGTTCCAGCCGGCGAAACTCGCCGGCCTTGAGGCTGTCTCAGTCGAACAGTCGCCAGGTGGCTTCTATGCCGACGTCGCGAGGGCGCAATCCATCCACACCCTCAAGCCGGATAGAGCCCGGCCGCGCTGCATCGATGGTTCCGATGGCTCCTGTCCCCATGAGAAAGGCGTCCGATCGGGCGATGAAGCCAAGGAGGAGCTTCAGCTTTGAACCCAGACCGTGCGCCCAGCGGATAGGATTTAGTGCTGCCTTCTTGTCGCGGAACTGTTCACACTTCACATAATCATCATAACAAACACGGAATCGGTCACCAAGCCCGGATGCTCTGGTAAGGCTTGACATGTCGCGGCTGGGGTTGCCGGGGGATCTCCCAGTTTGACATGGCTCCGGCGGCGGCGATATTTTTTAACTATAGAGATCAACAAAGTACATTAACTCAATCGCGTTTCCGTTTGAAGACATGGGACAAGCAATGAAGAGTATTTTGACAGCCGAACAAGTCGACCCTCTCGACGACGCCTTCGACCATACTGAACTCGACGATGCCCTCCTAAACGCCCCGTTCTACAGGAACTGGCGTCCGGCTGATCCCGGTCCATCAGTTCCTCTTGCCGATCGGATGAAGGCTCTTCCCATGCTCAAGAAGAGGGACCTGCGGGCATACGCGCCCGAGGGTTTCATCAAAAAGGGGCACGCGCTCAAAGACGCCTTCAGGTCCGGCGACATCGAAATGGTCAGCACCAGCGGGACCTCCGAAGACAGGGTGTCGATAGTCTGGTCTCAACCCTGGTGGGACCGTTCGGAACGGGAGGCCTCGCACCTCAATCCCGTGCTTAATCGCCTGTTCCGTGAGGCACACAAGGAGGCCGTTCTGACGTCCCCTGTCTGCGCCGGAAATGTCTGTCACGTGGGCGAGTCTACGATGGAGCAGCGGACGGTTGGCAACCTCCTCTTTCTTAATGAGGCCATCGACCCGACGTCGTGGGACAGCGGAGCCGTGCGCCGAATCGTGGAGGAACTGAAGGCCTTCAAACCGGATGTGCTCGAGGCCGACCCGGCATACCTGGCCATCCTCTCGAGGCACAGCGCCAGATCGGGTCTGGCGATTTTCCAGCCGCAGTGTATTGTTCTCACCTACGAGTTCCCTTCGGCCATGCATCTTCGTCAGATCAGAGGGTCTTTTCCCGGTGTCCCGGTTGTCAGCTCCTACGGTTCCACGGAAACGGGGCATGTCCTGATCCAGTGTGAGAAGGGGTTGTACCACCAGAACACT
Organism: uncultured Chloroflexia bacterium; assembly: GCA_963745605.1. GTDB lineage: Bacteria > Chloroflexota > Dehalococcoidia > Dehalococcoidales > UBA2162 > JBBITI01. Next base: position 8,144 of record CAVUYC010000026.1, on the reverse strand, counting down.
GCAACCTGCCACCTCGATGTGAACCGCATCAGAGAGGAGAAAGGGGACCCGGCGGTAGGCCGCGTCCTTGTCTCGACTGTTGGCAATCCCTGGTCCATGCTTCTCCGCTACGACGTTGGGGACCTGATCCGAACGGTCGATGAACCTTGCTCCTGCGGGCGTACTCAGGGCATTACGGCCAGCAGCATCGAAGGACGGGTCAGAGATATCACATTCACCACCGTGGGTCGCGTGGTCACTCTGAAGACTCTGGATGACGGCCTCAGCGCGGCGGTCGAGTTGACGGGATACCAGGTAGAGCAAACCGGGCAGCGGAACTATAGCATCCGATACTGCTCTGACTCCGAAGCCAATCCCGGATTGGAGAGACGGCTGGTTGATATCCTGCGCTCAGTGTATGGCGGGGATGCCCAGATCGATCCTCAACAGGAGTCTGGCTTGAGACCCGAGCAGTCGGGCAAATTCAGGCTCGCCCTGACCTCATTCAAGTATGACGTTGAGGGACTGTTCGCTTGACGGACGACCTCGCGTTCACTCGTGCTGAGTTCCCTTTTCTAAGACGCCAGATAGACGGTCATCCCATAACTTATCTCGACAACGCCTCGACAACGCCGAAGCCGCAAAGCGTCATCGACGCCGTTACCGCCGTGTACACTGACGGGATCTCCAATGTGCACCGGGGCGTTCACGCTATTGCTGACGAAGTGACGGCGGCGTACGAGGGGGCACGAGCGGAAATAGCATCGTTCCTGAATGCGTCGCCTTCAGAGATCATTTTCACGCGAAACACCACCGAGGGCATCAATATCATCGCCAGCGGCCTTGGGCTGCTGCCCACGGACGAGATCGTCCTGCCCGAGGCAGAGCACCATTCCAACTACCTGCCCTGGAGGCTTCGAGCCAAAGTCGTTTCTGTCCCACTTGAGACAGACGGCCTTCCCCGCTACGACGACGTGGAGAGCCTGGTCTCGTCCAGCACGAGATTGCTCACGTTGGCGCACGTCTCGAACACCCTCGGGATCATTGCCCCGGTAGAACACTGGGTTGAAGTCGCGCATCGACATGGTTTGCCAGTTGTAGTTGACGCGTCGCAAAGCGCGAGCCATGTGCCAATCGACGTGCGCAAATTGGACTGCGATTTCCTGGTATTGTCCGGGCATAAATTGTTGGGACCGTCGGGCATTGGCGTTCTTTACGGCAAGCGCGAGAAGCTCAACCAACTGGCGCTGTATCAGACCGGCGGTGGTATGGTCCGCTATCACTCCGTCGACCGTTTCGAAGTACACGACGTTCCACAGCGATTTGAGGCGGGCACGCCCAACATCGAGGGAGCGATTGGCCTTGGGGCGGCGGTGTCGTGGCTGAGACGCCTCGGCATGAACAAGGCCATGGCGCACTCCAGATCCCTGGGACATCAGTTGGTAGAAGGACTCAGCGCCATTCCGGGAGTCACGCTGGTGGGGGGTTCCGCCCCTCTGGACAGGCGAATCGGCCTGGCTACATTCGCCATGGACCTGCCCGGCTTCAGTCATGAGTCCATGGCGCGCCTGCTCAGTGACCGGTATCAGATCCTCGTCTCAGGGGGATACCACTGCGCGCATATCCTGCACCACCGGCTCAAAGCCGAAGGTACTCTGCGCATCTCGACTCATGTGTTCAACACTCACGAGGAGGTCGAACGAGCGCTCATCGCGCTTCGCGAGCTTCGTTCGCTGGCTGACTAGTATCTGGTTGCGGGATTCAGCGCCGTATCCTCCCCGCTCATCCTGAGCTTGTGCGAGGGCGAGTCGCTCCTGCCCCGTACTTGATACGGGGGTGAGCTAGCCTGTCCTGAGTGAAACGAAGGAAACCATCGGCTCGACATCACTTAAGTCGATTTGTATGTTAACACTACTACTTTGGTATACTTATCCATGGCTGTGCGACGGCCCAAAATGCCAACGTCAGGAAGAACCGACATGAGATTCGAGACTATCGCTATTCACGCCGGCCAGAGACCGGATGCGGCTTACGGTGCCGTTAGTGTTCCGATCTACCAGACCTCAACTTTCGTCTTCTCCGACGTTGGCAAGACACGCGGATACGACTATTCCCGTACGGCGAACCCAACGCGCAAGGCCCTCGAGGAGACCATTGCCGGCCTCGAAGGTGGCAAATCCGCCGCCGCTGTGGGAACGGGAATGGCGGCGGAAACGACGGTGCTTCACCTTCTTAAAGCGGGCGATCACATCGTCTGTAACCAGGATGTCTACGGCGGCACATACAGGCTTCTCAACGACGTGATGGCCGGTTTCGGCATCAACGTCACCTTTGTGTGCATGGATTCCCGGGAGGCGCTTGAGGCTGCAATCAGGCCCAATACGAGAATGATCTGGATTGAGACGCCCTCCAATCCGCTGCTGAACATTGTCGATCTGGAAATGGTCGTGAGCGTTGCCAGGCGGCGCGGAATCCTCACCGTCATGGACAACACGTTCGCTACGCCCTATTTATTGAGGCCAATAGAATTTGGCATAGATCTCGTCGTGCATTCGACTACCAAGTACCTGAACGGCCATAGCGACGTGGTCGGAGGGGCCATTGTTGCCTCGACCGAGGAACTGGGTCAGCGGATACAGTACCTGGTAAACGCCATGGGAACCTGCGCCGCTCCGTTCGATTGCTGGCTGGTTCTCAGGGGTATTGAGACACTCCCATTACGCATGAAACAACACAACGACAGCGCAGCGCGCGTGGCCGACTTTCTCACGCACCACGGGGCTGTGTCACGCGTGTATTATCCAGGTCTGAAGACCCACCCCGGGCACGATGTAGCGGCCAGGCAAATGAAAGGCTTCGGCGGGATGGTTTCCTTCGAAATCGGGGCGGGACACGAGGCCGTCTACCGCTTTCTCAGATCTCTCAAGGTGTTCTCGCTCGCCGAATCACTCGGCGGCGCCTGTTCTCTCGCGGAGCATCCGGCGACGATGAGCCATGCTTCCATGGCTGTCGATCATCGAACGAGGGTCGGAATCAGCGAAAACCTGGTCAGATTGTCGGTCGGCCTTGAGAACATAGACGATCTGACCGAAGACCTGGGGGAGGCTCTCTCCGCCCGTTGACGCCCTTCCTGTCGACAAGACCGAGCCCGGGTCAATTATCCATACCGTCAGCCCTCAGCCACCGACGAGACTCTGTCTCTGTTGATCACCGCCAGTCTTCCCAACGCTGACAGCATCGCTGACTGCTAATTGTCTATTGAATCAATCGTAATCGAGACTTCATCAGAATATTAAGAAGTCCTGCCTATGATTAGTCTATTACGGTCGAGCGATGCATCGATTGCTGACCATTGCGTACATGTATATGACTTCAAGACAGCAGCCAGAGTCTCCCAGATTTCGTACTCGGAGTTTGTAGCCATGACTGACGTGACGGAGATCAGCAGCAGCTTTACCGCCATGAACACTGACGTGGAGGTTGTGGCCTGTGTTCCAATCCGGGAACGTGCCCGGGGAGAGGCGACTCTGGCCCGAGTGCGCAGCTTGTTCTCCGGCGTAGAGGCAGCGCTCAGCCGGTTTGATCCTGAAAGCGAGCTGTCGCGGCTGAACAGATCCGCCGGCAGCCATTTCCATGCCTCCGAACTTCTGTTTGCCGTCCTCCAAACGGCAAAAGAGGCGGCAAGATCTACTGGTGGTATCTTCGACCCGACCATCCTGCCCCTGTTGCTCGACGCGGGATATGACCGGAGTTTCGAGGACTTGAGCGACCGTGCAGACGGCCCTCCGGTCCAGCCAGGCGGTCGACACACATGGGAAGACCTCCAACTGGACGCTCAACGATCAGAAATCTTCATCCCGGCCGGTGCGGGCATCGACCTGGGCGGTATCGCAAAGGGATGGACTGCGGACATTGCCGCACGGATGCTCGATGAGCTGGCCGGATTTGCTGTCGATGCGGGTGGAGATATTGTGCTGGGCGGCAGCAGGGCTGACGGCTCCTTGTGGCCGGTGGGGGTGGCTGATCCTTCAAATCCCGGACGAGACATTACCATTCTCAATCTCAGCAATTGTGCAGTGTGCACATCGTCGACTGCCCGGCGCAGATGGCGAAAGGGCGAGACTGATTGTCATCATCTCATTGATCCGAGAAGCGGCAAGCCCTCGGCGTCCGGGGTCGTATCCGCAACCGTGGTGGCCAGATCAGCGGCGATGGCAGAGGTAATTGCCAAGACGGCCCTGATCCTGGGTCCCAGCGCCGGTCTTCGCTTCATTGAGGGGCAGCCTGACGTCACGGCAATGCTGGTACTGAGGGAAGGGAGTGTTCTGAGGTCTTCGAGATTCCAGGAAGCGGAGTGCGTCCACTAGACATATTCCGGCACGTTTCGCGGACCGCCGCCAGGCGGGGCAAGCGTTGTGTGATTTGATATTGAGGCCAAATCGAGGGTATGTTGGTGTGATGATCCAACCTGCGAAATTATCAGAATGAGGCAATCCCCAACGGTACCCGACCGCACGCCGAATTACCCCGTCTTCCTTTTCAGGGAATGCGTCTCTTTTATGGCTGGATCATTGTCGCGGTCGGTTTCGTTAACCAGTTAGGACAAGGCCTGGTCAACCAGGGATTCTCCGCTTACGCCGATATGCTCAGCACCGATTTTGGCTGGAGCAAGGCGGTACTCGCCGGCCCTCGATCGATCACTTCGGTTCAGAACTCCATTCTAGGGCCTATCACCGGTTTCATGGTCGACAGATTCGGCCCTCGCGTCGTGGTGGCTGGCGGCATGACCATAACCGGGCTTGGCCTTATTGTCCTGGGCCGGACGAACTCGCTATGGGTATATTACGTAGCGAATATCATGATGGCCCTGGGACTGAGCGTGGGCGGCATGCTCGCGATGTCGGTTGCTGTGAACAACTGGTTCCGCAGGAAGGGCACACTGGCTCAGTCGATCATGCTCCTGGGATTCTCACTGGCCGGGGTCTTTGGGGTTCCGCTGTTGGTCTTTCTACAAACAAAGCTCGGCTGGCGCGAATCTGCCCACCTGGTCCGGAATAGGCATCATCGCGATTGTAGTGCCTTGCTCAATGCTCTTGCGCAGGAGGCCAGAAGCATTCGGCCTGCTTCCGGATGGAGACAAGCCCGGAGTCCCGGTCGCCGCGGCCAGAAAAGGAAGAACGGATGTCGAACACAGTTACACGCTGCGCGAGGCTGTGCGTACCCGGGCCTTCTGGTTTTTGGCGTTTGGCTGGTCAGTGATCTCATTGGGCACTGGCGTCGTCCAAGTGCACTTATTCCTGCACCTTGGGAGGGGGCAGGGCGGAGTCGGACTGGAGCGAACGGTAATCGCGCTGATTTGGTCGGTGGCGGCAATTTCGAATATTCCTGCCAGACTGATTGGCGGCTTCCTGGGAGACAGGGTCCCGAAGAACCTCACTCTGGGATTCGCCGGACTTCTCATGGCGTTCTCCGTTTTTGCCCTGGGAATGGCGACTTCGCTGGGCACTGCTTTGCTCTTTGCCGTGCCGTACGGCATCGGTTGGGGCATGTCTACCCCGGTGATGAATGCTGCCCAAGGCGAGTACTTTGGCCGAAGGTCTCTGGGGTCGATACGGGGATGGCTGCAACTGGCCGCTTTGCCGTTCACCATCGCGGCGCCGGTGTTCGTGGGGGCTATGGCTGACCGGCAGGGTACCTACCGCTGGGCTTTCGTGATCATGGCCTCGGTCATGTTGATGGGAGCCGGCCTGGTCTTCTTTGCCACCCGTCCCAAAGCCCCCAGTGACGGCAGGCATGTATTGCCAACCGGCACCTGACAATACTTTCAACAAAGCCGAAGTCGGAACCGCAGCGCCCTTGCCATCGCAAAGGTGCCTGCACCCGTCAGTGCACAAAGATCGAGTAATTCGTGATGGGCACAGTGCTCGTCCCCTGTCTTTGTCCAGAGCAGAACGGTGTAGACACCCGGCCCATTCTGGGCCAGTGCGGCATTGATATCTACCTCAATGAAAAAGGCACCTGGGCTCACCTGCCAGACTGCGGCCTGGACAGCGTTTGACGGCAACTGAGAATAGAAATAGCCGGGCTCGGGAGGGGGCACGATAGTGGCGACCTGTGTTCCTGGATCATAGCTCCCTGGGTCCAGCCAAAAGTTCAGCCTGGGGTCATCGGACGGGGTGGTGGGTCATAGAAGACTGCTGCAGAATCGATAATGCCCAGGGAATTGTTTCCGGCCAGGTTCAGTGTTCCGCTCGCCAGACCTGGCGGCCGAGAAAAGGTGACGTAGTCGCCTTGCGAACTGCTGGACCAGCGTCAGCCTGTGACTGTCATGTGCGATTCCTATGTTGACCCTCTTATGCCACTTGTTGAGGATGTTGTCTCTGTGTCCCCAATTTGAAACGGCGTCGTCATACATCATCTGGTACTCAAGGTCTTTAAGCTCTTGTTCTGGATCGATCGTGGCATAGCGATTGGGGTCCATGGACCTGTCGTACCAACCCGAGTAGGCCGAGTTTTCCTCCTCTCGATTCATGCCGTTGCCCACCGTATATCTCATATAGGGCTTAATCCCATCAGTACCCCAGTGAGACAAAAAATAGTTGTTGAACATATCGTCGGCGTGGATCTGTGCCGCCGGATTGTCCCCCAGGATTACAGGGTCCAGAGCGTGATCGGTGCGGTCTTTGTTGATGAGATCCAGAACGTACTGGACAAGAGGGTCAGTAACGGGCGCCACGCCGGGTGTTGGCATCGAGGTAGGAGCGAGCTGAGTGGGCGGTGTACTCGCGGTCGGCAAGCCTTGCGCGGGAGTGATGATGGTCGGAAGGCTGGCGGCAGGTGTGGTTGGAGACTCAACCCCGGGGGCCAGTGCGGTTGAGGGCATCGAAGTATTGGCGGTGCACCCCCACGATGAAAGCACGAGGCAGACAAGTATGTATGCAAATGCCAACAGCTTCACAGACCCAATGCTATTTATGCGGAGGAGACGTGTCAATGCCCCACATGTACCGAAGGCTGCTGGTGTCTTGATTTTGCTGAGTGTTCACCATATCATGTTGTTAAATTTAGGGAGTAGCTTCGGCCTTTGCACAACCTGTGGTGTGCCGCGAGAATTCTTAGAACAGGAGGCACGGCATGGTCGCTGATCTATCCATCGAACGGAAACTGCAGCAGGTACGCGTTTGGAACATCGTTGTCGGGTTGATCCTCGCCATCCAGGCAGTCGCAATCGCAATTCTCACTAACAGTTTCTCACTGCCCGTGACCGCTACTTTCATGAAAGGGCCTCCAGGAGCCCCTCGGAGCTTCACCATCTCTTTGATATCTCTACCGGTTGGGGCGTGTTCCGTTTCTCGCCCATCCAGCCGCCGCTCTCCTCATAATCGCTTCACCCCCTGTCTTCCCCTGGTACAAGCGCAATTTGATCCAGAACCGGAACTACGGACGCTGGATTGAATATTTCTTCAGTTCTTCGATCATGATCGTGCTGATTTCCCAGATCACAGGGATCAGCGACATTGCTGCCTTGCTTGCCATCTTTGGTGTCAACGCCTGCATGATCCTTTTTGGAGCGCTCCAGGAGAAGTATGAAAAACCGGGGAAGGCTGGATGGCTTCCGTTCTGGTTCGGCAGTTTTGGGGGGATTATCCCCTGGATCGCGATCGCCATTTACACATGGGCGCCGGGGATTGGCGTGTCGCCGCCCGGATTCGTCTATGGCATCATCGTGTCGCTGTTCATTTTCTTCAATTGCTTCGCCGTAAATATGGTGCTGCAATATAAGAAGGTGGGACCCTGCGCGGGATTACCTTTACGGTGAGAGGGCATACATCCTTTTGAGTCTCACCGCCAAAGCTTTGCTGGCATGGCAGGTGTTCTTCCCCGTGCTTGCCATCAAGTGAATTTTTGCCGGATAGGCCATTTTCCTATTCGAGGCAAATGAGCTGTCTGCCTGCGGCGACAAAAGACCGCGGCCGCCGCTTAAGGCCGGCGCGGTGAAGTGCGTGGTCTGGCCGAGCGGCACTTTGAAGAGAAGCTTGCCGCCGTCGACTTTAAACCCGTAGAGGTTGCCTGCTCTGTCAACCGTGAGGACAGTGTCTCCGGCAACCACGGGCGGCCCCGCAAAGAACGCCGGCCCGGACCAGGCGATCTTAAATGAAGAGGTT
>CAVUYC010000025.1:0-10696 GCA_963745605.1 uncultured Chloroflexia bacterium | reverse complement strand
TTGAATTCCAACCACTGCTGGGAATTTTCGAACGTGCGACACAGAACCGAGGATTGTGTGGAACTCTTGCCTTATGAAGACTGTCTTGGGTCAAGTCATGGGATTGACCTCCCTGGTTCCATTCGGGCAAGGGTGACTGTTGGGGCAAAAACAAGGCCACGGAACCTGATTCCGTGACCTTTGGAATAGTAGACTAACCGATGAATTAGGGGAACGTAGGTAAACTTCTGTGTTAAGGCATCCGGTCGCTGAATGAACCGAGCCGCATCCTGGCAAGCTTAGTGACAGACGCAACATCATGATCTGTGTGAAAAATACTGATTAGCCGTGTGTCGAAGGGCAACGCCCTTCTCCTCGCCAATCAGAAGCGTCTGTGTATTGTCATCCGGTCAAGCATATTACTTATATCGAGCACCAAGCATAATTATCCGAAACAAGTATGTCAAAGATCATGGAGTGTCGTCGTTCTTCAACTATGTCGATCCCCGTCGCCCTCGTTGGGGTAATCACTACCAAGAGCCTGACATGAACTAACCTTTGTCGGTCGCCTTGTTAAGTTGCATCAGCAATTGGTCAAAATCGAAGGGCTTGATGATGAAGCATTCTCGCTCCCCTCCTAAGGGCTTCCTCAGTCCATGAATTGTCAATTCCGCAGGCAAGGATCGGGATGCCCTTTCTTTTCGCTTGGTCGAGAAACTGGGAGTTGTCGGGGCCGAACGCGTCATATCCATGAGAACTGCCCCTGGAGTCTCTTCCATCAGGATATCTGTTGCTTCCTTGCCTCCTGTGCTTGTGACCACCTGGTATCCTGCACTAGTCAGGAACGTCTCGATGAAACCAAGCATCCTTTGAGAATCGACGACCAAGATTCGTCTGTTAGACACAACTCCCCCCCCAGTTCATTCCCGGATATCAGTATAGACAATCGATCCGGCAAAGGCTCAGCCTGTGGACGAATTCGGTGGCCATGCAGCACTTGGGGGTTGCCTCGGCGAACTCGATGCAATCGTTGAATTCCGTTGAAGCGTTAACTCGTTCGGAAATTGGAATTCGCTCCGATGATATACGGTGCAAAGGCCGGAGATCAGTTACTGAGAGTCTCATCTTCTTGCCTTTTGGGTGGAGATTTATGTCACGCAAAGGCTGGCTACGCTGAGCTATCGGATAAACAAAGACGACCACAGTCTCGTGGGTCGTTGGACAGGCGTGATCGACAATTCCATTAGTGCTACTATTAAGCCTAGCTTCAGTTTATGCAAGATGAACACCGAGCGATTTGAAGTCGAGGAGAATTACCGTGAAGAGACATGAGATGCGATTTGGATACTGTCTGGTAGTCGGATTGTTGATAGCCTCGGCCGTGGTCGCTACAGCTTGCTCACGGTCACCCAAGACGACACCGGCCGGTGCGAAAGTAACGACAACTGCTGCTGCATCGGAAGCTGCGTCCGCTCCCTCGACGAAGGCGACCTCGAACCCACCGTCCACTTCGGCGGCAATCCCTACGACTTCAGCTTCATTCCCTTACCAGGGTTCGGGGACTGGCAGCTGGTCAGGGCAATTAACGATCGGCGGGAAAACCATCCCTGTCAGCGGTACCATGACGGTTGCAGTCGACGCGAAAGGTGTTTTCAGTGGCACTATCAAGGATGCGAGCGGCGGTGCGGCTGATACCACGGTGACCGCGGGCTGTGACCCAAATGGCAACTTAACCGGAACAGTGAGCTTCACCGTCAGCGGGACAACATTCAGTACGAACTGGCAGGGAACAATGACTGCATCAGGGAAGTCCCTGAGCTTGAAAGGAACCTGGACCAGCCAATACGGATCGGGGACCTTCTCCGGAGCAGTCACCAGTTCCAAGTAGGAATGGAAGGGCAAGCGGCCCAATTATTGTTCTATGATCAGGTTCATCAATCGATCCAAGCCTGTTTGAGGTGAAGACCAGCCATAGACCGCTTTGTAGTATTTGCCAGCGTTTTTGCTTACAAGTGAGTTAATCGAATAATTCCGGGAGATGCATAAGGATGAAACTGAGTCGGTTGGCATCAAGGTCGTACCTGGTTATTATTTCGCTTCTTCTCCTATCCGTCCCATTTTTTCTTTCCAGCTGCAGCCCGTCGTTTCCTTACCAGGGGTCGATGACGGGTAACTGGACGGGGCAACTGACAGTTCTCGGGAGAGCCATCCCAATCGGAGGCACTCTATCTATCAAGACTGATGGCAAGGGAGTTGTCACCGGTACGCTTGCGAGCACGAGTGGTGGCGCCAATCCCGCGGCGCTTAGTGGCCAGGTCGACCCAAACGGCAACCTGACCGGTACGGTGAGTCTCACCTTGTCCGGAGCAACCTTCGTATCGGATTGGCAGGGCAAAATGACCGGCTCAGGAAAGTCACTCGGCCTACAGGGAACGTGGACCAGTCAGCACGGTTCAGGCACTTTCTCCGGGACTGGGAACTAGTTCTAAATAGACTGTTACTATTTTGGAGGGTGAATCAGGGAGCACCCTGCCCCATTGTGATGTGGGTCATCATGGATCATGGGCGAAGGCAAGACCAAGATGAACGGATCCACAACAAGAGTCAGGATCATTCAAGCCGAGACATGCAACAAATGGTCTCGGCTTTTGCATTCATCAAGAACGTCCTTGACCTTCAAATCCTGTGGCCAGGTGGGGGACAGGACGCCGCCTAATCCTTGGGTCTCCCTTCTTTCCAGTACCATCAGCATGCGCCTGACGAACGATGGTCAGCTTCCCAACGCAACTCCTCTCCTGCGAGAATTGGATATCCAACAGGGAAGTCCTCGGTATGGGCGAATACTGGCTCAGACACAACGACTCTCCTCTGCCGATGTCTTTGAGTGAGATTTTGAGGTAGAGAACAACAAGAGGTCAACCGATTTGTCAACAATGACTGATAACAGACGCAGCTTCGCTGATCTTCTCATGGGGAAGCAATCCGGGCTTCTTCGAGAGCAGGTCAATGCTCTGCAAAGCGCTCTGGATGTTTCCGAGCAAGAAGTCCCGCGCCCTGGTTGAGGACTCGCCGGTAGGCATCGTGGTCAGCACCTTCGAAGGCAGCGTCGTATATGTGAACAACACGCTCGTTCGTCTGCATGGGTATGACACGAAACAAGAGTTCGTTGGGTCTCCGGTCGAGCAACGATACCGCGATGTCAATGACCGCAATCTCTGGGTCTCCAGAGTATGGGACCAGGGCAAGGTGGAAGGGCTTGAGATCGAAACCAGGCGCAAAGACGGCAGTCTCTTTTGGTCATCAATTACCGCCTGTGCGTTGAAGAAGAAAACGGTGAACAGGAAATGGTCGTGGTCGTCGAAGACGTTACCAACCGCAGGACAGCCGAGGAGGCTCTGCAGGCGTAAGGCGCAACCGAGATACAGTTCGTTGTTTGCCCACATGCTGGAAGGATTCGCCTACTGCAGAATGATATTTGAGAACGGGAAGCCGGTTGACTTCCAATACCTCGAAGTCAATGAGAGGTTCAAAGAACTGACCGGCCTTGCCGCTCCTGCCGGCAAGAGGGTTTCTGAATCGATCCCTGGTGTTAGAGCCTCAAATCCCGAGTTGTTCGAAACTTACGGCAGGGTAGCATTGGGCGGGCCGCCGGAAAGGTTTGAAACGTACCTCCCTGCTCTGAAGAAGAGATTTTCAGTCTCAGCGTACACCCAGGAAGACCAACATTTCATAGCTGTATTTGATCTTGTCGAACGAGAAAGGGACGTGGATACTGATACAGCTGCCGACCTCCGGGTGGACTGACTCCCCGAAGCGTCCAGCAGTTGTCGGCGTCGAAATACTAGCCCTGGAGAGTGCCAGTTATCCCGAACAGCGCAGTTGGCGGATTCAATGGGCCTTACCAGTTGTTCTGCCCGTCGTCGGAACTGGACACCTAAGAAGAAGATCATCAGCTGGGCCATCGTCGTCCAGGGAGAGTAGGAGTCGAGACGTCCTGGCTTTCGCCCATGTGCCTCTGTCCCCTTTTTACTTCGCTTTAGAGGGAAGTTCCCGTAGTTCCAGGCTCTCCTCGATCACCCCTTCCACTTCGACGCCCATGTCGAGCCGCACAGTGTAAACCTGCAGCATTTGGACCGCGCCGATCGTTTCAATTGCCCACGATTTTACGAGGTAGGCTGGCACAGACGCCGAACTCACTACCTCACCGGTCAGATTGGCGTACTGCCACATGTTCGAATAGGGATCGCCCATTGATCGTGACGATCTGATCCGCACCTTGCTCCCGCATGCATATTTGCCCACTTCTGATACCCCCCCAAGTGAATCCATTACACACCCCAGGTTAACTCAAAATTATCATATCTGTGATTTGCTGCGGCGTATGTGACACAACTCACACGGGCAGATACGATTTGGGGCTAGTGTCTGTCCCAGATCGGGACTGCAGCCTGTAAAAGGCTACTTCTGGAATGGCAGCGTGAAGTAGAAAGTCGATCCTTTGCCTGGTTCCGATTCCACCCAGATGCGGCCGCCGTGGGCTTCAACAAGGCGCTTGCAGACCACTAGCCCCAGACCGATTCCCTGTATTGCCGAGCCACGTACCAGAGTCTCAAGCCTGGCGAAAGGCTCAAAGAGCCTTTCGCTGTCTGCGGCTGAAATGCCGATCCCATGATCGCTGACGCTGATGAGGAATTCGTTGCCTCGCAAGTCTGCGGATATCGTTACATCGCCGCCGTCGGGTGAATACTTGATGGCGTTGTCGACAAGGTTGTCCAGAATCCGTTCGACTCTGCTCTGGTCCGCCCTCGTGAGAGGCAGGCCAGGCCGAACGTTCGCCGTCACACGATGTTTTGGCGACTTATGTGACGATTTCTCGACAAACCCCGCCACGGTTTGACCGACATCCAGCGGGGATGGCTGAAGTACGAGTCGGTTCGCCTGCGACCGGGAGAGCTCAAGAAGGTTGTCAACGATATCAGCCATCGCCTCCGCACCCCAGGCAGCATCCGCCAAAAGCGACTTCTTGTCTTTCTCCTGAACGGGCTCTGTCAAAGCCACGTTGATGGCGCCAGTCACCACCGTCAAAGGCGTCTTTAGCTCGTGCGAGACCATCCCGATGAACTCATCCTTGAGGCGGTCAGCCTTCTTAAGTTCCGTTATGTCCCGTTCGGTCGTTGCCAGCCCCACTGTGGTTCCGCCGTCGTCGACGAGTTTCGTGGCGGTCAAGAGGACGTCTACCACGCGGCCGTCCTTCGTCCTGCGCCGGACCTCTATTGGCGCGATCTCCATGGCCCCCTTGATGCCATCAAGAAGACGTTCTGCCTGCAGGCGTTCTTCTTCTGGAACAAGTGAGGAGCTGTTCATACCGACGGCTTCTTCTTCAGAGTAGCCGTACAAACGCTGGGCCCCGCGGTTCCAGGTGACTATCTTGCCGGCAAGATCCTGTGTCGTGATCGCATCATACGAGTCCTGAACCACGGTCGCCAGACGCCTCGACATCTCGGCAGCCCGCTTCTGCCGGTCCACGTCCAGAAAACTTACCACCACGCCGGAAACCACGTTCTGTACTGTGAGGTAAGGCAGGATGCGCATGAGGTACCAGCGCTTGTCCTTACGCTGCACCTCGATCTCCCTGGGCCGAAAAGTACGGAGCACCTCGCTGGCATCTTCGGCTATCCCTTCGTAAGCGAGCCTGGAGGCGATCTCGCCAAGAGGCCGCCCGACATCGATATCTCTGATAGTGAAGATGTCAGAAGCTGCAGGAGTGTAGCTCCTTATCTTGAGCTCTTCGTCGAGCAGGACAATGGCTATGTCGGTTCTATTGAGGAGATTCTTCAGGTCATCATTGGCATGGGCGAGAAGCTCGTTCTTGTCCTGCATCTCCGAGTTAACCGTCGTCAGCTCCTCGTTGAGTGACTGAAGCTCTTCCCGCGACGTATCCAGCTCTTCGTTAGTGCTCTGGAGCTCCTCATTGTTGGACTGGAGCTCCTCGTTGGCAGACTTCAGTTCTTCGTTGGTTGCCTCCAGTTCCTCGTTGTTGTTCTGCAGGCTTTCACGAGTCAGCTTTAGCTCTTCCTCGAGCTTGGTCACCTGTTGCGGGCCCTTTCCTGAGCCCGCAGGCCGAGCAACCTGTGCGACCTGACTAACATCCTGAAACACCACCATCAGAAATCCAGGCGGGATTCCAGGGTCATGAACAGGAGCCACCGTAAGATTGATGGTCTGGAAGCTGCCGTTGGTCTTGACGCGCACGCCTTCGCGAACAACCACCTTCTTGTCGGCGGCTGCCCGGTATATCGCTGAACTGAGCTCACTTCTCAAGCCTTCTCGGGCCAGGTCTATTATGCTGAGACTTGCTTGCCCCGAGGCGATCTCAAGGTACTTCCCGGTCCTTCCTCGAACGTAGACCAGCCGGTACTTCTCGTCAACGAGGGCGAAGGGCGGTGCATAGTTGTCCGAGAACACCCTGTCCGCCACAGCGCGTATTCCGGCGCCTGACGGCTGTCCCGGGTCAGGGGCCGTCACACGCAAAGCCGGTATGAAAGCGGCAGGGAACCTCAGCCTTTCAACCGGCACGGCTGCATCACGGCGCCGGTATATCTTCCACTTCTTGTCGAGCACGCTGAAAAGGTCCGTGGAATCGCCGACAGTTTCCGAGGGGCCCAGAAACAGAAGCCCACCGGGCTTGATGGCGTAATGCAAGAGCGGCATCAGGCGTTTCTGCACTTCGATCCCGAGGTATATCAACACGTTGCGACAGCAGATAAGGTCCATCTTAGAGAAGGGTGGGTCCCGTATGAAATCATGTGGTGCGAATACCACCATGTCCCTCAGCTCTTTCTTGACCCGGTACGAGTCCTTCTCTCTGACGAAAAAGCGTGTCAGCCGTTTTGCCTTCAAGTCGGCTTCGATGTTCGCCGTTGTACAGTCCGGTCCGGGCCACCCTCAGCGCGTCCGTGTCGATATCGGTGCCGTATATCTGCACTGTCAAACGCTTTTCCTTTTCGTCAAGGCACTCTGAGACAAGCATGGCTATCGAATAGGTCTCCTCCCCTGTGGCACAGCCCGCCACCCACAGACGCAGGTCGGTATCCCTGGCCTTGTCTGCGATCAGTTCCTTGAGACGAGTTCCAAGCGACTCGAAAGCCTCCGGGTCACGGAAGAAGCTGGTCACGCTGATGAGGAGGTCCTTCAAAAGAGCCTCGACTTCGTCTTCGTTCTTGCTGAGAAGGCTGGCATACTCTGCTACGTCGCCGACCTCGTTGACACTCATTCGCCTCTGCAAACGACGGCGGATGGTTTCCTGTTTGTATCCCGAAAAGTCGTGGCCGGTCCTGGCCCTCAGAATGGAGAATATCTGCTGCAAAGGTCTTTCGGCTTGTTCAGGGGCGCCAAACTTGCCCCGTTGATTGTCAAGTGTCGAATGAACTGCACAAGCTTCTGGGGCATTACACCGGGCTCCAGGATGAAGTCTGCCAGCCCCGTGTCAATGGCGCTGCGCGGCATCCCGTCGTACCTGGCTGATTTGGGGTCTTGAACAAAGACAGTCCCGGCTTCGGCCTTGATAGCCCTCAGGCCCAGTGAACCGTCACTGCCGGTTCCGGAGAGTATGATGGCGATCCCGTCCGGTCCTTTTTCTGCCGCCAGCGCTCTGAAGAAGAAGTCGATGGGAAGCTTTGCCCCCGGGGCCCGGGCCATTTCCTGCAAAGAAATCCGTCCTTGTCGAACCGCGAGGTTGCTGTTTGGGGGAGCGAGGTAGACCGAGTTCGGCTCCACAGGCATACCGTCTGCAGCGACTGCCACAGGCATCTTCGTGAACCTGGCCAGAATCTCGGGCATCTGACTGCGGCCGGTCGGGTCCAGATGCTGCACGATAACGAACGCCATCCCGGTATCTGCGGGCATGTTGCTGAACAGTTGCTCAATGGCCTCCAGCCCACCTGCTGAAGCGCCGATCCCCACGATACGAAGATCACTGCGGACCGGATCGAGTCGCTCCTCGAGATCGCTCGCCTGCGCCTTTGTCCGAGGTGTCTCTCTTCTTGTTGCTTGGGGGCTCTGGTGACTTGTCTGGCATCATTAACCTCATTTCGCAAGGCGCGCACGCCTCTTCCATCGCTTCGAAGTTCGGACGGATTATAGCACTGACACCATGTCATATCCCTAACTCATCTTGCGCCCCCATGCTGCGATGGCCCGCTCAAGCGGTTGACGAGCCTTCGATTGGCGATATTTTGGGGGTGGGAGAGTGGATACCCCTGGTCACAGCCCGTGATGTCCCAGGCATGCTGCCTGGCGGTGCGTCAATCGGAACCGACAAACAGAGTTGCACACAGGTCTAAAGGGGAGGGGATGCGCGGATTCGGGCACCCCCTCCCCTTTGTTCTGCTAGCCTTGAGTGGTTATGAGCGTTTAGTCTGATCCAATGTGGAGGCGGTATGAGCTTCCGTGGTCGTCCGAGTGGTGATGATTATCCTCAGAGTCCCTGGAATGGTGGTCGCTGGGAGCAAACGTCACGGAAATTGTGTGCGCGTGAGTGACGTTTGCGAAGGTGTAGCTGCTAGAGGTGCCAACAGACTTGCCGTCCACAATTAGGTGCGCTACCCGGTAGCCGCTGTCTGCTCTGAAGGTGAACGTCTGGTTTGTGCCTGAATTGACCACTACTGGCCCTGCTGGAGTTATCGAGCCGTGGGATCCGGCCGAAGCAATGACGATGTAGCTTGCTGGCGATGTTGGAGAAGTTAACGGATTGATAGCGAAGTTGGCAGTCACTGAAATATTGGAAACCACGTTCGAGTCAGTCCTCGGATTAGCCGCTGACCCGTCGCTCCAGCTGACGAAGTGGTAACCTGTCGACGCCACAGCCGTTACCGCGGTTCCACTGGCACCCGAGGTGATGGTTTGGGGGGAAGTCCCAGAAATGGAACCGTTAGTGCCGGCCGTGTAAGTCACTGTGTAACTGACTGGGGCCTGGGTAGTGACAGCATTGGCTGCGAAAGTGGCCGAGACATTAATGTTCGCCGTCACACCAGTGTCCGTTCTGGGATTCGTGGTTGAGCCGTCGCTCCAGCCTACGAAGTGGTAACCGGTCGAAGCAACAGCCGTAACCGAGGTTCCGCTCGCACCGGAGGCGATGGTCTGGGATGTGGTTCCCGAAATGGAGCCGTTAGTGCCTGCGGTGTACATGAGAGTGTAGCTCGTCACCGCATTTGGCGCGAAGCTTGCGGCAACGTTAACGCTGGCTCTGACGTTAGTGTCTGTCCTGGGATTTGCCGTCGATCCGTCGTTCCAACTTACGAAGTGGTATCCGGTGGCAGGAACCGCCGTGACCGATGTGCCGCTGGCGCCGTAGTTGACGGCCTGAGGAGCGGTTCCGGTCAGAGTTCCGTTAGGTCCGGCCACGTAGCTGAGGGTGAAAGTGTCGATGGCGAAATTGGCACTGACCGACCTGTTCGCGGTAACCGAAGTGTCCGTCCTGGGGTTGGCGATGGAGCCGTCATTCCAGTTCACAAAATGATAGCCGGTGTTAGCCACGGCACGAACTGACGTGCCGCTCGAGTTGTAGTTCACGGTCTGAGGAGAAGTGCCGGAAATGGTTCCACCAGCGCCCGCTGTGTAGGTCAGAGTGTACGTGTTGATGCTGAAGTTGGCCACCAAGGTGCGGGAGGCACTGGCGTTGAAGCTATAGGAGGTAGTCGTGCTAGCCACTGCAACGCCTTCCGTCCAGTTGACGAAATGGTATCCGGTGATAGCTGTGGCCACCAGGCTTACTGAGGCGCCTGAGTTGAAGGTACCTCCGACCTGTTGCTGAACCGCCCGCCGGCGGGTTGGCGGCTACCGCGATTGTGCAGGTGGTTGGCGCTGCAGGAAGGGCGCCCTGGTTAACCCAGTCGTTGATAATCTGAATCTGGGCAGCCGTGGCATAACGTGATCCCATGCCAGGGAGCTTGCTCGCGGCCGCTTTGGCATTGGTGTAGTTGTTAAGTTGAACCCCGGCAGAAGCAGAGGTAGTGTGGCACGGGCCGCAATTGCTGTTGAAAATGGGCTGTACCTGTGTCGCATAGTCGACGGCTGAAGCCGCCAACGCACTTGAAACGCCGATGAACAATGCGATGGCAAAGGCGGTAACAAGTACAGCTGCGACTCCAAGGCTAAAAGGTCTGTGTCCGGTGCGTAACCGCCCGGAAAAAATTGGTCTTCTCAAAAAACGCTCCTTCTTATGCTGTTCGGTTTATCCACGGGTCCGGTAATTTCCTGATATGCTTTTTGATAACACTGGTTGACATTCGAGAATCTTGTTCTCCTCACCTGGCACATTATGAGTTTGCCAAACAACGATTCTCCGTTTGTGTCTATAGACGCCACCTCCCCTTCTAGACTGCCTGGTTGCCGAACGCCTACGCTCTCCATGGATCTAGAGAGCAATGCTCGAGCCGGAATTACCTTGAGGCTCGAAAGGTGTGCTCGGCTACCTCTTTGGCCTAATCGTCCCTCCTACGTCAGGCCGCGCCTTGCTCCTAGTTCGTTTTCTCAGGGCGAAATGCATTCTACCCGGCAAGCATGAAGTAGCCATGAATCGGGAATTAAGACAGCATGAATAAGCCAAGGCTCTACCTCCAACTAAAGACGAGCTCTCGACTTAGGAGTGTCGACCTCTTGCGACGACTCAGCTTCCGGAGCGAGATGAATGAGTGAAGCAGAGGAGTATATTGAGGTC
>CAVUYC010000024.1:0-12533 GCA_963745605.1 uncultured Chloroflexia bacterium | reverse complement strand
TATCTGTCCCCGGGGCGACGGGCACTTCCAGCATCACCGAGGTGGTCTCAGCAGGGACGTGATCTTCTCTCGCTTCCAGTTCCGAGGTGCATCAAAGAGGTTTGTTCTCGGCAAAGGTCGCCTCAAGGCGAGCGTGGGAAGAGGCCTGTGCATGATCGACAACAGCACGACTTCGCCCGCTGTTCAGCCAGGAGCTGGCCGCCCTGGTTGCGGAGATGGCGATGAAGCTTGTGGAAACGTCTCCGGTCAGCGGTCGGGAGAAGGGCAGCCATTGAAGGCACTCTTTCGGTCATCGTCGGAGGTCACCCTGACGTCTTTGAACGCTCCCAAGGTACTGGGCCTCCATAGGCACAACCATTGTGCTTATGGGGGACAGCTGTGGATGGGGACAGATGGTGAGACTCGGTGAATGATTTGATAGTTAGCATTCCTTCAGTTCACATCACCGAAGGATTTGCCCTTGGGACCAAAGCGGGACTTGATCCTGAAGTGTTGTACAGTACAAATCGCAACAACCAGCCAGCTCCAAGGTCCTTGATGTTAGCGCCGAACGAGTACTGGCTCGCAATTTTAAACCCGGTGGGTTCAGTCGACATTCACTGGAAGGATCTTGGCTCGCGCTAACATTAGCACGGGAGATCAATATGCATCCCCCACGACTGCCATAACCCTAATGTAAGCCGCTCGTGCTTCAGGTAAAGGCGAGCTGCCCAGCCACCATCGTTCAACTGTGGGAGAGCTTGCTGAATATCAAGGTGCGACCGAAAGACATTAGTACCTGGTTGTCAGATCCAGCCATCTATCGCTCTACAGCTCTGAAGGCGAGTCGTCGCTCTCAGTTCTCTTGAAACCAGCTGTGGCCTCTGGGCGACCTGTTCCATGAGTCCGGGTTCTTCAAATAGATAGAGTTCGCGCCCGGCACGATGACCATGTCTTCTTCGATTGCAGTGCAGCAAAAGCACGGCGGTTTCAGGTCTATCACCGGAAAGTCGTTCCCTCCTACAATAGACAAGGTGGGCGCCTGGATCCTGTCCAAGACGTTCATCGCAAGGTCCGGTCGTCCCCGCGTGACACCACAGCACCAACTCGGGGCCTTTTCCGCTGCCGCCAACAGTGCCCGCTGTACTCCAGCCGAACAGCCGTCCGTAAGACCAACATCTCCTCACTATCGTGAAGCCAGTCCACGATGCTGATTAACCTTCTCCCGAGCAGTTTTCCAATGTCAAATCTCAACTCGCCCGTGATAAGGTCGTGGGCCTCTTCTTCAACGCTCAGTAGACTGATGAGTAAGGTGCCTAGCCTGATTTGGTGCATCGCCTGTGCAACGGCGCGGGTTCCTGGGGCTGTGCCTGTTGCTCCCGCTGCCGTGGGCGAAAGCGATGATTCCCGCGCATTGTTGCGGTATGGTGAGATCGCCGTCGAGGCGCACTCCCTCCGACTTTACCGTAACGGGATGTTCTTGTGCGGGAACCCTTAGCGTCCACAGTCTCCTCCGTTAGCCGGGATTGGCGAGGCCAATCACATTATAGCTTCGCCACCGGGGAGCAGACCGTGGGGTTACTTGACGACCTTGAGTCTCAGTGCCGACCATGTATCGTCGACGGAGATCACTGCTACCGCCTGCAAACCGAGCTTCTTGGCGTAAGCGGCGATGGTGTCGCGGTTGATGTCCGCTTTCGTCTTCGAGGTGCCCTTCGGGTAAGTGATCCATATGATCCCGCCAGGCTTCAGCTCGCTTTTCACCTGAGCCAGGAGCCCCTCCAGTTCCCGCCTCGATTTTACGAAGGCTTGGATGAGGTCGAGATTGCGGGGTCCGCCGGACTCAGCGCCCCCTGCATAGCCGAGGGAATCAACGTATCCGTCCGGGGCACCGATGATCTTGATACGGCTGTCCTTCCTGATCAACAACTTGTCAGCTACCGACTTATCGGACAAGAGACAAAGCCTCCATAGAACTACGGCTACGCGGCATCGACTTAGACCGCATCGATTGCTTTCTTGAGCTTGCCCTCTACCTGGTCTGCAAGCGGAGCCAGTTTGGGGTTCCTCACTACCCCCATCGTAACCGAAGGCAGTGTCGAGGCGACGAAGGTCTTGCCGCCACGCTCATAGACGATGACGTTGCACGGCATTACTATCCCTACGTCTTGTTCGGCCTGAAGGGCCTGGTACGCGAACGGTGGGTTGCATGCTCCCATGATTATGTAGTTGTCGAAATCTACATTCAGCTTCTTCTTGAGTGTTTCCTTGACGTTGATCTCGGTAAGGACGCCGAATCCTTGTTTCTGCAGTTCCTCGCGCAGCTTTTTCACCGCTTCTTCGTAACTTAGAGTTACCTGGCGTTTGTAGGAATACATGAAAGAAGGTCCTCCTAGGTTGTTGTGATCGATACCGCCTTAAGCGGGCAGGCCCTCACGCAATCACCGCACCCTTTGCAGATGGAAGGGTCGGGGATGGGGGCTTCCGAAGCTGACTCCTGGACCAGGAGGCGTTTCTTGCACGAGGCCGCCGCTGCGCAGAGCACGCATCCTCTTGGCTGACAAAGATTATAGTCGACCAGCGCCGTCTTTCTGCCCATCTTCCGCCGCCAAGGCCTTCTCAAGAGCCTCTTCGAGTGTCTCCAGTCTCTGCCACATCGATACCGGCACCGAATGAGGAGGCCATCGCATTTTCAAATCGGCGATTTCCTCCTTCAGTGCGCTAATCTCTGAATTGTCGTTGTTCACGGAGCAACTGCTCCTCAAATCCTATCAGGTCTTTCTCTTGGTTCCTGGGATTACCTGGCATGAGGACTCTTCAACCGGGCAGGTGATGTGAACGATCTCCGTTTCCCCGCACTCAGGGCACATCACCACCTCGCCCTCGGGGATCAGCTTGGGATCCACCTCGAATTCAGCATCGCAAGCATCGCAAGTGTACTCGATCGCAGCCATATGCTCTCCTCTATGCTTGTATGAACATATTGTAATATATTGACTCTGCCTTCGTCAACCTTGGCAGGTTGGTTTCGCCGAGATTCCTGCGCTATGGGTAGAGATTGGCGGGCCGCCAGTGCGTGGTATGAGCGTTTTTCTACACGCATTGACAGCCGTCCTGACCTTACCGATATCTGCTCTCTTCCAGCGTCCTCTGCAATCTCTTGGGATTGCTCGTCTTGGCAAGAGCCGCCTGCCGTGAAATCGTCCCCGACTGGACCAGTTGGGCGAGTGCATCTTCGAGGCTCTGCATTCCCAGATCGTCGTGGAGGTGAATATAGCTGGGGATCTCAAACGAGCGGTTCTCCCTGATCAGGTTCCGTATTGCGTTGTTTGCGATCACGATTTCGAACGCTGCCACCATGCCTTTTCCGCTTGCCCTGGGCAACAGCGTCTGTGAAAGGATGGCGACTATCTGTTGCGAGATCTGAACCCGTATCTGGTCCTGCTGGTGAGCAGGGAATACGTCGATCAGGCGGTCGATGGTCTGGGCTGCGTCCGCTGTGTGCAGCGTGCTCATCACGAGGTGCCCCGTTTCCGCCGCAGTGATGGCTGTCGAGATGGTGTCCAGGTCCCTCATCTCGCCAACAACGATCACGTCGGGGTCATGACGGAGCGAGCGCGTCAGGGCCTCGCTAAAGGAGTAAGTGTCATCGCCAAGCTCACGCTGCGCGATTATCGACTTGATGTCCGGGTGGACATATTCGATCGGGTCTTCGATACAGACCACGTTGCACTCCCGGTTTTCGTTGAGGTGGCGGATCATGGCCGCCATGGTAGTCGATTTGCCCACTCCGGTAGGCCCGGTAACCAGGATAAGTCCACGGGGCTTCAATATGAGGTCTTTGCAGATCGGGGGCAGCTCCAATTTTTCGACGGACGGCACCTCGAGTGTGAGCATGCGGCAGGCAATGCTGATAGTCTTCCTCTGCCACATGGCGTTGACTCTGAACCGGGCGAGGCCCTCCCGGACACAGGCAAAATCAAGTTCTCGCAGCTCACGGAGTTTCTCGATTTGCTCTGTTGTGGCGATTTGCCGGATGAAAGTTTCAGTGTCATCGCTGCTGATGGCCGGGTATTGTTCCTGGCGCATCAATCGGCCGTCGACGCGGTAGACCGGGGGCAATCCTACCCTCAGATGCAGGTCTGAAGCTCCACTGTCTGCGACTTCCTTGAGCAAAATGTTGATGTCCAACACGCACCGCCTTCGAAAATTCCTGGGGCCGATCGCTGCCAAAGGCACTCCAACTGGATGTTCCTCACGGCAAGAGGCAGCCGATTCGGGTACAGTATACTTCGCATGATAGCTGGGGTCTAGACGCAAACAGTCCTGCCCCTCTGGTACTTAAGGGGCGCTAGCCATAAGCAATCGAATGATGGATATAATCGTGGGGTAGATGCGTGAAGGTGTAGAGGTGAACATGAACGCGATACCTCTCTACGATGCCGTGATTATTGGTGGTGGTCCGGCCGGTCTGGCTGCCGCGGTCTATTGCGGGCGGAGCAAGCTGAACACACTGGTGATCGACAAGAATCCCAGGGCTGGTGCTCTTAATCTGGCTGGTCGCATCGAAAACTACCCTGGAGTGCCTGATCCGGTCACCGGGGCTGAATTGCTGGGGCGGATAAGGCTGCAGGCAGAGCGACTTGGTGCCCGCGTTATCAAAGATGAGGTAATCGCTATCGACGTCAGTTCGAGGCCGATTGGGATTACGACACTTCACGGAGGCGACTACAGAGGCGCGACCGTCATCCTGGCCACTGGTGCCATGGGTCGCAAGCCGATGCTCAAAGGCGAAGCGGAGTTTCTCGGGAAAGGTGTCGCTTACTGCGCTGAATGTGACGCTCCGCTGTTCGACGGCAAAGATGTCGTCGTTGTTGGCAGAGCCGATCTTGTCGAAGATGAGTTACCCCAGATTTGCCATTTTGCGCGTCATGTCTATCTGATTCCCATGCCCGCCCTATCTGGAGATAACGGAGCCTCACTCCCGAATGTTGAAGTTCTCAAGGGCACCGCCATTCGTGAGATCAAAGGAGACGGCTTTGTGACTGCTGTTCGCGTCGTTGACCGGTCTGGGGTCGAGAGAGATCTTCCAGCCTCTGGTGTCTTTCTTTACTTGCAGGGTAGGGTGCCGATCGTTGATTTTCTTGCCGGTTCTGTCGCCCTGGATTCGGAGGGCTCAATAAAGGTGAACAAAGAAGACATGTCCACGTCAGTGGAGGGCGTGTTTGCCGCCGGAGATGTTGCCACCAAGAGATTGCGTCAATCAGTCATTGCCGCCGCTGAAGGCGCCCTCGCTGCCGTATCAGCGGTCCGCTACGTCAACTCGAAGAAGAGTACTGAAGGGCCGGCTACTGAGGCATGATTGGTACATCGCAAGGAGCCTCCCTTCCCTCCCCCGATTTTGTTGACTGAGCCCCCCCACCGATCGCCTTGTGTGGCCGAACGCCAGAGCCCATCCAGGTAAGGGTTGGAAGCCCTCCTACCCGAATCTGCCCTCGATGTAATCGCTGGTCCTCTTGTCGGCCGGGTTAGTGAATATCCTGGCTGCCGGGCCTTGCTCGACAAGCTCGCCCATAAGTACAAAAGCGACGGTGTCGGCAATGCGGCCGGCCTGTTGCACGTTGTGCGGCGCTATGACTATGGTGAATTCCCTGGCCAGTTGACTGAGCGACTCTTCCACTTTTGCCGTCGAAACCGGATCGAGTCCTGAGCACGACCGGTCAAGTAGGATGACCTCAGGTTTCATTGCGAGGACCCGCGCTATGCAGAGTCTTTGCTGCTGCCCGCCGGACAGCCGGAGGGCTGAGGAATGGAGCCGGTCTTTCACTTCTCCCCATAAAGCCGCCATAGTCAGAGACTCCTCGACGACTGTCTCCAACCTCTTGTTGTTCCTCAACCCGTTCATTCTGGGCCCGTAGGCGATGTTGTCAAAAATGGACATCGGCAGAGGGGTTGGTACCTCGAAAACCATGCCTATCTTCCGGCGCACGTCGGTGACCGTTACGCCGGGGGCGAATATGCTCTTGCCGCTGAGGAGCACATCTCCCTGGATCCGGATCCCTGCATCATTCTCGCAAAGTCGGTTCAACGTCCTCAGAAACGTTGTTGTCCCGCTGTTGGCCGGACCAAAAACAGCCATGATCTGGTGGTGAGGGACCTGAATGCTTATGTCCCTCAGCGCAGGCTTTCCGTGGTATGACACGGTCAGCCCATTTGTGGCTATCTTCGGGCTATCTGGAACTTGTGCCAATTCTAACGACCCTTTGACACGACTCTGTTGACGAGCATGTTTGCGCCTACATTTATCAACAGGATAAGAATGATCATCAGCGCCGCCGTGGCGTATGCCCTCTCAAGGGATATTCCTTCTCTAGCCAGGATGTAGAAATGCACAGCCATGGTACGCGCTGGAGAAAAAAGTGATGTCGGCAAGCGAAGGCTCGAGCCCGCGGTGAGTATCACTGCGGCAGTCTCCGCTACCGACCTCCCAATGCCGAGGATCACCCCAGTGGCGATCCCGGGAAGGGCTGTCCTGAAGACAAGGCCCGATATTGTTTGCCAGCGCGTTCCCCCGAGGGAAAAACTCACCTCCCGGTAATGTCTCGGAACGGTCAGTATTGCCTCTTCAGACGTGCGGATTATTGTTGGCAGGATCATCACGGCGACCGTCAGCCCGCCCGACAGCACTGACCAGCCCAACTTGAGATAGACCACAAAGAAGATGAACCCGAAGAGGCCGTAGACAATGGAAGGTATTCCGGACAGCGACTCCGCGCTGAAACGGATGATCTTCGTCATAGCTCCCTCTCGGGTATATTCAGTGAGATAAAACGCGGTTCCCACCCCCAGCGGCGTCGCTACGACGATGGCGACCAGCGTCACCATCAAAGTGCCGACGATGGTGGGGAGAATGCCGCCGGAGCGGCCCATGTCGGTTGGAGCCTGAGTAAGAAACTGCCAGTCTACGGAAGGAAGGCCACGCAGCAGGATATAGGCAACGATCAGTAGCAGCAGGGCGATTACTGAGACTGCCCCGCCCCAGATCATCACTTTCGCTATCTTTTGCGTTTTCCCAGGGTCTATTCTACCTGCCAACTGATCTCCTGCGAATGAACAACTGCGCTGCCGAATTGAGGATCATGATTATGACGAGCAGCACGACTCCTGTGGCGAAAAGTGCCTTCTGATGATCACCTGAGGCGTAGCCCATTTCAATGCCGATATTCGTGGTCAACGTTCGCGCCGGGTCAAGAATCGATGTCGGCAGAGCGATAGCATTTCCCAGCACCATGATCACGGCCATCGTCTCTCCCACCGCCCTGCCCACTCCCAGTATAATCGCCGCCACTATGCCGGATTTCGCCGCGGGAAGCAGGACTCCATAGATGGTCTGCCATTCCGTGGCTCCCAGGGCCACGGCCCCCTCTTTGTACAGATGTGGCACTGCCAGCAGGGAGACCTCCGATATGCTGATAATGGTTGGCATAATCATTATTGCCAGGATTATCGAACCTGCCAAGATACTGAGTCCCGGCCCGCCGAGATACTGTCGGATAACCGGCACGATAAAAACCAGGCCCCAGAATCCGTATACCACGGACGGTATTCCGGCCAGCATCTGAATCGATGGCCTCAGGATCTGTCTCATGAACGACGGCGCAAACTCTGCCATGAAGATCGATACACACAGGGCGATCGGGACGCCCAGTATTATTGCGCCCAGAGTTACCAGCACGGACCCCGTGATCATCGGGAAAATGCCGAACGAGCCTTGAGTCGGCGCCCATCTCATGCCGAAGACGAAATTGAAGAATCCCGTCCTGGCGATAAGCGGAACGCCCTCGGCTACGATGAAGATCGTGATCAGTGCCAGAGCAGACAGTGCCGAAAGGGCCATCACAAAGAGCCCGCGTTTGGAGAGTCTGTCCATCCACAGCGTCATTTCGACTCGCTCCCCGTCCCTGTCACCAGCCCCTGACTGTCCAGTATTCGCTTTCCCTCGTCGGAAACCACGAAGTCGATGAAGTCCTTTGTTCGACCCTCCGGGGGCTTCTGACAGACAAACAGGAAGGGTCGGGAAAGCCGGTAAGTGCCGTTCAGCACGTTGTCGCGCGTGGGGTGCATCCCCTCGAGATCGAGGCTTTTGACCGTCTTGTCAACCAGCCCCAACGAAAGAAAACCGATTGCGTCAGGGTCGCTGCTAACGACCTGTCGCACGGCGCCGTTGGAGTCTTGAATGATAGCCGTGGCGGCAATCTGCAGCTTGCCCATGACAAGAGTCTCAAAGGCGCTTCTCGTTCCCGACCCATCTTCGCGGGCGACGACGTGAATTCGTTTCTGCTTTCCTCCCACATCTTTCCAGTCCCTGATCTCCCCTGAATAAATGGACCTGGCTTGGGCCATGGTGAGCGAGGTTAAATGATTCGCCGGATTGACTATCAGCGCGATTCCATCTTTGGCGATCTCGACTTGCCAGAGCTTGTTTTCGTCTCCCGATAGATTCCTTGAGGACATCCCGATGTCCGCTGTTCCCGAGGACGCTGCAAGGATGCCCGCGGCCGAGCCCCCGCCCTGTACGTCCACATTGGTCCCCGGATGCAGCTTCATGTAGTCTTCCGCCAGTATCTCGGCGAAGGGTTGTACCGACGTAGATCCGGCGGCGATCAGGTCTACCTTTGGCCTTCCCAGACAAGAGGACAATGCGCCCATGAGAAGAATTGCCAGAACGGAATAAAGAACCCGGAGGCGTGCGAGAGAGACTCGGCGCCGTGCAGATTCACGCCGCCGTGGCGTCATATCGCCGCATTTGAGTAAGCGAGTCAGAATTTCGACCCCCCCAGTTCTTCCATCCTGCCCGTTATCACGAAGATGGCTCTCTCGCATATGTTGGTGACCCGGTCGGCGGCCCTCTCCAGGTTGTGGGCTACCCACATCAGCCTTGTTGCGCGGGACAGAGTCTTTGGGTCCTCCATCATGAATACCAGCAATTCGCGGTAGATCTGGTCGTACAGCGCATCCATCATATCGTCCTCGCCGATGATTGCTTTCGATGCTTCGGCGTTTCGCTGTACGAACGCTTCGAGGCTTCTCCTCAGCATATCGGCCGCCTTCTCCGCCATCCTTGGAATGTCGATCAACGGCTTCAGCGGAGGTTCATCCCCGATCATGATCACGATTCGGGCGTTGCCGACCGCATAGTCCCCGATCCGCTCGAGCTCAGTGATGATATTTAGCACCGCAGCTATTATCCTGAGATCACCGCCTACTGGTTGCTGGGTAGCTATCAACTCAAGACAGAGTTCCTCTATTCTGAACCTCTGCTCATTGACCTTCTGGTCGTCCGTCATTATTTGATGGGCGAGGTTCACGTCGCGTGTCTTTAGCGCATCGATAGAGCGCACTATGGCCTTACTGACCATGTCGCCCATAGCTACTACGTCATCCTGAATCTCCCTGAGCTTTCGGTGAAACAAGCCTCTGATCTCCATCATGATGCCTCCCGGTAGCTATCCAAATCGTCCCGTAATGTAGTCTTCTGTTCGTTTGTCCCTCGGGTTTGTGAAAACGCTCGCCGTTGGTCCGCATTCGACGAGTTCCCCCGCTCCCCCCTCGGCCATCATAAGAAAGGCAGCGTAGTCCGATACTCGCGCCGCCTGCTGCATGTTGTGCGTCACAATCACGATCGTGTACTTCTCGGCCAGCTTCTTCATGAGGTCTTCGACCTTTAGGGTGGCCTCGGGATCAAGAGCGCTGCACGGCTCATCCATCAGTATTACCTCGGGCTGCACCGCAAGAAGCCTGGCGATACAAAGCCTCTGTTGTTCTCCCGGCGAAAGAGAAAGGGCTGACGATCCGAGCTTGTCTTTAAGCTCTTCCCACAGACCGACGCTGCGGAGGCTGTCCTCAACCATATTCTCCAAAGCGGAGCCGCGCCCCATTCCGTGCTGCCTGGGGCCGAAGGTGATATTGTCTCGAACTGACATCGGGAAGGGGTTAGGTCGTTGAAAGACCATCCCTACCATTTTGCGCAGCTTGATCAGATTCAAGCTTGGTCGGTATATCGACTCGCCATCCAGCTCAATACTGCCTTCAACCCTGGCGCCTCGCACCAGATCATTCATCCGGTCCAGCGTGCGCAGTAGTGACGATTTGCCGCAGCCTGACGGCCCGATGATGGCATTGATCGACTGGTCTGCAAAATCCAGCGAAATATCCCTCAGTGCCTGGAATTGCGAATAGAACAAATTGAGGTGTTTGGTCCGCAGCCGCACCTTCTCCGGAATGTCGCTGCCCTGCGTTGGCAGAATCCTCTGCCCGTTTCGCTCAGCCAATTGCGTCTCGTGTCGCGATAGCGTTCGTTAGCCCCACAACCAGGGTAAAAGAAGCATTTCGTATGAAGCTTTCCCTTCGGAAACAGGGATTGATTCCGAAGGAAGGAATTGACCATAGTGAAGGCCGTTTGAGATGCCGGGTTGGGCAATTGACGGACTACCTTCCAGACAAATCGCTTAAGAAAATAGACCTTATCGAATAATCCACTTTTCTTCGGGTTTGTGTCAAGCCTTGATCCCTTGATGTCTGCGGACGGCGGCCCGCAAGTCTCGCGGGTCTGAACAAGGCTCAATCGGACTGAGTTTGTCAGCATCACATATCTCGCCTATGATGTTGGCGGAGGGCGAAGGAAATGGTCCCAAAATCGGCAGAGCATCCCGGCGAAGAGGGTTCTCATCGTCACCGCAACAGGCAAGCCGTGATCAACAGGCTATCGCGTATCGAGGGTCACATTCGGGCAATCAAGAGAATGCTTGAGGAGGACAAACCCTGCCCTGACGTCCTGATTCAACTGGCGGCGGTGAAATCCGCGGTCCATAAGGCCAGTCAGGTTGTCCTGGAAGACCACATTCAGTCGTGCCTGAGCGAAGCAGTTGCCCGCGGAGAGGCCGAAGAAGAGTGGCAGAGCCTCAAAATGGCCCTGGACAAGTATATCGGCTGAACGGGCAGGCCATTTTCTGCCTGGTGCCCTGGTTCCGACTAGTCTGGCCGCATTGATGACCACGGGCCGACCTATCCACCTGGATGGACAAAGTAACAGTCGAAGTCTTCGGTCAGATCCTTGAATCATCCGGACCAAAGCAAATATGCTTGCGTGACTTCGCAGTGAAAGCCCATGCTATACATGTCGACAAAATGAAGTTGACCTCGGACCTGGCGCAAACCAGAAGAAAGGCATGGTAACGAATTTCGAGCTTCCCAAGAACAATCCACTCAGTCTGATTTCCTATCTTCGCAAGTACGGCGGAGCATTCTGGTTACAGGCCGCCGGTGGGATCGTATACAACACCATCATTGTCACCGGCCCGATTCTGCTCGGCAAAATGCTGGACGCCGCAGGGGCTCTTGAGAAAGATGGCGTAACTCCGGGGCGGGTCCGGACACTGGCTCTCTTCGCAGTCGGTTTCGTGCTTGCCACCCTCTTCTTCCAATACGGACGATACATCAAGCGCTGGTATCTCTGGACGTTGATCAATCGAATCGCCTGTGACATGCGGGCCGGCCTTCTGTCACGCGTCCTCAAATACCCCATGGCCAAGATTGAACGTGAGTCCGTCGGCGACCTCATGTCAAGAACGGTCGGGGACGTCGATCAGATCACCAGCACCACACGGCAGACTATCAACGAAGGCTGGGATACGTGGCTGCTGATGTTGTCATACTTCGTCGTGCTCATGTTCTACGATTGGCGCATCACCCTCATTGCCTCCATCCCGATCCCGTTCGCCATACTCCTTGCCCAATCGGTTCGCCATCCCGTCTACCGCTTTTCCCTGGAGTCACGCCGGGCGGCCTCTGTCGTCACTTCACATCTGCAAAGGACCCTCGGAGGCCTCAGCATTCTCCGGCTTTTCGGCAGGGAGGATGTTGAGACACAGAGGCTCCGTGACTATGGCCGTGCCTTGATGACGTGGAACGTCAAGACAAACCTGCTTCAGATCGCTATGATGCCGGTCTATGCCACACTCGCCTCGCTGGGCATCATCGGGGTCATCATCCTCGGCGGGCAGCGAGTTGTCGGTGGGACATGGACGGTCGGCACATTCGTCGCCTTCCTGACCATGTTTTCTCTAATGTCTACTCGCACCTGGGTTGCCGCCCGGATCTTCAATCAGTTCCATGCCGCCTCGGCGTCCTGGGACAGGATCAAGAAGAAACTGGCGGAGCCCGAAGACGCCTCCGTTGCCTCCGCAACGCCTCTACCGCGTGCCACGAATGCCGAGCCCGTCCCGATGATCAGCGCCCAGAATCTGTCTTTTGGCTACCCTGGATCGGACCACGGGGTCCTCTCTGATCTGAGTTTCAAAGTCAACCGGGGAGACTTCGTTGGGGTGACCGGTCCGGTCGGCTCAGGCAAGAGTGCCCTGGCGCTGGTCTTGACCGGACTTTACCCGTACTCCGGCGAGCTTTTCGTAGAGGGACGCAGCCTGAACTCCATGTCTTCCGCCGAAAAGGCAAAGACATTCGCCTACTCCGGTGAGGATGCCTTCCTCTTCTCCGCA
>CAVUYC010000023.1:0-174576 GCA_963745605.1 uncultured Chloroflexia bacterium | reverse complement strand
ATGTTTATGTCATTCTACTTCGTTCGTCGTCTTGTTCTTGGGAATAGGTGTCATGAGCCGATCTAAGGCGTCGAGTGTCGGCTTTGCCGGTCGAGGCTGTGCTGTCCCCGACTTCCAAGCGTTGATGGTATTTCGAGTGAGCGCCCAGTTCGTCAGAGATCGCCGCCAGGAACAGCCCTTCTCTTCGAAGCTGCAATCCGGCTCTGCACTCTCATTCACCGACCTGAAATAGACTAACACAGACTATGTGCATTGTCAATACAAAATCGTGCAAAATATTGTTGTAAGCCTATTGACAACTGCACAGTTATATGTGCTATTATAGTCTCAGTTGAGTGAAACGGAGACACGACAATGGACGCCAGAGAAGAACGGGGACTCCAAATAGCTGATACCACCAGAATCAGTCCAAGACTCCCGTGGGCTTGTGGAAAGTACCTTCGCAGTCTGGCAATGGGAACTACATGGTCAATCCCGACCAGCCTACTGCAGTTGCCCTGACTTCGAGGACCGCCAGCAGCCGTGCAAGCACATCTTCGCAGTCCGCTACAAGCTAAACAAAGAACTCAGGCCCCAAGGTCGAGCCAGCAATAAAGGAACCAGTGAGAGCGACCTACGCCCAGGAATGGCCAGCCTACAACGAAGCGCAGACCCACGAACAGGAACGTTTCGTCGAACTCCTCCGCGACCTCTGCAACGGCATTCCTCAGCCTGAATACACTTTCGGCAGACCGAGACTCCCGCTCTCCGACGTGGTATTCGGCCTCGTGTTCAAGTCCTACACCACGTTCTCAGGTCGAACTGACTCCCGCCCTCAAAGAAGCACAGGCCGACGGATTCATTGCCAAAGCCGCCCACTACAACTCCTCCTTCAACTACCTTGAGAAGCCGGAACTCACGCCAATGCTGAAGGCGCTGATAGCCCAAAGTGCCAGCCCTCTCAAGACTGTCGAAAGCGACTTCGCTGTGGATTCGTCAGGCTTCTCCACATCAACCTACGCTCGCTGGTTCGACTACAAGTACGGTAAGGAAAAGGTCGAGCGGACTTGGGTCAAGGCTCACCTGATGTGCGGAGTCAAGACACATATAGTAACGAGCGTAGAAATCAGCGACTCAGCCGACACAGTCCAGATGCCCACGCTGGTCAACGACACAGCCAAACGTTCAACGATCAGGGAGGTCTCGGCTGACAAGGCTACTCCAGCAAGAAGAACCTAGAGACAATAAAGAGTATCGGGGCCATGCCCTACGTCCCGTTCAAGGAATGGCGGAAAACCGGAACTGGCCATGCAGGATCACCAGACCGACAGTCTATGGGACAGGATGTGGCACTTCTACAACTTCAACCGGGACTGCTTCTCCGCTCACTATCACAAGCGGTCCAACGTCGGAATCAACCTTCAGTATGATCAAGGCGAAGTTCGGAACGCACGTCCGGGCGAAAACTGCCGGTTGCTCAGACTAACGAGGTACTGTGCAAGATACTCTGCCACAATATCTGCTGCCTGATTCAGTCGATCTATGAACTAGGGCTGGAGCCGACGTTTTGGACGAATAACTGAAATCGTACACACTAAGACCACGAGGCTTTTCGCTTCCGTTTCGCGGATCATATCCGTGTTGATCCGCAGCCATGGCGGGAGAACCAGATTATGACTAAATCAGAGCCGATTCTCCGGTTTTAGTAATTGGTCTGTCGTTTGTTAAAAGGCATGGTAATGATGGTTCTGTGAGCCATTGGCAGATCTCGGCGCTCAGTGTTAACCCATCCGCAATCAGCCGTGGCACATTTCAACCGCACGACGATAGTCAAAAGAGACGGTGAACCGTTTAAGCTGGACATTGTTTCAATTCCATAGAATCACTTCCTAATTGAGCTTATGGTGGTGGTTCAAACAATCTGTGATAAGCCCTACCTTTCACCCCTTCAAACAATTCGGCCGGAATTCCCGCTTCCTTAAGCATATCCACTGCTTCTGCCTGCGGATATGGCTCTGAGAAGATAATCTTTCTACTCCCGATTGGACGATCGTTTGCACAAAGCGGGCAAGGAAAGGTCGTGGTATATAGTACGCTGTCATCGATAGGTGTAGCTCCGAATCACGACGCCTGGAGGATGGCCGGGACTCCTCGGCATGGACGACGATACATAGATCAAGCATCCTACCTGGGATAAAATCGCTTCCAAGGCGGCTTTCGCACTTAGGGCAGACAAAAGGAAGGGCGAAGTCGCCCGAGAGATCGACTCCTTCGCCGCATCTGGGACATTTGTGATATTGATCCCTCAATTTCTCTTTACCTTAAAGTGTACTTGAAGCAGCAGGCCGCCTAAAATGAGGTGCAGCGGATGTCGAATGTTTGTTGGAGCCTCGTTGTCTCCTGTTGCTACGATGTAGCTTCTTGCTTGGCCGCCCACTGTATCTTCTTTTGCAATTACTGCGCCAACTTTTCTCTTGCAGCAGGTTGACATCAAGCTACTCTCGTAGGCTTGGCCCATATTCAGTTCCCAATCGTGTGGCAAAGTTGAACCGGGCTTTTCCATCATCATCAGATACAGATCCAACTTGTCCTGCAAGTCCTGTTTGACGCTCGGTTCTGTGAACTGCCGCTCGTTACTGATGATCAGATCAGACCTATCCACACACAACTGGACTGCCTGTCCCCAAGAGGTTCATGGTCCCCGGCATCCCGTGAATCGTCTCTTTCAAACGAGGCTTGGTCGCCGCCGTAGGCCTTATGTTCCCGCGCCCACCTCACCTGCTTCGAGGCAAACACAGCTATTGTGAAAAAATGCGGGAACTTATCTCTGAAATAGTTCATCTCGGCTGGGTTCCTGATGCCGGTCTCTTACAATCGGAACCACAGAAAGGAGTTTATTCTCCTGCTCATCAGCTGTGATCCGATTGCCAACCTTCGCGGCAATTGCATCTGTCCCGCTTACGTATCTGGTTCCCAATTTCTTGTTGATAGGATCTGGACCTGGGAGAAGATAGCTCGGTATCAATATCCTTGATCTCGGCGACCGCGATGTCTCTCATTGCTTTACTGAGTGAATAGCTCCGAAAGTTCGGACAGCTACTCAAGTCGTCCGCAATTGTACTGCACCCTGCCCCGAATGGGCCGGTCAAACCAACGACGATTGGTTCGCGGAAGAGTCATTTCTTATTGCCCTATGCTTCTAGTTGCC
The DNA here is from genome assembly GCA_963745605.1 of uncultured Chloroflexia bacterium. Taxonomy (GTDB): domain Bacteria; phylum Chloroflexota; class Dehalococcoidia; order Dehalococcoidales; family UBA2162; genus JBBITI01. The sequence continues at coordinate 171,389 of CAVUYC010000023.1, read as the reverse complement.
TATTGCGCAACATCCTACATCTTTTGGTAATAAACCACAAAGAGCAGTGACACTCGCAAAGTCACATCTTACTTCTTGTGCAGAAATGGCAGTTGCCCAAATAGTACCGCCGGATTCCATTTATGGGCAAGGCCGGGGGTATTGACAAAAATCAATGTTTGGAGGTATGATTCATCAACTAAATCAATTTCGATATTAATTATCATGATATCCGAGAAAGTATATGAAACCTAAGGACTGGCATGAACTTACTTCGCTCACCAGGGGTGCTCCGCTGGTCGTGGAGCGGGTGAGGCTTGCGGATTCCGGGATCGCCATCGAGGGCGAATTCGATCTGCCACCCCTCGCCCGGCTTCCAGCCGAAGACCAGATATTCGTGATGGCGTTTGTCAAGTGCGACGGCTCTATCAAAGACATGGAGAAGACCTTCGGCGTCAGCTACCCGACGATAAAGAGCCGCCTGGCGCGCATCGCTTCCGGTTTCCAGATGGTGGAAACCATAGTGGCCGCACCGGTTGGAGAAGATGTCATCTCCTCACTCGAACGGGGCGAAATTTCCGCCGCTGAGGCGATTGAGAGGTTATCGAAATGAAATGGCCGCCTTACGCTCTATCAGTGAAGGTACACAATCCCAGGCATTCCCTCGGTTTTTGGCTGCCCCTCTTTATCCTCGGGCCAATCGCCCTTGTTTTCCTGCTCGCCTTCCTGATCATATTGGTCGCCTTCGCCGTGGTAGCCACGGTCTTCACATGGCAGATCAAATGGTGGAGACCTGTTGTTTTCGGAGTTCCTGCAATTCTCCGGCTTCTTTGGAGCCTCAAGGGGCTTTCAATGGAGGTCGAAAAACAGGGCCGGCAGGTCCAAATAAAGATCTTATAGAGGCAAGGGAGACGACAAGATGGGTGAGAACCAGAAACGAGTACTGCAAATGTTGGCCGAAGGCAAAATTTCGGTAGACGAAGCCTCCCGACTGCTTTCGCTGGTCAACGATAGCCCTGAACCGACCCAGGCGGCTGGCAAGAAGAACGCCAACCCCAGGTACCTTTATGTAAAGGTGGAACCCAAAGAGGGATATGTGCCTCGAGCAGACAAATGGGGAAATGCGCATCATGATCCCGGCAAAGTCAATGTCCGCATACCAGTCTCTCTGGTGAGAGCGGGAATGAAATTGACTTCGCTCATCCCACCCCAGGCTGCGGATGACGTGAACCGCGCCCTCAAGGAAAAGGGAATAACTTTCGACGTCAGGAATCTCAAAGGCGACGACATGATCGAAGAACTGATCGCCGCTCTCAGCGACACCGAGATCGACGTGGACAGCGAGGAAGCCACGGTGAGAATCCACGCCGAGTGAATCCAGAGCCTGATCGTTCCGCCGTCGTCAAGTATCTTACCTGCAATCGTACGAAGCCTCGAACCGGCGACCTCGTCGTTTCCCAGTGTGGCGGAGTCTGGTTGTCGCCGGCATCCTGCGACGGCCTGACGCCCAAACGCCAAGACTAGCGTCTATTCAGCGGTGTTTGTCTCAATCTGAACCTCGCAGTTCGTCGTGATATAATTCGTTTTCGCCGTGAGAAAAGCCTCGTTTGATACTCAGTCTTTTGTCAGCCGCAGCGGCTGTTTCTCTCGTCGGCTGGCTGCTTACGCTGCATGGCACCAGGGGAATTACTCACGTCGAGAAGCTGTTCGATCTTGGCCTTGCTGCCTTTCTCATCATCGGCCTCTCGTCATTGATTCCACTGGTCGCCGGGAGACGTCGCCCCAGGGCAGTTGCCGGGCAGCGATTCGGAGTTGCCGTCATCACGCTTGCCGTTCTTTCCCTGATATTGTCTTCGTCGGCCTTCGCCTTCCTCTCCGGCTTTTCCCCCGGGACAGGGACGGATGAAACTCCGAGGCTGATAGCAGCCGGTAAAGGTGTGAACGGCATTCCCAATGTGTCCGTTGTTGTTGAGTCACCAAAACGGGCCGTCTACGAGCTTGTTTTCGGCTCCGATGGCTTCCAGTCGCGGCTGACTGACAGCGCCCCCACCACAAGCCATGTCTTCGCGCTCGACGGTCTTTTGCCGGGCTCGACATACTGGTACAGCCTCAACGGCAGCGATAGCCATTTTTTCACCACCCCTAACCCATCACGTCCCCTCCACTTCGCTGTCGCCAGCGATGCCCATTTCGGCACAGGTAGCAGCCGCAACGATTTAACTGGCGGCATGCTCGAGCAAATAGCTGATCCCGACAAAGGGATCGACTACTTCTTCTCCTTGGGAGATAACGTGGAGTATGGCTTCAGGCCTGAGGAGTGGCTCCTGGCCGGCGATGCCTTCTCTACGGTCTCCTCTCGAATACCATCAGTCTTCGTTCCCGGAAATCACGACACCATCTTCACCGGTCTCGCTCGTTTCCTCACCTATGCTTTTCCTTCCGGGGTATCGCAATGGACTTCGCAGCTCTGGCGCCGGGTAGACGTGGAGAATGTTCATTTTCTCATCCTCGATGTCGAATGGAGCGCCGAGACGATCTCCAGCGGGCAGATGTCCTGGCTCGAAGACCAATTGCAGTCGATACCGATCGACGACTGGACCTTCGTGATGAGCCACGGTTTCTACTACGCTTCCGGAAACCAGTTGAACGGCTGGAAATGGTACGACAATCCGGAGACCATCAGCAGAGTTACGCCCCTGTTCGAGAAATACGGGGTGGACCTCGTCTTCTCCGGACACGCCCACCAGATGGAGCTGCTTCAAAAATCGGGCGTCTCATATGTCATCGACGGCGCCTTCGGCGGCACCCCCGACCCCGACCGCTCTTACACGTCACCGGAGAGTCTGTGGTATCGAGCCGGCCAGTACGGTTATGCAGATGTGTCGGTAGATGGCAGCAAGGCGGTGGTCACTTTCAGAAGTGCCAGCGGTTCCGTACTGAAGAGCTTCCAGCTGGCACGGAGTGGGATCGCAAGGTAGCGCCGGTCTTCCTCTTTCGCTGTACACCGGTTCTAGCGTCAAAAAACATCGGCGACTTCGACAGCCAATGCCTGAGCCTGGAGAGTTGACAACATTCTCCTTTTCTTACTACATTTGCCGTATTCTTTGATTGCATTTAATGGAGGATTGAGAGCATGTCCGGGATAATCGGAAACAGCCTTACCGTTCAGACCAGGGCCGGCAAGTTGCTTGGTACGCTCGAAGACGATCTAGCCGTCTTCAGAGGAATACAATACGCCGCTCCGCCTGTTGGAGCGCTACGCTGGATGCCGCCGCAGCCGGTGACCCCATGGCCACGGATCAAAGCTGCAGACAGGTTCCGTTCTATCTCTCCCCAAAACCTGATGCGCCTGGCCGCCATCCCGCGCCAGCCTTTCCCGGAGGAGCCTCAGGACGAGGATTGTCTTTTCCTCAATGTCTGGACTCCAGCCGCCGACGGGCTCATGCGCCCTGTGATGGTGTGGATTCACGGCGGAGCATTCACCAACGGATCGGGCTCCAGCCCCATGCATCCGGGAGCGAACCTGGCCAAGCGTGGCGGGGTGGTAATGGTCACGATCAATTACCGGCTGGGCGCTCTCGGGTTTCTCAATCTCAATGAGATCACCGGAGGCCAGATACCTGCTACCGGCAACGAGGGTCTCCTCGACCAGATAGCGGCCCTTGAGTGGGTGCGCGACAACATCAAAGCTTTCGGCGGCGACCCGGACAACGTGACTGTTTTCGGTGAGTCGGCAGGCGCGATGAGCGTCGGATGCCTCCTCGCCATGCCCAAAGCGAAAGGCCTCTTCAAGAAGGCCATCCTTCAGAGCGGTTCTAACACTTGCCGGGCTCTGCCTGATGCTGTCGAAGTGTCGAAGAAGTTTCTCCAGGCCGTTGGCGTTGGGTCGAAAGAAATCGAAAAGCTGAAGGCCACGCCCGTTCAAGCTCTGCTTGACGCCCAGCAGAAGATGGCTGCCATGGGAATACGCGGCGCTGCCTTCGAGCCTGTAGTCGACGGCAAGATCCTGCCTCAACTGCCGCTCGAAGCAGTGAAGAATGGCTCAGCGAAGGGTGTCACGGTTCTGGCCGGCGGCAACTTGAACGAGGGGACTCTGTTCGCTTCAATGGACGCCGAGGTCCCAACGCTTAACGATTCCGGCCTGGCCGAACGCGTTAGTCGTATGGTCGCCAGGGAGCACGTCTCGCGTATCATCGATCAATACCGCAAGGCGATGCCCTTGAGGGGCGGTTCGCCCACTCCTGGAGAAATTTACATGGCGATCCAGGGCGACAAGCAATTCAGGATTCCGAACATTCGCCTCGCGGAATTGCAGCGAGATCTGGGAACGGCGTCGTTCAACTACGTATTCACATGGAAGTGTGCCGTACCTGGCCTGGGGGCCTGTCACGCCCTCGACGTCGGATTTATCTTCGGAGCGACCTACAAAGAATTCCACGGCGCTGGCGATGCGGTGAACCGGTTGACAGAGCAGATGCAGGATGCCTGGATCGCATTCGCGAAATCTGGCAATCCGGGCACGCCAGCCTTACCCTGGCCGGCCTACGGCAAGAACCGCGAGACCATGATCTTCGGCGAAAACAGTCACGTAGAAGCCGCTCCCTACGAGGTTGAACGCGCAGCGTGGGACGGCGTCGGAAACGGGGGACTGGGTTAGTCGCAGGGCGCAAGCATGACAGCCACCCAGGCGGCCTTCGCTACGATTGCTCTTATCTTTGCGGTGGGAGGAGTCCTCATCGCCCGTTGGGCCGAGCCCGTCCTCAAGTCATGGGTCAATATTCTTCAGAAATCCGGAGCGTGGATGGCGGCAAGAACCAAAGGCGACCCCGCCCGGTGGGTTCCGGCGATGCCGGCGGCAAAGCCATGGCACACTGAGGTCATAACACTGCGAGTGGCTGGGATCGTATTTGCTTGTTTTGCGGTTGCCGTTTTTGCAGTGTCCTTAGTTATGGGCAATCAAATTGCAGGCCGATGACAACGTGTTCTAATCAGCCGGTGACGGAAAAGGAGACAGGCACTCATGGTAAGTTGGGTAGTCGGAAATAGCCTCACAGTCCAAACCAGGTCAGGCAAACTCCTGGGCATTAACGAAAACGACGTCCTTGTTTTCAAGGGGATACCTTATGCCACTCCGCCTATAGGAGCCCTGCGGTGGATGCCACCCCAACCCCTCGCCCCATGGCCCCGCATGAAGTCGGCCGACCAGTTCCGTCCCATATGCCCCCAGGACGTGGGGCCTTCCGCCATTCCAGGGCGTAAGCCATCCGTCGAACCACAGAGCGAGGACTGCCTCTTCCTCAACGTCTGGACCCCCGCCACCGATAACGCAAAGAGACCAGTCATGGTCTGGATTCACGGTGGAGCCTTCCTCCACGGTTCAGGGTCAAGCCCGATGACTCCCGCCCAGAATCTCGTCAAGCGGGGGGGCATCGTTCTCGTAACCATCAACTATCGTCTCGGCTGCCTCGGCTTTATCAACCTCAATCACTTCACCGGTGGCAAGATTCCCTCCAGCGGCAATGAAGGTTTGCTTGATCAGGTGGCGGCGCTTCGTTGGGTGAAAGACAATATCGCCCTTTTTGGCGGGGACCCCGACAACGTAACCGTCTTCGGCGAATCGGCCGGCGCCGAGAGTATCGGCGCATTGCTCGCCATGGACGAAGCCCGAGGGCTATTCAAGAAGGCTCTTCTTCAGAGTGGAGCCAGCAAGGCCCAGCCGTTGGAGCGTGCAAACAAGTCGGCAGAGAACTTCTTCGGCAAACTCGGAATCCCGGGTACCGAGGCTGACGCTATGAGGGCTTTGCCTGTTGAAGCGCTCATTGGCGCCCAGGCCGAACTGGCGCTTGCTGCAGGCAGCGGCGCAAGCGTGGCCGTTAACTTCGGACCTGTCCAGGACGGCAAATACCTTAAGGGAGTGCCCCTTGATGCGGTTGAGGCAGGCTCGGCCAGGGACGTGACCGTGCTCGCCGGATCTAACCTTGAAGAAGGCAAGCTATTCGCCATGATGGGGCCGAATTTCAGAGACCTGGATGAAGCCGGATTGGTGAAACGTGTCAGCCGGCTGCTTCCGGAGCAATACGCTCCGAAGATGATCGAGCAGTATCGCAAGGCGTTGGCGAAGCGAACTCTTCCGGTGACTCCCTTTGAGATATACGTCGCCATTATGGGCGACCAGCACTTCCGTCTGCCGAATATCCGCCTCTGTGAGTACCAGGAGAAGCTCGGCAAGCCCGCCTACGGCTACGTGTTTACCTGGAAATCAGTGGTAGCCGATCTTGGATCGTGTCATGCCCTTGATGTCGGATTCGTCTTTGGCAACTTGACCAAGGAGTTCGAAGGCGATGGACCTGCTGCCCAGAAACTAGCGGGACAGATGCAGGATGCATGGATCGCCTTCGCCAAAACGGGTGATCCGTCAACCTCATCTCTCCCATGGCCACAATACGGCAAGGGTCGCCAGATGATGGTCCTTGGCGAAAACTCGAGCGCCCAGACGGCCCCCTTTGAAGAAGTGCGTGCGCCGTGGGATGGGATTCCAAATACGATGCTCGGGTAACTTACAGCTACCATTCCGCTAGGAAGAGGGAAAGGAAAAGGGGGAGTAGACCTTCTCGTCTACTCCCCCTTTTTCGCGCAGGTTGATCTAGTTCGGAAAAGCTACTTTCCGGGTTTGATAAGGACCTTCATCCCCTGACCCTTCAGCAGCTCGTTGATCCCGTCGTGGATCTGCTCTATAGGTTTGACGGAGATGAGGGGATCCAAATCCAGCGTCGGGAGCATATTCAAGGCCCGGTTAAAGCAGTAGGGAGATACGAACACTGACTTGATAGTCAACTCGCGGGCATACATGTAGGAGGGGATGACCGGAAGTTCGGCGCCGCCCGGATACATGGCGGCCCACACTATCGTGCCGCAGTTGTCGGCAAGCTTTACAGCCTGCTTCGCCACGGCGATCTTGCCGCTGGCATCGATAACTGTATCGAAGCCACGCCCGTTTGTGAGTTTGCCCGTAACCTGCTCCAGGTCCTCCTTGGTCGGATCGACAGCCCAGGTTGCGCCGAGCTTTGTGGCCAGAGCTCTTCTGCTCTCGACCGGCTCAGAAAGAAGAATCTTAGAGGCGCCGGCCCTGACTGCGACCTCGAGGATGAGCATACCGATGGGGCCGCCTCCGAGTATCGCCAGGGTGCCACCCGCTTTGAGAGCGGCAACATCAATCGTATGCACGGCGACAGCGGTGGGCTCTAGCGTGGCCGCTCTCTCCATGGTCACATCATCAGGTACAGGGTAGATAGCATCCTCATTGTAAACAGCGTACTCGGCATAGCCACCAGACGCTGGCGTAACATGCTCGCAGAAGTGGTTCATCTTGTTGCGGCAGTAGTAGCACGAGCCGCAATAGCTGCGGAAGTCCATCGCCACCCTTTGCCCCACCTTGTAGCCCATCTTCGTATCAGAACCCACTTCGACAATGGTCCCGGCTGCCTCGTGACCCATGATTCTTGGTCCAGCCGAAGGCCGTGCCGGGCCTCTGAATGTGGCAATGCCCGTCTGGTACTCGGGCTGGAAAGAATGTAGCTCGCTTCCACAAATCCCGCAGTACGCAATTTTCACTTTGATCTGATTTGGTTTCGGCTGGGGTTCAGGTACATCCTGGACCTGGACGTTACCTTGTGAAATCATAACTGCTGCTTTCACTGATGGTTCCTCCTAAAACGCTCTTTGTTACTTTCTATCTGAGCCGGAAACCCGGCCTGGCCAACGGAGCACTGGCGCGCTCCTGCGAAATCCTGCCTATTATGAACTGCTCCCCCAGTCATGTCAATTTGGGAAAGGCTCACGGCTGGCGCATGTTATAATTCCAGAACTGCTATGAAGTCTTCAGCCGCGCTCGCCCAGCGCAACTACCGGTGGTATCTACTCGGGCTTTCCGCCGCCACCAGCACCTTTGTTTCTGCTATCCCTTTTTCCTGCATGCCCGTGCTATTCGAGGAGATTTCCAAAGACCTGCATCTCAGCCTCGTGCAGATAGGGACCGTTTGGGGCATGACTTCCCTTGCCGGGGTCTTCGTAAGCCTCCTCGGGGGCGTGCTGGGCGATAAGTACGGGCTCAAATGGGTAATCGCTATTTCCTGCCTGCTCGTCGGGGTCACCGGCGCCCTTCGAGGACTATCCAACGGTTTCTTTATGCTCACCGCTCTTGTCTTCGCCAACGGCCTCGTCAGGGCGATCATTCCTATCAATATCACCAAGACTACGGCGGTCTGGTTCAGGGGCCGCAACCTCGGCATGGCCAACGGCGTAGGAGCAATGGGGATGGGCCTCGGACTGATGTTGGGACCGGCAATCAGCGCCTCGATTATGTCTCCTCTCCTCGGAGGCTGGAGGAACGTTATGTTCCTTTACGGCGCGCTTTCTGTCGCAGTTGCCATCCTCTGGTTCATTTTTGGCAAGGCACCCTCGCATGAGAATAGCCCTGAGCAAGTTGTCAGGACGCCTGTCAGCAAGGCGCTCCCTCAACTGCTACGCAACAAAGGCGTTTGGCTCGTCGGGCTTGTGTTGCTCTTTCGTTCCGCCGGCATCAACGGCATGACAGGCTATCTCCCGATTTACCTTGTGGGGCAGGGATGGTCCGAGGCTTCCGCCGGCACCACCCTCGCCGTTTTCTACGCGGTGAGCACGGCCGCGGTGATACTCATTTCCACTTTGTCCGACCGCATCGGCTCGCGGAAGGCCATCCTCATCCCGGGTCTTGTCGTCATGACCGCATCGCTGGCTCTTCTCCCCGTAGTTTCCTCGCCCGGCGTGTGGTTGATGATGGCAGTCTCCGGTCTATTCATGGATAGCTTTATGTCCATAGTGATAACGATGCTTGTTGAGACCGAGGGAGTGGGCATCGAGCACGCCGGCCTCGCCCTGGGCATAGTCTTCACCATCGCCCCGCTGGGATCAGCGATCGCCGCTCCGGTAGGGAACAGCCTGGCCCGTTTTGGCGCCGGAGTTCCCTTTCTCTTCTGGTCCGGGCTCTCCGTCATCGCTCTCGTCGCCATCTTCTTCACCCGCGAGACAGGGTGGCGGAACAGGACGCGGGCCGTACAAAAAGAAAGCGGTCAGACTATCGTCTGACCGCTTTTGGTTCCCGCAGAACTTCGGCTATTTGTCGAGGCCGCGCTGGATGCCGCGCAGGTAGGAAATCTCGGCGAAATGCCCCGTGGCGTGGCTCACGATCAGGGAGAACATCGAGGCGATCGTCGTCTCGCCCGGGAATGGGGTTATCGTGATCTTCTTGCTCAAGTCCGTCGCGCTCGAGGCCGTTGAGATACTCGGTCGTTTTCGCCCGAACTGCCTCAAAATAATCCACAAGCTGATTGCACGTGGGGCACGGGAAGGCGTTTACCTGGTCCACATTGTAATGCGCCCCCGCCTCATCCTTGGAGACGTTCAGTTTCTCGTACCACTTATCAGCGTCCCAGAGCATCGGTTTGCCCTGCATTCGCGAGAGGAACGAGTCTTCCGATTTCGTAAGGTGGAAGAGGATGAGGCCGATCGAGTTACAGCCGCTCGCCGGGCGCCAGGCATATTCGCTCTGCGACAGGTCCTTGAGCACTCTGCCCGTCGTTCGCTTCATGCCGTTGATTTCGTTCTGAATGTATTCTTTGAGTTCCATTATCCCTCCGACAGAATGTTGCGTGCTTTAAGCCACGGTAATTATAGAGATGCGACCGAACGAGGTCAATCAAAATGCCGGACCCTCGACCCGAATGCCCGGTTCGACGGCACTATGCTTGGGCCGCCTGCCTTCTCCCGATTCTCACGTCCAGCACCGCCGCCTTTCCGGCCCTCACCTGCTCCATCGCTCTCTTAATTGCTGGCATCGCCTCGGCCGAGGTCTTGACCGTCTCGCCGTAGCAGTTGCACGCCCGCGCTATCATCCCGTAATCAGGCGAGGGGGCAATATCCAGCCCGGCAAAGAATGCTTCCTTTTCCCCAAAATTGTCATTCCCAAAGGTCGCCCTCAGATTGGAGCGCACCGCATTGTAACCTTCGTTGTTGAATATCACGCAGAGGAACGGCAGATGATAGACGCTTGATGCCCAAAACGTGGGAGTAGGAGCGCCGAAAATAAAGCAACCATCGCCGACAAGGCATACGACGTCCTTATCGGGAGCCGCGAGTTTCGCCCCCAATGAGGCGCCCAATCCAAATCCCAGACTTGACCCGCCACTGGTAAAGATTGTGCCTGGCTTCGTACGAGGCACATAGCGGTTGAAGGCCGGTCCGCCGCTCATCGACTCGTCGATGACTATGGTCTCGTCGGTGATGACCTCGGATAGGCATTGGCAGAACCATTCGGGCGATACAGGGGTCGAATCTGCCTTGGAAGCCGCCAATCTCCTCGCTTCGTCATCAGATTTGGACTTTTCCTTCGCTAGCCCGGCGATCTTGTCTTTGGCCCGCTCAATCTGCGCTTTTGAGATCTTACCGCGGACGAGATCTACCAGCGCTGGCAAAGCTTTGGCCGAATCAGCAGACAGGTTAAAATCCGCTGGGAACCCCCACATCACCATGTCCTTCTTGATCGGATCGATATCGATGTGGATGATTTTCGCGTCTTTATCAGGCTTCGCCATGGCAGGCATATAAGGAATATCGTTGTCGACCACGAGCACTGCGTCAGCCTTCTTCAGGTAATCGGCAGCGAACCCGCTGATGATAAGCGGATGATTGGTCGGGAAGTTCATCCGCGCCGTTGAGGAGGATACCCTCGCCCCGACAAGCTCTGCCAACTCCACCAGCGGCTGCACAGCTTTCGGGTTTCTCCCTGAATAGCCGACAAGGATCAGCGGTTCTTTGGCTTCAACAAGGATATCGGCGACCTTTTCCAGCATTCCACGATCGGCATCGGGGGTGGAGGCTGGGGCAAAGCGCCCGGAGTCAAGCACCCTGACGCTCTTCGTCTTCTCTACCAGAACCTCTCTCGGCAATGTCAGGTAGACTGGCCCGCAAGGCTCCGTGCCCGCGACCTGAAAAGCGCGTTGCACGACATGGTGAGCGTTCTCATTGAACCTCAGCTCGTAGTCCCATTTGGTGAAATTGCGCACAATCCCCGCCTGGTCGCGTTGTTCTTGCCACCACATGATGCCCATCGTGCGCCCACCCTGCCTCTCCCCCTCGAAAATGGATGGAGACCTGCCGGCGCACACCACCACCCCGATTCGAGACCTCTGGGCATTATGTAAAGCGCCACCTATATTCTGAGTGCCGACATCGACGTGCACCAGGACTACCTGTGGCCGGCCCGTCAGAGCGAAATAACCGTGAGCCGCCGCCATGGCGACCGTCTCGTGCGTACAAAGGATAACCTGAGGGGTCCGCCTTCCCCGCTTCTTGAACTTGGCGATGGCTTCTTGGATCGGAGTCGTGTCGGTTCCGGGATTCATGAAGATGTATTCGACGCCGTTGAGATTCAACAGTTCCACAAAGCCCTCGGCCCCATTGTCGACGGCTATCTCGCGCTGGACGTCGGCCTCTTTTCCAGAGAGTCTTTCACCAGTCATGTTGCCTCCGTTTCGGACCGGTCAATCCCGGGCCGCATCATTCTATTCCTTCGAAAAGGTCGTGTTCCTTGAGCCGCCCTGTCACTGCGGGATATGCCCTCATGAAGCCGTCGATGTCATTTCTTGTGAAGCGCTGAAGGAACTCCAGAAAACCACGTCTTTGTGGCCGGTTCACGATTTGGCTGGCATAGCAGTTGAACGCCTCGTCACGCTTACGCCTGTCTTCTTTGGAGAGGTAAATGGAAGCGTGCAGCGGAAACTTCTCGCTGGCCACGCTCTTAAGGTCGATGTCACGATTCTTGCCCAGTTGCCGGGGGTTCTGGCCGAACAATGGCATAAGGAACACAGTAAGTCTGAGGATCGTTCTCGGGAACACGTTGTAGTACAGCTTCTGCGGTTTGAAAGGGGGGCCCGCCTTCGTGAATTGCGTTGCGTCACCTGATGCCTCGAAAGCCATAAGAGCAGCCTTGTGAACTGCGATGTGGTCCGGATGACGATACCCGCCAATGGGGTCCGAGGTGATGATGACCTGCGGCTTGATTTCCCTGATCACCTTTACAATCCTCGTCGCCGCGTCCGCAACCGGAACGTTGACGAAGGCTTGTGGGTTCTTATTATCCGCAGAGCCTGCCATTCCTGAGTCCCTGTACCCGAGGTGTGCGATGCCCGCGAGCCCCAGCTTCTTGGCCGCGCATTCCATCTCCGACCATCTCATGTCTCCAACGGTAGCATGGCCTTTCATGTTCTCAGGCTCAAAGGTCCCAACGTCGCCCTTTGTGGCGCAGGCGCAGTAGACGTCTACACCCGAAGAGGCGTATTTCGCCAGGGTGCCACCGCACCCGAAAGTCTCGTCATCGGGATGTGCGGTGATAATCAGAAGAGTCCGTTTTTCAGTCATGGTTCGATATGATACGCCGAGGGAGAGGGCGCCGCAACAGGATCGTTTCCCCGGCGAATCGAATCATGTCCCGCCGCCCCGGACCGGACAACGATGAAAGCCCCCAGGACTCTGACATGCTCTCGCCCGCGATGTGCTACGCCGTATCAGACATTTTCAGAAGAAGGGTGGCCAGCGTCTTCCTTTCGTCTTCATTGGCGGCGTCCCACATCGACTGCAGGAGTTGCTCCTCGGCCGAAGAGGCGCATGCGTTGGTATTCAAGAACTGTTCCAGGTTATTCATCATGAGCTGGACCGACTCGTCCTTATAATAGGTGTGGCTGTCCTTAATGGACTGTCTCAACGTGGCTCTCCAGTCTGCCCAGCAGTTGGACATGTCCATAAGGGCCGCACATTGTTCTTTGGTCTCCATCTTCGTACCCCCAAACAGATCCGCAGTCCTCGATCTCACGCCTTCAGACTACCGTCAATGTCGAAGGTCATCGGGCCTGGATCTCCTACGATGGCGAGATGCGAGTCTTCCCTCGCCTCTCCCAGCAATGATTCCGACAAGTCCATTTCGGTTAGATGCAGAGTGTTCTTGATGCGGACAATCCTCGCCTCCTCCGGCCTGGTAAGCCCAATCATCCCAAGAGCAACCTCAATCGCCTGTTTGTCCGAGTCGAAATACATCGGCACCTTCGCAAGCACTAGAGCCCCGGTGGTGATTACGTTGATATTCGTGGTCGTTCGATTGATCTGATCAACCAACTTCTTTGTGGTGAGGTCAGCCATCCCTATCCCCAGCGCATTGCCGTCCGACTCCGCCGTGAGGCTCCTCACAAATAGCTGCCTGATCCGTGGCTTATCGGGATGCTTCTGGATGCATTCTCTGCCAATGACATTGGGATCCATCCCTGTACCACTGATGTTCTTGCCCATTTCATCGACGATAAGAAGGTCGATGTCGTCAAACGGCAGCTTACCAAGCCACGCCTTAGCCTCTACAAGCAGCGCTCTTTCAGTCGCATAGAAGTCCCTGGGAAGGGTGGCCTCTATTCTGGCTGTGTGCCCGTAGCCGTTTTCGACGACCGCCAGGCCGAAAAGGATTTTCGCCGTCTCAAGCACTTTCTTCCCAACCGTGGGAAAAACGTCCGCATATCCGTAGTCATGGCCCGCTCTGTGATAGTGCTCCGCCCCTTCCTTTTTCCCGAGGCCGATCGACATCATTTTAAAGAGGCCGCTCTCAACCTCAAAATCGAAGTCCGTGTGCGGCTTCACCCGCGCCACCACGGCAATATGGTCTGCTTCCCAGGCGTTCTTATCGAGAAAAACCGGTATTCCTTTCACCTCGGCGATCTTCACCACGTCCATACTCGACTTGATGGGACAGCCCATTGCTGATTCGGTAACCCCATAATGCTCAAGGAGATGGCTCTGGCCTTTCGCTGTGGCCCCTGCATGGCTGCCCATGGCAGGAACGATGAACGGATTGAGGTGCTGCCCGCGGCATTCGTCGACGACCGCCTTAAGGATCGTGGCAATGCCGGTAATTCCGCGGCTGCCCGCAGTGATCGCAATTGTCTGACCGGGCTTTATCGCGGTCGTCAGACCAAGCTTTCCGATCTTCTGGCGAATTTCCCTGGGGACATCGCCAATTGAAGGACCCTGAAGCGTCTGCCTGACACGAAACATGCTTGGAATTGGCACGGGTATCCTCCTGGTAATCAGCTTACCCTCACATTCTATTGCGGCGGCACCGGCAAGACAAAAGAACGCGCGTCAAATGCAACTACTTCCGACCAGCCAGTTCCTTGCCCCAGTTCATGGCTCGATCGATCTCTTCTTCGACTAGAGGACCTTTGGTTCCCTTGACATAGAATGCTTGCTCCGGTCCGGCCACGGTCCCTCCCTTACTCGTCAGAGTCGCAGCTATCCTCGCTGCAGCATAGCCGAAGAGTTTGGTGAACCAGCTTTTCGCCCTCGTATCGAAGGCAGCCACTTTCACGCCCTTGAGTCCGCCGCTCGGCAGTTTCGCCAGGAATTGTTGGACCGGAGGCGTCGGTCGGCCCGCTTGGGTCGGAGACCCAACCACGAGAAGCTCCAGGCCGGCCGTGTCCGCTGAGGCTTCCGACGCTTTGATCGCGACGACTTCCTTCTCGCCACCGATGCCTCGAGCTATAGCCCTGGCTATCTGTTCCGTATTGCCATATTGAGAATCGTAGACGACAAGCGCTTTCATTTGCGACTCCTTCATTCTGTTGCCATGCTCAAAACCCCATTTGACATCTCGAGCGGGCGGGCGATCGCCCACTACTACTTGATCATCGCACTCCAGGTCAGCTGCGTTATGTCAAGGACCTTGAACCGCGCCTTCTCTGACAATTTTGCCATGTTTATCGCTCGCTCGCACGACGGGCACGCCGTAACCACTGCCTCGGCTGAGGTGCCAAGGATTTCCTTGACCTTCCGAGACCCGATGCTCATAGACAACTCCTGGTTCGATGCCAACAGGTCTCCTCCCGACCCGCAACAGTTACAGTATTCCCGGTTCGACTCGAGCTCCACCAGCTCAATCCCACCGATTCTGGACATTATGTAGCGAGGCTGATCGTAGATCCCTGCATTTCTGCCAAGGTCGCACGGGTCATGGTAAGTGACCCGGGCTTTCACGTCTCCAATTTTTATGTTACCGGACGCCAACAGGCCGGCGATGACTTCAGTCGAATGCTGCACTGCGAAAGGCACTTCCTTCCCGGTGATCCTATGATAGTCTCTCTTCCACATCCGCAGACATCCCGGACACGTGGTAAATATCCGTTTTACGCCCAGCCGGACCATTCGATCCACATTGGCCCGAACGTGCTCACTCGCTTCCCGTCCGTGACCTGCAGAAAGCAGCGGGTAACCACAGCACCATTCCTCGCCTCCGAGAATGGCAAAGTCGATCCCTGCGCCATCGAGAATCCGGGCGAACGACTTCGCCACATCCTGTACCATCGGATAGAAGGAGGTGACACACCCCACGAAGTAAGCCGTTTCTGCGGTGGTCTTCAAATGATCGAGCTTCAGGCCGTCTGCCCATTTCCCTCTTTGCTCGTTAGGCTTGCCGGCTAGATTGTGGGAACTCAGTATCGTAGAGGAGAGAGAGTCCAGAGCCTCAATTCTGCCTCCTCTGTCGACGATTCTTGTCCTCAGGTCGCTCCACATTTCAGGCGACTCGATGTCTACACTGCAGTCAACCCTGCACCTGCCGCACAACGTGCATTCGAATATGTCTTTGACCGCTTCCGCCTCCAGCTTTTCTCGTCCGGCCCGGGTTGCGCTCAGGTCAATGCCGGTCAGGACTCTGCCCCGGGGTGTCGACGAAAGCCACGTACCGCGGGTCGGACAATACCCCATGCAGTAGCCGCACTGGACACAGTTCTCAAGCTCAGGGTTGTTGTTCTCCTGTTTCACTGTCCCGGAGAACAGAGCAGAGGCGGCTTTGCCTGCCGCAATAACAGGACCGAAGACGCCCTTCTTGAGCAAAAATGGCGGCCGCGTCCACATACCCAGATTCAGGATTCCGTTGGGATCGACTTCTCTTTTCTTTTGCTCGATCGCTTCCGCCTTGTCTTTCAGCGCCTTCGAATAGCGGTAAGCGGCGTTCCACAGGCCGAGCCCACCTCCAGGCCCGCCACCCAGAGAGATCGCCATCTGGGAAAGCTCTGCCGGCGTAGTCAGCGCCAGAGCGCCTTTGATTCCGCGGTCGGATTGTGCCCCGGTTAACGCCATCACTACGCATTCACTTCCGGAGACAACGTGCCCGACCAGACCCATGGGGCGGCTTCCGAACTGTCTGCAACGCGCCGCGAATTGTGCCAGGCCAGTCATGGGCAAGTGCACGCTTCCTACTGTAAGCGAGGGCACCGCCCGCCTGACCCTCATCATCTTGAACCTTTGACCCCACTCCACCTCACCTCCCGGTTTGAGCTCTCCGTGCGATTCGGCGACTATCCGCGCCAGCTGATGCGCATCTTCCTCCGCTTCAGCCCTGTCACCATCCATTGACACAAGAACAAGGCAACCGCCATCTCCCGATCCGGCAACTCGGTACGCTGCCTTCTCAAGCATGTGCAGATAGCCCGAATCAAAGAACTCGATGGCATAGGGCAGGTGCTCCATTTTGGTCAGTGAGTCCAAAAAGCCCGACAGATAGTCGATCTTTGGCAGGTGGACCAGCTGATGAAGCGAGGCTTGCGGAATGGCCCTGAATTTCAAGTTGACCGCCGTCATCACACCCAGGAGACCTTCGCTCCCCAGGAAGACGCCTAGCCCGTTCCCCTGCTCGACGGACTGGAGACTCCCGTCGGCAAGGGCGATATCCACCGCGAGCACCTGTTGCGCCAAAGGACCGTACCTCAGATTTCCGATCCCCAACCCGGTAGTAGCAGCCCAGCCTCCGAGTGTGGCCGAGAGAGCGCTCGACGGGTAACTCATCAGAGTCATCCCGCTCTTGTTGAGTCTTCGTTCCAGCTCCCACCATGTCAGGCCCGCGGGAGCGTTGACGCTCTGGTTCACGCTGTCAACGACGATCTCGCCCAGCAGCGCCCTTAGATCAAGTACAATGCCGCCCCTCTTGGGAACCGAACCGAACAAGCCCGACGACCCGCCACCGCGGGCCGTCAACGGAACAGCGTTGTCAGAGCAGTACTTGAGAAGGGTAGCAACTTCCTTCGCATCCTCTGGAGACACTATGGCGCTCGGCAGCGTATCGACCAGGCGATCTGCAAAAGAGATATGTTGCAGGTCTCGCCGGTAGAGTGAGCGCTCGAGGGCATTTGTGGTGAATCGATCCCCCACCATGTCTTTGAGATCTCGTTCCAGCTGCGTCGCTTTCAAAGTGTGTTCCTACGCTCTACCTTTGATCTGAGCATACATCTCAGAAGCATGGAATGAACTCCTCACCAGAGGTGCGGATGCCACTGCAGCGAAGCCCATTTCTTTAGCCATTCTTGCGTACGCTTCGAACTCCTCCGGTCTGACAAACCTCGCCACAGAGTGATGGGCAGGGGATGGCTGCAGATACTGCCCTATGGTAAGAAGGTCGCAGCCCGCCTCGCGCAGATCTCTCATTGTCGCTGTGACTTCGTCTTCAGTCTCCCCCAGTCCCAACATCAAACCAGACTTCGTCACCGCATCTGGCCTCATTCTTTTCGCCATCTCCAGGAGTTCAAGTGAGCGAGCGTAATCGGCTCCCGGACGGACTTCGTGATACAGGCGCGGTACCGTCTCGATGTTGTGGTTCAATACCTCGGGAGCGGAGTCCATCACCATTCCAATTGCCGCTGCCGACCCTTTAAAATCCGGCACGAGGACCTCCGCCGCGATCGCGCCTTTGTGGAGCTCCCTCACGACCGAATGAAAGTGGGACGATCCTCCATCCGCCAGGTCATCGCGCGTCACCGACGTCACCACCACATATTTCAGGTCCAGGGCAGTAGCCGCCTCGCGGACATGACGCGGCTCTTTTGGGTCCACTGCAGACGGGGTCCCTTTCGTCACGGCGCAGAAGGTACACTTGCGGGTGCAGGTGTTGCCAAGGATTAGAAAAGTGGCCGTTTGCCTTGAAAAGCACTCTCCTGAATTTGGACATTGCGCGCTATGGCATACAGTATGCAACCCGTTGCCATCAATAAGGCGATCCATCCTCGCCATCACTCCAGCGTCGGGAAGTCTCTGTTTGAACCACTGGGGAAGCCTACCCGACACCACTATCTCCCACTGCCACTACTGGTCTCGACGAGCTTAAGGAGCTCTGTATCAGCAAGTCTGTCCCGTCGGCCGCCTCCAATAGGACGTTGAATATCTTGGAGAATTCCTCTCGGAACGTCTCTTCAACCTCTGACATCGGAACAACTCGTCGCGCGAGTTCGTCCACCGAAGTCACCTCAACACCTGCCATTCCGCAGGGGTTGACTAGATTGAACGACGTCTGTTGCGGCCGGACGTTGAGGGCAATGCCATGCATCGTCACCCATCTCCTTACTGCAATCCCAATGGCCGCGATCTGACGGTTGCCCACCCATACTCCAGGATGGCCGCGTCTGCCGGACGCGATCCCGAATCTGTCAAGCACCCCGATGATTGTTTCCTCCAGGTCATGAACATACGCGTGCACATCGCGGCCTCGTTCTCGAAGGTCCACTATGGGATAGGCGACAAGCTGTCCCGGCCCATGATACGTGACGTCGCCTCCACGGTCGGAGAAGTAGAATGACACACCCAGGCGTTTTAACTCTTCCTGGGAGACTCGAACATTCTCGATCTTGCCAGACTTTCCCATGGTCAAGGTCGGCGGATGTTCCACAAACAGGACACAATCGGGAATCTGACCTTCGGACCGTTCCCGGGACAGGCTCAGCTGCAGTTGATACGCTTCTGCATACCCCAGCCTGCCAAGCCGGTAGCTGCGGATAGGCGTGCTCATCTCTGAGAGACCATGTGAATCGCCTGGCCGATTGAGTCGCGCGCCACCTCCCACACGGCCTCGCTCAGGGAGGGGTGAAAATGCATCAGGGAAGCGATGTCGGTGGATGTGGCCTCGAGTTTGGCCGCGAGGGCGGCTTCCGCGATCAAGTTTGAGGCTTGGGGCCCAACTATGTGAGCACCCAGTATTTGGCCGTACTTCCTGTCGGCCACCAGCTTGATCAGACCTGTCCGTTGGCCAAGAGTCGTAGCTACAGCATTAGCGGCAAAAGGGAAACTGCCAACACGGACGTCGTACCCTTCTTCTTTGGCTTGTTGTTCGGTCAATCCAAAGAAGGCCAGCTCAGGCAATGTGCTGGAGCACAGCGGGACCACGGAATAGTCCGTCTTTGAAGCCATCCCCATCGCGTTCTGCGCCGCTACCACGCCTTCCGCGTAAGCCACGTTCGTGGACATATGCCCCATCGTCACGTCGCCAACGGCGAAAATGCCCGCGACGCTCGTCTGCATCGCCGCGTTCACTTTGATCCCACCCTTTTCGTTCAGAGCGACGCCGATGACGTCCAGCCCCAGGTCTTCAACGTTCGGACGCCTCCCTTCAGACACCAGGATGAGCTCCGAATCAGCACTTGCGGACTCGCCGTCGGCCATTGCCTTCGCTGCTGTTTCCAGCGCTGAAAAGGGTGCTCCTGACACAAATTCAATCTTGAGCTTCCTCAGTTCTTTTTCGAGAATGGAAACGACCTCAGGCTCGGCGGCTGGCAGGAGTCCAGACGGCTCCCCAAAAACGGTGACTTTGACACCAAACCGGGAGAGGATAGATGCGAATCCAAGTCCTACGAGGCCCGCGCCGACGATGGCGCAAGACACCGGCATCCTGTCCATTTCCAGAGCTGCGTCGGTCGTGATGACTCGCGGACCGAGAGGCTTGAGGATGTCTGGCACCTCACATCGGGAGCCGGTGGCAAGAATGACCGCATTTCCTGCAACCGACATTTCATTCCCATCCGGCAGGGACACGTTTACCGTCATCTCCGGACCGAGACGTGCCGTGCCGTTGATCAACTCTATGCCGTTCCCCTGGAGTAGCAGCCTCACCCCCGAGGACACCGTCCTGACCACGGTATTCTTCCTCGCCATCAGCTTGGACAAATCGATGCTGGGATCTCCGTAGGTTATGCCATACTCCCGTGCTGCCTTGCCTAAGTCAAGGAGCTCGCTCGCCCTTGCCAAGGCCCTTAACGGAATGCATCCGCGGGTGACGCACGTTCCGCCCGGCGTCGACTTTTCGATGAGCGAAACCTTCGCCCCAAGTTGGGCCGCCCGGATGGCGGCCACGTAGCCTCCGGGCCCGCCGCCGATCACAATTACGTCTCTCTTCTCCATCGCGTCCTCAAATCGCTGCAAAATGTTACCGGGCAGGTTTCACGAACAGTCATGCACAAGCACAGTAGCCGCCGGACATCAGACTGACCGGCATGGAACCAGGGAAGCTGGTCCTGCCAGGGGAAACACGAGCCCGTCTCGTCCTGGCGAAGCTACGTCCGTCCGGAGAGAGAGACGAGTCCTGTAAGTCAGCACCCCTATCTGCTCTTGCCGGCCGTCAGGGCGCCATATTCCTCGGCCGTGATCAGCTTGGAAACCTCTTCGGGCTTGGAAAGCTCGACCACCACCATCCATCCCTGACCATACGGGTCGGTGTTGACCAACCCCGGTTCATCTCCAAGAGATTCGTTCACCTCGATCACCTCGCCTGTGACCGGGCTGTAGAGATCGTTCGTTGCCTTGGCGGATTCGATGACTCCAAAAGGATCCATGAAAGTCACCTTCGATCCAGCCTCCGGCAACTCCACAAAGACAACATCTTTGAGCTGCTTCTGCGCAAAAAAGGTCACCCCCACCCTGCCCCTGATCTCCCCCTCCATCCTCAGCCAGGTGTGCTCCTTGTTGTACTTCAAGTCAACCGGATTTTCATTCATCGTCGCAGTCCTGAATCAGAGAGCGTGCATTACCTTGGGAGCGGTGCCATCCTGTCGCAGGCCTCCGCCTCCTCTTCGTTTATCCTGAGCCCATCGAAGGATTGACTGAGCGAAGCGATCGCAATTCCGGATTCGGCAGGTGCCCTATACGATCTCCTTGATCACCTTCATCAGCCGTGCCTCGTCAGGAACGTAGTACTTCTCCAGCACTGGGGAAAAGGGCACCGGGGTGTCGGGGCATCCGATCACCCTTATCGGGGCGTCGAGGTAATCGAATCCCTCTTCTGCGACCATGGCCGCGATCTGCGCTGCTGAACTACCTGTTTTGGGCTCTTCGCTGATCACCACCAGGCGGCCGGTCCTTTTCACCGACTCCAGAATGGTCTCCTTATCCAGAGGCACCAGCGTGCGAGGGTCAACTACTTCCACGCTGATCCCCTCTGAGTTGAGCTTTGCCGCGGCAGCCAGTGCAACATGGACCATCCAGGCCATCGCCACCACAGTGACGTCCTTGCCCTGACGCTTAATGTCGGCTTTACCCAGCGGAATCAGGTATTCCTCGTCTGGGACCGGCTGCTTAATTGGCGTCAACATCTTGTGGGAGAGGAACAAGACTGGGTTGTCGTCACGAATGCTCGTCTTCAGCAATCCCTTTGCATCATAGGGCGTGGATGGCACAACAATCTTGAGCCCCTTAACTCCAGTGAGAAGCCCAAGCATTGATTTTGAATGCTGGGCCGCTGTCGACCGGCCCGCTCCTATCCCTGCGAGTATGGTCAAAGGCAGTTTGATCTTGCCACCAAACATGTACCTCATCTGGAGCTGATTCACCATTTCGTCAAAGGCGCACCCCAGGAAATCGACAAACATCATCGACGAAATCGGCCTCATCCCCGCGGCTGCAGCCCCAATGCCTCCTCCCAGAATGGCCTTCTCTGATATCGGCGTCTCCCTTATCCGCCTGGGCCCGTACTTCTCGATGAGCCCTCGAAACTGCCCGAATGGGCCACCCCAGTAGAGGCCAATATCCTCCCCAAGGATGAATACATTCGGATCGCGCGCCATCTCTTCGTCGAACGCCTGGTTTTCGGCTTGGGTGTACATCAATTCTTTCATCTATTTCCTGCCTGGCGACTCGTTAAACCTCGGCCATCGCCTTGACCACAGTCTCAAGCAAACACATCCTCTTCCGCCTCTTCAGGTGCGGGGAAAGGACTTTCAAGGGCGAACTTGACCGCGTCGTCTACCTCTTTGACTATCTGGCTGTCGATTTCGTCGGCCTCCGCCTCTCCAAGGACGCGCTCGTTTACAAGGTAGGTTCGGAAACGGGGGATAGGGTCCTTCTTCTTCCACTCCTCGGCCTCGTCCTTGGACTTGTATCCTTGCTGGTCGCCTTCGAAGTGACCATGCCAGCGGTAAGTCTTGCATTCGACAATCGTCGGGCCCTTGCCTTCCCTGGCTCTGGAGGCTGCCGCGCCTACCGTCTCGTAGACCTTCAAAATGTCATTTCCGTCAATGGAGACTCCGGGGATTCCGTACGACTTGCACCTGTCGGAAAGATCGATGATCTTGGCCGTATCCGTTATCCGGGTTTTTTCGGCGTAGAGGTTGTTTTCAATAACAAAAAGGACTGGGAGGTCCCAGATCGCGGCCAGATTTACTCCCTCATGAAAGGCCCCTTCGTTTGTCGACCCATCTCCGAGAAAGCAGATCGTGACCTGTCCTTTCCCACGCATCTGGCAGGCAATGCCGGCCCCGCTGGCCACGCACACCCCGCCTCCGACTATCCCGTTCGCCCCCAGAATGCCCAGGTCCGGGTCGGCGATGTGCATTGAGCCGCCCTTCCCCTTGCAGTAACCCGTCTTTCTGCCAAAAATCTCTGCCATCATCTTGTCCGTGCGAGCACCCTTGGCGATCACGTGACCGTGCCCTCGGTGCGTTCCGGTGATGTAGTCATCGGGCCTCAGGACCGCACACGCTCCCGTGGCTATTGCCTCTTCTCCGATGTAAAGATGGACCGTCCCTGGAATTCGTCCCGAGGAGAATTCCTTGCTGCATTTCTCCTCGAATCTTCGAATGCGCAGCATAGTCCCATACATCTCGGTCAATTTGTTCTTTTCAATTTTCATCGATCACCCCACAAAGATAACTAACTCCAAAGGACCGTCTTCCATCGGCCGCGACAAAACTACGATGCCTTAGGCGCAATCCAGGCTGGCTTCTCCATCAGATCGATGACCCTCGCCATGAACTTGACCGCCACAGCGCCGTCGATAACACGGTGGTCGTACGTGAACGAGTAGGTCATTATCGGTCTGACCACAATTGTCCCATCTCTCACCACTGCGCGATCCGTGATCCCGCCGGTCCCCAGTATTGCTGATTCCGGTTGGTTGATGATGGCTGTCTCAAACCGCCATCCGGCCCCTGCCGCTCCCAAATTTGTCAGTGTAAACGTACCGCCGGTCACCTCTTCCGGAGTCAGTCGGCCCTGCCTCGCTTTCCCAGCCAGGGCCGCTACTGCGGAGTTGATTTCCCCCAGCGTTTTCTTGTCAGCGTCTTTCACCACAGGCACGATCAGGCCGTCTTCAAGCGCGACCGCGACGCCAATATTATGCTGTCCCAGATTTTGATCTCATTGTCTATCAGACTTGAGTTGATCCCTGGAAATTCCTTCAGGGCTGTGGCCAGCGTGAACACAATGATATCTGTGAAGCTGATACGCGCGTTTGGTTCCTTTTGCAGTAACTGACGCATCGCTAAGAGTTCACTCATATCTATCTCGCCGATCGCCGTCAATTGTGCGGAAATCGCCAGGCTTCGCTGCATGTGTTCCGCTATCGATCTCCGCATGCCTTTGAGTGGAACAGTCTGTCTCACTCTCCGCCCATCGTAGTTCTGTGCAACTGGCGCGGCCTTGCGTCCTGCGATAGCCTTCTCGATATCTTCGCGGACAATACGTCCCTCGGGGCCGGTCCCCATCACTTTGGAGATATCCACCATTTGCTCTTCCGCAAGCCTGCGGGCCACCGGCGAGATTCGGATGTGGCCCTCCTGAGCAGGCCCGCTGCCGGTCCGCACCATCTCCCTTTGCACTTGAACCGCCGGCGCCACACTATCAGGTTCGGTCGGCAGTATGTTGATCTCTTTTGGCGGCTCCTTCTGAAGCGAAGCGAGTTCGTCGACATCGTCTGTGAGCATCCCAACGACTCGGCCGACAGCCACCTCTGTATCCGGAGCGACGAGGATATGTACTAGGCCCGGCACTTCGGCCTCGATATCAAACTTCGTTTTCTGCGTTTCGATCGTCACGATGGCCTGCCCCTTCTCCACCCTTTCTCCCTCCATCACCTTCCATTCCACCACTGTGGCATTCGCCAGGGCCATCCCGAGCTTGGGAACACTCAAATATGTAGGCATTTGGACTCCAAAGTCATTTTGTCGCTGGCAATCTGAACAAGCGCTACCCAGGTCAATTACAGGTGATAGACTTTGCAGTCGGTCGACACCTCAAAATCCGCGTCGGTTATCGTCCTCAGTTCGTCCACCGACCATCCGGGAGCCACCTCGAGCAAAACGAGTCCCCGTTTCTTTCCCTTTGGCCCGGCAACATCAAATACTGCTAGATCAGTGATGATCCGGTCAACGTGCTGCGCCGCCCCCGTTAGAGGGTATTTGAGGGTCTTGACTACCTTGGCATTTCCCTTACCGTCGAGGTGGGTCATCGCGACGATGCATCGTTTCGGACCGACGACTAAATCGAAGCTTCCCCCGAGAGATATCCCGGACTTTGGCACAGGCAACTTCACAGTCCAGCTGGCAAGATCACCCTTTTCCGAGACCTCGAATCCACCTATGACGGCCGCATCGAGGTGCTTGCCTCTTAGCATGTTGAAAGCTTCGCCCATGTCGAAGAACACCATCCCAGGCTTAGCTCGGACATGGCGTATGGCCGCGTCGTGAAGGATCGTATCGATTTCTTCCCAGTCGTCGACGCTGATCGCCGTTCCGTATCCAAGGAGGCCGGGTTCACCATGGTAGTAGACGTCTATGGAAGGGTCTACATAGTCTGCAGCCAGGACCGGCAACCCCCGCCCGAGATTGACGTAGTCTCCATCTTTGAATTCGCGGGCGATCCTCATCCCGATGGTTTCCCTTGCAAGTTTCGTCTTGTTGTACTTCTCTACGAGTTGCTGTCGTTCGCTCATTCCCTGTTCCTTTGACTGTGCCCGGCTACAAAATGCAGTTGATTGGGCCTTGTATTGGAAGGAGTGTGCCTTTAGAAGCCGGTTGTCAGAGCTTTGGCCGCTGCGCAGAAGACGTCGTCGATGGCCTTTTCGAAGCTCGCATAGACCTCATTCTTCATGGTTTCCCTCACACACAATCAGCGGGTCATTGAAGCTTTGAAAACGGCCCCGGAGCGAGAACATTCTAGTCTCAGGGTACCCCCTTGTCAAACGTGCCGACAGTGGCTCGTTACCATCCAATACGATATAATCGGCTACTAGTGTCCTCAGCGGAATCAGTCTTATGAAAGGCAGTGACAGAGCTTTGAGTTATACAAGCACCGACAGCGAGTTGTGGCGTCGACTTTTCTCTCCCGACAGCGTTGCCGTGGTTGGAGCCTCAAACACCCCCGGCTCCTGGGGCTTCAACATCATGCAACGCGTTCTCCAGGGTTCTCCCCGAACGGTGTATCCCGTAAACCCCTCCCACCCGACCATTCAAGGCAAGGAGGCGTTCAAGAGCATCGCCGACATCCCGGATAGCGTCGATTTGGCCGTGATCGCCGTCCCTGCTTCGAGAGTCCCGCAGGTGATGCAGGACTGCGTCGCCAAGCGCATTAAGGCCGCCGTCGTTGTGTCCGGCGGGTTCTCCGAAGTGGACGACGACGGGAGAAAGCTCGAGAAGCAGGTTTTGGATATCGCCAGGGCCGGCGGGGTCAGATTCGTCGGGCCGAACACCATGGGGCACGCCAACACCCACGCTCAATTCAGCATCCTTGGATTCATGGCCAGGGTCACCCCCGGCCCCGTAGGATTTGCCGCCCAGAGCGGCAACATGGGCCAGCGGATCATGCAGCTTCTCATGAACCAGGGCGTCGGAATCAGTAAGTTTGTTTGCACTGGAAACGAGGCAAGTCTCAGAATCGAGGACTATCTTGACTTGTTCTCCGGCGACTCCGACACCAAGGTGATCGCCTTCTACATCGAAGGTCTCCGTGAAGCCCGGCGATTTCTCACTCTGGCGAAGGAGACTACCCGTCACAAGCCAATTGTAGTGATGAAGTCCGGCAGTACCCAGGGAGCTCAGAAGGCCGCCCGTTCCCATACTGGAGCGCTCGCCGGGACAGACGCCGTCTATGACGCTGCATTCAGACAGGCCGGCGTCATTCGCGCCCAGAGTGAGGACGAGGTGGCCGACATACTCTCGGCTCTAATCAGGCAGCCGCTTCCTCGCGGCAACCGTATAGCAATTCTCACCATGGGCGGGGGCTTCGGCGTCGTGAGTGCCGAGGCATGCGAGAAAGAAGGTCTGGAGATGGCTAAGCTGTCTTCGATGACCATTTCCCGGCTCGACAAGATGCTGCCTTCGCGATGGCCGCACGGCAACCCGGTTGACCTCGCCGGACTTGATACTATGCCAGAAACCCTCTTCCTCGACTGTTTGAATGCCCTGATCGATGATGACGGGGTTGACGCCATCGTCTCGCTCGTGGCCCTGAGCAGGCATGTCCCTCTGCTTCCTGGAGGATCTCGCATGCCGGACACGGGCAACGTGGACGCACGGGCGGAGAGTTTGATGGCTCTGGCAACAAAAGCGAAGAGGGCAAAGAAACCGGTCCTCTCGGTGGGAGCTCTGCCGCAGGCAGTCGGGGACAGGTCTTCAGCGGAGAGCGTGGCACTCGAGAGTTTCTCTCTCTATCCCACTCCCCAACGCGCCGCCCGGGTCCTCCGACAACTCCTGTGGTACCGCCGCTACCTCGAAGCGGTAAAGTAGCAGGTCGATTGCAACCGGATTCAGTCAGGTATCGTTACCGCATCACCCACAGAATGAATGGGATGATCAATCCAACCAGACCCGTAAAAAGCACCGCCAGAATGAACAGGTTGTACCGCGTCCGGTAGTCCCCTAATAACGTGGGGTCGTAATACCCGTCGACGCCCTGGTCTTTGTACATCTTCAGCAAGCCGTCCAGGATCTTGCGCCTTGTCTGTCTTCCCCTGATCAGCCCTATCTCCGCCACCAGGTTGACGATTATCAGAAGCGCCACAAAGGTGAACATGACTACAGCCTGGGTGGCGCCGCCCCTCGCAGACGCTATAGCCGAGTTCACTCCCAGCGTCA
Source organism: uncultured Chloroflexia bacterium (assembly GCA_963745605.1). Lineage (GTDB taxonomy): Bacteria > Chloroflexota > Dehalococcoidia > Dehalococcoidales > UBA2162 > JBBITI01. Next base: position 144,180 of record CAVUYC010000023.1, on the reverse strand, counting down.
ACAGGTTCAGAAAGACCGCCGTCAGTATGAAGATCGTGTCCGTGCGCGTGTTTGTATTAAGTTCGTTCAGCAGATGTTCGTGTACTCTCTGGATCATTGGCCTCTCCGATTCGCCTGCCGCTTGGGATCGCTGGCGCGCTTTCACAGCAAATTTACACGACACAGAGCAAAAAGGGAAGGGCTGGAGCAAAGCTCCAGCCCTTCCCGGATTGACTCTTACTATTGGCTAATAGCCCATTGCTTTCTTTTGGTTGCTATCTACCCAGATGCTCTTGTACCAGTCATTGTTGCCCGCCCAGCCTGTCCAACCGATACCCATCCAGTTTTTGACCCATGGCCACCACATCTGGTAGGTATACGGGGACGGCATGAATATGGCCCACGCCGAGTTGAGTTCGTACACGCCGGCTTCTTTCATCGTCTTGAAGTAATTGGCGGGATTGCCGATCATATCCCTGGCGATGACAGTACCGACCTGGTCGTAGTACGGGTCGTCGATAATGGCGTCGTTCGAGTAGACTCCCTTCTTGGTCATCAGTTGCTCATACGGCGCCCAGATGCCTTTGGCCTGTCCGTACCACATGTCCTGTTGACTGTTGGCAGCGTCGATGCCATTCCAGACACCTGATTCTTCCACCTTGATGTCGAGCTGGATCCCAACCTTGGCCAGATACGAGGACAACATGGCAACCTCGTCCGGCTGGGGCTGAACGCTCCAGACCTCGACGGTCGCCTTGAAACCATTGGGATACCCTGCATCCTTGAGAAGCTGTTTCGCCTTCTCAATGTTGCCGCCCTTTATGATTTCCTGAGTCTCTGCGGGAAGCTGCTCCAGCGGAGTGTAGTATTTTTCCCACGCCTTGAGAGGAGGATACGGATATGCCAGAAGCTCTCCGTCGCCCTTCAGGTAGTCTTTGAGGATGGCTTGCTTGTCGACAGCGAGGTTCATTGCAATCCTCACCCTCTTGTCTTTATAGGGGAGGCTAGCCTTGTCCTGTCTTCCGCTCAACACCCAGGTCGTGGCTATTCTTCGGTAGGTCTGGATGTCTTTGTTGGCGCTCATGATGGGAAACGCATCATCGTGTGTGACGCCTTGCAGGAAGTCGACCTTGCCTGTCCGCAACGCCGCCAGTCTCGTCGACAGGTCCGGGATTATCAGAAGTTTGACCGCGTTCAGGTACGGCCACTGATTGTTCTTGCCGGCAAAAAGTGGGTCTGTCTCATAGTAATTGGGATTCTTCCGGTAGAGTATCGAACTGCCGCCCACATAGTCATCTATGATGAACGGGCCGGAGCCGATAATGTTCTGCCATTTGAGGAAGTCCCCACCTGTTGTCCAGATCTCAGGAGGGTTGGTGTAGGCATTGTCCCCGATCTCCATCAGCATGATGCCCTGGGAGGAGGAGGGAACTTTCACCTGCACGGTGTACTTATCGAGAGCCGTAAACGATGTCGGCCTCCGCGTGTCACCGGACAGCAATTTGCCCGTGACTTTCTCGGGCTTGTCGGGCGGATAGGTCATGGTCTGCCAGGCCGTTGGATAGTTGAACTGCATCTGCATGTTCCAGACAACGTCGTCGGCAGTGACTTCACGACCGTTAACTAACGTGTTCTTCTCTGCTTTCGTGTTCAGGAAATAACGGGCGCCCTTGTGAATGCGGTAGATGATCGTCTGGTTGTCGGGAAGCTCCCAGCTTTCGGCAAGCTCGCCAGTCTCCAGGCTGAGATCACCCAGCCAGCCCCATTCCCAGTTGGTCTGTTTGGAGCCTTGAGGGCCCTTGGTCCAATCGCCCCCCATCAGTTCGTTTGAAGTGAACTGCATATGGCCGCAGCGGATTGCCTGGGCCATTGTCGGGTCCCATGCCGAGTAGTCAGTAGCCTGGGCTGTGACTATGGTCCCGCCATAGATTGGCTGGCCCACGGCAGCCGCCGCAGTGGTGGTTGCGGCTGGTTTAGTCGTGGCCGAAGTGGTGGTTGCTGGTACCGTGGTTGCGGGATTACTGGTGGTTGTCGTCGCGGCCTGTCCGCACGATGCCAGCAATGCCGCCGACACGATTGTGCTGACTGCCAGTAACCTGATGCCTTTCCTGTTCAATACGATGTCTCCCTCCTTAACCCTGGATTTCTCGTAATCCGGATTTACGCAGTGATCTGAAATCTAAATGGTCCCCGCCCAGTCCCATATCCCAACGAAAGCTTGTGCGGCATATTATCATTGAAGTTAGGCGGTGTCAAAACACGTGCCCCGACACCTTTGTCGGTCTCAAAACAAGATGGGCTGGAGCTTGCGCTCCAGCCCATCCGCACCTGTTTTCGAGATTTGCCTATTTGACCATGGTCTTCTTCAGGTCGGTATCTATGTAAGTGAAGTAGTTGAAATGCCAGGGCAAGTACGCCCCGAGCTGGACCGCCCCGTTGAAGTTCTTAAACCACGGCTGCCATACGATGTATTTTTCGGAAACTGGCATCCAGATTGCAATCGACTGCTCCAGCATAAATGGCGTGAGGTCCCTGAGGGGCTTGCGCCACGCCTTATCGTCGATGGCGAGCGACTTGCCGATGGTGGCCAGGACCGCCCTTGTCTGCGGGCTGTCGAAAAACGATGCGCAGTCCTGCGATTCTTTTCTCAGTTCGAACATGTAGTGGGACAGGAAGTACTGTTTGGACGGCTTGTACCACATCTGCTCGAACGTTCTCTGCTGTTCTAGGTTACGATATACCCCGCCATCCACCACTTTGATATCGAGATCCACACCCACCGGTGCCAGCTGGGCCTTGATGATCGACAGGAAGTCGGTATCGGCCGCCTGGTACGAGTAGATGCTGGTCTTGAAACCGTTGGGGTATCCTGCTTCAGCCAGGAGTTGCTTGGCTTTAGCGGGGTTGCCGCCCTTCACGAGCTCCTGTACGTTGGCAGGCAACTGATCGAGCGGAATATACAGGTCTTTATATTCGGGAAGATCGTAGTACGGCCAACCGAGGAGTGCGCCGTGGCCCTGATAATAGTCTTTGAGGATGCCCTGCTTGTCGATTGCCAGGTTCAACGCCTGCCTCACCTTCAAATTATCGAAGGGGGCTTTGTCCTCTCTACCCGTTGGCTGGGTATTAGCTCCATATGTAACCACATATTGGGGCTTGTAGGTCATTGTGTTGTTGAGGTCTTTCCAGTCTTCCCATGTAAGTGCCGGCTGTGAAATCATGTCCAGTTTGCCCGTGCGGAACGCGGCGAGTCTGGTGGAGAAATCGGGCAGGACGAGGATCTTCATGCCGTCCATGTAAGGCAGTTGGTCTCCCTTACCCGGTCCGACAGGATTCTTCTGCCAGTAGTTTGGATTGCGCTTAAAGGTGACAGCGCTGTTCGCGACGTAGTCCGAGACCATGTACGCCCCGGTTCCCAGGTTATTCTTCCAGTCTTTCTGGTTCGGATAAGCTTCTTTGAGCATCATGTAGCACCGCTGGCCATCCTCCCAGAAGTGCGTGCCCTGAGTGTTGGCCGGGAAGGTCAATCTAATGGTGTACTTGTCGAGCACTTCTACGTTGGTGAGCCATTCCTCTTTGGGGAAGAATTGCTGGAAGTTACCAATCGGAAGGTCCCACTGCTGCTTGATGTTCCATGCTGCGTCCTCGGCCGTGAACTCGCTGTCCATTAGCCGGAGGTTGGTTCCAGTAATGCACACCTTTGCGAATGTGAAAGATTATGTGCTGGTTATCTGGTATCTCATAGCTCTCGGCCAATTGGCCTGTCGAGAGGCTGGCATTTCCAATCGCCCCGTATTGCCAGCTTGACTCGTTGGTTCCGGCCGGCCCTTTAGCCCAATCCCCCATCATGAGGGGTTCGTTGGTTATCGATATCTGGAAACCAAGCAGGTCTCGAGCCTGCGCGGGGTCCCAGTTGCCTGTATCCGTGGTAATGAATCCGGTAAATACACCGCCATACTTGGGCTTGTCGGAGGATGCGGTGGTGGTTGCCGCTGGCGCCGTGGTTGCCGGTTGAGGGGCTGTCGTTGCTGCCGTCGTGCTGGGTGCTGAAGTCTGTGTTGTGGTCGAGGATGCCTGACCGCACGACGTTAAGACCATAGCGATGGTCGATAGGGTCGCGATCATCAACCAAGCCGTACTTCTCTTCATCTCCATTCCTTTTCTATGAATAAAACTCCAAAGTAAAGGGTCACCCAGGTTGCACTTCAACTATCCTTGTTTTGCCGGTCACCTCCTTTTGAGCCCGAAAATAAACCCAGACTCCCCCATGATGCCGCAGAGTATACTCCTGGGGTCGGGCAATCGCAACCAAAACTTAACTCGTCCGTAACACTGAGGAAACCCTTCTTTCAAGACCCAGGCTGTTATGCTAATATATCTGAGGCACGAAGGAGTGTAGCTCAGCTGGAAGAGCAGTGGTCTCCAAAACCACCGGTCGCGGGTTCGAATCCTGCCACTCCTGCCATTTTGCCGGGGTGGTGGAATCTGGTAGACACGCTATCTTGAGGGGGTAGTGGGGTAAAACCCGTCGGAGTTCAAATCTCCGCCCCGGCACCACCTTAAAATAACCAACGGGGCGGCTATGCTCACTCCTCGTTTGGTTTTTGTCTCTTGTTCATTGGTTGTTGGCCTTCAGGCCGAAGTGGCGAAATGGCAGACGCGACGGTCTCAAAAACCGTTGGGGGGTAACCTCCGTGTCGGTTCGAATCCGACCTTCGGCACCACTCGCCACAGTCGATTCTTAGCCAATCCGACGTCCACGCAAATTCGCCGCTTGCAGGCATTTCTTGAGCAGAAAAGTGCAGGACTCCTCGGTCGCGGAACGAATGACATCCGCCTGCATGAGTGTCACTTCCCGGGTAGTCCAAATCTGAAGGGCGGTCTGGTTCGTTGCCGAATACTGAAAAGGGAGTCCAATCGGACTCCCTTTGTTACCAAACGTGTCGCACTTTTACCGATGCGCGCCCACTGGCTCTCGCTCAGGACGGTGGCCTTCGGGGCCGACCTTCACCATGTTCACCAAGCCCAGGATGTTACCCTCGGTATCTTTGAACCAGGCGGTCTGGCTCTCGTAGTCCTTGGTCTTATACGTGGAAACACCGTTCACTGTCTTGATGCCCATCTCCGGCATATCATACTCTTCAAACTTGACTCCCTTCCTGCGGAGTTCTTTCAACTCTAGATCGAAGTCTTCCACCCGGAATATCGCAACGGTGTGGTCCGCCTTCGTCGGGCCTCTCTGGTATAGGAAGATGTTAGAACCGTCTCTTGATTCAAACATCACTCCATACGGCTCTTCCATAGCTAATTTCAGGCCAAGTGTCTCGCCATAGAACTTCTTCGCCCTGTTCACGTCTACCACTGGTAGGCTGGCATATATCTTTGACATTGCAATCATCTTATTGGACCTCCCTTTTGTCCGATCTTTCACAATAGCAACTGATCAGACCCATTTATGTGACTTTTATCAACGCTGGCAGTCACGAGTTCTGGGCCTGACGAACGAAGCGGCCCCCGATTTATTAAGCATTTAACAATTTCGCGGCCAATGTTATGACTTCTACACAAGCCACATCCTATGCTTAGAGATGAACGACGCGTGGAACAAACATCTTGCACCCTTAAGTCGCCGGGCGGACGTTGGGTCCTTTCTGCCACGGTCCTGGCCAGCGGCGGTTTCTTTCTCGCGGGATCGGCTATACCCGTAGCCTTACCCGCCATTCAGTCAAATTTCGGCACTTCTTTCAGCAGTATCCAATGGATCATTAACGCCAATTTGCTCACTCTGGGAGCCCTGATACTGGTCGGGGGCGCCCTTGGCGACTACTTCGGCCGGAAACGGATATTTCTGGTGGGTATGGTCATCGTCGGGTTGGCCGCGCTGGCTTCCGCCTTCGCTGTCTCGATTGGTATGCTGCTGGGTCTTCAGGTCCTACAGGGGGCAGGGGCGGCACTGATGGTTCCGCAAAGCCTGGCTATCATCAACGACTGCTTTGCGGAAAAAGAAAGGGGTAGGGCTATAGGCCTGTGGGCCGGTATTTCGGGCAGCCTTACTGTTGCTGGCCCCCTCGTCGGAGGCTGGCTGATTCAGTATTTTTCCTGGAGGGCAGTCTTCTTTGTCGTTGCCCCGGTAATCCTCGGCGCCTTTTTGGTCACTCTGTTCTTTGTGCCGGCAACTGCCCCGCTTAAGGCACGGAAATTGGACTGGCCCGGCGGGTTAGCCATTCTCATCGGGCTCTTCGGACTGGTCTATGGGCTGATGACAGGCCAGAGCGCGGGTTGGGGTTCACCGGTAATAGTGCTCAGTCTGGTTGCAGGGATACTGGGCATCGGCTTCTTCATCTTCATCGAAATCCGCCAGAAACAGCCGCTCGTGTATCTCAAGATATTCAAAGACCCCTTGGTCGCCGGGGCCAACCTCGTGACTCTCTTCGTCTATTTCGGCCTCAACGGGCTTTTCTTTTTCACCATCCTGGCCCTTCAGCAGGTCCATCACTATTCACCCGCTCAAGCCGGACTGGCTATACTCCCTCCCGGCATACTGATCACCCTTCTGACCTGGCCGGCGGGAGCCCTGTCCGACAAAATAGGCCCTCGTTTTCAGATGATCGTCAGTCCGCTCCTGGTGTCGGCAGGAATGCTTCTCCTTGCCTCGGGCGGCCTCAACGCCGGTTACTTCCTCTATTTCTTCCCCGGACTCGTTCTGTTCGGGACTGGAATGGCAATGATCATACCCCCGCTGACTAAGTCGGCTTTGTCCGTAGATAACAGGTTTTCGGGTTCGGCCTCCGGACTGAATAACGGGGTCGCGCGGTTGGCCGGGCTACTCGCCATCGCCGTTCTTGGCATTGTCGTCGTCTCCCTGTTCCAGAGCCACTTGAATTCCGAGCTCAGCCAATCGATCCTGACCGCTCCGGAACAACAAAAGATATTTGGTCAGGCCGGGAAACTCGGCGGAATTGTGATTCCGGACAACTTTCCCGAAGCCAGCCGCCAGGCGGCTCAAGCCGCCGTATCGTCGGCATTCATCCATGGCTATCGGTGGGCCATGATAATCTGCGCCGTCGCGGCCTTTTGCGGCGCGCTGGTATCACTCGTGACGATAAAAAACAATAGAATACAAGCTCAAGGAAGGTGATCTATGAAGAGAATACTTGTCGCCATGTCCCTGACCCTGGCCCTGCTTGTTTCCTTCACCGCGTGTGCCGGAAGCTCCGCGACCACCGCTGTCAGTAAGGGCCCCATAACTGTCAGCTCCAAAGCTGATACCGAAGGCTCGTTGCTGGGGCAGATCATCACCCAGATGCTGACAGCCAACAACTTTAAGGTGGTCAACAAGCCGGCCATCGCCGGCACATCGCTCATCCGCCAGGCAATTCTCGCCGGAGACGTCGATATCTATCCCGAATATACTGGCAACGGCGCCGTCTTCTTCCCGGATGTGAGTCCGTCCACCTGGAAGGATGCTCAGAAAGGGTATCAGCAGGTAATGACTCTCGATAAGCAGCGCAACAACATCATCTGGCTGCAGCCGGCGCCGGCCAACAACACCTGGGCCGTCGCTATACCCAAGACATTGTCCGACCAGCAGCATATCCTGTCCCTCACTGACCTGGCGTCTTACCTCAAAGGCGGAGGCAATATCAAGCTCGCCGGCTCTGAGGAATTCATTACCAGCGACGTCGCTCTCCCCGCCTTTGAAAAAGCTTACGGTTTTACTCTGAGCAACAGCCAGTTGGTATCGCTGGCAGGCGGGAATACCGCACAGACCGAGAAATATGCTGCCGATGGTACCGATGGCGTGAACGCGGCCATGGCCTACGGCACAGACGGTTCGCTGAGTGCTCTCAAGTTGATCGTCCTGACCGACCCCTTGGGTGTACAGCCCGTCTATGAACCTGCCCCAACCATCAGGGGCACCGTTTATGACAAATATCCAGAGCTTGCAGGCATCCTAAATCCGGTATTCAAAACTCTTGACCTGACCACACTTCAGGGTCTCAATGCAGCTATCGCCATTAATGGCCAGAATCCTTCGGACGTGGCCCGCAACTATCTCGTTTCCAAGGGTTTCCTGAAGTAATCGGGCGGCTGCTTATGTTGAAGCGGTTCGTAACCAGCGACAGCGTCGCCCTGACAGGCTGTGTCGTAGGGCTGCTTTCGGTCATACCGGGCTGGCTGTCTCTGAAGCCGAACCGCCTGGCCTCCGGCGCAAGTTTGAACTTGTGGGACGGCCCTGGTCGAATTGCCGGCATAGTTATCCCTGGCCTGTGGGTCCTCTGCCTGTTGCTCAGCATCGTTCGAAAAGACCGAAAAGCCGTCATTCTACTCGGCTTAGCCTTGAATCTGATCATAATAGGCAGCTTCCTTTGGTCAGGGCTTGCGGCCTCCAGGTTGTTGGAAACAGAGCCTGCTTTCAGCCGGGTCGCCCTGGGTGCTGGGGTCTGGACGACCTGCCTGGGCGCATATATTTCGATATTTCCTTGCCGGCAAACACTGGCTGGCCACTTCTGGTGGCAAAGCCTCGTCTCCTATTCCGGGCTGGTAGCCATCGCCGTCTTGCTCTTCACCGGTTTGCTCGACCACATCTCGCTTGTAGTTGAATTCAGACAGCAACAGGTGCAGTTCCTGCACCAGCTCGGCAGCCATATCATCCTCTTTTCGGTCAGCGTCGCACTGGGCATCATCATCGGTATTCCCCTCGGCATACTGGCCGAGCGCAGTCAGCACGCCGAGAGGCCTGTGTTCTTTATCACCGGCACCTTGCAGACTTTGCCGAGTCTGGCACTCTTTGGCCTCCTGCTCGCCCCTCTGTCCGCCCTCTCCTATGCTTTCCCCGTCCTCCGGCAATGGGGAATCAGCGGCATCGGCACCGCTCCTGCCATGATCGCCCTCGTCATTTACTCGCTGCTCCCCATCGTTCGCAATACTTACGTCAGCCTTAAGCAGCTTGACCCGGCGATTATCAATGCCGGGCTGGGGATGGGCATGAGCCGATCGCAATTATTCTTCAGGATTAAGACTCCCTTAGCCGCCCCCCTGGTCATTGAGGGCATCCGCACCGCTTCCGTGCAGGCGGTTGGGAACACCGCAGTGGCCGCCTTGATCGGCGCAGGAGGACTCGGCTGGTTTATTTTCCAGGGCATCAGCCAGGCGGTTGGAGATGTGGTACTTGTCGGTGCCTTGCCCATCATGGGCCTGGCATTAATCGTCGATATCGTGATGCGCCGGGTGATTAAGATCGCGACGCCAAAGGCAATAAGGACCGCATGATTCGACTGGAACACGTCACCAAATCCTACGATGGAACATTAGCCGTCGACGATTTCTCGCTGGAAGTCGCCAGGGGCGAGGTCTGCGTCCTGATCGGGCCTTCGGGCTGCGGGAAGACCACCACCTTGCGTCTGATAAACCGCTTGGTCGAACCGGATTCCGGGAAAATCTGGGTCAATGACACCGATGTCAAAACCATCAAAGCCGAGCCTCTCCGCCGTACCATCGGCTATGCCATACAGAGTGTAGGCCTGTTCCCCCACATGACCGTAGGCGCCAACATAGCCGTCGTCCCGGAGCTTCTGAAATGGGACCGCGACCGAGTCTCCCACCGCGTTACAGAGCTGCTTGAACTTGTCGGGCTCGATCCCTCCCGTTATGCCTCCAAGTATGTGAGCCAGTTGTCCGGGGGCGAAGCCCAGCGTATCGGTTTCGCACGGGCGTTGGCCGCCGATCCGCCGGTCTTACTCATGGATGAGCCCTTCGGTGCCGTGGACCCTATTACAAGGCAAAGGCTCCAGACTCAGTTCCTTGAGATCCACAAACAATTGAAGAAGACGATCATCATGGTGACCCACGACCTTGATGAAGCGATTCGACTGGCCGACCGGATTGCCGTGATGCAGTCCGGAAAACTGGTCCAGCACGACACTCCGGAAGATATCCTGGGAAAACCGGTGAACCAGTTTGTTCACAATTTCGTTGGTGTCGACCGTGCCCTCAAACGTCTATCCCGCATTGGGATTGACAAATACATCCAGCCGGCCCCGTTTGTCACCGAGGAAGACTCCCGCGAGGATATTTTGAAGACTATCGGCGGTCGCTTTTCGGCTTGGGTGCTGGATGCCGGGAGGCGACCCGTCGGTTGGATCGACCGGGCCAGTCTATCGAGCCCGGCCACAATTGCTGATCTGATCGTCAGAGTGGAGCCGGCCGAACTCGGCATTTCCCGTGAGAATACTCTGCGTGATGCTCTTTCCCGAATGCTTGGTTCTGGCTTCAAAAGCCTGCCCGCAGTTGATGAAAAAGGCCGCTATCTGGGCGAGGTGACCCTTGGCGATATCGAAGCCGCAACCTCTGAAGTGGAATGACCGCATGTTCAGTCGGCAATTGAAACGGTGGGTTGTCTGGCTTGCCCTCGGAGTTCTTTTCATTGTGCTCATTTACCACGGCGGCTGGTGGCAATCGGCATTGCACTCCATCTTTCCCCAGCTAAAATCGGTAGTCTATCCCGTTGCCTCTTTGCCGGCCCTCGTCGGAGAGCACATGAACCTCGTCGTGGTCTCGAGCGGCCTCACTATTCTAGTCGGCATTCCCCTTGGCATATGGGTCACCAGACGTAGCGGTTCGGCTTTCTTGTCGATTGTCAGCGACCTTACTTCTCTTGGGCAGACCTTCCCTCCTGTAGCCGTCCTTGCCCTGGCCGTTCCCCTATTCGGATTCGGACTGGTACCAACTGTAATGGCTCTCTTTCTATACGGCCTGCTGCCCATCGTTCGGAACACCATTGCCGGCCTTAAGGCCGTCCCCACGAACATCGTCGAAGTCGCTTATGGGCTTGGCATGAGCCGCATGACCGCTCTTTGGAAAGTGGAACTGCCTTTGGCATTGCCGGTTATCATGGCTGGTATCCGTACCTCGGTCGTCATCAACGTGGGCACCGCGATGATCGGCGCCGTGATCGGAGCGGGTGGGTTAGGTTCACCCATCATCGCCGGGCTCGTGCAATTCAACACTGCCTATGTCATCGAGGGCGCTTTAGCAGCCGCCCTGTTAGCCATCCTGCTCGACCAGTTACTGGCGAACATGGAAAAGACCTTTGCCTATTCGCCGAGGTGATCAACGTGGATATTCTTCGAGCAACGCATCAATTCCAGTTTGGAGGGAAGTTATGAAATGGCAAGAATTGGTCATCGACGGTTGTGGACGTGTTATGGAAGTTCTCGAGCCGGCATTGGCCGGTTTGAGTAAAGACGATCTCGACCGTCAGCCTGCACCTGACTGTAACAGCATTGGTTGGATAACCTGGCACCTCACCCGGGGTCAGGACGCCCAGATCGCCAGCCTGGCCGGGCAGGAGCAGGTATGGGTCAAGGACAAATGGTATGTCCGTTTCGACCGGAAGGCCAGAAAGGACGACACTGGCTTCGGCCACACTGCCGAAGAGGTGGCCGCCTTCAGGTCCCCGGAGCCCCAGATTTTGCTCGATTACTACCGTGCCACGCTGGCCGAGACTAAGAAATACGTTTCCGGTCTAACTCTTGCTGCTTTGGACACTAAGCTCAACGAGCCTTGGTACACCCCACCACCCACTGTTGGTGTCCGGGTTGTCAGCATTATGGCGGATTGCCTTCAGCACTCCGGTGAGGTAGCATACCTGCGCGGGCTTTTGAAAGGAAAAGGCTGGCTGGGATATTGAACCAGGCCCACCAATGCCGCCCGCAACGGAGGGCACACATGGTTGAGCATTCGTCTTTGGGCACTGTACGCGAACCGTCCAGAGAAACGCCGGTATGCTATGAAGCCGACGTGGTTGTAGTTGGTGGAGGCCCCGGAGGTCACGCGGCGGCTGTTGCCGCCGCCAGGAATGGCGCTCGCACGGTCCTTATCGAACGATACGGGCACCTTGGAGGCATGGCCACTGGTGGCATTGTCATTCAGATCCCGCATCTTAGCGATGGCTCCAAAGAACAGCAGATTGCGGGCCTCTGTCAGGAGTGGTTGGATCGTCTCGACCCTATCGGCGGCACCCTTCATCCTCCCAAAGAGCTTATCGGCTCGGATGATAAACAGGCCTGCGCCCGCTGGCAGCGTTTCTTCGGGACAGTGATCGGGGGCAGGATACGACAGACAGCATGGGTAGACCCCGAGCTTCTGAAATGTGTGCTTAATGACATGGTCGGTGAAGCAGGCATCAAGCTCTTCCTTCATTCCTGGGGCACTACCGCGGTCACAGAGAACGGCAAGGTGAAGGGAGTCGTCTTCGAGAGCAAGTCCGGCAGGCAAGCAGTCCTCGGACAAGTCATCATCGACGGCACAGGTGATGGTGATCTTCTGCCATCGGCCGGGGCCGCCTTTGATGATGTCTGGGGGCCTGATACTCGCAGCTCACAACTCGCCCTCGTCTTCCGCATCGGAAACGCGGACTTCAACAAGCTGGCTGATTTCCGTGAGGCCAGCCCTGAGAAGTATAACGAGCTCATGGCCGGAATGGCCAAAGCCGCCGGGATGCGCTTCCTGCCCTTACCCACCCCCCGCAACGATGTCGTCTGGATGAACAACTGGGTCCCCAATGTCAGTGCCATCAACGTCGAAGATCTCACGAAAACCGAGCTTGCCGTGCGCCGCATGATGCTTCCGGCCCATGACTTCCTCAAAGCCATGGTTCCAGGCTTTGAGAAGAGCTTCATCATCGATACCGCACCCCAGATTGGCACTCGCGGCAGTCGCAGGCTGGTCGGCGAATACACCATGAGCATCGATGACGTAGTCTCAGGCAGGACCTACGAAGACACCATCGCCTGGTTCGCCCCCGTCGGAGTGGGAGAAGGCAAGAACCGTGTTCGAGTGCATATCCCATACCGCTGCCTCGTTCCCGCCAAAATTGATGGTCTCCTTGTTGCAGGGCGTTCCTTCGCTTCTGATGCCAAGTCCAACGACTCCGCCAATCTTATCCCCCACTGCATTGCCATGGGCGAAGCGGCGGGGACAGCCGCAGCCATCGCGGTGAAACAGGGCATCGAGCCGCGCAAGGTCAACTACCTGCGTCTTCAGGAACAGTTGCGCAAACAGGGAGTTCCCCTCCCCAACCTCCTCAAAAATGGCGTCAAGACCTAGCTCAAGGCAATTGATACGTAGGGGCGGTCCGCAGGGACCGCCCCCCTCGAAACCCATTTTTCTCTCCTTTGCAGTCAAACGAAACCGCTCTTCCTGAGCCTGTCGTGGGAACCGCTGGGTGCCCGCAGTCCATATTGCATCCACATCCGTTGTGTTATCATCTGGTCGTTTCAAATGCAGGTCTGCCGGCAGTCGAAAAGGGAGTTGACTTAGTGGATACTAGACACAACAAAGGCGCGAAGATCGCCGAGAGATGGAACGGATGGCATCACGTTTGGGAGAGCGACCCCGGGGGCAGACCACTTGATCGGTTGCGGGACAATCTTTGCTCTCACTTCCAGAGAATTGGAGGATTCGCGCAGCCTGTCCCACTCTCCGAGTCTACTGTCGACTGCGTGCAGTGCCTGGACGTATGCGTCACCGACATCGGGTTGATCGAGCTTAGCCAGGGCCCGGTGCGCTGGGCATATGCCACATTGGATGGCAATGAGCTGTTGTGGGGCGAGCTCGATTACGGAATACCGGACCAGAAACAACTCCCTGCCGTGCGGATACGAGCGACTGGTGTCAGAACCTTCCCGCGTTTGGAAAAGTCGTCGACGTCAAATGGGATCCCGTGAAAGGTAGCCTGGAAGAGGACGGCCGCGTTGCTGCCAGCCTCACCGCCAACAAGGAAATCACCAGGTCGATCCTCGCCACCGGAAGCCTCGATGATGACATCATTGTCAGGACCTGCGCCGAACACGACATCTGGTGGATCGGGACTCTTTGGGCCGACCCTGAGGAGCCGCCTTCGGCCGAAAAATGGGCTTGCTACGAAGCGATCGCCAGGCACCTGTTGGCACTTCCATTGGGATGAACGCCACCACAACTCAGCGGGATCGGACTTGGCATGAGTCCTTTCGGATCGTCTAGAATGTCGCCATCGATGTTCGCCCGAACCAGGTTGGCCCTCCAGAACTTCCGCGCTCGAGCACAGGCCTCGGCTGAACGGAACCGTCAGCGAGATCGGAGTTTCGACCGCTTTGCTGAAAAGCTGTCCCGTTTCTTGTGGCCATTCAAGGAAAGGTGGCTCTTGGTCGTCGTCGGCTCTCTTTTTGCCACTGACTATTTCAGCACTTACCTGGCATTACGAAACGCGAACAACTTCGAGGATGGCCCTCTCGCCGCCTGGGCTCTGAATACGGGCGGATTCGCCCTGCTCTTTTTCGTCGACTTGGCAGCGGCGGTTGTTCTCTCGCTTGCCGCGGTCGGCGTCCGTTATGTCTATCGGAGGGCCGGCGTTAGAGGATACGGACGTGCCGGCTTTGTTGTCTTGCTGGCGCCGTACATCGTGAGAACTGCGGTCGTTGTCGTCAACAACTTCATCCTGGCGTTGCGCTAGGCTCCTGCCTTCAGTCAGCTGCCACCGCCTGTTCGCCATTCAGAGCCTCATGCCCATTCGCTCCTTTCATGAGGCATGGAATCTGCGGCTGGGGTTCTGCGGACTTTTCCTTTTGAGCATCAGTGCTTGCTTTCGAATTTCGATATTACTACTTCGGGCTTGTCTCGTTCTTTCGCCACTCTACCATTCAGAGCCTCATGCCCCATTAGCTCCTTTCATGAGGCGTGGAATCTGGGGTGGGGTCCTGTACGTCTTTATTGGACCACTAGTCCTGTTTCGAATTCCGATATTAGTACTTCGGGCTTGCCTCGTTCTTCCGCCAGTCTACCATTCAGAGCCTCATGCCCCTTTCACTCCTTTCATGAGGCGTGGAATCTGGGGTGGGGTTCTGTGTACGTCTCTATTGGACCACTGGTGCCCGTTTCGGAGTTCGATATTAGTGCTTCGTGCTTGTTCCGTGCTTTCGCGTTTTACCTCGGTACCCAGAGGACCATTCTGGCCTTTCGGCCCACCTCTTTAGCCAGGTCTTCGACTTTGCCGTGCTTGATCACGGCAGCCATGCAATGGTGTTCGCAAGCCGTCTTCAGGCCTTTCTTGGTACGGGCGGCGCACAGAACACACAGCTCCGTGGGGAAGGGCAGGAATGCCAGATATGCCTTGTCTTTGGGGAGCTTCTCCACCACCTCGATAACCTTCATCCCGCTCATCCCCGCCTCCCAACCGTGTTCCTGCTGGCAGGCAACCACGCAAGCCTGGCAACCAGTGCAATATTCGTAATCTATCAGTAGCCCGTTTCTTTGCGTATCAGCCATACTTCGTCTCGTTGTTGAGTTCAGCCCTTTTTGTGTTTTGAGTCTCGTTCTTTCGCCAGATCTACCACTCAGAGCCTCATGCCCCTCACTCCTATCATGAGGCGTGGAATCTGGGGAGGGGTCCTGCGTACTTCTCTTTTTGTTCTTTAATGCCCGTTCCGGATTTCGGCATTCGTGCTTAGTGCTTGTTTCGAATTTCGATATTATGAATTCGGGCTTGTCTCGTTCTTCCGCCACTCTACCATTCAGAGCCTCATGCCCCATTCGCTCCTTTCATGAGGCATGGAATCTGGGGTGGGGTTCTGCGTACTTCTTTTTTTGTTCTTTGATGCCCGTTTCGGATTTCGGCATTCGTGCTTAGTTCTTGTTTCGAATTTCGGTATTAGTACTTCGGGCTTGCCTCGTTCTTCCGCAGGTCTACCATTCAGAGCCTCATGCCCCTCACTCCTATCATGAGGCGTGGAATCTGGGGTGGGGTCCTGCGTACTTCTCTTTTTGTTCGTTAATGCTTGTTTCGAATTTCGGTATTCGTGCTTCGTGTTTTCGTGTTTGTTTTGGTGTCTAGTGCTTCCGTCGCTTTATATACTTTGCACAACGAGTGCTTTATCGGTGACCCCAGGCCGTCTTTCCCCTGTGCCCCCATGGGTATGAGCTGGTTGATGTTTGATTCCCAGACACCGTGAAGCGACGGCTCCGCACCCTTTTTTTCGGGGAACCACCAACCGTGCGTCGCCATCACCATCCACCGCGGGACCACCAGCGTCACCTTTGCCTTGAACCTGGCCCGCCCCATCCAGTTTTCCACCCACACCCACTCCCCGCTCGATATTCCGAGACTCGCCGCGGTATCGGGGTGGATCTCAACTACCGGGTCCGGGTCGAGCGACCGCAGCCAGGGGATGTTCCTGTGTTCCGAGTGGAAATAGACGGGCGAACGCCGTCCGGTAGAAAGGATCAACGGATACTCTCCGGTCCTGTCGGGCAAGGTCACCGGTGTAAAGGGAGGCTCCTCGTAGACCGGTAAGGGATCCAGGCCCCAACCCTCTCTCAGCGTCGAATACAGCTCGATCGTGCCGCTCGGGGTCTGAAATCCTGGCAGCCCGTCGGGACGCAACTTACCTGATTCGAAGCGCCGGTAAGGATGCGAGGAATGGCCCTCGGGAGGAAAGACCCAACCACGTTTCTGCAGTTCATCGAAGGTCAACCCCGACTTTTCGATGATCTCATCGAAAAGATCGTGGATGGTATTCCATTTGAGGTCAGGATTAAATCGCTTCGCCAGCTCAAAATTGATTTCGAGATCGGACCTGCACTCATCGACCGTGATGGCTTTGTTAATACTTTGCATCGGCACCCACCAGGTCCTGATCCCTTCCTTTTCAAGAAAGGTCGAAGCTGGCAAGACCACGTCCGCGAGCTGTGTGGTGGGGTTGTGGAAAAGGTCGACAGCCACCACGAAATCGAGTTTCTTTAACGCCTCTACCCACCTCTTTGGATCAAGGCCAATCCCGGCTACGGGATTGCAGGCCTGTATCCACATGCCTTTGATGGGGTACGGCTTCTCGCTGAAGATCTGATCGATGGTCAGGTCAGGCTGGGCCCGCCAGATGAACTTGCTCAACGGGCCGTATCTGTCCACCCCTATCCTCTTCCGGTCCGCTTCCTTGGATTCGAGCTTGATCGCGCCCTTTGCTCCGGGTAATGCATAAGCCACCGCATCGAAGGCGTAGCGCGATATCACATTCCCGCCCGGCGTATCCAGGTTGCCGGTGATACACCAAAGGGCAGCGATTGCCTGCACCGTCGGAGTGATACCCGGGGTCATGTCGATCGGTACGCCCCAGTGGATTGCGGCAGGCTTGCTCGTGGCGTACAGCCGTGCCGCTTCGACGATCGTTTCTTCCGGCACCAGCGTTATCTTCGAGACCTTATCGACGGGGTATTCATTCACCCTGTCGCAGAAGGCTCTCCACACCGTCTTCGCTCTGACGAGCGCTCCGTCGGCAAGCTGGACATTGAATTCGCCGTCGAGAGCCGGACGTGCATCGGGATCCTTGTACTTTGCCATAGCCGAATCCCATACGACCGGGCCGTTCTTCGATGCGTCCCAGGCAACGAAGTTCTCCGCCGACCCTCCCTTCACCAGGTCGCTTTCGCCCAGGAGTGCACCCACGTCCTGTTCGGACCCGCTCACCCGGACCAGATGCGCCGCGTTAGTCCATTTCTCCACGAATGCCCGGTCGTACAGCTTCTCGTTGATGATGACATTCAGGAGACCCATGGCCAGGGCGCCGTCCGTGCCCGGCCTGAGCTGCAGCCAGTGCTTGGATCTCGAGGCGAACCATGACAGGCGGGGATCGATGGCGATTATCTTCGTGCCCCTTTTCATTAGGTCGATGATCCAGTGGCCGAAGACGTTATCAGGGCACGAGGCTGGAATATCGTAGCCCCAGACGATGATTGTCTCGGGAGCCTTGTAGTGAGGGTCGGCATATCGATCGGGAAACCATTGAGCGGCGTCGAGAATGCAGTAGTCGCCCTGGACAGTCTCGACGGCTGCTATCCTGGGGCTGTAACAGGCCACCCCGCTCAGGGCAAACATCACGTTGGGGCTTCCGTAGGCATACGCCAGGAGGCAGATCCAGGCGCCGATATCACGGCCGGTCCCCATTGAGAAGATAACGCTCTCCGGCCCGTACTGATCGCGGATGGCGCCCATCTTCTTTTCGATAAGATCAAAGGCCTCTTCCCAGGATATCTCCTGCCACTTCCCCTCACCCCTCTCCCCAATTCTCTTCAGAGGGTGCCGCAGCCGGTCGCGATGCTCTACGTACTGAGTCATCGCCAGGCAGCGGGAACACAAGCGGCCCTGGTTCCAGGGGTGGTCAGGATCACCCTCGATCTTGACCAGCTTGCCGTCCTTGATATGCGCCAGCACCCCGCATCCGCCGTGACAACCGGGTCCCGCGGACCACGTGGTGGTCTTGACTATCTTTGTTTCATTATCGGCCATAGACATCCATCAGTATTAGGCGCTCCCCTGCCCCACACAGGCTCAAATCACTCGAAGATGATAGCACTAACATAACACGACTCCAAAGGGAACCAAAATCTGGCACGGCGCGGTGGTTGCACCCGATGCCCATGAGGGAATTGGACCCCCTGGGTTGCCCACCTGTTTGCATCGGGGTCGGCATCCGCTAGGTGAGATTGCGCAGATTTGCGATGGCCAGAGGTATTAGCATCTCGTCCGGGCTCAGTCCCCCGTGCATCCCCAGCATGGTGAATTTCTTGCGAAAAGGCAGTTCGTACCCCAGTGTTCGATTCCCCCGAGGCAGGACAAGAATGTCGCCGATGCGGCTCTCGAACTCATTGTGAATTCGGCCACTGCCAAACAGGCCTGATTTGAGGGCGTCGGCACTTCTGAGAACCGTGGCCTCGTCGCCGAGTGCGTCGTTCAGGATTTTGAGAGCTGTGTCTGCTTTCTCAGCTTGTAAGCTCAGGAAAACGTCTCTTGCGCTGCCCCAGGGCGGGATTCTGTCGCCATTGCGCCCCGCACCGAGACAATTGACCAGCCCTGGATAATTGTTCAAATAGAGCGTCTTGTCCGGTTCAACAGCCACATGCCCGTGGTCCGCGAAAACCAGGACGGCCACGTCTCGAGCGGCTTCGGATGGGACGGCGTCCAGAAACTCAGCAGCTACCGACGAGAAGAACTTGTCCAGCTCGGCCATGTATTCAGGCGAGTGCAGGCCGCGATCGTGCGCCGCCGCGTCAATGGCCCCCCAATACACGTGGATGTAGACGCGGGACGAGACATCTGACACCAGCGAGACAAGGCGCTCCATCAAATCATGGATATCCTGGAAAGGGACGACCTCACTGCCTGCCAGAACCCTTGACGAGTAGGCACTGTTGGCTATGCTGCTGTGCATCAGATTAACCGACCTGATTCCCGATCCGGTCAATCTGGGATAGAGAGTCTGACTGTCAAACAGGATCTTTGCATCTACTCCGGATTGGAGTAACTCATCCTGCTCCTTGCCGCCCAGCTCCATGAAGGGCAGCGTGACAATCACCCGCCCCAGCTCCCGAAAATAGACCCACCACTCGAGGAGACCATGTTCCTGCGGCGTCAGACCGCTGTGTATCGCCGTTATCGAGGCCGCCGTAGTCGAGGGGAACACGGCGGTGATCGGCGCAACCGCTCCATTTGCCGTGAACCGCTTCAGGAACTCGTACCGATCTGCGTACCGTAACCATTGGCGATACCCAAACCCGTCAACGAGAAAGGCAATGACCTTCCGGCTGAATCCTCCAGACAGACCCGCCCTCGCCGATATCTCTGACAGTGGGCTTGCTGTCGACAGGCCGAGCAATCGATTGATGAGCGAAGGGATATTGGAGAAGCAGTACCCGCCATACTGAGGGTGGATGAATCCATCCGGTCCGGGCCTGTCAATCTCGGCTTCGATATAGGTCAACAGCACGGCCTGAATTGTAGCATTGCAGCTTCAAGGTGTCTCTTCCAGCTTCGGGGACGGCCCTGCGGGGAGGGCGATAACCATGGCCTTCCTGCAAGTCCGATTCCATTTGCCCGGGGATATCCGGCTTGCTGGAGTCGTCGCAGTTTGACGAACATATTAGAGAGTTGCGTCGTCAGGCGTTGGGTACGAGCCGCTCATAGCCTGCCCTGTACTTGATACGGGGGTGAGCTTGTCGAAGGGTCCGCTCATGGTGAGCCCGTCGCCCCAGTCATGGTGAGCCTGTCGAACCCATGAGCCGGGAAGAATGGAAGCCGCTATTGCGTTGAATCCCGCGGACAAGTACGACTTAGTAATAGAATATCTAAGACGACGCCAAATGCCTGAGACTGTCAATATTCTGGACCTCACACCCGAGCGACTAAAGGAGTTCCTCCGGCTTCTCCGAGGGACTCCTTCCCACGCCAACGCGATTTTGAGATCTGTATATCGCGACGGGGTTGCCAGTTTTGCCGACATGACAGAACTGGACGTTGGCGTAAGACAGGCACTCGCAGGGGCTGCCCGCATAGGCGCGCTGGAGCCGGTGGAGGAAAGCGTCTCGAGCAACGGCGACACACGGAAGCTTCTTTTCCTGTTGGAGGACGGCAAGACAGTAGAGTCTGCCCTGATGTTTTCGAAAGATAGCCGCAGCGGGCGGGAGAGGCGCACGGTCTGTGTCTCCAGTCAGGTCGGGTGTTCCGTCGGATGTCCGTTTTGTGCCACCGGACAGCAGGGATTCGAACGCAATCTCAGTGCGGGTGAGATAATCGAGCAGGTCCTCTTTTTCATCCGGCGTTTTGGCAGCCTGACCAATGTTGTCTTCATGGGAATGGGCGAGCCCCTGGCGAATTACGAGAACGTCCGGCAGTCCATTGCCATGCTTAACTGGCCGAGAGGCATTGGTCTGGGGACTCACCAGGTGACACTCTCCACCGCTGGCCTCGTACCGCAAATACGCCAGATCGCTGTGGAAGGCCTCAGCTTCCAGCTGGCAGTGTCGCTTCACACCGCCAATGACTCCCTTCGGAATCATCTCGTCCCCTTGAACCGCAAGTACCCGGTGGAAATGCTCATCGCCGCGTGTAAGGAATACAACGAAAAGACAGGACGCAACATCTTTTTCGAGTACGCCCTCTTCAAGGGAGTCAATGACTCACTGAGCGACGCAACTGAGCTTGTCCGCCTCCTGGCAGATCTCAAGTGTTCGGTCAACCTGATTCTGGGCAACCCCGCCCATTCCAGCGATTTCCAGCCGTCAAGCCGTGAGGACGCACTAGCGTTCCAGAAGACGGTGATCGCAAGCGGTATCAGGGCTATGCTAAGGGTTTCGCGTGGCGCGGATATTGAAGCTGGTTGTGGACAACTCCGCAGCCGCTGGACCAGCAACTCCAGTCAAGCCCGAAGCTAGGTGTCTCGCGAATATTCGCGTTGGTCGAACCGCTCATGGTGAGGCTGTCGAACCATTGGACAAGCCTGGTTTAGCCGGGATATCATTGCCGTCAATCCCGCTCCTTAGGGCGGGGCTGAGAGGCTTCGACGCCACCAATGCTCTCCTGCGTGAGGCAACCAAATGAACGACTCATCCAATTCTGACCAGATCGCCGCGCTTCAAAACGCTTTAGCTGAGAAACTAATTGGTACGGGCCACATTATCTCTGAAAGCGTTGAGCGTGCCTTCAGGGCCGTCCCACGGCACTTCTTCGCTCCTGGAGTCCCCCTGGAAAAGGTATACAGTGACAGTTCAATTCCTACCAAACGCATCGACGGGAAAGTGGTCAGTTCGTCTTCCCAGCCAGCCATAATGGCGATAATGCTGGAGCAACTCCAGCTTGATCCGGGGCAGCGTGTCCTCGAAATAGGCGCGGGAACGGGCTACAATGCAGCGCTTTTGCAGCATCTGGTGGGCAGCTCAGGGCTTGTCGTTACCATGGATATCGACGACGATATCGTTGCGGGCGCGAGAGAGCATCTCAGGTCAGCCGGTCTGGATAGCGTAATAGTGCGCTGCGGTGACGGAGGCCTGGGGTGCGCCGAGTACGCCCCTTACGACAGGATAATGCTTACCGTCGGAGCCTGGGATATCGTCCCCACGTGGTGGGACCAGCTGAAACCTGGCGGGCGGCTCCTTCTGCCCCTGGACATAAAGGCGGGCATTCAAAAATCAGTTGCCTTCGATCAGGCGGACGGCCACCTGGAAAGCGTCTCGGTTAGAGACTGCTCGTTCATGACCCTCAGAGGCGCCTTCGCCGGGCCAGACTCGTTGTCGACCCTCCCGCTCGGCCGGGAACCCGGCGCCAGCATCTCCTTTGGCGATGGGCTCAAGGTGGATAGGGACCTGATCCATGGTCTACTTTGCGGCCCGAGCGAAGATCTGTCCTCAGGTGTGTATGCGCTTCCCGAGGAGGTCATTTTCGGAGGCCTGGCCCTCTGGCTGAGTCTGCACGAGACCGGTTTGTGTACGCTGTCAGCGAATGATCAATCGGCGGGACGGGGGCTCGTGCCCCAATTCCTGGCCATTCCGAGCGTCCCGCGGATATTCGCAACCATTGGTCTAATCGGGGACGGAAGTCTCTGTGTGTTTGTTCGCCCTTCGGATGTCAACTCTTCCGAACAACCGGACGATTCCCAACCAATCGAGCTATTTGTGCGCAGCTATGGATCAGGCAGGGAGATTGCTCGGCGTCTTATCGACCAGACTCGAGCCTGGAATGCTGCCGGACGTCCGTCCAGC
The DNA here is from genome assembly GCA_963745605.1 of uncultured Chloroflexia bacterium. GTDB lineage: Bacteria > Chloroflexota > Dehalococcoidia > Dehalococcoidales > UBA2162 > JBBITI01. The sequence goes on along the minus strand of CAVUYC010000023.1, from coordinate 121,638 downwards.
AGCGGGCTTCGCATACGGGCCTACCCGAAGGATACCGGGTACACGCCTTCGACTGATGAGTTTGTCTTGCACAAACAACATACCCGGATTGTCCTGAACTGGGAATAAAGGGCAACTATGTGGGCGGCATTCTGGCAGACGACTGTCTCAAACTGTTCGAGACGTACAGACCTCAGGATGTCCCGTTATTGCTGGAGGGTATATGGAACAGGTAAACAAGGCAGATGCAAAGGAGACAAACAAAGTGGACGCAGCCAATCGCCACGGCGGCTATGACGAGCATGCGTTCATTTCAGAGTTGTATGACCTGGAATACTCACCAACCGGCGTGTTCGCCTTTCGACCCGGTCGTATAAAGGATGTGAGTCTCTTTGTAGAATACTCCCGGAACTCAAAAGGGGAGACTCTCGAGCTGGGATGCGGAACTGGCAGAGTCCTCATACCAACTGCTGCGGCAGGCTGTCAGATTACCGGCCTGGACCTTTCCACCTTCATGCTCCAGAAGTGCTCCGAGAATCTTTCTGCGCAGACAGAAGAAATTAGGAGCCGCGTCAAGCTTGTTCGTGGAGACATGACCGATTTCGACCTTGGCAGGGCGTTCTCCCTCGTTACCATCCCCTTTCGGCCGTTCCAGCATTTGGTAACCGTCGCCGAACAAAAAGCCTGCCTGAACTGCATTCGTAAGCACCTTGCGCCGGGCGGCCGGCTCGTATTCGATGTTTTCAATCCGAGGCTCGAACGCCTCTCTGATATTAGGTATCAGTCCGAAATCGAGGATATGGCTGAGACGACACTTCTGGATGGCAGGCGTCTCAGACGTGCCAATCGAACCGCGGCTTTTCACAGAGAGCAGCAGTACAACGATGTTGAGATTATCTACTACGTCACCCAGCCCAACGGCCACACCGAGCGGGCTGTTCAGTCGTTCCCGATGCGTTACTTCTTCAGATACGAACTCGAGCATCTCCTTGAGCTATGCGGATTCAAGGTCGTCGATCTTTTTGGGGATTTCGATAAGTCGGGTTTTGCTGGCGATTCACCAGAGATGATATTTGTGGCCGAGAGAATCGCATGACGCATATGGTCTGATCAAAAGGTGATTCCGGCACGACATACCCGGATATCTCCGTCTGAGCATTTCGGAAGGACTCGGCTCTTGAACTCCTGCATGAATTGACTTCCTGCCGGTTCTGGACTACTATTCGGTTGCCTCGGTGTTCTCCTTTCTGTTACCAAGGGATCCAGAGTCTTCTAATCGCGAAGGAGGGAGCGATTTATGACTATGGCATCGTCCCGCGGACCACCAGAACCGTCCAATTTGCGCTTAGCTGTCAGACCTTACCCTTCCAACACCACTCGCAGTCTCCGGACACGTCTGCTGCAGCAAAACAAAACGGAGGTGAAGATTCATGTCTGCAATCCTTCGCCTGAACATGACCGATCGCACGTACAGTCTCTCTGATCCTGCCGATCAAAACAGAGCAGGCCGCTGGCTAACTTCAGAGATCGTGGCTGCCGAAGTGCCTCCGCTCTGTCACCCCCTGGGACCAAACAACAAACTCGTTTTTGCCCCTGGCATCGTGACGGGAACCCGCGCCCCGACATCGGCGCGGGTGTCTGTCGGCGCTAAATCGCCTCTAACCGGGGGGATCAAAGAGTCAAATGCTGGTTCGTCTTGGGCGTCTGACTTGGCGTCAATGCAGATCAAGGCCGTGGTGGTGGAGGGCTATCCTGCCGCCAGGCAACACTACTGGGGAGTACATATCTCCTGGGACTCCAGCGTGGGAAAGCCGGTTGCGCACTTTTTTGACGCCACGGATTACTCCAACAAGAGCCTTTTCGCAGTGTTTCCTCCAATAATGGAGCGATTTGGATCGAAGGCCTCCATCGCCGCTTGCGGCATCGCTGGAGAGCGCGGTTTCGCCAATTCCGGAATAGCTTTCAACGACCTTGCGAAGCACCCGACACGCTATTCGGGTCGTGGAGGGCTGGGCGCCGTCATGGGAAGCAAGGGACTCAAGTTCATTGTTCTCGACCCGACGGGCTCTCCCGGAGCCAGACCTGAGAACCCATCATTGTTTGAGGATGGGCGAAAGAAGATGCTCGAAGCTCTTCAGACTCACCCGGTGACCAAGCCCAAAGGAGCCTTGAACACCTATGGAACTGCCGTGCTGGTCAACATCCTCAATGAGGCTGGCGGCCTGCCAACCAAGAATTTCACCTCTGGCAGATTCGAGGGGGCCGGCAAGATCGTGGGCGAGGCTATCTTTGAAGGGAACAAGCAACGTTCCGGAAAAGAGACCTATAATCACGCCTGCTCTCCCGGATGCGTAATCCGGTGCTCAAATACCTGGCTCAAGCCTGACGGGACCGAGTATGTTTCCTGCCTAGAATACGAGTCCAATTGGTCGCTGGGAGCCAACTGTGGCATAGACAGCCTCGACCAAATCGCCGAACTTGTTCTCGAGTGCAACGCTTACGGTTTGGACACCATCGAGATGGGCACAACGCTCGGAGTTGCCATGGCGGCAGGTGTAATTCCCTATGGCGATAGCAAACGCGCCATTGAGGCCGTACGGGAAATCGAGAGCGGTACGCCCCTCGGTATGATCCTGGGCAGCGGAACTGAAACTGCCGCTCGAGTTTTCGGCGTAACTCATGTTCCAACTGTGAAGGGACAAAGCATGCCTGCCTATGAACCCAGAGCGATCAAAGGCATCGGCATCACGTACGCTACAAGCACTATGGGAGCAGATCACACCGCAGGGTACACAATCGCTCCCGAGATAATGGGTGTCGGTGGGAAGGCTGACCCATTGAGTCCAGAAGGTAAGGCCGCCATGAGCCGCGCTTTTCAGGCCACGACTGCCTTCATCGACACCACCGGCCATTGCCTTTTCATCGCATTCCCCATCCTGGATATCGCCTCCGGCTATCAGGGCATGATAGACGAGTGCAATGGCATGCTTGGTACCGTGTGGTCGGCTGATGATGTGCTCAAGATAGGTCGCAGCATTCTGAAAACAGAAAGGTCCTTCAACGAGGGGGCTGGCATGGGCGCAGGTTCTGACCGGCTCCCCGAGTTCATGAGCCTCGAACCGCTTCCACCCCACAATGGCGTGTTCGACGTCTCAAATTCAACCCTCGATACCGTTTATTCGGAACTGTAGCGTTGTTCGCCCGGGGAAGGGCTAATGATATCCCTTCCCCGGGGCGAACTCCAGGCCTATCAAGGATGACGGTTTGTCATTGGCAGGTATTAGTTGCAGGTTAAAGTAAGACTGTTTGCCAGCCTGGCGGCCCGGAAGCCCGGAGTCGAAGCCGGGGCCACGTCTGAAGCAGAAGTTGCTTCAGGGTCAACAATTCACGATCTGATACGGAAATTGGCATTGCCGGAAGCGGAGTTGAAGACTATTTTCGTCAACGGCCGGACTGAGAATCTTGACTGCGTGCTTCATGATCAGGACGAAGTTGGCATTTTCCCCGCTGTGGGCGGTGGGTAGATGGAGACTATTACTGTGGAAGTGCTGCTCTACGGCAGTCTTGCAGAACGTTCTGCAGGTAAGGGCTCGTACGGGTATGCGAGCCTTCGTCTGGATCTGAAACAGCTTTCCACGATCGGGGACCTTCTGACTCACCTTGATATACCGACTCTCGAACGCGGCATTACCTTTATTAACGGAAAACTAAGCGCAATGCCCGGCATGCAACCGGACCTGGAGCACGTGCTGAGCGACGGCGACAGGGTAGCTCTATTTGATCTCCGGAGCATGTGGCCTTTTCAATATCGTAGCGGTGCGGTAATGACTGACGAACTGGCCAGCATCTTGTCGTCCGATGCGAACACATCTCTTCACCATTCGTACCAGAATCCCTGATCCTGCTACCTGCGCGCTCGACGAAAAAATCCAGGCACAAACCAATATCGTCGGGTTTCGGCCAGGCTACTTGAAGAAGGAACGTATTGGGTCGAACTCCCTAGGCAGCAATGTGAGTACCAGAGGAAACCTGTCCAGCAAGAATCTAGCGAGGAATGAACCACTGATAGCACCGCTGCCGGCATACTTGGCCCAGATGGCTAAAATGGCACCCACGAAGAACGACGCCATAATCAGCCCTAGGACGGCCCCGCCTGCATGATTGAGCCAGCCCAGCATAATGGCAGAGGCTACTTTGCTAAGGAGGCCGGCGACAATCGCAGCCACTACCAAGACGACAACAAGTATGAGTATGTATGCTGCAATTTCAGCAGCTTTGGCAGAGGAAATGAAGGTAAGCTTGTCTGCCAGAGTGTGGTAGAAGTGGCCTGCCAGGATTATGCCGAGAACCAGGCCCACAAACGAAATCACCATTTTGATCAGGCCCGTCTTTAGCCCTATGAGAAGGTTGATCACCAGGACAATAGCGATGACGATATCGAGCCAATTCATTGATCCCTCCGGCTGGGCCTCGATCCTTTAGCAATTGGTTTTGCCTGGGCACCAGTTGACGCCACACATTTTGGCGGCTCTGGCACCCTCTCCATGCATTTGCTCCTGAGGGGCAGTACTTACTTTACCTTGGCAGTATAGAGACCGCGATTGTTCATTGGTGCCATAGTCTAGCTCTCGGCGAAGACACTGTCAACCCGCTCAGGAAAGACCAATCGAGTTCGAGGTCCTGATAGTGGCAGGTCAACGGGCCAAGGACGGTTCCGGTGAGTCATGTATCTTGATCTCTAATGCAGAGATGAGCCGCCGAACCCTTAGCGGATCGCTATTCTAGCGTCCAGGACCCAGTAAGCTCCCCCTGCGGGCATGACATTGACCGGATTCAAGTCTAATTCGGCGATCTCCGGGATATCTTCAACCATGGCGGAGACTCGCAGTAGCAGATCCTGCAAAGACTTGACGTCACATGGAGGCGAACCCCGGTAGCCTTCAAGCAACGAGGTCATCTTCAACGAGGCTATCATATCAGTGGTATCCCGATCCGTAACGGGATGAAGCTTGAACGTGACATCCTTGATCAACTCAGCGTATATGCCTCCGGAACCGAGCATTATCAGAGGTCCGAAGGCGGGATCTTGAGAGACACCCACAATTGTCTCGACACCGCCTCTTATCATGTGCTGTACCGTTACCCCTGACATTTCTTGCAGGCGCCCGAGGTTCTCCAGTTTGTTCTTGATGGAGTCGTAAGCTTCTTCAACTTCTCCCTCTGAATTGACATTCAATACAACTCCTCCGACATCGGTCTTGTGAGTAATCGTCGGCGATGACAGTTTGACGGCGACGGGGAAACCTAAGTTCTTGGCGGCTGCTTTTGCCTCGAAGGTGCTGTGTGCTACGGCAAGTGCGGGCTGGCGTATTTTGTAGTACCCGAGCAATGCCGATACTTCCTCTGCCGAAAGCTGCACAGGCCTTGCTGTACTATTCCTTAACACATTGTCAATCAATTTCCGGGCTTCCCTTTTTCGGACATCCTCAAATGCTGGGATCCTCCCGATTGGTTTTCTTTTCAATTCGGCATATTCCACCGCCCTTCTGAGAGCCAGGATGGCTTCTTCCGGAAACGTGTAGAGGGGAATGTAGTGACCGTGTGTACCCAGTTGGGAGCTGAGACCTTTTTGCCCGATGAAACACCCGATCAGAGGCTTCTTTGCTCGCCAGAACAGTGGAGCTAGACGTCGCAGGGTATTCTCCATGTCCTTGGTCTCAACTACTATCGGGGGGACAAAGATCGTCAACACTGCGTCAATTTCTTCATCGGCAGCGAGTGCTCTAAGTATCCCTTCGTACTCCTGTGCCGTAGCTCCTGCCGTAGTGTCCATTGGATTGCCAACGTTGATATTCCGCTTCAACAACGGTTTGATCTTGTTTCGTGTAGCCGCGGACAGTTCGCTAACCTCGAGACCTTGGAGAGAGGCGGCGTCCGCAGCCATAATTCCAGGCCCGCCGCCGTTGGTGACAATTGCGAGCCTCCTGCCCTTGGGCAGTGGTTGAGTTGAGAGGAAGGTCCCCAGATCGAATAGCTCTTCTACCGAGTTGACTCTGATGATGCCTGCATTGCGAAAGAGAACATCGGAAGCCACGTTGGAGGTGGCGAGTGCCCCTGTGTGCGATGATGCTGCTCTAGCTCCCGCCGCGGTGGAGCCACCCTTCACAGCGACAATGGGTTTGTTCGGCGATACACGGCGGGCTATCCTTGCGAATTGGCTCGAATTCCCGAAAGACTCAATATAGAGCAGTATGACTTTGGTGGACCGGTCTTGACCCCAATACTGCAGGAAATCGTTTGAAGACACGTCGGCCCGATTGCCCACGCTTACAAACGTTGAGATTCCCATATTGAGATTCTTGGCATGTTCCAGAATGGTAAGACCCATAGCGCCGCTCTGGGATAGGAAGGCCACATTGCCCGCCACAGGGTAGACCTGTGAGAACGTCGCGTTAAGCTTCACAGCAGGGTCGGTGTTAATAACGCCCATGCAGTTTGGGCCGATGAGCCGCATACCATAGCTTAGCGCAGTATTCCGGAGTTCCTGCTCAAGGTCAGCGCCTTCGGGCCCTATCTCTCGGAAGCCGTCGGAGATTACGATCAAGGCTCGCACTCCTTTGCGACCGCATTCATCGGCCACACGGTTCACGAGAGCTGAAGGAACGGCAATGATGGCCAGGTCCACGCTTCCTGGGATATCCAGTACCGTCGGATAGGATTTGACAGCAAGCACAGCTTCGGTGTTGGGATTGACAGGATATACGATCCCGGTATATCCGCTCTGCAGCATGCATCGCATCAGTAAGTTGCCTATCGTACCCACTTTTCGAGCGGCTCCGATGATCGCGACCGACCTCGGATTGAGTATCGGCTGAAGAGAAGCAACAGTGGCCACGCGGTCTCGTACCGCCTCTTTCCTATCAACTTCTTGAGTCTGCTTAATTGGAAAAGTGACCTGATACTCGCCTCCTTCCAGCACGCTCGTGATATGGAACCCGTAATCCCGGAAAGTATCCAGCATGCGGGAATTCTCTCCGAGGACACTGGCCATGAAGATCGAAATCTTATTCTGTCTGGCTACCTGCACCAGCGCTTCCATCAGCCTGGTGCCGAGGCCGACTCGCTGGTATGGGTCTTCAATTGCGAAAGCCACTTCCGCCGAGCGCTTATTGGGCATGCGATAGTAGCGAGCAACGGCAATAATCTTGCGACTCTCTTTAGCACCTATTTCTGCTACGTAGGCAAATGTATTGTTGTAGTCCACGGTGCAGTAGCGGGTGGCGTCCTCTTCGGTCATCTGCTTAGGTATGCCGTGAAAACGAAGATATTTGGTCTGTTCACTCAGCCGAGAAATGAAAGAGAGCCACAAAGGCACGTCGGTCTTTTCAATGGCTCTGAGTAATACTCTATGGCCTTCCCTGAGGATTTCTTCTCGCTGATATCGAGAAAGGTCGAGTCTGGTGTTTGTGTCAAGCATCGGTTTCCACCTACCTTCTTGGTGATCTGTAGAGGGGGCTGTGCTAGTTCCTATTAACAGCAGAATGCGGTTCAGGGTAGGCGAACGTCACGTCAATCCAAACTAGTATAGCTGGTCAAGGATCAACAGAAATTGCCATAATCCGCCGTCCAGTCGAGGATGGCATTGTCACTTAGCCAGGAACGAAATGACAGAGATGGGGGAGCAGTTGGCTCGAAGTCGAGCGGATTCCGTTCGTTCCGATGCAACTAGGTATGTTCGCGGCGGAACTGAGCAGTGCTAAGTATTTTCTAGCTTCAATCGCCGCAGCACGCATGATGGGACGTACCTACCAACGACCTCTTCCCACCCCTCAGGCCCGATCAAGCCACGGACCGTGCTCGAACTGATTTCGACCATTTCTCGCGGAGGCAAAAGAAACACGGTGACAATGTCCGAATTGAGACTGCGATTAACGTAACTCAGGGACTTCTCATATTCGTAGTCGGTGGTGGTTCTTATTCCTCTGAGGATGAATCTGGCGCCCAGGCTTTCGGCGTACTTTATCAAGAACTGGTTTTGGTAGCTGCTGACACTAACGTTCTCGTATCCTACAATTGACTCTTGAAGCATCATCATCCTGTCTTCAAGAGAAAAATGGCATTTCTTGTCTGGATTTGTTCCGACGGCCACAATGAGTTTGTCGAAGAGACTGGATCCCTTCTCAATCATCCAAAGGTGTCCGAGTGTGACCGGATCAAAAGTCCCCGCATACACCGCAAAGCGATTCTCTGCACTCATGTTTACAAGACTAAATCATACCCTATTGTTGTGCCGGATACGATTGTGCTGAACTGGGAAGAGGATCGACATTCTTGTTAACCTTGCCTCAATATGCTAGCTCTCTTGGTAGCTCGGCACCTGTCAAGACCAGATACAGAACCGGTAACTTTCACTTCTTGAAATAACTGTAGAGCACAATGACAAGGAAAACGGCTCCGATCCCCAGGAGAACTTTGCCAAGTACGATGAAGAAGGTTATGTGGCTGAGGGAAAACATGAGCAGGCCAAAGACGATAGCGGCGACCGAAGTAGCAACCAAGAGCCCGTATCCCCTGCTCACGCCGCCGATTCTATCAAGCCAGAAACAGAAGGTCAACCCAGCGCAAAGAGAACCCGATTGTAGGCTCCATTGAGATATAGGGAACTACGCAAAGAAGACGACGGTCTGGGTTATTAGCCAATTCCAGCATCCATTCGGCTGGAGATCGAACCCCACGCCGTTGCGGTCTGGCGATTCAAATCAGACCTGATCTAGGATAAGATACGGAAAGGGCCGTTGCACCTCAGCAGTTGGGCAGGGGCCTGGGGCAATTCCCCGGCTATCCTGCAATCGTATCCGGGAATTCAAATGCGCAAATAGTGAACAAGGCGGTAGCATGTCCGAATATCACGCCCACGATGTCGATTACGCCCTGTCCTCTCTAAACGCCAGTCCAGCCGGCCTTACAAGGGAAGAGGCACAGAAGAGACTCTCAGAATACGGGCCGAATGAAATTGTCGCCAAAGGCCGCGCTTCGCCTTTTGTGTTGTGGCTCAGTCAATTCAAAGACTTCCTCATCATCATATTGCTGGCGGCGGTGCTCCTCTCGGCCATTCTAGGCGAGACCATTGACGCTGTAGTCATCTTCGTCATCATCCTCTTCGCCACCACACTCGGGTTCATCCAGGAATTCCGGGCAGAGAAGGCGATGGAGGCCCTTAAAAAGATGGCAGCGCCAACTGCTTCAGTCTTGCGCGAAGGCAAGGAAGTCGAGGTCCGTGCGTCGGAGATCGTTCCTGGAGATATCGTGAAGCTTGCCACAGGAGACAAGGTTCCTGCCGATATCCGGTTGATCCAGGCGATCAACTTGAAGACCGAAGAGGGACCTCTGACTGGCGAATCGGTGCCGGTGGAAAAGATCAATGGAGTAGTTGCCTCCGATGTCGGAATCGGAGATCGCCGCAACATCGCCTTCATGGGGACTGCGGTGGTGTACGGGCGCGGACTGGGGGTGGTCATAAGCACCGGCATGGCAACTGAATTCGGCAAGATCGCCACCATGCTCGAAGGGGTGAAACAGCAGGAGAACTCCGCTGCAGGGTAATCTCAAGAAGATGGGGAAGCTCGTCGCCTACGGAGCCCTCTCTCTTACCGCCGTCCTTGTCGCCATTGGAGTACTTCGGGGTAACGATTTCCTGGAGATGCTTATCTGGGGTGTCAGTCTGGCGGTGGCGGCCGTGCCGGAGGCGCTCCCGGCGGTCGTTACGATTTCCCTGGCCTTGGGCGTTCAGAAGATGGTGAAACGGCACGCCTTGGTCAGGCGGTTGCCATCGGTGGAGACGCTCGGGTCCACCACAGTAATCTGCTCCGACAAAACGGGCACGCTTACCCAGGACCAGATGACCGTAAGGCGTATATATGCCGACGGCAAGAGGTTCGAAGTAACCGGCGTAGGGTATGAGCCCAAGGGCGAATTCCTTTTCGAAGAGCGCAAGCTAGACCCCGTTGAGAATGGCGCTCTGTCAGTGTTGCTCAGGATTGGAGCCGTATCATCCGATACCCTGTTGACGCGAGAGGGCAACGCATGGCGAGTCAAGGGCGATCCGACCGAAGGCGCTCTGGTCGTACTTGCTGAGAAGGCCGGATTATCCCAGGAAGCCTTGATCAAACAGGCCCCTCGGATCGGTGAAATCCCCTTCTCCTCCGACACCAAACGGATGACGACGGTGCATCAAACGGCAGACGGCAAGGTTGCGTACGCCAAGGGCGCTCCGGAAGTCATCCTTTCTTCGTGCAATTCCCAGTTGATAGACGGACGCCGGGTTCAGCTTGATCAGAAGAGTCGCCGCGACCGTTTTGGAGGCTGCCCAGGACATGGGCGAGGATGCCCTGCGGGTGCTGGGACTGTCCTATAAACCATTGACCGGTGAGGCACAGGTTGACCAGGAAACCGAACGCGACATGATATTCGCCGGCCTCGTCGGCATGATTGATCCTCCACCGCGAGGAGGTCAAGGATGCTGTCCGGATCTGCCACGAAGCCGGCATCAAGACGGTCATGATCACCGGCGACCACAAGATCACCGCCGTGGCGATCGCCCGCGAACTCAAGATAATGGACAGCGGGATCGCCCTGACAGGTGTCGAGCTCGACAAGATGAGCGACCGCGAACTCGAGTCGGTTATCAACGACGTGCAGGTTTGCGCCCGGGTGTCGCCAGCACACAAGCTGCGCCTCGTCGAGGCTCTGAACAGGAAAGGCCACGTGGTCGCCATGACGGGTGATGGAGTCAATGATGCACCTGCCTTGAAAAAGGCGGACATCGGCATCGCCATGGGGATAACGGGTACTGACGTGACTAAAGAAGCCGCCGACATGGTGCTGACTGACGATAACTTCGCCTCTATCGTGGCCGCCGTTGAGGAAGGCCGCGGTATTTTCGGAAATATCCAAAAATACCTTGTCTACCTTCTTTCGGCCAACCTCGGAGAGATTCTGCTCATGGCTGCGACCATTCTGTTTGGACCCCTTTTCGGCCTTCCCGGAGGAGTGGTACCGCTAGTCGCCGTCCAGATCCTCTACGTGAATCTTGCCAGCGACGGGCTTCCCGCCATTGCCCTCTCGATGGACCCGCCCGACAAGGATCTCATGAAGCACAAGCCCAGACCACGAAATCAATCCATATTTACCAGGGGTGTTATTGCGTACATGGCCTTGGCCGGAGTCTGGACCGGCGCCGTCACCCTTGGCATCTTCATATGGGCCACCCACTCGGGCAGATCTTTCCTTGAGGCCCAGAGTATCACCTTCGTCACACTGATCCTCATCGAATTCTTCAACGCTTTCAACTGCCGGTCCATGACCAGGTCGCTCTTTCAGGTCGGCGTCACCAGTAACAAATGGCTGCTCCTCGCTGTGGCATGGGAGATCGCCTTGCTCGCAGTAATTGTGTACGTGCCCGCGCTGCAGGGCCCCTTCAAGACGTACTCGCTTACTTTGCAGGACTGGGCCATCGCCATCGCCTCATCGTCGACTATCTTCCTCGTGTTCGAACTGGTCAAAATGGTCGCCGCGATCCGGGCGCGGGCAGCCAAAGCCTAGTCCTGGCCTCTGGCCAAACGTTGCACACTGCGAAAGCGCCGCGATAAGCAGGAAGATCAATCCGGCCGGACGTCCTGTTCCGGGCTGTCGAGCGAGCATCGTCGCCACTCGATTTGACACCCCATGCCGTCCCTCTTAACATACTGCCATCTTAGGCCAAGGAGAGCACATGCCAAGCTATACGTTCGATCATATTCACCTGATCAGCCCGGACCCTGATAAGACCGCTGATTTTTATGTAAAGATGTTTGGCGGCAAGAAGTCCGTACGTGACCTCGGCAACGGGCGCACCGCGGTGACAGTCTTCATCGGCGACACCAAAATCCTCATTCGCGGTAAGAATGAGGGCGAGGCGGAAAAACCATCGCTGGACCACTACGGGATAAGGACGGACGATCTTGAGAAGGCAGTTGCCGAACTGAAGGCACAGGGAGTCCAGTTCACTATGGAGCCCCGGGCTCTCAGGCCGGACGTCAAGATATCGTTTCTGCGCACCCCCGACGGCGTATCCATTGAACTGCAGCAGGGTAGTGTCTAGGATACAGGCGCCAGTTTAGGCTTATTCACAGGTGGAAACCAAGGGGGGGCGGCCGACCCGGGCGGTCGCCCCCCCTAAACTCTTTCTTTTACGAGTCTATTCGCGGCTGATTTGAGCGCCTCCGGAAGTTGAAAGCCCACCGATTGTCGGGTTGCCGACGTAGTAGAGATGAGCCCCACCGCTGAGGTTGGCCGGATCGATCTTCTGGGCATCAACCTTCGCCTGGGCAGCGCCGCTCAGTGTCACTCCGACGCTCTGTAGCTTGAATTCGTCCAGGTCCGCCCGGCCAGCGCCCGAGGCATTGATCTTGCCGGTGGTCCCCGAACCTTCGAGAGTAACCACGCCCGCTCCCGACACTACCAGGTTGATGTCGGCTGTCACGGCGCTCCCGGAAACAGTGCTTGCCCCGGAGATGTTAAGAGCAGTCTTGCCGAATTTCATGTTCGAGAGCTCCGCTTTGCTTGCGCCCGAGACCTCAAAAGCCATTGCTTTATCCGAACTGAATCCATCGAAGGTTGCTCTCGAGGCTCCGGAAAGGTCAATTCCGGTAAGCTCGGGCATTGTAACCGTCGCCTTGAGGGTTGAGTTGATTACGCTCTTTCCCGGCTTTGTCTGGAGGTGCAACGTACCGCCGGATTCGCTGACATCGAGCACATCCCAGAGGTTGTCATCGGCGGTCACACGCACGGAGTAGGAATCGGAGCGGTCAACCTCGATCTGGAAGGCAGTAGCCGCCTGTACCTTGCTGAAACCGGTCAGGCTGAAATCTCGTGTCTCAGCCCGGCCCGAACCGTTGACTACACCCGGTATTACCGAGTTGCACCCCAGCGTGGCGGTCAGCATCGCGATTCCCGTAACCGGTATGAGCCACTTGGCCATCTTCATCTTCTGTCTCCTTGAATTGCCGTCCCTGCTTCTGCCAGGGCAGGCTTGTTCTTATGGAAGACATCATATCCGGGCCTGAGGTCTGTCTAAATCATCCCGCGGACCGGTTAGAGGCTGGCCGTTGGGATAGGATTCGTGGACAAAAGAAAAGGCCACACACTTTCGTGTGTGGCCTTTTATCGGCTGACTTAACCCTGTTATCTGGTGGGGGGCTTAATCTTGCGATAGCAGTCAGAGCAGTACACTGGGCGATCGCCGCGAGGCTGGAACGGGACCATTGTGTCCTTGCCACACTCAGCGCACTTGACGGGGAACATCTCCCTTTTCGCTGACGAGTAGCCGCCACGGCTTCCCATGCCACTGCCGCCACCCCTTGAGTCCTGCGTCGCCTTCCGTGCCTGTCGGCATGCCGGACATCGCTTGGGCTCATTGGTGTAACCCTTGCTCTTGAACAGCTCCTGCTCTTCTACGGTGAAGTCAAATGTTGCGCCGCAGTCAGTGCACGTAAGGGTCTTTGCTTCTAAGGCCATGGATGACCTCCTTCTTAGTATTTGGTTAGTGCTTAGGTCATCCACGTGAGGACATTGTGATGTTGACTCAGTGAGAGACAACCCGACCAAACCATCTATCCAATTTTATCACGGCGGCCTCGCGGCCGCAATTCCAGCGAAGCTAAATTTACTCTCGCGCCGTCTTTACCTCAGGCTCGACGGGAGCAACACCATCAGCTACAGGAACGTTCGGAGACACAATCTTGAGGTCGCGTCGATATCCGCATTGCAGGCAATACTCATCCCACTTGTCCCCGGCTCGTTCGACGAGGAGATCCCCTTTACACCGGGGGCAACCCTTCAATTTCCACCTGGCCATGTTAAATGCATCACCCTTGTCTAAGTATTAGAGCCTCCGGGCTCTTGAAAAGACAAATCAGTCTACATCACTTATGTTAAAAGAAAGTTACGTGCAATGGCCGGAGGTTAAGGATTTGTAACAAAGTTGGAGCGCGAGACCGCCAGCATAGCGCCAACTCGGCCCCGGATACTCGCTGGTAAGAGATGCAGTGACGGTTTAGTAACACTTCTGGCGGGCCCTATACTTCGGTGATACAATTCGTGGTTGGTGCTCACGCCGAACCGTGCCTGAGCGCATGAAGGAGCGACAATGGCAGAACCCAGGTTCCCTAAGGGATCATTGGTCAAAGTGAATAACAGAGACATCCGGGGGTTAACGTGGTATCCCAAGCTTGAACAGTTCCATGATAAAGTCGGAACCGTTACCGAGTTCGAGTTCTGGAACACCTATTACCTGCCCGGGGAAGACCACCCAACCGACGTCTACAACTACACCATAGACTTTGGCTCGGCTATTCAGGAGAACGTTCCTCAATCCATCCTGAAGGCAGCAGACAAGAAGTAGAATTCGCTTCGTCGAAGACGCGGCCTCTGCACGGCAAGTTAATCGCACCCTGTGGAATGAACTGCGGCATCTCGCTCCTTTTCTTGGAACGAACAAGCCATGCCACCTGATGCCGCGCGCCCGCCGATGAGAAGCTGCCTTCGCTTGCCAATTGCGCCATCATGAATTGCACGACGGTCAGTCTGCGTCCACACCAGGACCCGCTCTCAATGTTCCAGACGACTTGAGCCCGAAATGGACTAGATTTCGCCACCCGCAAGGGTGAACAACGTAAGCCCCAGAGCAACGAGAAGTACGGCGTAATAATAGACCCATGACTGGCGAGTCAGACGCAGATACAGTAACGACCCACCAACGAAAACAACCCCGACGGCGTAAACGAGAGGCTGGCCACCGGTTCAACGATATCCCCACCATGGCAAGCACTACAGCCACGGGTACGACAGCAAAGGTTGCCTTGGCCAGACCACCTAATACCCCACTCTACTCAGTTATGCTCGAGCACCTTGGCCAGCGCTGCATGAACCCACTAATCCTCTAGAGATAACCTTGCGACACGCGGTCAACCGGCGATTCTTGGCCCCGCGGATTCTATCACTCTGCACGGTGATGGCGCCATGACGCGGGAAGTGCCGGGCAACTAGGAAGTTGCAGTCCCGTCACAAAGGCATAGTAGAATGGTTCTGTTGGAAGGAGCTAGGAGCAAAGCAGTGGCGATTGTTGAAAAAGCAGAAGGCAGCGCATTGATACTGGATGACATTCCGGTCGACATCGACGTCGCCATGGTGATGGCAGCCTTGAAATCAAACGGGGCGAACAAACGGGTCGAGGCCAACGTTGCTGAATTAATCGACCTGGTGACCCCGATCGTCCGCCCGAAGGTCATCTACAGGACGGCCCAAGTCACCATGGCCGACGGCAGAAGGCTTGAGATCGATGGCACTGCGTTCACCCACCATGTCGCTTCGCTCAATTTCGCCCGCGGCGAAAGGGTCTTCCCATACGTTGCGACCTGCGGCATTGAAATCGAGAAGTTGAAGTTCCCGGACCTGCTCAAAGACTACTGCCTGAATGTGCTTAAGAACGTAATCCTGATGCGCGCTACGGTGAAGCACTTCGAAGAACACCTCAAGACAACCTACAAGCTGCAAGAGGTCTCACGCATGGGACCTGGAGAAGCCATGGGCAGTACCTCGCAGCAGCAAGGGCTATTCTCTCTGTTGGGGGATGTCGAGGGTGGGATCGGGGTTAGGCTGAGCGCACATAACATGATGGTTCCGGAGAAATCGAGCTCCGGAATATACTTTGAGACTGCTGTGAAGATCGAAAGCTGCCAACTCTGCCCCAACCCCTGCCCGAATCGACGGGCCCCCTATGATCCGGAGATGTTCAAGACGTTCCGCAAGAAGAGTTAGTCACCGCGGCGGAACCCCGCCGGCATTATGGTCAAGGATCAGTTTGGACCGAAACTCGACTGCTGTTCGTCGTTCCCAAACGACCGGGCGTTCGCATCCTCCGATCAGGAAGGAATGCCATCACCGAACGACTATCCTGACTTAATCCATGGTCAAGGCCACTTAACGCCACTTTGCCCACCTCTTCCTGGACATTTGGCCCGCAGGCCAACGACCGCATCGCGACGGTCAACGCGGTTGTTGCGAATGTACAATTGATTGAAACGAGGAGAGGAACGCCGATGGAGCAGATGGTCTGTTATTGCTTCCACTACTCTGAACAGGACATCGTTGACGACTACAAGGATCACGGCACTTCCACAATTCTGGCGAAGATAAAGGATGCGAAGATAGGCAGCGCCTGCCGATGTGAACAAACGCACCCGGAGAAAAGGTGATGCCTGGTTGATGTCAACCGTGTCGTTGACCGTCTAAAGAAGGACAAGCTCAGATGATAGACAAGATCGATCCCGGTCTGATCGGAGTTGCACGGCCAGATCAGAACCTGAAGTGCACAAACACCCTGCCGAAGTTCTTGTCGTCCTTTTCCAGCCTGTGATACAGCCGTTTCACGTCGGGCTGTGCCAGGAAGCGCAAGACTCTCTTCTTAAGCTGGCCGGAGCCTTTACCAGGAATGATCTCCACGGTGGCAATCTTCCTATCCACAGCTTCAACCATAACGCGACGAAGTTCGGCATCAATCACGCCGCCTTTGTTGAACACGTCGTGCAAATCCAGAACGATTTTAGCCATAGACAATCATACCAAGCGAATAGGTAGAAGCGTTACCAGCCAAGGAACGTTGCACCTCAGGAATTGGCTTACGGTAAGGGAAGATAGACATCCTGGAGAGCCAGGAACTCGGAGTACAAAGCCTGCGAGGCTTTCACAAAATCGTCGAAGTACTTCTCGACGACAAAGAGGTACTGGCCGTTGGGCTTGATGACTATGCCTGAAGCGAAGTTGCCATCGTTGAGCATCTTGATTTCGCAGTCTTTGGCAAAGTAGGACAGCACCATGCCGCTTCTGAAGACACGGTAGACGTCAATCTCCTTGTCGTCGACGAGTCGGGCATAGTCCTGGCCCATCCTTCTAAAGAAAGCCTTGAACTGCTTTGTGTACGAACCGTCGCCCTGCAACAAGACATTACCCATGAATTCCGTATAGCAGATCAAGCCCAGGGCAGCCAGGAAATCGCCACCCTCGTTCCCGGAACGGGCCAGTTCGATCTCCCTCTGAATGTCACGGTAGATAAAACCGTTTGGAGGGAGCACGTGTTCCTCAAAGAATTTCTTGACTTCGGCAGATGCCATCTAGCCCTCCAAAGCAACAAGGAGAAACCGACGAGTGCGCAACGGGCGGTGGCAGCAGTGCGACATGAACTGCCTGCGTTGCATCTCCCACCGTCTATATCTTGCGGAGCTGAAATGACTCGACATTGTCCAGAAGCGTGTTATCGTCGAGCGTAATAATGAATCTCTTTTCCTGGTCAGGAATATCGATGTTATAGTCCAGCGGGTTGGTCCCCTGCATCATACCAGCGCCTATAAAGCTGACCTTCCCCTGCCTGCCCTTGTACTCGTTGCTTTTATGCATCAAGATTTCTACTCTATCGCCAACACTGAAGTCCGACACGACTATTCCCTCAACCTCTCGTTATTTACCTTGGCCACGACAACGATTTGATCAATAAAAAAGCCCTCGATTCTCGTTAGAAATCAGGGCTATTCACTTTGCGCTCGTCGCAGGGCCAGACTTAAACTGGCGACCAGAAGCTTCTAAGAGCCAGTGGCTAAGTTCTTTGAGCCTGACCGCTAACGGTACATTATCGCCTTGGGGTCTCATCCTGTCAACCTGAGTCAGCTGGCTTATGGTCGATGAGCCTCTTGCAGGCAAGAACGGTCAGCGGCGCGAGCGCCACCATTTGCCCGCCACATCTTTGACCGGCATGGAATGCTACCGGGCTGCACGGTAGCATCAGCAGTTCACACCGCCGTGGTATCCGGATTCAAAAGTCAGACTGTCATGCAACAGATAGACCGTTTTCAAAATCGACTTGACTCTGACATGGCGTCATAGTTTATCTTCTAACTATGTCCTACACAATAAAAAGATTAGCATCGCTAGCTGGAATCAGTGTCCGAGCGCTCCACTATTACGATGAATTGGGACTTCTAAAGCCTAGATATCGCAGGGAGAACGGTTATCGGTATTATGACGAAGATTCCATAATGCGGCTTCAGCAAATCATGTTCTTTCGAGAACTTGGATTCAGCCTCCGTGAGGTTGGAAAAATAGTATCTCACTCGGAATTTGATGTGCTTGGAGCTCTAAGGTCACAGCGCAAATTGCTTGTCAGAAGATCGGAGCGCTTGAACGAGCTTGTATCAACAATTGATAAAACCGTCAAGCGTTTGGAAGGAGAAGATAAGATGCAACTGACCACAGATCTACCTCTCCCCATATTCGTCCGTGGAAAGGTTCGGGATACTTACGACCTGGGTAGATACCTGCTAATTGTGGCCACCGACCGCATTTCGGCGTTCGACGTCATTCTGCCATGCGGTGTTCCAGACAAGGGCAAGGTCTTGAACTTGCTCTCGGCGTACTGGTTTGAAAAAACGAAGCATATCGTACCAAATCATGTTGTAGAAGTCGTAAGTGATGTTGCGGTGCTCGATAAGTACCTGGCGCCAGATAAGCGGTTTGAGTATCCCAATTACCTGTCCGGCAGGTCTATGATAGTGCGGAAAATCAATCGCTTGCCAATCGAGTGTGTGGTGCGCGGATATCTTGCAGGGTCTGGCTGGTCGGAATATCAAAAGAGCGGCACAATATTTGGTTTGCCTGCCGCAAAGGGTCTGCTGGAAAGCCAGGTTCTCCCTGAGCCTCTCTTTACACCTACTACCAAGGCCGACTCAGGGCACGATGAACCAATGACTTTTGACTCTGTGAAAGAGGCAATAGGAGCGGGAATAGCGGAACAGGTTAAGAACGTGACGCTGGCTATCTACGATTTTGCTCGCCAACAGGCGCTCGAGAGAGGCATCATCATTGCCGATACAAAGATGGAGTTCGGACTGGAAGAAGGCAAGATTGTGCTTATAGACGAGCTATTAACCCCTGACTCCTCGCGCTTCTGGGACGTTGAGTTGTACAAAGTCGGACGATCCCAGCCCAGCTACGACAAGCAACCCCTACGTGACTGGCTGACGAAGTCGGGCTGGAACAAGGAACCGCCCGCCCCGATGTTACCAGACGAGGTCATCGAGTCGACTGCTCGTATATACCACACCGCATATGAGCGGCTGACAGGTAACAAATTGGGGTGAGGCATCATTGCCTGTTGCCATGCTGAAGGAGCCCGTTTCTCCAACCGCCGGATAGCACTGATCCAGCGAAACAATTGAGGTCGGTAGCAGGCGCCAGACTCAGACTCGCGACCGAGCCACTTTGAGCTCAACCGGCGGAGCTTCGAAGCCCGACTGACATGTGTTTCTCCTAACGCGTCACTTTGCACGCGCTACGGGCTTGTCAATCTTGCCAGGAACTCGATCACGGGCGGCACAACCAGGTCAGAACGGTCGAACGCCCCGGCATGGTCAAGGCCGGGCAACGATAAGAGAGTTGCTCTGCGAATACGTTTGGCGCATTCTCGTAGTCCGGCTAGCCGGGGGTCAGCCTCCCCAGCGAACAAAAGGCAGGGCGCCCTGAAATTTCCCAGATAGGCTTTGAAGCCTGGACTGACAGCTTCGCGAAACGCTTTGACCGCAGCCAGCAAGGCCCACGCGTCGTTCTTCAGAATCATGGTGCGCTGCTCCGCAGGCAACCGCTGCCCTGAACGCCGTTCAAGATTGGCGACATGCAAATCCATTGGACTTGAGGGGAACTTCTCTATTTCGTCTTCAAGACTGTGTTGAAGGAACACCAGGAAGTCATCACGCGAATCCTCGTCAGGGACGGTTGGATAAGAGGCGCCTCCCAATATGAGAGCACTGAAACGCCTCGGAGTGAACGCGGGGATTCGAAATCCTATTCTTCCCCCCATGGAGTAGCCGAAGTAGATGGCCCTCTCGATACGAACATCGTCGAGTACGGCAACCAGGTCGCTGATCAGCGCTGGATAGGAATAGGCGTCCCTATCGTGAGGCTTGTCACTCAAACCATGCCCACGGACGTCCACCAGAACGAGTCGAAAATTCTCGGCCAACAACTCGTTGTATCCTCGCTCCCTCCAACTCTCGCGGGATTCAGAAAATCCGTGGACCAGCAACATCGGAGGACCTTCTCCCTCCACCTCGTAGTAGATCTTGACTCCGTTGTTGTCTGCGTATGGCATATCGAAACTTCCTGCGACTGATCGCCTTCAGTTAACTCATTTCCGTTCGTAAGCGGGCTGAGCAAGGGTCGCGCAGCGGAAAAGAGAACCTCGTCTTCGCCTCGGTCGGCATTGTTCCCAGCGCGGTTGGCGCTGGAAGTTGAGGAACTCCATTATCTTACCGCCAGCCAATCCCACGAGCTACACCCGCCTGAAAGACAATGATCTCACGACAACGAAAGAACCGCATTAGGACTACAAGGATGACCCTGACGACAGAATAAAGCCAGGCGCCGAGGCTGGAACGATTGCGAGAAGTAATACAAAACCGGTTGGTGGCAGGGATCGGACTTGAACCGCAGATTCGAAGCGTGGGGTGTCAGTCCAACTCACAAACTATTGAACGTCTCGCAAGATACCAAACTCAACCATCAGTCTATCGCACCTGTCTTTTCTTGTTTGCGTCAGGTGTTCAGCCAATGGGTCATGCAACCAGAACTGTAGCGAATCTGCGTCTTTCAAGACCTCATCGAAGGGAGAATTGGTTTGCTCTTTGTCGCTGTGCGCATGAATTGCGTCGCATATGATTCTAGTTTCATCGTCTTTCGTGATCTGTAATCGTACCAATATGTCTCTTGCGAGCGCAGCACCTTTGCGGGCGTGGTCCGCTGGGTCCAAGTTGGCATACGTGTATATGTCATGAAGCACCCCCGCCATAACTGCAAGCTCGACGTTCTCTCCACGCCTGAGCGCGATCAGAGCACACAACTGAGCGACGCCGTACAAGTGCACATGCCGCGTTTCCGCTCCACAACGTCTGTCATATTCAACAGTATTTCGTCGACGCAGTCTCTTAGGATTTCAATTCTGTTCATATCCTCTCCTTCAGAAACCAAGAACGACAACGAAGATTACGGATTCGTGCCCGAATCGTCAATTTATGAGTCTGTTGTTTCAGACCGATGCGCCACCCTGAAGGCGTCCACAGTCTAGACTGCCATGCCGCATGCCGCAAACCAGCCCGTTTGAGGATATTGGAGCGTGCAATGACACGACCTGCAATACTCCCGTGAGAATTGCGGAATCTGCATTGTAGAACTGCATCGATAAAAGCCGACAGCAGATTTGGTGATGTGGATAAACGGCAAACTGGTGGCAGGGGCGAGACTTGACCTGGCGACCGAGGGCTTGTGGGTCCCCTGCTCTGCCAACTGAGCTACTCTGCCGCGATGAAACCCAAACGAACAGCAATCTACTAGTGGCTGTTCACACTAGGCACTTCAATTCTAAAAATAGCGAGCGTGCTTGTCAAACGGGACGGATAGGGACCTAGTGCGGCTTGCCCTTGTCCTTCTCGAAGAACGGCTCCCTCGTTCCGCCCTCGCCGGTGAACATAATCTCTATCTGAATGATGGGTCGATCCACCCGCGTCACCTCAAGCGGACAATGGGGGAAGAAGGGCGGAAGCGACACGATGGTGGGACTGGTGAACACGTGCTTCTCGAGCTCCGGCCCCAGGTAAAGAACGACCTCAGCGCCGAAATCGTCCGGATCGTCAGGGTTGCCCCCGTACCAGGCCAGAAACTCATGGAAGTTGTGCGTGTGAGTCGGATTGTTGGACACAAAAGGTTTTCTCACGAACTGGTGGCCCATGGTCATATTGAATCCGAGGTTGTTGTGACGGACCATGAGCCCGTCAAAGACCACCCGGCCGTCCGCCTCGGCCTTTATCTGCATGTGCGGGGGCTTGATAATGTACTTGTCGTACTTCTTCTCCGCCATGTTTGACCTCCGTCCCTAATTGTGTGCGGTCAAAAACCGCCTACAGAGCCACGACGACGGGGCTCTTGTCGGGAGTCGCCAGCTTCGCCAGCACGGGTTCATTCAGTTCCACGCCTAAGCCGGGACCGTCAGGCACGTACAGGCATCCGCCCTCGTACCTGGGAACATTCAATGCCAGATCATCAACGATGCGCGGGTTCACGGTATTGAAGGTGTTGTGGATGAGCATAGGGCCAAGGTTCTCCTGTTCGAACCTCCCCATCCAGGCGCTGGCAGCAAGGAAATGCCCCTGGTGTGCAGCCTCGAAACCGGAGCCGCCCATGCACCCGCACATGACGGGCAGGTCGGCGGCCTGAGCGATGGAAACCCATTTGAGAGCCTTGGAGATGCCCCCTACCTTGGCCAACTTGATAAACAGCATGTCGGCGGCATTCTTGTGTATTATGTCAATCAGATGTGAAAGCTCGGTGGCAGATTCGTCGGCGCATATGGGAGTCCCGACCTTCTGGCGAAGCCTTGCCAGACTGTCTATGTCCCACCACGGCACGGGCTGCTCCGCCATAAGCAGACCGAACTTCTCCATTTTCCTCAGGGCATCCAGCGACTCGAAATAGTCCCATCCTCCATTGGCGTCGATGGCAAGGCGGGCATCGTAGCCGATGGCATCACGGATGGCCTTGATATTCTCGACATCCTGCGAGACGGTGGTCTTCGACATGTGTCCGACCTT
Source organism: uncultured Chloroflexia bacterium (assembly GCA_963745605.1). Lineage (GTDB taxonomy): Bacteria > Chloroflexota > Dehalococcoidia > Dehalococcoidales > UBA2162 > JBBITI01. The sequence goes on along the minus strand of CAVUYC010000023.1, from coordinate 98,935 downwards.
CAGTTTCACACTGCGAAAGCCGGTCTTGAAGGCATCGACGGCCCGCTTGGCCAACTGCTCAGGAGTGCCTCCGGAGATAACCAGGCTCAACGGGATCTTCGGTGTGCACAAACCCCCGATCAGCTTGTAGACGGGAACGCCAAGTTTCTTGCCCATGATGTCATAGAGACACGAGTCGATGACGTCGACAGCCTGGTTGTTGTTCTTGGTCTCGATGTCGATCTTCATCATAATCTTGTCGACGTTGAAAGGATCCTCGCCCAACAAGATCCGCGGGGCGAGCACGCCGGCAATTATGCCAATGTTCGACTCTTGGGTGCTGCCGATGTAGTCGGCGGCGATATGCCCGGTCTCACCCATGCCCACGATGCCCTCATCGGTGTGTATCTTTACGAACAGGCTCGGCATGCCGACCTGTCCCTTCTGGGCATCGACGCCGGGAACGTGGCGCGGAAACGAAATGGGAAAGCACTCGACTTTGGTAATCTTCATAAGCCCACCTCCAGTCTTTCGGATTTTGCGAACCGAGCGCCGGGTCCGGCGGTCACATAACTGACCCGCCGGAGACATGAATGACCTGACCTGTGACATATCCAGCGAGATCGGACACAAGGAACGCGGTGAAACTGGCGACGTCAGCAGCAGTGCCGATCCGCCCCAGAGGCATCATCTTCGCCATCGCCTCTCTCCTGGCTTTGGTCTGCTCTCCGGTCTCGGGCGGCATTCCCTCCCTTAGCGTGGCACCGAAGTTGGTTGGCGCCGGACCCGGGGCAACGCAGTTGACCCGAATGCCGTTCTTGGCCTCGGCCGTTGCTAGCTGCTTAGTAAATACGTCGATAGCGGCCTTGGAAATGGCGTACATACCCACTCCCATGGAGTATTGATGAGTGCTCCCCGACCCTATGTTGACGATAGCGCCTCGTTTGCGAGCCCTCATGTAGGGCAGAGCGGCCTGTGTGACAAGCATGGTGCCGAAAAGATTGAGTCTGATCTGCCGCTCCCAGACCGCCTCGTTCTGCGCATCCAGAGGTGTGTTGTCCTTATGCAGAATGGCGCCGGCCACATTGCACAGAACATCGATCCTGCCGCACTCATCGATCACCTTCCCAACCATGGCGCTGACGTCATCCCGGTTAGTGATGTCCGCCTTGAAGGCGAGGCACTTGCGCCCCAGCCCTCTCACTGCGTCGGCCGTCTTGGCAACGGAGTCGAGGTCGATGTCAGTGACGGCAACGACCTCACATCCCTCAGTTGCCAGAAGAAGGGCAATTTCCTTGCCGAAACCCACCTGACTGCCGGCTCCGGTGACCAGCGCCACTTGTCCTTTCAGTCCAAGGTCCATGAATCACCCTCCGAAGCACGAGAACTCGAATAATCAAATATCAGGATACAAGATCCAAATAGGTTCCAAATCCCAGTGAGCAAACGGGGTGACTAGAATCATTTCCCCTCTTGTCTCGTCTACCCAGCTAAGGGCAGAGAAATGGGACAGGGGCGGGCAGCACCAATATCGAAATTCGAAACAAGCAAGAATGCCTCAAATCCTCAAACGGGACACGGGCAGACCACACCTCCCTGAATTTCTTCGCTTCGCGGGAGTTTTCCGAGCGCTACGCTCCAGAATGACAAGAACGCGAGGAGTGAGAAATTGAGACGCAATGAAAGCAGAGCCACCCGACCCAAGATTGCCACGGATCGCAGGGCTGATTGGAGCTATCCTCCCCGATTCGCCGTCCTCACACGGGGTCTTCGACACAATGACGAGTTGGGGATTGCTAGCGATTGCAGGCGGAGTTGGGGAGGGACTATCTAAAGGATGGGGGGGTTCGCTTCGCTGCACCCACCCTGCAGGTTCCCGCGCCGGGGAGAAGGAACCGACAGGGGCCAACCCCATAGTGATGACGGTTGCATCAACTATCATGGCCACAGCTCTCTGGCCACATCCTCGAGTCCGAGTTCGAGCAGTTTCTTCTTGCTCGGCTTTGCCGTGGTCAGATCCCAGTCCATGGCAGTCAAGTATTCTCGATCAAGAGTCTGTTCGTCGACGCTAATACCCTTCGTCGGCCCGGCAGTCTTCGGTGGTATGCCGACAATCCTACCGGGCACGTTAAATGCCAGGGGATTGAGCCCTTCCCTGATATTGAATGACTGCCGGATGTTGGCGATTCGCTCCCCGGTTTGAAGCATTTCATCAACGGACATCTCCCATCCTGATACGGCCTTTAGCATGTCCAGGAGAGACTCCATGTTGGGCAAGGCGCCAAGACCGAAGGAACACATGCCGGTGGCGCTCACGGCGTGGTGCCATGAACTGCCAATGCGCCGCGCTTCTCCTCTCCCGCTCCATGAGTTGCGGTCGAACATGGGCTGGTGGGGATTCGCCGGCCCCATAGCACCTTCGCCGCCCTGAGTGTGGCGCGCCGGAGTTGCGTCCATCCTGTAGGTCGTGGCAAAAGCCCGGCCGGCTTTGGGATCGTGGGCGGGAATCTCCTGACCCTGGATGTGCATGGCGAACTGCTCAGAGCCCTTACCAAGCTTCGCAGAGGCAGCCTTGACGCCGTCGGCGAGCAGATCTCCCAGCCCTTCCCTCCTTGCCAGTTTCTCAGTCAATGCCACAATGGCCTGATGGTTCCCCCATGTTAGCTCCAACCCATCGCTGTCCGACTTCTTGATGATCCCATCCTCAAAGCATTCAATTGCGAAGGCGACGACGGCTCCGGCCGAAATGGTGTCCAATCCAGCGCGATTGCAGATGTCGTTGGCTTTGATGATCGAATCGAGATTAGGATTGAGGCAGTTGCTGCCGAACATGGCAAGTGTCTCATACTCAGGTTTGTGAGCCCCAGCGGCGACGAGGTAGTCAGCGCCGCCCGCTTTCATGTGGCCGCCGCAGGCAATTGGACAACGCCAGCAACCCCAGGGCCGCTCCTGCTTCGCCTTAACGGCGTCGCCAGCGATGGCGCGAACATCCGGGAAATCGCCGGCGATACCGCCCCAGTTCCGCACAGGAGCGTCACCGATGACGAGGCACCTTTCCATGATCATGGGGGTGCCGAATTCCCTGAGACCGGTGACGTGCCCGGTAAGCTCCTTCAATGTGCGACGTCTCAACTCATTGGCAGCGGCCTCGTCGGCGAGCGGCAGCTTGAGACTGCCCTTAACAGCTACAGCTTTCAGCTTCTTGCTCCCCATTACGGCGCCCAGCCCGGAACGGCCGGCGGCACGCCCCTTGTTGTTCATGACGGCGGCGATGAGTGACACCTTCTCCCCGGCAGGGCCGATGCAAGCCAGCTCGGCACTCGAGCCCAGCTCGTCCTTGAGGATGTCCTCGGTTTCGAAGGTATCTTTGCCCCAAAGCTGAGCGGCGTCTCTTATCTCGGCCTTCCCGCTGTCGATGAGGAGATAGACAGGGCGATCTGAAACGCCGGTGAAAAACACGGCGTCGTATCCAGCGAACTTGAGATTGGGTCCGAAGTGGCCGCCGGAGTTGGCGTCGCCCCATCCGCCACTGAGAGGCGACTTGCCGACGGCGACGTAGCGGTTGCCCGTGATCGCAGGTGTACCAGTCAGTACGCCGGTCACGAGGCCGAAGACAGCTTCGCGGCCGAGGGGGTCGACATTGGGTTTCTGGCGGCTGAAGATGATGGACGCACCAAGGCCGTAACCCCCGAGGAATTTGCGGCCCTGTCCCTCGTCAAGCGGCTCGTCGCTGACACGATGATTGGAGAGATCAACCCAGAGAATCTTCCCCGCAAAGCCTCGTGCCATGGTGGTCCCCCCTGATGGCGGCAAGTTTCGCCAATTCTAACACAAAAAGATGGCGTGTGCAGTCGGTACAGGTGCCTTTGACACGGCAATACGGTGAGGCTAGACTGGCGACGCGGTTCGTAATGATGCGGGCCGGGAAGCACTAAGCACGTGCCTCTCAAAAGGCGGCAAATCCCAATAATCAAGAAACAAGATACAAACAAAGCACAAGATCCAAATTCCGATAATCAAACGTCCACACGCTGGATGCCGGGAGGAGAAAATGGGCAAGTATGACAAGTACATCTGCACCGACCTGAAAAAGAGAGATATGCTACCCGGGCCAACGCCAGAGGAAAGGGACAAACTGGCCGCCGAAGGGCTCCGCATCCGCATGGAACACGTCCTGTGGATCGACGACGAGGTCATCCCGGGCGCCTACTACGGCGAGTCGACCTGGATCTGGCCGGAGTCCTATCCCGGTCAGATATCTCAGGAAGAACAGGCAAGACGGACGGCGAACCCAAGACCCATGTTCGCCCACGCCCACGATTTCCCAGAGCTGTTGTCATGGTGGGGTACCGACCCCGACAACCCCGAGGATACGTCCGACATGGGGCTCTTGATGGACGGCGAGGAAATACAGCTCAACCGAAGCTGGATCGCCTACATACCGCCAGGAGTAAGTCATATGCCGACGAGGAAGCCGGGTGCCAGGGTATCGAGCCGGCCGGTCTGCCACTGGACCTCGGGACCTGGCGCTTATACCAGAGAAGCGCACGAGAAGGCGAACGAACCGGGGAAACAGGCAGCGAAGCACCGACCGCCGGCGTCGGCACAGATGAGCAACGCCAGACACATCGTGTGCGGGTACAAACCCGGTGCGAAGAGGCCGCAGTATATGCGCGAACTAGACCCCAAGTACGCGCGGCCAATCGCATACATAGATCAGGCAGTCATTCCAGATGCGGAGTTCGGCTGCGACGCAATGTGGCTGCTCCCGGGATCTGAGTCGAACAGCGCAACTTTGATCATGGATGAACACGTGTCACCGCACGGCACATCAATAGTACTGAACTCAATGAACTACACAGACATCACTGACCTCTGCGGTGAGGCAGAATTGTGGATAGGCGGAGAGAAGCATCTCATCGACAAAAGCTTTGGCGCCTATATACCGCCGTACGTCAAACAAGGGCCTTTCATCGTACGCAACATCCAGAAACAGACGCTCTTTCTGATGTCTTTTCCTATCGGCGAAGGAGTCGAGAAATACCGCGGTTCATGATCAGCGAAACGAGATCTCTTCGGTACCTCTAAAAGCACCGATGGCCGGACGAATTCGTCCGGCCATCTTCAACAACCAGGAAATCCTAACGCCAGGCGTCGATGCTATAGGCAGGGTCAGACTGCGCACGACGAGCGCCGATCCACTGGGGATACCCTTCGCCACCACCCGTCACGATGATGCAGTTTTCGTACGGGTTGCCGACAAATGGAACTACGTTTGGCAGCTCTTTCCACGATGTACCTGAGGTTCTCTCGATAGCATTCCAGGCGTTAGTCTGCACATCCAGCCACGAGTGGGTACGGTACTCGGCTACGGTGCGCGTTAGCTGTTCTTCTGGATCCACTCGTAGACATCATCCTTGGTTTTGAACCCAAAGTCGTAGAGATGCCGATCCATCTGAGGAAGCATGAAGAAGGTGCTGCCTCCCTCTCTGCCCGCCCAGAGCTCGGGGAGTAGATACTGAAGCAAGTTATGGGGTCGAGGCCGGCCTTTGACGCCAAGACGACGAGCGATGCCACCATGGCCCGACTTTTCTTGCGATGCTAACCGGTGCCTTCAACGGTTCCCAGCATGACTCACCTACAGTTCGGGCAGCTATGGTGCTGGAGACGCTTCTACATTCGGTTAGCCACAATCATATATCTACGCAATGTTTTAGCAAGTCTAATCCTGCCGCGTACATACGTTCAAAGATGGTCATAGTCGGTCCAATGCTCTTTTCATGTAAACTTCTGCGGTCGAGATTGCCAGGGCACTAAAGAAGACGCATCACTGTCCCGGCGCGGTTAAGATTGCAGATTCTGCATTGGATTGCTGCATGGAGAAGAGCGGCCAATGGATTTGGGTGGATGCGTAAATAGAGAATTGGTGGCAGGGATCGGACTTGAACCGATGACCAAGGGCTTATGAGTCCCCTGCTCTACCGACTGAGCTACCCTGCCTCAATTTCACCTGTCAGCATCCGACAACCGGGAGGCGCCCAAAAGGCGAAACTGAATCTAAGACATTCTATAGATTTGAGAGAACTGATGTCAATCGATTTCGTCCCGACGGCATGGCCGATTCGCGGTTGACCGCAGCGTCTCGCTGTGGCTGTCCTTCCCATCGGGCACAACCCCACAGTCTCCTTCTACCAAGGGGAGATACCGGGTTGACCCCAGCCGCCCGTCTAAAGCGTGATAACCTTGCCGGCGTTGAGCATGGCGTCGGTAATGTCATACATGTTGGATATAGTTCCCACGGCTACTTTGCCAGACAGACCGAAACGCTCAAGACAGGTGCCACATGCGAGGATTTCAATACCCTGGCTGCTGAGGAGTTTGACCTCATCAACAACTGGTGAATCCTCGCCAACCATCTTGACGCCGTCGTTCATCAGCAATAGAGCCTTCGGCTTGATGCGATGGCCGCTGAGAGTGTGTAGATACTTCTGCATCAGAAGTTCTCCGAGCTGTCGATCTTCGCCACGGCCGATCGTGTCCGAACCGAAGAAGAGCACTGCGTCGGATTGGACTGGTTCAGCAGTTGCCATTGTTTTCTCCTTTTCACAATTGGTACCATTTCAATCTTTGTTCGCAGCCCCCGGGGACGCCAAGCCTAAGGACGGGATCGGGCAGGCACCGAGGTCTGCCCCTACGCAGCGTTCTGCCTGGCAAGGAGGGCGGCGCCAAAGGCGCCAACGATCTGCGGATTATCGGGCACCGTCAGTTCAGCGCCCACCTTGTCCGCGAGCAGCTTCACCAGGCAAGCGTTTAAAGCTCCGCCGCCGGCAAAGACGACCTTCTCCCGAAGACCAACCCTCCGGGCCATGGCCCCAATTCTAACGGCCACAGCCTCATGCAGAGCTAGAGCGATGGCAGCGCTGTCCTCGCCACGTGCGATGAGGGACACTACCTCGGACTCGGCAAACACGGTACACAGGCTGTTGATGCTCGCTGCACTAATCGCGCCAAGGGCCAGGTGCCCGAGCCTCGCAATGCTCACTTCGAGGGTGGCGGCCATGACCTCGAGGAAACGTCCTGTGCCGGCTGCGCAGCGATCGTTCATCTCAAACTTGACCACCTCACCATGGGCTCCCAGCTGAGTCACTTTGCTGTCCTGTCCTCCGATGTCGATGACGGACCTGGCGTCCGGATACATGTCGCCAACGCCGACGGCGTAGGCCTTGATCTCCGAAACCGTTGTTGCTTCGAGATCGCAGGCGACCAGGTGCCTTCCATAGCCGGTGACTACAAGACGAGAGACTGTGCGATCAGCAAGCAACTCTCGGCAGCGCCGAGCCGGGTTGGCCCCGGACGCCGTTACCACGGCGTCACGGGGCGAGTTGGAGGAGTCGACAAGAGTCACCAATTTGATTGTGCGCGACCCTACGTCGAGACCAGCGTAGATCATTTCTTGATCATCTCTAGAAAAGCTTCAATCCTGGTCCTGAGCTGGCCCGAATCCTCATCAGAATAGTCTGTCTCAAGTCGAAGCAGGGGTATGCCGGCGTCCGACAGCGTCTTCTCGACTTTGGTCGCCTCGCCGGCGTATGTCTGGCAGAACTGAAGATTGTAGTGAACGACGCCATCGACTTTGTATTCCTGGGCAAGCCGCACGATATCGTTCTGCCTCTCGTCGTTGGGAGTGAAACAAGCGCAGTTGATCTTCATGTAACGATCGGCGACAGCGTTAACCTGGTCTGCAAGGGTGGAGCCCCCCTCGTCGACGAGGTCACTGAATGCGCGCGTTCCGGTACACGATTCCTCGCAGACGACAGCGGCACCAGCGGTCTCGAGAAGATGGTGAACCTTCCAATTGGGGATGGCCATTGGGCTGCCTGAGACGAGGATACGCGGGGCTTTCTTGGGGAACACGCCTTGTCCTGATTTGACCCTCTGATCGAGTTCGTCACAAAGAGCATTTATCATCTGAGTGTTACGAGATACGTCATCGTAAAAAGAAACCTGGGTGACAAGGAGGGCGTCTTTCCCCGAAATCGGGACCGAGTCGGCCTTCCTCAAGTTATACAGACGTTGCAGGGCACGCCGTCGACCATTGACTTTGTTGGTGGCTTCCTTGAGATTCTCAAGGGTGATTTCGTTTCCGGTGAGCTTCTCGATGACCCCTTTGAACTCGTTTACTTCGGCGGCCCAGAGAGCCCGGCCGTGTTTTGTCTTCTTGTTGGGCACCTCCATTACATATACCGGCTGATGCTGACCAAGAATCTCAAACATCTTCTTCTTACCGTCGCACGTGGTCTCGCCGACGATAAGATGGCTCGATTGTACGTAGGGACACAGCCTGCCGAGTTTGAACCCGAAAGACGACTTGATGAGGGCACAAGTGTTGCGCGGCAGGACTTCCTCGGCGAGAGGCACCGAGAAGTGGGCTCCGGCACAGAGCCCGACGGGGATCCCTCCGGCCGCCCAGACAAATTCCTCAGGGACGAAGACGCAGTAGGTAGCAACGACCTTGCCGCCTTTCTTGGCGTGTTCCCTCAACTCGTGAACCCTGATCCCGTGTATGTCGCCAACAACGAAGTCGAAAAAACCCATGCCCTTGGGGCGGTCCTTCTGGGAAAGGTAAATATCGTTAAATGCCGGCCCCAGACCACCAAGAAGAACGTCGTGCTGCTTGAGGTCGATGCCCAGCTCGGTCCACATTTGACGATTGTCAGCCAATTGAAGTGTTCCTCCTCTAAATCCTGTTAGAAAACAAAAAAGGCGCTGGCCCGAACACTCCGGCCACCGCCTTTCGGCCTAACGGGTTAGAGACCTAGAACACCACGGCTCCCCATAGAGGCGAGCAGACGGATCTTCGAGCAAAGGACTGACGCAGGACCTGCATCTCATTGCAGGCTCATCTTCAGGTGAAGCCAAAACGGGAACGGCCCATTGCTCTCACCTCCGCTCTTACTGACATCGGGTAGAGTCTAACATCGAGCGAACCAGGAATGCAAAAAAGGATGACCAACCCAGGTGCCGCAAACGAAAGAGGGAGAGGCTAATTAGCCTCTCCCTCGAGAACAGACACTGGTTGATTCTATTTTTTAGCTGGAGCGGCGGTTTGCTTTGGATCGTCGCTATCCTCGCGGCCGAATGAACTCTGCCTCCTCGAGTACCAGAAGGCGGTGGCGATGGCTAGAATACCCAGGATGGCGATGATAACGCCTATAGGCGATAGGGGCCGCTCCTGGAACTTGCCATTGAGCAGAGGCATGGCCAACACAGAAGCGAAGATCACGGCCACCAGGTTGATGACTTTGATCAGTGGGTTGAGGGCAGGGCCGGCCGTGTCTTTCATCGGATCACCAACGGTGTCGCCGACGACGCCCGCCTTGTGGGAATCGGAACCCTTTCCACCGTAAAGGCCATCTTCAATGACCTTCTTGGCATTGTCCCAGGCACCGCCTGCATTGGACATGAACACAGCGAGGAGCTGACCGACGAGAATGACACCGGCAAGGAAACCAGCCAGGGCCTGAAGGCCAAGCAGGAGACCGATGATGATCGGCGAGATAATGGCCATCAGAGCGGGGGTGAGCAGTTCTTTCTGAGCAGCGGACGTCGAGATCTCAACTACCTTGGAGTAATCGGGCTCGGCGGTACCTTCCCAGAGACCTTTGATGTTGTTGAACTGCCAACGAACTTCGTTGACGATGAAATAGGCAGCTCGCCCGACGGCACGGATTGCCATGGAGCTGAAGAGGAAAGGAATGCCTCCACCGATGAGGAAAGCAACGAACACCTTCCACTGGATAAGGTCGATGGTCGGCAGGTGATACTCCTCATAAAAGGAAGCGAACAGGGCCACCGCGGCCAAAACCGCGGAGGCAATCGCGATGCCCTTGGTGACGGCCTTGGTGGTGTTCCCGACAGCATCAAGGTCAGCGAGTGTCTGGCGTGCCTTGGGTTCGAGTCCAGACATTTCGCCGATACCGTTGGCGTTGTCGACGATCGGGCCAAAGCTATCCATGGCGATGTTGTTGCCAGTCAGGGTGAGCTGGCCGATACCGCACAGGGCTATGCCGTAGAAGATGTAGAGAATCTGGTGTTCGCCTGCACCCTGCCAGATTACGGCTGAGGCAAGGATGGACAGAGCGATGACGATGACTGAGAAGACCGTGCTCTCGTAACCGATTGCGATTCCGGCGAGAATCGTTGTAGCGGGGCCAGTCTTGGTCGCCCGCGCGATTTCCTGTACCGGGCCCTTTTCCGGAGCGGTGTAGTAGTCGGTCAAGAACTGTATGGCAACAGCGAGAACGACGCCTACAGAGGTGGCCCAGAAGAAGCGCAAATCGTGGCAGTACAGCCAACCAAACAAGAAGAACGAGACGACAGATATCACCGCAGCAATAAGATAGCCACGGTGAATCGCGTTCATTGCATTTTCGCCCTCGCGATTAGCACGAACGGAGTAAGTGCTGATGATCGAAGAGAAGACGCCCGCGGCCCGAACCAGAAGGGGGAAGATGATCCAGTACAGCTGCCCGGTGATATTGGAGATAAGCAAGCCAAGGATCATCGCCGAGACGATAGTCACTTCGTACGATTCGAAGATGTCGGCCGCCATACCGGCGCAGTCGCCTACGTTGTCGCCGACCTGATCAGCAATGACGGCTGCATTTCTGGGATCGTCCTCGGGGATACCCTTTTCGACCTTGCCGACGAGGTCGGCTCCGACATCCGCAGCCTTAGTGTAGATGCCGCCACCGACCCTCATGAAGAGGGCGATCAGCGTGCCGCCGAAGCCGAACCCGAGGAGGATAAGGGGAGAATCCTTGAAGAAGAGGAGGAAGATGATTGTGCCACCAAGGAGACCGAGTCCATCCGTGAGCATTCCAGTGATGGTCCCTGCGCGGTAGCCAATCTGAAGAGCCTTGGTAAAGCTGGTTCTTGAAGCCTGGGCTACCCGGACGTTGGCATGCATAGCCATGTTCATTCCAAGATAGCCAACCAATGCCGAGAAACCGGCGCCCATCACGAAGCCGAAGGCTCTACCCACGCCGATCAACCACTTCGGGTTGTCGTAGGCAGACAAAATGTTACCAAACCAACCGCTGAAGAAGACGAGGACTGCCAGGGCAACAAGGATCCAGATAATAGTGCCGAACTGACGCCTGAGATAGGCGTTGCCGCCGGTACGGATAGCTTGATTGATCTTCTTCATCTTGTCCGTACCCTGTGGCTCCCGCATGACCTGACGGGTCAGGAAGACTGCGTAGAGCAATCCCAGTATTGCCACGCCAACAACAACGAACAGAGCTACTTTCTCGAAGCTTGTGGCTATGGGGTCGCTGAAAACTTGAAACAGCTTAATGCCCAATTCATCACCTCTCTGTCACTTGAGTCACGCCAAGCAAGTAATCTAACACACCACCGCGGCGTAAGCAATACCCTAAGGTACAGACAGTAGTGGACTGCCGGGCGAAGCCCCGAGCCGGAGGCATGGACGCAGAGTGGATTTGAAGTGAAAATCGGGGTTCTTGGTGACGCTAAGCCATCACAACGCACCAGAAGGCTTCAGAATTTGCCGTCTGACTTTATAGACAACGGGGGACCGAGCCGTTAGAATGTCCATGGTGTTTAACAAGCCAGCCCCCCTGTCCGAGCAGCATCATTTCACAATCAACGGCAGTATTGTTCCTTACACCCTGAAACGCAGCACCAAAGCGCACTTCGCGCGCCTTGAAGTAGGTTCAGAGTCAGGCCTTACTGTTGTGATTCCATCGACCTACCAAACGCAGCGCGTCCACCTGCTCCTCGCCAAAAAACGACGTTGGCTGACAGACAAGTTAGGCAAATACGGCCATCTGGAATTGGCCGGGCGCGAGCCGCGAGTGAAGGCTGGAGACTCTGTGCCATACCTCGGCCGGAATATGAGGATCGAGACAAAAGAGAACTTTGAGACTGCGGGCGATGTTTCCATGGACGATCAAAGCCTGGTCGTGTGCGTCCGTCCTGGACACTCCCAGATTAACCTCGCACTGCAGAAGTGGTACAGAGAGGAAGCGCAGAAGAAGATTGGGGGAATGGTGGAGGAGCTTTCCGACCGGATGAACCTGACCTACAACAGGGTAACGCTGAAGGGGCAGAAGAGCATCTGGGGAAGCTGCTCGTGCAGACATAACCTGAATTTCAACTGGCGTCTACTTATGACGCCCGAGCCGGTCATCGAATACGTCCTCGTGCACGAACTGGCCCACCTCAAGGAAATGAACCACTCACCGAAGTTCTGGGACATTGTAGAGAGATACTGCCCCGACTGGAAAGCGCATCGCAAATGGCTTCGCGACAACGCTCACGATCTCGCCCACACGCTGAACACTTGAAGCCGCCGACCTATAACTATACGGCGACCACCTGGGCTTCACCGTCCTGACTTAGATCGACGCCAGGACCCGGATCATTCGTCAGCTTGATTGTCCCTCTTCGACTGAGCTGCCGCTCTGAGCCTCATCGTCTCATGCAAGATCTTCTTTCTCAGTCTCACGTTCGTGGGAGTGACTTCAACCAGTTCATCGTCGTTTATGAAATCGATCGACTGCTCAAGGCTCATGATAATAGCGGGGGTGAGCTTGATGGTAAAGTCCGAAGTAGAAGACCGGATGTTGGTCTTCTTCTTTTCTTTACAGACATTGACGGCAATGTCTTGAGTGCGTGGGTTCGTCCCCACGATCATGCCCTCGTATACAAAGGTTCCAGGCTCAACGAAAGTTAGTCCCCTTCCCTGGGCATTATTCAGACCGTAGGTCACAGCCGGACCGGGCTCGGACGCAACGAGAACACCAAAACGCACTGATGTTATGTCACCTTTCCAGGTCTCATAGCGCAGGAAAACGCTGCTCATAATCCCCTCGCCGCGGGTCGCAGTGAGAAAGGCACTGCGAAATCCGATCAGGCCTTTGGTGGGAACGCGGAACTGCATACGCACTCCGCCGTGGTCGTCGTGTTTGATATCGACCATATGAGCCTGCCGCTTCCCTAGCATCTCCGTAACGGTGCCGATATTGGATTCTTTCACCTCTACGGTGAGCAGTTCGACAGGCTCCATTCGTTTGCCGTCAACATTCTTGATGATGGCTTTAGGCCTGGATACCTCAAATTCGTATCCCTCCCGCCGCATCGTCTCGATAAGAACGGCCAGGTGTAGCTCTCCACGGCCCTTAACCAGGAAGGTGTCGGGGCTTTCCGTATCCTGAACCCGCAAACTGAGGTTGGTCTCAAGTTCGCGGTAGAGTCGCTCTCTGAGCTGACGGGTGGTGCTGTACTTTCCTTCGCGGCCGGCAAAGGGCGAAGTATTTACGCCGAAAGTCATTTCTACCGTCGGCTCGCCAATTTCAATTCGGGGCAAAGCTTCTGGGGCTTCAGGGCTAGCGACTGTATCTCCTATGCTCACATCCTGGATCCCCGTAATTGCGACGATATCTCCTGCCTCGGCCTCGTCTACGTTGACTCTCTTAAGTCCCAAATGGGTAAAAACCTCTCCAACCTCAGCCGTCACCGAAGACCCGTTCGCGCCGAGACTAACAACCTGGTCATGGGGTGAGACTTTTCCACGCCACACGCGCCCAATTGCAATCCTGCCCTTGTGAGTGTCGTAGTCGAGGTTCGAAACGAGCATCTGGAAAGGCCCATTTTCAATCTGGGGCGGGGGCACCTTCTCCAGAATGACGTCGAAGATGGGCATAATATCTTTGCCCGGAACAGACAGGTCTTTAGTCGCCGTACCTTGCTTGCCGCTGGCGTAAACCACGGGGAAGTCGAGCTGATCCGCGCTGGTTGCCAGCTCCAGGAACAAGTCCTGGGTGAGCTTCAATACCTCGGCGACCCGGGCGTTTTCGCGATCGATTTTGTTCAAAACGACGATCGGCTTAAGCCCTTTCTCAAAAGCCTTCCTGAGGACAAAAGCAGTCTGCGGCATCGGACCTTCGACCGCATCAACCAGCAGCAGACATCCGTCAGCCATGTTGATGACACGTTCGACTTCGCCGCTGAAGTCTGCGTGGCCGGGGGTATCAATGATATTTATCTTGACGCCACGAAACTCAACGGCTGTGTTCTTAGCCATGATTGTGATGCCCTTTTCGCGCTCCAGAGCATTGCTGTCCATTATCAGCTCGCCGACTTCCTGGTTGTTGCGGAAGATATGGCTCTGCTTCAGAAGGGCATCGACGAGGGTGGTCTTGCCATGGTCAACGTGGGCAATAATAGCTATGTTCCTGATGTCGTTTCTATAGTTCATGAAGCCAAGGTTCTCCCTAATATTTGCCACACATGGCAACGCACAATCATAGTCGTCACAAAGAAGGAGCAGAAAGCAGATCGAACGAGAGCGGACTGCCTGTCCTAAAGGACCAGGCGCAACCTGAATCGGTACCGATACAAGCGGTGAAGAGACAAAGCAGACATGCTTGCAGACATACTTCTATTATCGTACCACATCAAGCCTGACAGGCATAGTTCGGGGGTAGTTGAGTTTTGCCCGAGATCGTTCGATATGTTAACATTCGAGGGAATGGAAGAGGCTCAACAGAAACTGGCGATGGTCATCGGAGCGCATCCGGATGACCCTGATTTCGGGGCGGGCGGAACGGCAATTAAATGGCTTAAGGACGGGTGGAAAGTTGTCTATGTCCTTTGCACCAACGGGGACAAGGGCAGTTCCGACCCTGAGATGACTTCAGAGAGGCTGGCGAGAATTAGGGCCCAGGAACAGCTGGCCGCAGCGAAGACCGTCGGAGTCACGGAGGTCATTTTTCTCGGGTACCATGACGGGGAACTCGAGGAGACCTCGTTTTTCCGAGGGCAAATTGTCCGTTTGATACGGAAATACCGCCCTGATATTGTCGTCAGCCATGACCCATACCGCAAGTATATGGGGCATCATGACCATCGCATTGCCGGTCAGGTTGTTCTCGATGCCGTGTTCCCCTATTCAAGGGATTACCTCTTCTATCCCGAGCACAGAGACGAAGGTCTGACCCCCTTCAAGGTGAAAGAGGTCTGGCTTTTCGGTTCAGAAGAGGCCAATTTTTTCAGTGATATCGCCGATACATACGACCAGAAGACAAAGGCAGTAGCCTGTCACGTAAGCCAGGTCGGTGATCACCGGGACGATTGGGAGAAATGGGAAAAGGAACGCCGGGAGAGGACGATCGCGATGCTTGGCAAACCTGACATGCCCTATTGCGAAGCCTTCCGCAAGCTTGAGATCCGACGCTGAGGCAAGGAGACAGAATATCGTAGACTCACACGCAATCGTACCCAATCGCCAGATCGCAATGCTGATCGACGGCGACAATGCCCAGCCATCTCTGCTCGAGGCCATGCTGGCAGAAATAGGAAAGTATGGGCTGGTGACCATAAGGCGCATCTACGGAGACTGGACCACCCAGAACATGAAGGGCTGGAAGGAAGCACTTCACGTCCACGCGATACAACCCTTTCAACAATTCAGGTATACGGTGGGGAAAAACGCAACTGACAGCGCGATGATCATCGATGCCATGGATATCCTCTACAGCGGGACAGTCAGCGGCTTTTGCCTCGTTTCCAGCGATTCTGATTACACCAGGTTGGCGACCAGAATTCGAGAGAAGGGCCTTTTGGTCATGGGGATCGGCAAGAAGACTACCCCGCGCGCCTTTATCAATGCGTGCGAGATCTTCGTATACACAGAGAACCTCACGACAGAGGCGGAACCGCATCACGCTGAACCTCCGAGGCGAAGAACCCCCCGCGTACAGAAGCGCGCAGCTGCTCCCCCTGAGCCCGTTGCCCCGCCTTCACCTTCGCAACTCTTGAGAAAAGCATTCGAGATGGCAGTCCAGGACGACGGCTGGGCATTCCTGGGAACGATGGGAAGCCGGTTGCGACAACTCGACCCAAGCTTCGATCCGAGAACTTACGGAAGCAGACAGCTTTCAACCCTGATCCGAACCTATCCCAACATGTTCGAAGTCAAAGAAGTAAAGACGGAAGAAGAAGGCCCGGCGCACGTGTACATTCGGCTCAAAGAACAGCCACCGGCGACGTCGCTGCTTCCCGCCGCACCCATTCAGTCGATCACAGACTAGGTCCGATCGGGAATCGTGGTGAGCCATTCGGAAGCCCGAAATTTGAATCTTTCGCCCGGCGTAGAGTCAAGGAAGTGTTGAACGAGCCGCGGTAGGCTATCGCGCCATCGCCTTCTTTCTCAGTTCCTCGGGCATCTTTTCGATGGCATACCGTAGAGCAGTCCGTGGCATAACCGCCTTTCGTTCCATTATGTAATCAAACACTTCCCGTTGGTGCAGTTTACCCGCCTCTTTGAGCATCCAGCCGTAACCTTTTTGGACGAGATCATCTTTGTCGAGCAGAAGCGCGTCGGCTATTTCCATGACATCGCGCAGGAACTTGCCCTTGCGCGCCGGCAGGACCAGGGTAACCGCGCTGCCACGTCTCATCCAACGATTCCCGGATGTGGTCCACGACTTCAAACGCTCGATTAAGTCAGGAAACTTCTCAACCAGGGCCGCCACGGTGTGATTGCACAGCGTATCGCACTTGGCCCAGTTGTTTACGTACTCGGACATCCATCTTTCGAGGATCGAGAAATCGTCGCGCTCGAGCTGGTCGCTGATCGCATAGGCCCAGTTACAGGCGACAAAGGATTCTTCCATGTAATCGGTCCGAAACAGGGCTTCACACAATTCAAGTATTTCGGCCTTATCCAGGCCTTTGATTTTCTGGAAAAAGTCTGCCGACATCCTTTCAACTAGGGCCGTCTTAACCCCGTGCGCTCTTATCTCCTCTTTGAAGAACGACTGGGGACTCCGCGGCAGGGCGCGGATCGACATTCTTCTCTAGAAATTCCTGTACCTGCTGTAGAATTGGCTCGTTCACTATTCGCCCCCTGGTCCGATGTTCGAAGTTGAGGTTAAGTTGAGAGACAAGCGGTTAACGAGAAACTGAGAGCAACGGGCAGACCAGCTCGGTGCCTCATTCGTTGGACGCATCGCCGGGGCAATGATATCATGTTACGGTCATTTCGAGGGTGAAACAATGGTCAACTGGCAGATAACGGCCGCCACATTCAAATGTGATCTGGTCAATGATGAGGTCACACTGCTTGTCCACAAGGACTGGTCCATCCAATGCACCGGACAGTTCAAATACGGGCCGGAGGTGAAGCTCCCGCGGAGCAAGGCGAAGACTAGCAGCTGCATCGGGACAGATTGCGCTCTGGCGGCGGAGTACAGAAGGAAATTGCAGGCTGAGGAAGTCAAATAGCCCACAGGTGCGTCAACAGACCGGCCCTCGACCGCTCGCAGATCAACGAGACATGACAACTAAGAACAGAGAAGTCAAAATCGGAATTGAAAACATTTCGCTTTCCTTCGGAGGCACGAAGGCTCTCACAGATGTAAGCCTAAAGGTCTTCAGCGGAGAGATTCTTGCCATAATCGGGCCCAACGGAGCAGGAAAGACCTGCATCTTGAATTGCCTCAACGGCTTCTACAAGCCCCAAAAGGGCGAGATCTATTTTGAGGGACAGCGAATCACCAGGATCCGGCCGGATAAGGCGGCAAAAATGGGGCTCGCGCGGACCTTCCAGAACATTGAGCTGTTCTCGGGACTCACAACGCTGGAGAACGTAATGGCGGCGAGGCATATTCTGATGAAAGAGAGCCCTCTTGGAAGCGCCCTCAACATGAGCCTCTCATTGATGGGTAAGCGAGACGGAGAGGTCTCAAGCGGGGGGACTGCAGCTCCTGTGGTAAGCTGGCCGCACTTCGAGGAGATCAGACACCGACGCGTAGTCGAGGACATCATAGATTTTCTCGAGATCGAGCCCATCCGCAAGAAGGTGGTCGGCACTTTGCCTTACGGAATGAGGAAAAGGGTCGAGTTGGCAAGAGCTCTAGCTCTGGAACCGAAGGTGCTACTGCTCGATGAGCCAATGGCAGGGATGAACCTCGAGGAGAAAGAGGACATCGCACGTTTCATCGTTGACATATTTGAGGGTCAGGGCGACACCTACCCGGCGACTCCTGTGCTGAGGGACGGGGTCAACTGCATAATTCTGGTTGAACATGACATGGGCGTGGTCATGGACCTTGCTGATAGAATTGCCGTCCTCGACTTCGGAAGGAAAATAGCGGAGGGGACTCCTGACGAGATCAAGGCGAATCCTCAAGTTATCTCCGCCTATCTTGGGAAGGAAGGTTAGCCTGGCGCTGTCCTCGTTTATCTAGAAATCGACCGCACGGCCGCTCTTACTCGGGCCGAACGCCAGACTATCGGCACGCCTGCGAAAGAGCTATTCCCATTTCCGCGTGTCGATAACCTTTGGTTGATTGTCGGCTATCTCCCCTGGCGGGACAAATTCGACTCGGTCAGGCCTCACCCGACAACTGTCCTGGAAACCGAGCGAGATATCCTCGGCAAGCCTGATCTCGTCCCGAGATCCTTCGCCAAGTTGCACCTTCAGGACTAAGTCATCGCGATTCTCTTGCCGTCCGATGACGAGCTGAAACCTGGCTACCTGGGGGAAGCTCATTACGGCGGATTCTGCCTGTCTGGTTACGACGAACATGCCGCGCACTTTCACAGCGTCAGTGGTCCGCCCCACTATACCCATTAGTCGGTGACCGGTTCGCCCACAGGGGCAAGGCTCGATAGTAAAGGATGACATGTCGCCGGTCCCAAACCTCAACAGACCCCACGCTTTGTTATGTATGGGAGTCACAACGATCTCGCCGACCTCCCCCGGACGCATCTGCTTGCCCGTCTCGGGGTCTACGATCTCTACCACATAGTCGTCCATCATGTGCATGCCGCGCCTCTCGACGCATTCGTAAGCGATAGCACCTCCGGGCTCAGTGACAGCATAAGTTTGTGATGTCCTAATCCCGTAGCCCTCTTCAAACGTCCTTCTCATGGACTGAGGGAGCATCTCGCCGGTGAACCACGCCAGCTTCATCGGAATATCGGTCGGGATCTTGAGTCCCATTTCGCCAGCTCTCTTAATGACTGTCATCAAGAACGACGGCGTTCCAACAAACCCGGTGACATTCAGGTCACGCATAGCCTGGACCTGAATGTCGGTATTTCCGGTACCAGTCACTACCACGGTCGCTCCGCAGTCCCTCAAGCCCTCGTGAAACAGGATTCCGGCGGGGGAAAGATGATATGTAAAGGTGTTAACCACAACGTCACCTTTTCTGAATCCAGCCGCCCAGAAAGACTTGGCGAACCACTCTATGCCTGAATGCTGGATTGGCTCATAAATCGGACCGGGCGAAATGAAAACGCGTTCTACTTCATCGACAGGCATGGCGAGAAACCCACCATATGGAGGGGCCTTCTTCTGTCGGTCAATGAGGTCCAGCTTGCGGGTGATGGGAAGTTTTTGCAGATCCCTCATCTTACGGATTTCAGAAGGTTTCACCCCCGCACGGTCAAGAATATCGCGAGCCGCCGGAGCGTTCTCATAGGCGTGTCCAACTGCCTCGGCCAGCTTCCGATTCAGGTACCGCTCCCGATCAGGCACTGGCATTGTCTCAAGATCGTCAAAATACTCATTCTCTTTCGACACGGTTCACCTCTGAATGTTACGAATCACGGTACAGGAAAAGAAACCCGGCGGGACCGCGGCGCATCCTTTCCTAGAGCCAGCGCTTGCGGCGCTTGTAATGTTTGACCTCGCGATAGCTCTTCTTGGTCCCGAGAGCCGAAAGCCCCATGTAGAACTCTTTGACATCCTCGTTGTTCCTGAGGAACTCAGCGCTGCCGTCCAGGACGACGCGACCGTTTTCCATCACGTAGCCGTAGTGCGCGATGGTCAATGCGATACGGACGTTTTGTTCGACGAGCAACACAGAGGTCTTCTGCTCGGCATTGAAGCGCCGGATGATGTTGAATATCTCGTCGACCATGAGCGGGGCGAGACCAAGGGAGGGCTCATCCAACATCATTAACTTCGGGGACGCCATCATGGCCCTCCCAATCACCAGCATCTGCTGCTCGCCGCCGGAGAGATATCCCGCGATATTGCGACGCAACGCCTTGAGTCTGGGGAAATATTGATAGACCATCTCCAGGTCCCGCCTGATATTACCCCTGTCCTTGCGGTTGAAGGCGCCCACATTGAGATTCTCCTCGGCCGTCAGATGGCCGAAGACATGCCTCCCTTCCAGAGCCTGGATAATGCCCATCTCGCCTATGCGCTCGGCGCTTCGCCGGTCGATACGCGTTCCATCCCATTCAATGGTGCCATCAGTTACGGCGCCTTCCTCTGTGCGGAGCAACCCGGAGACGGCCTTAAGGGTTGTACTCTTACCAGCGCCGTTGGCTCCCAGAAGGGCGACGATGACCCCGTCGTCCACAGTCAATGAAACGCCGTGGAGGACCCGTATTACGTTGAGATATGCGACCTCAATGTTGTTTAGCTTGAGCAACTTGTGTCCTCGAATTGGATGGCTGGCCAGACCCGCGCTCTTGTGGGAAGGGGTCTGCCAGCCAACACACTATCCTATTAAGCTGCTGTAGGGGAGACTATTTGTCACCGTATTGTGTGTATTTTACTAGTGGAGCCTCCTGCCAATCGGAAAGGGGCGTTATCTTGCCGCCGCTTACTCTGTAAATCCTCAGGAACTTGTCGAGGCGGTTGTCACCGGGAGAAAATGCCAGAGTACCACCCTGCAAACCTTCGAACTTATAGCCACTAACCTTCTGGATGCCCTCTGCCTCAACGAGCTTCCAGGCTTCCGGGCCCCCCTTGGCCAACTTGTCGTATCCAACATTCTTGACTGCCGTGGCGAGGATTTCCCTGATGGCGAGACAAGTGGACCAGGTACCAAGATAGTCCATATTCCCCTCGTCCGCGGGATGGTTCTTCCGGACGTATTCCTTGGCCTTTGCGACGCCAGGCACGTTCTCGTCCCATGTCACCGTGTGACAGACGCCGTAGACGCCCTCAGCGACATCAGCTCCAGCGAGATCGATCAGCGACTCAGTGTAACTGGCTGACGTACACATGACTGTGGTGCCGGGATAGATGCCCAGGGTCTTGGCATCCTTCAGCACCACAGCAGAAGAGGCCGGCACGCCTGATATGATCAAAACATCGGGTTTCTTCGCCTTGATGCGCGTGAGGCTCTCAATTTCCGAAGTGGTAGTTAACGCATGGTTCTCGGTAGCAACCAGATCGATGCCAAGCTGCGCTGCCATTGCCTGAGCCCCGTCGAGAGTGCCCTGTCCTACTGTCCCCGAGAGCAAGTGCAGAGCCATCTTCGGTTTTCCTGTGCCTTTCCAGATGTTCGCCATGAAATACTTGGCGAGGGCAACCCAATCGTCGCCGTAGTCAGGAGTGGGACCGTAAACATGCAGGGCGGGGTGGAGATTCATGGTCGAAATAAAAGTAGCGATGCCAGGAAATCCCGCCTCATTGGCTTTGCCCTGGGCAGCCTTCATTTCCGATGATGAATGGGTAGTAAAGAGGAGATCTCCTTCGTTCATGAAATCCTGAACAATCGTGCCAACTTTGGCCATATCGTACGCGCTATCCCTCCAGGACACCTGGATAGGATGCCCCCCGGCGCCGCCAAGCTCATTGTTAATGTATTCCATTGCATCCTGGATGCCATGTTGACCGGGTATACCCTTTTCAGGGACTGGGCCGGTAGATGGCGTCATCATGCCAATCTTCAATGGACCACCTGAAGCGGTCTTGGCAGAATTGGATGAACATGAGGTCAGGACGGGGATAACCAACATCATGACGGCAAGGGCCACAGATATTGTCAGTGCAAGTCTCTTAGTCACTTATTCTCCTTTACTGATGGAACTGATTCACGATCCGGTTCATTCTCGGTCATGTAAACATGTTGCTGACGCCCCTTTGACTTTCAATAGGAAAAAGGCCACATCCTGTACGAGGACTTAAACAGCTGCCACCTGTGAGCCATTCCTCGTGGCTCAAAAACCAGGAAGAGGATGATGGCAAGCCCGAACAGCAGCGGGGCAATACCCGACGTGAAGCCGGGAGGGAGGTTGGGGAAAGCCGACTGCAAACTGGGAGACAACTTGGTCACGAGAACGTCCAACAGACGAATGAAGATAGCTCCAAAGATGGGCCCGATTGTCGTCCCAAGGCCGCCGATAATAATCATTCCGATGAACAACACCGAATCCATAAACGGAAAGTAATCGGGACTTACAGTGCGGCTGGTATGCGCAAGCAACGAACCTGCAATCCCTGCGAAGAAGCAACCGATGAAGAAAGCCGTCAGCTTGTAACGAAACAGATTGATCCCCATTGCTTCAGCTGCAAGGTCGTTGTCACGTATCGCGACGAACGCCCTGCCTGTCCTGGTTCGAGCAATGTTCTTGGCGAGAAAGATGGCAATGACAACAACCACAAAAATGAGGAAGTACTCGCTCGACTGGCTCTTCAAAACCAGCCCTCCGATCGAAGCCGGTCCGACATCCATGCCGCTGAAACCCCCGGTCATGGCCGTCCAATGTTGGGCTACCCATATGATAATGAACTGTCCTGCGATCGTGGAAATCGCGAGGTAGAACCCCTTAACGCGCAACGAAGGGATGCCGAAGAGTATTCCGACGAGGCCGGACATGAGTCCCGCACACAAAATTCCCACCAGGAATGGCATGTCGTACCGGCTGGTCAAAACAGCCGAGGTATAGCCACCCACTGCCATAAAACCGGCCTGCCCGATCGAAAGCTGACCGCAATATCCAGTCAGGATGTTAAGCCCCGTGACCGAGATGATAGTGATGCCTATAAGATTAGCCACGCTCAGCCAGTAGTTGCCGAACCAGAGGGGTGCGGTGAAGAGCGCCAGCAAAAGGACAACGAGCAACAACCAGTGCGTCTTTGTTCGAAAGATCGCCATGTCCTGGGCGTAGCGGTAATTCCTCGTTCCGGCCGGCAGATCCATCTTAAATCCTTTCTATCCGGCTCTCTCCAAAGAGCCCGTACGGTTTGACGAACATGACAATGATAATGATGATAAAGGGGATGACCTCCCGGATCCCGGGCCAGGTCAAAGGCGAAAGGTAGCCGCTGCCTACTGTCTCTACCAAGCCGATTACCGGACCTGCAATCATCGCACCCAGAAACGAGTCCAGCCCACCAAGGATCACGACGGAGAAAGCCTGAAGACCTGTGGGAATAAGACTGTTGCTGACGCTGCCGACGGTGCTCGATATCAGCACCCCTCCAACGGCGGCCAGCACGCAAGCGAACATCCATGACTGGGAGAATATCTTGGTCACAGGGATACCGCAGGCCTGCACCGCTTTCTGGTCATCGGCCGCGGCTCTCATGGCAACCCCCATCCTGTTGTAGCGGAAATAGAGAGAAAGCAACCCGAAGAACAGCAGAGAGATGCCGGCCGCCCAAATGTACTGTTGGGTGACGACTGCGCTCCCGATGTGTATCGACTCATTTGGGAAGAGGTCGGGAAATTTGGCAAGACTCTGAGGCCAGATGATCCCGGCAAGACCCTGCAGGAAGTACCCGAGGCCCAGAGTAACGGTGATCAAAGAAAGGATCGGCTGGGCTATGAGTGGTCGTAGCACCACCCTTTCGATCAGCCAACCGAGAATCATAGCGAAAACAATGACCAGTGGAAGAGCAAGTAGACGCGGCAGGCCGACTTGGGCAAGCATACCGTAGGTAAACCAGGATGAGACAAGAACAAGTTGCCCCAATGCCAGGTTAGCCACGCTGCTCGATTTCCAGACAACAACAAAGCTGAGGGCAATAAGTGAGTAGACTACACCTACGGAGAGGCCAGTGATGGTGAATTGAAGCAAGTCGGACATTATTACCCCTTCGATACGGTCCTTATCCTGATTCCAGTCGTGACCGCACCCTTACGGCCATCGCGGTAGGTCACCGAGGCATCCACCTTGACCTCGTCTGCGCCAGCATACATACCTCTGATAAGGTCTTTGTAGCGCTCCTCTACAAACTCTCGACGTAACTTTCTAGTCCGGGTCAACTCGGCCTCGTCAGGGTCAAACTCTTTGTGAAGAAGAACGAATCGCCTGACGCGTGAGGCTTCGGGAAGGTAACTGTTGACTCTAAGGAGGTCTTTCTGGATCAGTGCCGCCACTTCATCTTTTTGCGACAGGTCGACAAACGTCGTGTACGGAATACGATGGGTTTCAGCCCACTTTCCAACCATGGCGAAATCCATGTTCACAATGGCAGAGACGAAGTCCCTGTCTTTGCCACCGACGACCATGGCATCCTTGATATACGGGCTGAACCTCAGACGACCCTCAATGTACTGCGGGGCGTACTTGGCGCCGGTCCTCAGTTCGCCCATATCAACCAGCCTGTCCAGGAAAATCAAGTGGCCTTTCTCATTAATATTCACGGCGTCGCCGGTGTGAAGCCATCCGTTGACCAGAGCCGAGGCAGTTCTTTCGGGGTTCTTAAGATAGCCGCTGAACATGCAGTCGCTCCGGACAAGCAGCTCTCCCTCGTCAGAAACTCGAACCTCAGTGCCAAGGGCTGGGCGCCCTACGCTCTCGAAAGCAATCTCTCCTTGTCCATGGCAAGAAATGAGCCCAGCCTCAGTGCTGGCGTAGTTCTGACGCAGTTCGACACCGATGGCATGTATAAGGCGGAAAGTATCGAGGCTCAGGACTGAACTTCCGGTAACGGCGAACCTGACATGGCTCAGCCCAAGCCTGTCTTTGAGCGGTCGGAAGAGAAGGTAATAGGCGATGCCATGCAGGATGCGCCACCCGAAACCAGGCTTCTTGTTCTCGAAATTCAGGTCTGCAATCCGGTGCCCGACGGGCAGCAGAAGGTTGTAGACAAACCGCTTTATGGGGTTGGCGTCGAGAATCCTGACCTGGATTTCACTTACAAGGCCCTCCCACTGGCGCGGACCGTAGATCACGAAATTCGGCCCCACTTCGCGCGTATCCTCGGCGATCGTCTCAGGTTCCTCAGGGAAGTTCAGCCTTGCACCAGTCAGAAGGTGGGGTATTGTAGCGAAATAGCTATCGCCCACCCAGGCAGCCGGGAAATTTGAGATAAGATCGTCACGATCGGTTACTGGATACCGGGCAACGAATCCACGAGCAGTTGTGATCAGCGCTCGATGCGTGAGCAAGGCGCCTTTCGGAAGGCCGGTAGTGCCCGAAGTGTAATAGATGAACGCGGCATCGTCAGCCTTTCCACTCTCCAGGATGCGCCCGAAGAGTTCCGGATGTTGCCTCTCATACTCGCGTCCCAATTGTTGGACTTGTGAGAAGCCCATGAGCAACGGGTCGTCGTAGTTCTTGAGGCCTTTCGGGTCCCAATAGATGACCTTCCTCAGAAGGGGCAGTTCGCTCTTTATCTCGAGGAACTTATCGGTCTGCTCCTGATCATTAACGATTGCGAGGCTGGCGCCCGAGTGCTCGGCTATGTACTTCACTTCCGAGGGAATTGAGTCAACAAAGACGCCAGTGGCAATGCCGCCAGCTGCCTGCACCCCGAATTCTGCCCCAGAACCACTCCGGCTCGTTATCACCGATGATGGCAACAACGTCACCACGGTTGAGCCCGAGGCCGAGGAGCCCAAGCGAAAAATACTTCACATTGCTGAAGTACTCGGCCCAGCTGTAGCGCTGCCATATGCCGAACTTCTTCATGCACATCGCCGTGCGGTCGCCCCAATTCTGGGCGTTCGCCTGCACTAGCTGCGGGATCGTGGCAGGGCTATCGATTTTGTCAGTCTCCTTATAATAGAAGCAGGGCACCTGCCTGAGGAGGTACCCTGCAAAGAATCAACGACTACGAGATTGATTCATCCAGCCTGGATGCAACTACCTCCCAAGCGTCCCGCTGAATCCGGGACGCCCCGTAAATGTGAAGAGTTCGCAGACTCGACTATAATACGCCATTTTGAAAACGCGATAGCTTACCATTTGCATAAAACAGTGTCAAATACTCTAACCGCCTAGGTTACTAGGTCACAAGGCCTAGGAATGGTCCGGACCCATGCCGCAATCGGGGGAGTCATCCACGCGACGCAGTCATTTGGCGTCGCGCTCCGCCACCACCGGGATGGTTGTCCCGGTAGCACGAGCAATCACCATCCCGTTCTGGTTGACGACTTCCATCTCAGATATGCCGACTCGACGTCCAGACTTTAGGACATGGCACTCTGCGATGAGCTCATCATCCAGCGAAGGCGCGTTCAGAAAATGGATGTTCACCTGAGAGGCGTAACTGGGCTTGACCAGTGAATTTGTGGCGTAGGCGAAGGCCTCATCAGCAAGGGCCATGATGACTCCTCCGAAAACGAGTCCGTTGAAATTGGCGTATTCCCGTCTTACCTTCATGGAGACTCTGGAATGCCCCGGAGACAACTCGAGAAGCCTGGTTTGAAAGAAACGCGCCACGGGCTCATTCGGCTCGCCAGCTCTAAGTTCGGCGACGTTGTCAGACACTCTATCCTCGGCCAAGACGAAATCCACCTACGGGTAATTGTGGTGTTGCGGAGCCAACATCCTGCAGAGCGAATATTGACCTAAAACGCAAGCCTGTGCCTTGTGGCTACGGCCCGGAAGCCGTCGAGCGCGCCCTCAATGGTTCGATCGTCCACACAGTAAGAAATGCGGAAGTAGCCTCGCTTGCCGAAGCCACGGCCAGGGACGGCGAGGACCCTAAATTCCTGCAGTTCTCGCACAAAATCAACCTCGTCTTCGGTTGGCGATTTGGGGAAAAGATAGAAACGTGCCCTGGGGCTTGATCATCGAGTACCCCATGGACACAAGACTCCCGTAGAGAAGGTCCCTCTTTCGCTCATATTCGGCAATCGAGACCGTGACCGACTGAAGGTTCTTCACTATGTGCTGCATGAGGGCAGGGGCGTTAACATATCCCAATATGCGATTGCAGTAGACAAGACCGTCCACAAGGTCCTGTTTATCATCGATATCTGGATTTACAGCGATATAGCCTATGCGCTCCCCCGGGAGGGCCAGGTCTTTGGAGTGAGATGTAAGCACTATCGAACGAATGTGGTGTGGCAGAACCTGAGGATACTCGAGCCCATCGTAAATTATCTTGCGGTAAGGCTCGTCGCTGATCAGGTAAATCCGGCTCCCGAGTTGGGATTCCTTTCTCCTGATCACGCGACAAATCTCGTTGAGACACTCGGGGCTGTAGACTACGCCGGTAGGGTTATTGGGGGAATTGACGATAACCGCTCGTGTTCTGGAGTTTATGGCTGCATCAAGCCGATCGGGATCAGGTACGAAGTCATCGCCCGTTTCGACGGTCTTGCCCACGCCTCCATGGTTGTCGACGTAGTTGAGATACTCGACGAAAAAGGGAGAAAAAACCAAGACCTCTTCTCCGGGATTGAGGAGAGTCTTAAGGACCACGTTAAGAGCGCCGGCAGCACCGCACGTCATGACAACATCTTTCGCCGAGATATTGAGACCGGTTTCCCGAGAGAGAGTACCAGCAACCGCCGACCTTGTTTCTGTGTAGCCTGCGTTCTCCATATACCGATGCATCCCTGGAAGGGGTTGCTCGGCCAGTTTCCTCAGTTCGCGGTTGAATTCGGCCGGAGGCTCAGCGATGGGATTGCCCAGGGAAAGATCGAAGACGTTGGCAGCTCCGTACTTCTGCTTGAGGGTGTTTCCTTCCTCGAACATTCGCCTTATCCAGGAGCCTTCAGCCATGCCGGCCTTGATTTTATGGGCGATGGGCACGTTCCATCTCCCTTCGCCCTGACTCAAATGCCGCGATGTTGAGGTTTCGATATTTTGAAGGAACCCTGGCGACGATGGTTTCTTCCCATGCCCTGACATCAATAGGCAGACACACCGAGGCGCAACCAAGCATAAAGGTGTTTAATGCCCTGATGTCACCGGCTTTTCTCGCCTGCTCATTGCCCTCGACAAAAAAGACTCTTGGGGTCCTTCGGTTGAGCAGCGAGGTAATCTCAGTATCAAGCGGGTACTTTTCATAGCCTAGATTGACTGCTAACGGAGGTTGAGAGTAAGCATTGATGATGACCGTCGAATCCTCGCTCAGATAATTCACCCACCTTGCAGATTCCAGCTTCTCGAAGGCTAGTAGCAGATCGACCTTCCCCTCACTAATCAGAGGCGACCAGACTTTGGCCCCGATCTTGATATGGCTCAGGACGGACCCGCCGCGCTGTGCCATGCCAATGGTGTCTGTCTTCTTTACGTCATACCCGGCGGACATGGCAGCCTCTCCGATGATGTCAGAGGCGAGGATGATCCCTTGACCTCCAACGCCGGTCACCATCAGGCCCACCTGTTTCGCCATCATGAAAGCACCATGTGTTCCAGGTCTCCGATGGCCTTCTTAGGACACACCTGCTGGCACACACCGCAGACGTTACCCACACATAACGACGCGTCTATGCTGACTTTGCCGCCTTCGGACTGTATCGCCGGGCAACCGAGCACTAAACAGGTACCACACTGGCTGCATCTGGCTTCATCGACCGAGTTCGGTGCCGCACGCTTGCGTACTCGTGTGATGCAGTCGCCCCGAACGATAAGGACAGAAAGCTCAGGAGTGTCAAGGGACTTGCGAAGGGCCGAGCGTAGTTCTTTGACATCGAATGCGTTCAGCACGTGAACGTTCTTCACTCCGATGCCGCGCACGATATCTTCGATCCGAACAGATCCAGCCGGTTGCCCCTGCGCCGATACGCCCGTGCCAGGGTGATCCTGATGTCCGGTCATGGCAGTGGTCCCATTGTCCAATATGATCACCGTGATCTGGCCGCCGTTATAGACAGCGTCAATAAGCGACGTGACGCCAGAATGCAGAAACGTCGAATCCCCGATGACCGCCACGACCTGGTCGCGGGCGATTCCTGCCTTGGCCATCCCTAACGCCTGTCCGATGCTGGCTCCCATACACGCTGTGGTATCCATGGCGTTCAAGGGGGGATAGGCGCCGAGCGAATAGCATCCA
Source organism: uncultured Chloroflexia bacterium (assembly GCA_963745605.1). Classification (GTDB taxonomy): domain Bacteria; phylum Chloroflexota; class Dehalococcoidia; order Dehalococcoidales; family UBA2162; genus JBBITI01. The sequence continues at coordinate 69,933 of CAVUYC010000023.1, read as the reverse complement.
ATATCGCCTGCTATTACCAGGCCCGGTGTTGAAGTCTTGCCTTTGGCCCCGGGCAACTTAATACGTCTTCCGATCGTACCGAGTACGTGAAACATTGCCGTGTGGGGGCAACCCGGACACAACAGTGGCGGCCGTTTGGAAAGCCCTGAAATATCAATTCTAGATACTGGTTTCGCTTGGGGAAGAAGCCCAAACCCGCGTGCCGAAAAGGCGACGGTATCAGGATCTAGCTCGCCCAGCCTTGGGATAAATTCCTTGCCCGACACTTGAAGACCCATCGCTTGAATCTCAAGCTGGATGACAGGGTCAAGCTCTTCAACCACGATGAGCTTTTTCACACCATGGGCGAAGTTCCGAACCATCTTCTCGGGAAGCGGGAAAGTAATTCCAAGCTTGAGGAAGGAAGCATCCGGAAATACTTCCCTGGCGTACTGATAGGCGATACCGCTTGTCACAACTCCCAGGGAGGCATCGCCCATTTCCACTCGATTCGCCGGAGAGGTCTCCCCAAATTCTGCAAGCCTGAGCAACCGATCTTCAACTATGGAATGGCGAATTCGCGCATGCGCAGGAAGCATCACCTGCTTGGTTATGTCATATTTGAAGGCGATCACACGATCAGAATCAGGTAGCTTTTCGCCAAGTTGGACGACAGATTTTGAATGGGAGATACGAGTCGTAGTCCGGACGATCACGGGAGTGTCGAACCTCTCGCTGATCTCGAACGTGTACCGCATGATGTCATATGCTTCCTGGCTATCTGATGGTTCAAGCACGGGGACTTTGGCCAGGCGAGCATAATGCCTGTTGTCTTGTTCGTTCTGAGAACTGTGAGTGCCGGGATCGTCGGCGCTAATGACAACCATGCCCCCGTTTATGCCGGTCGTCGACACAGCCATGAATGGGTCCATTGCCACGTTAAGACCCACCTGTTTCATGGACACGAGGACACGAACTCCCGCGTACGACGCGCCCATACCAACTTCCATGGCCACCTTTTCATTGGTGGACCACTCAGCATAAACGCCGTCAAAGCGAGCAAAATTCTCGAGGATTTCGGTACTTGGAGTGCCAGGATAGGCGGTCGCTACCTTGACTCCAGCATGGTATGCGCCCCAGGCGAACGCCTCATTGCCGGAAAGAAGTCTCTTCATCCGAGTTCAAGTTAGCATCCGACGTTGAAGAGTGTCAAGGCACTGGAGAAAGGCAGCTAGCGGATGAGAACTATATGCTTTTGCCACTTGGGCAAGGGTGAGGGGAAGTCAGACCGGTAATGGGCTCCGCGGCTCTCCTCGCGAATTAGAGCAGCCTCAGCCATGAGCCTGCCCACCAAAATCATATTGCACAACTCATGACTCGGTCTATCGACAGGGGCGGGGAGAAGGCGGTGCCAGGCAGCAAGCGTCTCCGCAGCCTGGGCCAGTCCGGCAGCATCGCGGATGATTCCTACCTTTTCCCACATCAGCTCCTGGAGAGCGGCCACGCTGGGTCCAACCGTCGGGGCTGGCTTGGAACGCGAGGCCAGCTTGCGGTAAGTATAGTCGTCGGAGTTTATGTCCTGCGCGGGCTTATGGGACGCAATGGTGCGACTCACGATTCTCCTCGCGAAGACAAGTGCGTCGAGGAGAGAATTCGACGCCAGCCGATTTGCCCCATGAACGCCAGTGCAGGCAGCCTCGCCGCAGGCGTAGAGCCCATCCAGGCTGGCTGCCCCCCAGTGGTCTGTCTTGACTCCACCAATCATATAATGGGCAGCAGGAGCAACGGGGATCAGCTCCTTTGTAATGTCAATCCCTTGCTGAAGGCAGACTCGGTAGATGTTCGGAAAACGCGTGGTGGTGGTCCGAGCGGGCAAATGAGTCACATCGAGGAAGATCGTGTCGGAGCCAGTCTTCTCCATTACATCCAGCATACTGCGGGAAACGACATCCCTTGGTGCGAGGTCCTCTTGAGGGGAATAATCTGCCATGAAGGCGCGCCCATTCCGATCTCTCAGTATTCCGCCCTCACCCCTGACTGCCTCCGAGATAAGGAACGGAGCCACTCCCGGCATGTGCAAAGCCGTAGGATGGAACTGGATGAATTCCATGTCGGCGACGTCAGCGCCTGCCCGGTACGCCAGGGCAATGCCATCTGCCGTGGCTACATCCGGGTTCGTGTTGAATTTGAAGAGATGCCCGGCTCCGCCAGTCGCAAGAATCAGAAACTTGCAGCCAATTTCTTCGGTCGCGCCGGTTTTCGCGTCAATGACCTTGACGCCCTTCACAGTCTTCTGTTCAACCACAAGCTCTGTGATCAAGGAATACTCGCGAATACGTATGCCCGAGGCCCTGGCCCGGTTGCTCAAAGTGATTTCGATATGCTCGCCGGTGCTGTCTCCTCCAGCATGGAGGATTCTCGATACGCTATGTGCTCCCTCGCGCCCAAGTGCAATCGCTCCCTCAAGAGTATCAAAGGGTACACCTAAAGCAATGAGCTCTATGATCCGGTCGGGCGCTTCAGTTACAAGGATCCTGACCGACTCCTCATCGCACAGACCAGCCCCGGCAGCGATGGTATCCTGGAAGTGGAGCTCCGGCGAGTCGTTCGCACCTATGGCCGCAGCGATGCCTCCCTGTGCGTAGCGGGTGTTCGTTTCGTCGATGCTGCCCTTGGTGATGGCAAGAACCGAGCCGTGCTCCTTGGCAAGCAACGCAGCGTAGAGCCCGGCAATGCCGCTTCCAACGATGATGTAGTCGTAGTTGTTCATGAGACGCCCGTGCCGAATGAAGACTTACAGATTACAATAGGCCAAACCAGGTAGCTAATCAAATGATGTTGCTCTCAGCATTGACGAGCCGCAACTCGGTCCCGTTTACGCGCTCACAAGCAAGAGGCCATTCGACAGTCTAGCATCGATAGACTAACCATTGGGGACAGCCGTCGTCACATCCCAGGACAAATGGAACTAAAGGACGATTTCTTTGTGCCTGGCGCTGTGGCACTGCAGGTTTACGGCAACGGGCAGGCTTGCGATATGTGAAGGGAAGACCTCGACATGGACGGCGAGTGCAGTGGTTCTGCCTCCATATCCCATCGGACCGATGCCCAGTTGATTGACTCTTCGCAGGACTTCATGTTCGAGTGAAGCAGCTTCTGCATCCGGGCTTGGCTGTCCCACGTCACGAAGAAGCGCTTTCTTGGCCAATAGCAGAGCCTTCTCAGCCGAACCGCCGATCCCCACCCCAACTATCACAGGAGGACACGGGTTACTGCCCGATTGCTCGACTGTCTGGACTACGAAGTCCGCGACTCCCTGCCTTCCCTCAGCCGGAGTCAGCATCTTGAGGCGAGTCATGTTCTCCGCCCCGCCCCCTTTAGGCATGGCTATTATCTTGAGGCGATCGCCGGGCACAATCTCAGTATGGATGACCGCGGGTGTGTTATCCTTTGTGTTCAGTCTTGCTCCATACGGTTGACTGACCATCGACTTACGCAGAAACCCTTCTGTATATCCCAGGCGTACACCATCGTTAACCGCGGTTTCAAGGTCCCCTCCGGTAACGTGCAAATCCTGGCCGACCATGAGAAAGACCACGGCCACTCCAGTATCCTGGCACAGAGGGATCTGTTCTCTTGCAGCCACCCTCGCGTTGTCGAGAATGCTCTGCAGAACTTGCGCTGCTGCAGGTGATTGCTCGTCTCGCCTGGCTTTCTCCAGAGCGGCGGCAACGTCTTCAGGGAGGAAGCAGCAAGCCTCTTGAAAAAGCTTCCCTACAGCTTGGGTGATATCTGCGGCAAGTATCTCGCGCATCACATTGCCTTCGCTTTTCTGTATACACCGAGGCTTCGCCGTGTTCGCCGCACTCGAGATTCTGCTGTCGCTTGGCTCCTTCAGAATTACCTCGGGAGACGGCGCAGGGAGGGCAACTCGTGCGGAGTGTCAGGTCTTATCCACCAGTTGTCTCCTCAGCTCAACGCTCATTGAGGCCGAGTCGATCTGCATCGGGCATCGAATCTTGCAGCGTCCGCAGGTGAGACAGGTATACGCAAGCGCAGCGGCCTTTTCGGGCTTCTTACTAATGACTCCAGCCCATACCATGCCACAGCCGGCAAAGTACTTGTCGCCGAAATGGCCGGCGGTAAGTCCGAACACGGGACACTCGTAGAGACAACCCCCACACCGCAAGCAGTATAACGCCTGGCTGAGAACCGGGTCTTTTGCGAGCTCAGTACGGCCGCCATCAAGGAAAATGACGTGAAGTTCCTTCGGGCCGTGAGCACCAAAGGTAATTGTCTTTTCTATATCGCCTGTCTTGCTTGGGGCGGAAATGAGACTGACGTACGAAGGAACGGTATAGTTGGCGTAGCGCCAGGTGACTTCAGACACTTTATAGGCATCGGAGAGCGTGGGCACGAGCTTTTCCATTCCAATCAACGCCACGTGGATGGGAGGAGCTCCGGTGGCTAGCCTTATGTTCCCCTCGTTCTCAATGATGAACAGGGTACCGGTATCGGCGGCCACAACGTTGGCACCGCTCATTCCGACATCGGCAAGAAAGTACTTTTCTCGGAGCAGCTTTCGGGCAACGGCAACCATGTTGGCAATGTCATCCGGCGGAACTTTCTCACCGGTCAACTTCGTGAAGAGAGTGGCAACATCTTCCTTGGGCACGTGGACAGCAGGCGAAAGAATGTGCATGGGCCGCGAGCCCAGCTTCTGAATGATGAACTCACCCAGGTCGGTCTCGAACACCTCGTTGCCGTGATGCTCAAGATGCTCGCGCAGTTCAACCTCTTCGCCAGTCATGCTCTTGCCCTTGACGATTAGCTTGCCAGTTCCTACCAACCTGTCAACAATAGCGAGGGCATCATCCACACTCTTGGCAATATAGGCTTTGCCTTTGTTGTACTCGATGGATTCGCAGGCCTTTTGAGCTAGGCTTTCCATGTTTGCGACGGCCTGCTTTTTGATCTCGCGTACTTCCTCAGCCATCTTTATCGTGTGAGGAAACCGCCTCATTGCCTCATTGACATTGCCACGATAGCTCTTTATGGCGCGAGCAAGGGCAAGCCTGATGCGGTCGTCGTGTGCCGCATCCATGATCTCTTTCTTGTAGTCGCCAAACTCAGACATTGCTACACTCCCATCGCCATCGCGACAACCTCGGCCAGGTCAAGGACTTCTACTTTGTCTGCCTTCAATTCTTTGAGTCCGGCTTTGAGCTGCATTACACAACCCGGGCAACTCGTGACGATGATCTCAGCTCCGGTTTCCATGAGTTCCCTCGCCCGGTTCACAGCCAGCATCTGGCTCATCTCCGGAAAGACAGCCTCAAAGCCACCGCCACCACCGCAGCATGTAGCCCACTCGCGTTTCGTCCATTCGGGTTCGACAAAATCGATACCCTTGATCGATTTGAGAACGACTCGAGGCTCTTCAACGATGCCCAGGTAGCGTACCAGCTGGCACGGGTCGTGAAATGTCACCTTAGCGGTTCTGGGGAACTTGAGACCCAGTGGCGGAACCTTTTCAGCGAGGACCTGCGAGAAATGTTTTACTTCCAGGACAGACTCAGGAACGGCCTTCTTGAGGAGGTTACGTAGAGTGTAGGTGCACGAGGGAACAATTCCCACTATTTGAGCGACTTTGTGGCTCTTTAACTGCTCGTTCACGTCGCGAGCGTGCTTTGCGAAGTCATCCTGAAACCCCATATAGTGGAGAATGCCCCCACAGCAAGGCTCGTCGTCGGCCAGGTAGCCGAAATCCAGCCCCAGCTTCTGAAGCACTTTCACGGCGTCGCGAAGCACCTCACCTCCGTCTTCCCCCCTGCCACCCATCATCTTGCGATAGATACCAGCAGCATCGATGCCAAGTTTCTTCTGAAACCCTGCGACTCCCATAGCAAGGTCCGACACCCCGCCTTTGTCCATCCGCCGCATGAGAGACATGAGCGACTCGAGGTCGCTCGAGTACTGATAGCCGCAGCCGGCGAAGAAGATCGTCGGCGCTTCTTTCGGCAGTCTGAGGTCCTTAGCCCATTTGCTTCCGGCGCCCTTACCTGCGCCAAGAAGATTATGTTTCGTGTTGATATTGTCGGCGAGATATGAGAGACCCGGGGGCACAAGGGATTTGTTTGCCATCTATCCTCCTGGGAATAGGCGAGAATTAGATGAAAGAAATTGGTGGCGAAAGCGAGCTCAATTACCAGTCTAGACAAACGGGAGGAGGCATGTCAAAAGGTGCGCTGGTCATTCCAGGGCGCCGTGCCGCGCCAAAAGATAAGGCAGGACTCCACCAAAGCAAAACAAACCCTTCAGCAGGCGCAATCTTGAGTGAGAGTTGCCTCAAATGAAAGTGCATTTGATCCGAGGCCCATGCTGTCACCGAATCCCGGATATACAGTAGACAACCACATCAAACCGACTTGGCCTCATGACCAGAGCCCACGTCTGCATGAGTCAGAATAATTAACTTAGGATGCAGGTGCTCTTATACGTACTCGTTGCCGTGGCGGCCATCATCGCCATCGGACTCATTTTCAGACTCATCGCCAGATGCCTGCTCAGGATAATTCTGGGGCTGGTATTGCTGGCAGGAGTGGGCCTGATCATCTGGCTGATTGCCTCGTCGGTTCATTGATGTCGCATGCCTAAAGCAGGTAGAGTCATGCCCTGAGGCATGACTCTACCTGCTTCTTCAAACCGCCCCTATAGGTGCCTGAAAACCCTCCAGGCCCTTTCCTGTCCGTCTTCCCCAATCAGATAAGGACGGATCATGATCATGTTATGTTCGTCTACAGCGTCGACTATGTCCCGGTCCGGCCTGAGACTTCCCGTCGTGAGCAATTTCCTCGTTGGGTGCACCACCGTGGTCACGCCGCACGCATGGACCATGTCAATTGTGCTCCGATCGAAGATGAAAGAGTCGGTGGCAGCAGCGCAGCCTTTCAATGACACTTTGAACTCATCAGCTCTTTCCATGGCGAACTTCGCCGAGTCCTCGCGGTTAGTCTGGCCACCGCATTGGCAAAGGAGAACCGCATCCCTGCAGAATACGAAGGAATTCGACTGAATCCATTTTGCACCGATCCAGGCCAGATGGGCATCATTCATCTCTTCCCTCGTCGGCCTGCGTTTCGACAGGACTTCCATCCCATACTTCGCATTGAAGAATGAGGTGCGGTCAACTTCGGTTATGACAGGTTTGCCTCCTATCGTCCATTTCATGTTGAGTCCGGCAACTCCTGAGAGGATCTTTTCCCACGAGTCTAGAGGGGAAAGGTCGATGATCCGCAGATTTTTCATAACATCTGCGAGTCTGTCCGCGCATTCCTCCTCAAATCCGGGAGCGCCCAGTACGTCCAGAACAAACTTTTCGGTCTCGTTCTTCTTGACGAGAAAGTCAGTGGTGGCCCGGGTGAGCCTGGAGGAAGTGACCATTACGCCGCCGAATGGGGACTTCGTGTCGGTCGCAAGCGCCGCCTGCAAGGCCGAAAGCTGGTCATCCCGGGCGGCATAAACCGCGGGGTTAGTGTGCTTGTTAATGACCACCGCCTCGTTTCGTTTGTCTTTGAGGAAGGCCATGGTCTTACTGATTTCGACCGCAGCGGCATAGCCGAGTAGATCGATGTGGTTGGTGAAACCCATGCCACGGCCTTCGATGACCTCCGTGTAGGAATCACCAGGTTCCCCGACAAAGCCCGCCTGATGCGGATTGTCACCGCTGCGCAGAGGACTCAGATCATACCTGACCTGCCTCTTGGAACCATCGTCATAGGTGAGCTCGATCGTCATTTGCTTAGGATTGGGCATAGAATTCTCCTATCTACAGTTATGCGGTGCCATGGCGCGAAGCGATACTCACGCACCACAAGAGATGAATCGCGTGTCCTTCAGTTATGTCCAACGGCGGTGGGCCCGAACCAGGAGAAAATCAGATCACTTTGCCGCGGAAGATGGTCTGCTCCCTGGCGGGGCCAACTGAGATCACTCTAGCAGGGCATTCGCAGAACTCTTCTATTCTTTTGATGTACTTCCTGGCGGCCAAAGGCAGCTTCGAGTACGAGCGAATGTCACTAATCGGAGTGCTCCACCCTTCCATGTCTTCAAAGACGGGCTGGCACCGTTCCAGCAATGAGATGTCGGACGGAACGTAATCGATGGTCTTGTCGCCCAGTCTGTATGCAGTGCAGATCTTGATCTTCTCAAAAGCGTCAAGAATGTCAAGCCTTGTCAAGATAGCTCCGGTGAATCCGTTGACCATGCTGCTGTAATGAGCTGCTACTCCGTCAAACCATCCGCAGCGACGCGGCCGTCCCGTCGTCGCACCAAACTCGCCGGCGAGCTCTCGCAGCCGCTCGCCAAGCTCCCCTTTCATTTCCGAAGGCATAGGTCCGTTACCAACGCGGGTGCAGTACGCTTTAAAGACTCCGTAAACCTGCTTCACATCAGCGGCTCCAATACCAGCACCTACGAGCCCCATAGGTGAAGATGAGGTGACGAACGGGTATGTGCCAAAGTCCGGGTCCAGCATCACGCCCTGGGCGCCTTCCAGCATCACTGACTGTCCTGCGCGGAGAGCCGCGTTGATCATGACCGTCGTGTCTTTGATGTGGGGAGCCAGCCGTTTGGCATAGTCCATATACTGTTCGTAGACGGCTTCGGCAGAGACAGGCTCGGCCTTGTAGGCACCCACGATGATCTTGTTCTTTAGAGTCAGAACCTGATTGAGTCTTTCCTTGAAGTACTCCGGGTTAAGCAGGTCTCCGGCCCTCATCCCATACCTGGCTACCTTATCGGTGTAGGCCGGACCGATGCCTCTCCCGGTTGTCCCGATTGCTTTAGCTCCAAGGGCCTTTTCCTCGAGGCCCTCGATCAGTGGATGATAGGGCATGATCAGGTTAGTCCTGTCGCTTATGAAGAGCCGGCTAAAATCCCCGACTCCGTGCTCGGCAAGATACTCCATCTCCTTAAGCAGCGCTACAGGATTGAGAGCAACCCCATTTCCTATGATGCACGTCGTGTGGGGGTAGAAGATCCCCGAAGGCACCAGGTGCAGGGCAAACTTGCCGAAGTGGTTGATGACGGTATGCCCAGCATTGTCGCCCCCGGAGAACCTGACCACGACCTTCGCCCTCTCGGCAAGGAGGTCAACTACTTTACCCTTCCCCTCATCACCCCACTGGGCTCCGATTACAGCAAAAGCTGGCATGATTCACCCCAACAACCGAGATTTGGGAAACCCTATTGATTTTACTCTGCGATGGAATGGGCGTAAAGCAAGGTTCAGCTTGACGATACTGGCGCTGGCGCACCTCCGCTACGTCCGTTCCGCCGGAGCCTCTGCCAGCCGCATCACTGGCGGGCACGACGCTGACCCACAGATTGACGGTCAGACAGCCTTTAGAGTACAGGACTTGCCGCTATCCACCGCAGCTCGCCAGCCACCCGGCACGGCTACACTCTCGTCTTCTGCCAGACGAGAAAGAGTCGCTGCCCAACAGTGATGGTGCTGAAGACGATGATAATCACAAGAACGAGGGGCAGGATGAAGCCAATTCCGCTAAAGACTAGACCTGCCACAATGAGGGCAATTCTCTCTGATCTGGTGAATATGCCGACTTGGCACTCCAGACCCAGGCCCTCTGCCCGAGCACGGGCATAGCTGACCAGAAACGAACTAACCATGGCAAGTCCCGCCAGGAACACTCCTACGGTTGAGCCTTTGTCAGAAAAGAACCACATCAAGGCGACGAATATGACGCCTTCGGCCAGGCGATCAAGGGAGGAGTCAAGGGCTGCGCCAAACTTGGTAACCCGATTGGTAGCACGCGCCAGTGCGCCGTCGAGAATGTCGAAGACGGAGGCGAACAAAACGACGATGCCACCCCAGACCAGGTGATGCGAAGCCACCAGAAATGCCGCCACGACCATCACCAGAAGCGACATTACGGTAAGGGCATTGGGCGTAACAGGCGTCTTCGCAATCAGTCTGATGATCGGCTGGGCGACGTTGCGTGCCAGGCTTTTCCGAAACGCCTGGAGGCGGGGCAACTGGTGTACCTCAGACAATTTTCGAATCACCAGCCGGATGGTTGGCAACCGAGGCGGTAAGTGTAGCCGTGGATTCAGCCAATACCTGCTTGTAGTAGTCCACAACCTGAACCGCTATCTTGTCCCAACTGAAATCCCGGGCCCGCACGATTCCCTTTTCGCTCATCCTTCGGCGAAGCGACTCGTCCTTCAGAAGCTTTACAAGAGCCACTGCGAGCGCATCGCTGTCTTTTGGCGGAACAAGCAGCCCTTCCTCTCCGTGAGTAACAACGGTGGTATAACCATCGATGTTGGTCGCGACAATTGGCCTGCCTGTAGCCATAGCTTCGATCAAGATAATGCCTTGACTCTCCCTTCCCGTTGCCGGCACGCAGAAAACATCGGCAGTCCTATAGTAGCGAGGCAAATCTTCATAGCTCGCCTGTCCAACGAATATCACGTCCGGGATGTGGTGCTCCGCCACCCACTCCTCATATCCCTTTCGCAGCCTTGTCCCGGGACCGACGATGATAAGCCTGGCTTGCGGGATATCTCTTTTGACTAGCTCGAAGGCGGGTAATAGATAGTCAACGCCTTTCCTGCGCTCGAGCCGACTGACAAACACGATGTTCAGTTTGCCATCACAATACTTCTCCAGCGGTTCGACCTGAGGATTGAAATGGGAAAGATCAGTACCGTTGGGAATGATACGAAACTCCCCGGGGATATACTTGCTGGCGTATTGGAGAGCCGTCCTGGAGACGGCGATGCGCCCGTGCAACTTCCTCCGACGCCTTTTGAGCATGAGGCGACCCACGGGCCAACCGAAGTTATATCCTGGCTTGCCATCAGCAGCATGGAAGGTACCTATGTTTACAGTATCCGAGAAGCGCAGAACGGCGCTGCAAAGCATAGGCAGGAAAGGCTCATGCAGATGTATGATGTCAAATCTCTCGCGTCCAAGCACTTCCTTGATATCGTGGCCCAGATTGATAGAGATAGGAACCCGCACGATAGACTCGCTAGCGGGAAATGGGCGCGGTTTGCCTATGTGCACGAAATCGTTACCGACCGTGGTAACCGCCTTTGATGTGGGAGCGATCACCCTCACCTCGTGACCCATGTTCACCAGGCACCGGTAAAGGTTCGTGACGTGGTTTACGACACCACCGGGATGGGAAAAGTCATACGGTGAAACTAAAGCAATCTTCATCCGCGCGGCATTCCGTCCCGCCAAGCCTTTTGGACCACTCTGACTTAGGTCTTCCGGGCCTTGCTCTGCTTTTTCGGGGCAGCCACAGTCTTGGCCGCAGGAGCCACAGCAGGCTGATTTCCTGCAATGAATTCCTCTACGTTCTTACGAGCGTCCTCGTCCGAGAACTGCACGATGGGCGTCTTCATGAAATACGACGCCGGGCCGACAAGAGCACCCTTGAGACCACGGTCCATGGCAAGCTTGCAGCAGCGAAGAGCATCAATAACCACGCCAGCAGAATTTGGGCTGTCCCAGACCTCGAGTTTAGCCTCGAGAAGCAGCGGGACATCCCCGAAAGTGCGCCCTTCCATGCGAATGTGGCAGAACTTACGATCCTGCAAAAATGGAACGTAGTCAGAGGGACCAACGTGAATATTATCAGGATCAATCTTATAGGGCAGTTGGGACGTCACTGAACCTGTCTTCGATATCTTCTTCGATTCGAGCCTTTCACGTTCCAACATGTTCAAAAAGTCGGTATTTCCGCCAAAGTTCAACTGGTAAGTCCTCTCCAGTTTGACTCCGCGGTCAACAAACAACTTCGTGAGAACGCGGTGGACGATGGTGGCGCCTACCTGCGATTTGATGTCGTCGCCGATCACTGGAAGACCTCTTTCGGCAAACCTGTCGCTCCAGTCCTTGCGGCTTCCAATGAATACGGGGATGCAATTCACAAAGCCGCAACCGGCGTTCATAATCTGTTCAACGTACCACTTGGTGGCCATTTCGCTGCCAACCGGAAGGTAGTTGAGGACCACATCCGTCTTGGTATCCTTTAGCAATTTGACGATGTTGGCGGTTGGCGGAGGAGCTTTTTCGATGACCTGAGATAGATATTTGCCCAATCCATCATGAGTCATGCCCCGAGCAACTTTCACGCCAGTCTTCGGAACATCGCAGAATTTGAAGGTGTTGTTCGGCGGGGCGTAAATGGCCTCAGCGAGGTCCTTGCCCACCTTATTCTTGTCGATGTCGATGGCAGCTACGAACTTTATGTCCCTGATATGGTAGCCGCCAAGGTTGACGTGCATCAGGCCCGGGACGACATCTCCGTCTTTGGCGTCCTTATAGTATTCAACCCCCTGGACGAGGGATGAAGCACAATTTCCGACCCCGATGATTGCTACATTGATACTGCCAGGCATTCGCCCTCCTCAGATAGACAGAAGGCAGTCAACACCACACATTGAGGAAAATCTGCCTGACACGGCCTGAAGAGACAGGGATCAGGAGAAGACCTTCTCCGGCTGCCATTCGTCTTTTTCAGTGTTGAAGCGTAGCACACCGAGGAAATTGCCGTCAAGGCCATAGGCTCGGCATCGGTTTCCATCCCCGCCAGATACGCCAACGAGCGTAGAGCTCAATGGTTTTCCATGCCGAAACGATTCGTTCAATTCGTCGCTCAGCGTGAGAGACGGCAAGTGCAGAACCCCTTCGTCAAGCGGGTGAACGAACTGCTCCAGCTCGCCGGATAGCGCCGCCTCTTCAAGGCGGTCCATGTTGACAGAGCCGCCCAGGTCGAACGGCCCGTAGGAGACGCGTCGCAAACCGCTGAGGTAGGCCCCGCACCCCAACACAGCACCCAGGTCATGAGCGAGGGTCCGGATGTAGGTACCTCGGGAGCACTCGACGCGAATCGACGCGAGGGGATTCTCCCAGGACTGAAGCTCTATCGCGTGGATCGTCACGGTACGACTCGGCCGGTCAACCGTAATACCTTCCCTCGCCAGTTCATACAGGGGTCTTCCCTTGTACTTGAGAGCGCTATGCATCGGAGGTATCTGGAGGATGTCTCCCTTGAAGCTGGTCAACGCCAGAGAGACACGATCGGCGTCGAGGCCGCTGGCATCTCCTGTCTCAACGATCTCGCCGTCGGCATCACCGGAGGTTGAAGTAAAGCCAAACCTGATATAGGCAACATAGCATTTCCGCTGCTCGTGGAGATACTCGGTAAGCCGGGTCGCCTTACCGATGAGGATCGGCAAAACCCCTGTGGCTAGAGGATCCAGGGTACCTGCGTGTCCGACGCGCCTTTCCCCAAACAGTTTTCTTATTCGGGCGACCACAGAAAAGGATGTCCACCCGAGTGGCTTGTCTATGTTAACAATGCCGTCCATATCACACCAGAGAACATAAGGAAAGAAACCGTACGAGGAGACACGAGGTCACGGTCCGAATTGAAGAGCTGACCAATGCAATGTAGAGGCTAGTGCTTCTCTTCGGCCTCTACTTCATCGAGGCGTCGTAGAATGTGTTCCCCGCGCTCGAGCGAATCATCCCATTCGAAATGAAGGTCGGGAACCTGTCGCATATCGAGGCGCTTGGTCAATCCGTGGTGAAGGAAACCAGCGGCCGTGCTCAGAGCGGTTAACGTCTCGTCCTTGTGCTCAACTCCCCCAAGATTGCTCACGTAAATCGTGGCATGTTTGAGGTCCGGAGCCGTAACAACTTCGGTCACAGTCACAAAACCGGACAGCCTTGGGTCCTTGATCTCGCGGCGAAGGAGGTCAGACACCTCCTCCCTGATCAGGCTGTTAACTCGTTCGAGGCGACGCGTCATAACAGGGCCTCAGGCCGTAACCTGGATGGAATAGAACTGCAGGGTATCGCCTATCTGGAAGTCCTTAAAGTCCTTGAAGGCAATGCCGGCTTCGAACCCAGCCACGACTTCACGCACGTCATCCTTGAAGCGGCGCATGCTCTCCACGCTTGTCTCCGCTATCTTCTTGTTCCCGCGGAACACCCTCACCGAAGAGCCCCGCGTGCCTTTTCCTTCGATCATACGCATACCGGCGATTTTGGCACCCTTGGCCGCAGGGAATACGGCGATGATCTCGGCACGCCCTTCCACAACCTCGACCTTGACGGGCGCCAGCATGCCCTTAAGGGCCTTGCTCACGTCATCGACCAGGCTGTAGATGACGTCGTACTTTCTTATGCTGATACCTTCGTTCTCGGCTAGCTTCTTGGCCCCGGGCTCGGCATCAGTATCAAACCCAACGACGATACCTTTCGAAGCTATCGCAAGAAGCACATCGCTTTCAGTGATGCTTCCGCTGCCAGTCCGGATAACCCGGACCTTAACCTGCTCACTGGACAGCTGCTCAAGAGAAGCCCGGATGGGCTCGATGCTGCCTTGAACATCGGTCTTGAGCACGATGGCAAGTTCCTTGATCTTGCCCTCGCTCAATTGCTCATAGATATTTGCCAGACTCACGGCTCGCGAACGCTGCTTCCTGTTCGAACTGCCTCTTCTCGATAATTCCCTTAGCTTGCTGCTCGGTGGTTGCCGCGTTCAAGATCTCGCCAGCCTGAGGAACGGTGTTCAGCCCAAGCAGTTCAACGGGGCTCGAAGGACCAACCTTCTTAACCTGCTTTCCAGCATCGTTGTACATTGCCTTGAGCTTGCCCCATGAGGTACCGACAACGACGATATCACCGACGCGAAGCGTTCCATTGTGAACAAGAACCGTCGCCACGGGACCCTTCGTTTTGTCCAGCTTGGCCTCGATGACGACTCCTGTGGCGGCGCGGTTTGGATCGCCCTTTAGTTCCTGCATCTCCGCAACAAGGAGGATGCTCTCCAAAAGAGCAGGGATACCAGTACCTTCTCTTGCTGAAACGGGGACGCAAATCGTTTCGCCCCCCCAGTCTTCGACGACAAGGCCAGCCTCTGCGAGCTGCTGTTTGACCCGGTCGGGCGCGGCTTCGGGCTTATCAATCTTATTGAGCGCCACAATGATAGGAACGCCGGCGGCCTTGGCATGGTCGATGGCTTCCAGAGTCTGAGGCATGACGCCGTCGTCAGCTGCGACGACCAGCACCGCGATATCGGTTATTTGAGCCCCGCGAGCTCTCATTGCAGTGAAAGCCTGGTGGCCAGGGGTATCGAGGAAGGTTATCTTCTGCCCATTTATGTCAACCTGGTAAGCACCAATATGCTGAGTAATGCCTCCGGCCTCTGTAGCGACGACGTTGGTACGACGTATCGCATCAAGGAGCTTGGTCTTGCCGTGGTCGACGTGGCCCATGACGGTGACAACGGGAGGTCTGGGTTTCAGTCCAGTCGTCTCCTTGTCCTGCTGCAATTGCTGCTTGCGCATCTCTTTGACGGCGCTCGCAGCCTTCCTCCCAGCTTCCACCTTCTGCTTCAACTGAACACCCAGGGCGGCACCAACGGCCGATGCCGACTGGAAGTCGATGATCTGGTTGACATTGGCGAAGATGCCCAGACGCATCAGTTGCTTGATGATGTCGACAGGAGTCACGCGCAGGGTTTCAGCAAGCTGCTTTACCGTCGGAGTGGACGGAATTTCTACAACAGTGGTGGGCGGTGCAGCAGCGGGCTGGGCACCAGGCGGCGGAGTCGGATTTCCGGTTCTAGTTGGACTAGCCAATCGAGCTCTCCTTAACCAAGTCCCTCAACCTTTCCACAAGTTGGTCTCGGTTCTCTTTAGTCATGGTTACCTTCAGGGAGTGCTCCAATCTGCCCTCTCTAATTCCGGTGTCAAGACACTCCTGTACCGCGCAGACATAGGCACCTCTTCCCGCTTTCCTTCCGGTGAGGTCGAACTCGACTGACCCATCGGGAAGGCGGACGAGGCGCACCAGCCCTCGCTTGTCACCGGTTTTCCTGCAAGAAACGCACGTCCTCTGGGGAGGAACCCTGACGAGCGTACCGTTAATATTCTTCGTCCTCATCTACCGTATACTCAGTTCCGGCTCGGCGCTGACGACGCGTGGCAATGTCTTCCTCAGACTCCTTGCCGGCTCCCTTACTTTTCTTTTTCTTCTTTGTCTCAGTCTTACTTGCGGGGGAAAGAATATCTTCGGCAAAACGCAGGCCCTTGCCTGCGGGAGGTACTGGCGCTCTCGGGAAGACAGCTTCAGGCGTGGCTGCTCCAACCGGCTCCGGAACCAGTTGTGCGGCCGGCTCTTCAACTGCGACAACCGGCTCTACCACTTCTACTTTAGGTGGCTCGGCGGCCGCCCGGGCTGCTTCTGCAGCCTGCCTCTCAGCCTCAGCAACTGAAGCACTCTTGATGTCAATGCGCCAACCGGTGAGCTTGGCAGCCAATCTGACGTTCTGTCCCTCTTTGCCAATGGCCAAAGATAGCTGTCTGTCGGGAACGATCACCGTGGCCACACCGTCCGGCCGCTTCAACTCAACCCCGACTATCTGCGCCGGGTTCAGAGCGCTGGCAATGAATGCAGCTGGTTCCGCATTCCAGGCCACCACGTCTATCTTCTCGCCGTTCAGCTCGCTAACGATATTCTGGATCCGAATACCTCTGAGACCGACACAACACCCGACAGGATCAACGCCTTCCTGCTTGGCACCTACCGCTACTTTGCTGCGGGAGCCAGCCTCGCGGGCAATTGTTTTAACCTCTACGACCCCGGCATGGATTTCAGGGACCTCAATCTCAAAGAGGCGTCTCACCAGGTCGGGGTGAGAACGAGACACAACGACGCGAGGCCCTTTGGGGGTCTTGGCAACTTCGGTCACATTCACCTTAAGCCTCTGACCTACCCTGTACCGCTCGCCAGGAACTTGTTCGGTCATAGGCATAACAGCCTCGGTCCGACCGAGATCGATTATGACCTGCCGCGGTTCTATTCTCTGCACAAGCCCGCTGACCACACTGCCTTCGCGCCCGGCGTACTCTTCGATAATTGCACTATGCTCTGCCTCGTGCAGACGCTGAAGAATAACCTGCTTTGCTGTCTGGGCGGCAATTCTGCCGGCGTTGGCTGGGGTCGATTCGACCATGACAGTCTGCGCCAGTTGGACTTCGGGGTTTATGCGACGAGCCTCTGCCAGAGTTATCTCTCCCCTGCTGTCAGCCACGTTTTCTACGACAGTCTTTTCCGCCCAAACCTGAACCTTGCCTGTTGCCTGGCTTATCTTCACGGAGAGGTTCTGGTTGGGCAGGAACGCCTCTTTACGATAAGCCGACACCAAAGCCGCCTCAACGGCAGCGATGACAACGTCTTTTGGTAGGTTCTTTTCAGCCGAGAGCTGGGTGATGGCGAGGATGAAATCACTCTTCATCTAGGACCAGACCCTCCATACCATTTTCGAACATAATAAAACCAAAAAAGTGGGTAAACCCCACTCAGTCACTACCCGGAATATAGCACAAATGGCAAGTTGACACAAGTTTTGTAGGGTCAGCCGAGCCTGAACAGGGGACCTCAGAATTGGGTCGACGTGCTCTTCAGAGTGGTAGCAATTTGACGGGGGCAGACGGCGTAGAGACGCCTATCCTCTTAGATCAACTCATAGTTTCCCTTTACTGTCCGGACCTGCCTTTCTATCGCCCCACCACTGCTTGATCCTGGCAGCAACGTTACGCTCATAGCCCTGGTCCCCCGGTCGGTAAAAGACCTTGCCCTGGAGAGCATCGGGCAAGTAACTCTCTACTATGAAGTGCCCCGGATAGTCGTGAGGGTATTTGTAGCCCTTCCCATATCCCGCACCTTTCATGAGACCCGTGACCGCGTTTCGCAGATGGAACGGGACCGTCTCGCCGTAGCCGCGCTTTATTTCCTCCTGGACACTGGAGTAGGCGGCATAAAGCGAATTGCTTTTGGGAGCCGTGGCAAGGTAGACGACGGCTTCGGCGAGAGCCAGGTTCGCCTCGGGCATACCGACGAAATGGACGGCTTGCTGTGCAGCCATTGCCACAACAAGAGCCTGGGGATCTGCCATGCCAACATCTTCGGAAGCAAACCGGACCACCCTCCGAATTACGAAAAGGGGGTCCTCGCCCGCCTCGAGCATCCTCGCGAGCCAATAGAGGGCAGCATCTGGATCTGAGCCCCGCATTGACTTGTGCAGGGCAGAGATAAGGTCATAGTGCTGATCGCCTGCGCGGTCATAGCGGAGAGCGGGATGCTGCACAGCGTCTTCAACCGTACGAAGCTGGATGAGCCTCCGGCCGTCTGAGTCGGGAGGCGTCGCCATGGCTGCGATTTCCAGCGCATTCAAAGCCATTCGAGCATCCCCTCTCGATATGCCGATCAAATGAGCGAGGGCCTCGTCATCGAGATCGACTTTGAGAAGCCCCAATCCCGCCTCTTTATCGTCGAGAGCACGCCGTACAATCAAAGCGATCTGATCGCGCGTCAGTTCCTGAAGCATCAACACCTGGCTTCTCGACAAAAGGGGGGAAGTGACTTCGAACGATGGGTTTTCGGTAGTCGCGCCGATAAGCGTTACCGTGCCATCTTCAACAAAAGGCAGGATGGCATCCTGTTGAGCCTTGTTGAAACGATGGATTTCGTCGATAAAAAGGATAGTGCGCTGCCCGCTCTCCGACGCTCGCCTTTTCGCTTCTTCAATAACCCTTCGAAGGTCAGCAACGCCCGCGCTCACGGCACTTAGAGCCGTGAAATGGGCGTGGGTCGTGTTGGCGATCACATTGGCAAGGGTTGTTTTTCCGCTTCCAGGTGGTCCCCAGAGAATGATTGAAGGCAGCCTTCCTGACTCGATCGCCTTCCTCAGAACTCGACCAGGGCCGACGACGTGATCCTGTCCAACGTATTGATCAAGGGTTTCTGGCCTCATCCGGGCAGCCAGTGGGGCTGAAACCCCGATCGAACCGGTTCCAGCCTCGAACATGTCCCGGACGGGCTCGGATCGTTGGACTTTCTTGGGAGTCACCACAACCTCATCGCACGCATCGCCCTGCCTCCAACTCGAAGAGCCGGCAGCGATACAACTAGCCGACGATGATTTCTTCGAGGCTTCGTTTGGGCACGTGGTGGACGCCCTTCTCATCCCGCCAATAGGCGGTCTTGCCGTCGGCCGGCATCTTCTCGAGGACGACAGTCTCTTTTGGCTTGCCGAGCGCGATGACCAGCAAAATATCGTACTTATCGGCTATCTTCAGCTCGGACCGAAGAATGTCTTTGTTTGCAGAGCCAAGCATGACACCCCCCAATCCCCTTTCAACGGCACCAAGAAGTATCGATTGAGCCGCGATGCCGTGGTCACAACCAAAGTTCTTGCTGAGATCTGTGTCGCCGAGAATGATTATGTAGGCAGAAGGCTTTTCTCCCTCGGGAGGGCCTTGCCATCCGAGTTGTCTGGCAAATCCAACCGTCTTGAAGATCTGTTCGTTTCTGTTTGGCTCAGACGATAACATGAATTTGAGCGGCTGCCTGTTGGCAGCGGTCGCGGAACACCGGGCGAGGTCGACCAACTCCCGGAGAGTCTTCTCATCAATGTGTTGCCCCTGTTCGAAGCGGCGGTAGCTGCGATTCTTGAGGACTGCGTCACGAACGTTCACTTTGCTCTCCTTCGCGGCAGAGATTTCAGAAGTTGGCTATGCCGGAATCCAAATCTTGTTGGCGGCGATTATTTCGGCGTCAGGTGGCAGCGGAAGTGGCGTGGAAGACTTGGCGAAAAACACAAACCCCTTGTACGAGGTCATATATTGATAGTTCTGCCTGAACATGCCACCGGTTGCAGTTATTACAATCGAGCGCGGCGTCTTCGACACGATATACAAGAAATCGTCAGGACTGAGACTGACAATGGCCCCCGACGCCTTGATAGCCTGGGCAATGGCGGAGGCTCTGGCTGCAGCAGCCGTAGCGGCGCTTCCCCCTGCGTAGGCCATGGACTCTCGACCTCCTTAGGACTGAGGCTGAAACAAAAGTGCCTATTTATACCTCTTAACTTCGAAGCAATACAAGTTGGTCTTTTCCTCGGGACCGATGCCTGCCTTCTGACAACATATGTCGTACTGCTGGTCAACCGTATCCACTCCCTCAAGGTCGGGCAGGAGTAGTCCTTTCTTCCATCCACTCTCGACTATAAGACCTTGCTTCTTGGGGTCAAGCTTCGCTTTATCCTTCACCGGAACCGGAGTTGTGAGCACGTCAACGCTGTAGTCAAGGTCCTTCAATTCGCTCTTGCGGACAGGTGAAAAGCGAGGATCGCACGTCGAGGAACTCACGGCATTGGCGATGACTTCGCGAGCAACATTTGGAGCCTGAGGCTCGAATGTACCGATGCACCCCCGCAAAGCTCCCTTCTTGTGGATGGACACGAACACTCCAGCCTTGTCCTTCATTTCGGGAGAAAGCTCCTGTAACTGTGGGACCTTCCCCTGGGTCACATACATTTCGACAGTCTGCTTGGCCAGTCGGGCGAGCGGAGACATGGGTAGAACGGCAATTCCAGCGTAACCGACGACTCTTTCGAAGTCACCCGAGGTATCGCCGCTGGTCATATATTTGATCAACTCCGCCTTTCCCGCTCCCAACTCACGCGCCGCTGTGAGCATGGTGACCGCCGGTCCGTAGCCGCACATAGTTATGTCAAGTCTGCGCACCGACCGGAGGAGTTCATCCTCATCCAGGTCCAGAATCGCTTTGATAGCCTCAGCGTCCTTTGCCTTGGCAGACTCATGGGGCTCGTAATGGGTCATATCGCTCGAGGCGATGACCAGGACGTCGTGCGATTCACCGATGACCGAGGCTATCTCAAGCCCTATGTCCTTGTAGATCTCACCATCGGCATGAGCAAGAACAATAGGCACAATCCGGACGTCAGGTTTGAGGTATTGGAGGAACGGGACTTGCACTTCAATAGCATGCTCGGACATGTGCGCAGCGAAGTCCTTCACAAGATACCTGGACTTCTCGATTAGCCTGCCTGCAAATACTTCATCAACTGGGACTTCGCCCAAAGGCGTCTTCCAACTCCCTTCGCTCCAAACGCTGAAGGGTTTGCCGAGGCCAGTGTGGTTGGGGCAAAGGAGCACACAAGTTGCTGCCAGTTTGACGCCTGACAGAACGGCTCCGACCACCGGTCCGGAGTAGACGTAGCCGGCGTGCGGAAGCAGAAGGCCCAGGACGTCGACTTTGTCAACGTTGTCCGGAACCATGCTCTTGATCATCTTTTTGAGTTCAGTTGAAGAACCGGGGTAGAACTGTCCGGCCACGAGAGGCTCTCGTATCATTCAGTTCCTCCTTTTATCTCCGGCTTCTTTCCAATCGCGCCTGGGGTGACCCTGACATTGAGATCCGCCCCGCAAAAGCGGCACCGCGAGCCATCCAACCCGGGGGTACGGATGGAATATCCAACACGCTGGATCACCGTGTTCCCGCAGGAATAACAGACAGTATTCTCCCCTTCGTGTCCGGGGACATTGCCGGTGTACACGAACTTGAGGCCTGCACCCTTGCCGATATCGTATGCCCGTTCGAGAGTGGCAAGAGGAGTGGGCTCAGCATCAAGCTTGTGATACCTCGGATAGTAGCGTGTTATGTGCCACGGCGTGTACTCGTCGAGTCCCTCCTTGATCCAATTCGCGATTCCACGGAGTTGGTCATCATCGTCGTTCATGCCTGGGATTACGTTGGTTACGACCTCCACATGCATTCCCCAACGGTGTCTAGCCCGTTCTGCTGTCGTAAGAATCTCTCTCCATTTGGGAACTTTGGCTACCTCGCGGTAGAAGTCGTCAGAGAATCCTTTTACGTCCACTCTCCATGCGTCCAGGTAGGGTCCAATCATATCGAGTGCCTCGGCCGTGGCGTAGCCGTTGGTGACATACACGGTGTAGAGCTTATTTATCCGGGCAAGCTTGGCCGAATCAAACGTGTACTCGAACCAGACCGTGGGCTCGTTGTAAGTCCAGGCTATTCCCCCACAACTCGACCGTATCGCATTTCTGATGGCGTCCTCCGGAGACAGAGTCTCGCAGGAACCGAATCCACTGGAATCCGCCATCGAAATCTCCCAATTCTGACAATGAACGCAGTGAAAGTTGCATCCCAGAGTGCCAAGAGAAAAAACGGTGGTCCCGGGGAAGAAATGGAACAGCGGCTTCTTCTCAATTGGGTCGGCACCCATCGACGAGACTAAGGCGTAGTTGAGGTTAAAAAGAAGGCCATCGCGGTTCTGATACATACCGCACACGCCATACTTGCCCGGCGCAATACGGCATCTCCACTGGCACGTGTGGCATTGAGCCATGGAGCCGGGAAGCTTCTCGTAAAGCAACGCTTCCTTCAAAGCCCACCCCACTTATTTTGTCTAGATTATAACATCAGACACCGCAAATCGGGCTTCCCGCGAAGTCCCCTTTGGGAGATGCCAAAACAACGGGGTATAATCTCTCTGCCAAGTAGATCGGGCGACCGCCCCGACAATCCCGGTTTCGATCGGGCGAATCGGGGAGGAAAGTCCGAGCTCCGCCGGGCAGGGTGCTGGGTAACGCCCAGGAGGGGCGACCCTACGGAAAGCGCAACAGAAACATACCGCCCCGGTTTTCCGGAGGCAAGGGTGAAATGGCGAGGTAAGAGCTCACCAGCGACCGGGCGACCGGCCGGCTGTGCAAGCCCCACCCGGAGCAAGGCCAAATAGGGGGACGAAAAGGCGCCCGGCCAGTCCCCGGGTTGGCCGCTTGACCCCGATGGTAACATCCGGGCTAGATAGATGGTCGCCGTCCCGATTCATATCGGGATACAGAACTCGGCTTACAGATCTACTTGGCAAGAAACGAAAACGGCGTGGGCCCAGCCCACGCCGTTTTCGTTTCTTAAGTCAAAGCGCTGCTACCGGCAATCCGATAGAACAGCTTGCCAAAGAAGTCAACGCGAACCGCAGTTCAATGGCTGGTCGCCGGTTGGCACTTGCTGGAAACTACTTCTTCGCCTTCAGTTCCGGCATTGCCTGCGATTTCTTGTCCTGCACCTTGTCCTGGGCTTTCTTGGGCTTCTTGATATTCTTTCCTTTGGTTCCCATTTCATCTCCTTCCACTTTGGCGGTCCACCCAGCATATTGGTCCCGGAACGGTTGGACCGCTAGCGCGAGTATACTCTTTTCTTCACGAGGAATCGGATTCACCTGCGCGACTCCCGGACCTGCCTGACTCTTTGCCTCGGCCAGTAGCTTGGAAGGCGGAACAGCCGTCATGATTGGTGGGAAAATCCAGGTGCGAAGCATCACGCCAGGATAGCTTTAGAGTTCTATCCAACGAGGCAAGGCGAATTCTGCATTTTCGATTAACTCGCCTTGCCCTTCAGTGACAAACTAGGGGCAGCTGCTATGCCTGCACCTCGGGGCTCAATTTGGCCGGCTCTTTCGCCATCTTATCCCTCATGTTCTCCAGCACCCAGAACCAGATGTAACCATCGGCTAGAGATACTGCCACCTGAAGACATAAGGCGACCACACCGACGGAGTACCGTCCATCGCCAAAACAAAAGCCGATAAAAGTCCCCCAGGGTATGCTTAACGCCCCCAGTGCTATCGTGACTGCCTTTAGCAGTCTGTACTTCGCTCGGAGGCTCATCGTCGAGCCTCTTTGACACGTAATCATTCATTGTTCTTGCTCCTTGCGGGCGGGGCCTTTCTTTGTAGCGGCGAAGAAAGGCCCGCTCGTTTATGCCAGTGGTCGACCGATCTTCCCACAGATCTTGCACACCGGAGGCTCGGCGTTACAGTCCCAGTTGTGACTTCCCGTAACAGAAGATGGACACTTCCAGGCTCCCGAATCAAAATATTCCTTTTCACGGAATCCGATTGACTTTCTCTCCGGTCCATTCTTTGTAAACATTGTTCGGAAACCCCCTTACCCACTTTATCGACTCCCATTGCGGTGCTGATGCTCATTACGAAGTCGTTGCTGCACGCCATTCTGTACTTGGTATTCAGCGACTGCTAGGCGCAACAAGCAAAGGGCGCAAGGGCGGAAACTCGCTCTTTTGATGTTGCGACGGTAGATAAGCGCTGGCTACGTGAACCGCAAGAAGTTCGCTGAGCATCGGGTAAATCTGGGCACGAACACACCTGCCCAATTCGGAGTGGAATGAATGCGTTCACCCCGGCCAGAATTGTCGGGGCCGCCTCTATCCCAATCTGTGCTTTCTTTGCCTACCCGCACGGAGGACGGCGTTTGGGCTCGTTGCAGTAGCCCCTTGAAGCGAAACTATCCTGCTATCCTGCGCTGAAAGCGAACGTCACACCGCAGTCGGGACTAGTCACTGATTTGTCCTGATCGGTCATTGAATGACCCTATATTATCCGGCATGAGCTCCGGCCATCCAATGCTTGAAGAGGGAAGATTAAGAATGCAGCAACCTGCACCTTGGTTCCTCATCTCATAATAACACACTGCTGCTTCCGATCCTAACGGAAGGTCACTCACCGCTGCCAGTATCCTGGGACCCGAATACGACCGGTCTGCCGGGCAACAGCGCTGACTGGGCTGCCGGTGCCTCTTCGTTAGCGGCTCGAGCCAAGCCTTGCGAAATCGATATATCCTCTCTCCACATCGGTGTTGACGAGCCGGACCCGGAGTCGATCTCCGACGTCTACCCCCTCGTAACCGTCGACAAGTCGGCCCTCGACTGGAGGCTGGAAAACACGTACCCACGTGCCCTTATCAGCCGCTCCCGTACATATTGCGTCGAACCCATCGCCGATCCTGGAAGAAAGGAGCATGGCAGCGGCCGATTTTCCAACCGAGCGCTCCACTTTGTTGGCGTCGTCTTCTTTCAAGGTGCAGTGCCGGGCCAGATCCACCAGCTCATCCCGACTGTAGGGCACTGTTGACCCGTCCAGTGTTGCTTTCAGGATGCGTTGGGTAATCAGGTCAGGAAACCGCCTGTTCGGCGCAGTTGAATGGGTATAGTCTTTCAGCGCAAGGCCGAAATGCCCTGGAGAGGTCTCTTCTGGTAGCTCGACAACGTACTCGCCGGGACCGAGCAGTTTGATAATACTCAGGGATAGATCGGGGAACCGGAGCGCATCGGCTGCCCTGCGCTCGGTGAGGAACCGGGCAAGCACGACGGGGTCGGGATCAGGGGGAAGCTTGGCGTTGTACTGGGCCGCTATTTCCACGATTCTGTCCCAGCGTTTTGGAGAGCGGACCACTCGCCTCAACGAGGGCACGTTCTTCTCGCGAAGGAAACGCGCTGTCACATCGTTAGCAGCGATCATGAAGTCTTCGATGATCTGCTTTGCCCGGTTGGTTTCTTCTGCCTGCAAGTCAACTACCTCGCCGTCGGAAAAGACAGGGCGGGCCTCCAGCGTTTGCAGGTCCAACGCGCCGCGTTTATGACGCAGGGCCCGAAGCATCTGGGCGGTTTTGTCTTGAAGGCGAAGATTCTCGGCGAGTCCTGGAACACTCTCCACAGCATCCAGCTTGGGCAACTTGCCTTCGAGCCAACTCGCCACGCTGTTATAGGCCAGCTTGGCATGGCTGCGAACCAGCGCACGATAGATTTCGAAGTTCTCGATCTCGCCTGTGCCGTCGACCAGCACATCCACAACAATCGCCGCTCGATCTTCGCCATTATTGAGCGAGGTAAGGTCTGTCGAGAGTGTTTCCGGAAGCATTGGAAACGTCTTGGCGGCGGTGTAGACCGAAGTCGTGTTCTGCCGGGCATGTGCATCTATTGCAGATCCCTTCTTCACCATGGCAGCAACGTCAGCCACAGCTACAAGGACGCGTACGCTGCTGCCCGCCGCGGATTGAGCAACCGTCAGCTGATCGAGGTCCATTGAATCATCGTTGTCGATAGATGCCCACAGCAGCTTGCGCAAGTCCCTTCCCGAAGGCCCGACCTCGGTGACCGCCCCGTGTATATTTCCCAACTCGTTCAGAGCATCCGTGGAAAAGTTGGACAGAAACCCGCGTTCCGTCATCGCTCGAACGGCGATGCGCTCAAGGACATTCGTTGCGTGTTCTGAGGAGTGACCAGGCATCGGCTAATTATAGTCGATGAGCTGGCATATGGATCGTCGAGCGCGGCTGAGGCCTCTCACCCGCCGTCTCTGCTTGCCCACCCCCTACCCCTGGCCTATAATAGTGATTCGCGCTGGGGCCGTAGTTCACTCGGGAGAACGTTGCGTTCGCATCGCAAAGGTAGGGGGTTCGAATCCCCCCGGCTCCACCACCAATTTGAAGCTAAAAGGGCCTCTCCGTCCTTCAGGACGGAGAGGCCCTTTTTCGTTCTTTGCTAGCGGTTTGCTAACGGACGGACTGAATTTCCATATACTCTGAGCGTGGAGCCACAGCAGACGGAATAGATCGCTAGGGAACGGCAAGAAACAATGACAACTTTAGGATTTGCGACGAAACCTTCGAGAGATCAGAGTCGCAACCGCAATGAGGACGACGATAACAACAACCGTGAGAAGAACGTCCCAAAAAGAGAAGTTCATTTTCAAAACCCTCCAAAGCAACTTGTCCCATGCCGCCATGATAGCCCATCCCGTTGTTCTTCGTCAGGCAACTTGGTCGGTGAGGTAAGAGGGTGACAACGCAAAACAGACAGACAATCATACTCCGTCAAGTCAAGAGTATGGAGTAGTTCGGTTATAGTCGGGAATCCCCGTTTCGGATTTGGTCAAAGCAGCGTGTGCCGGCGATAGAACCAGCTCTTGACGGCCTGGACCAGCAAGAGGTAGGTCACCGTCAGTACGGCGAAGGCTCCCAACAATAGCACTGGGAGAGGCGTAAACCCGAGGAGACCTCCCAGCGGCGTGTACGGTAATACGACCGCTATGGCCACTACCGTTAGTACACTGGCCAGCAAGAGACGGCTTGGGCGGCTCTTCAGAGGGTTACTCGCCGTGCGGATCACGAACACCACCAGTGTCTGCGTAGCGAGAGATTCTACGAACCATCCAGTGTGGAACAGAGGCGCGTTCGTGGAGGCATGGAACGCCCAGAGCAGTATCCCAAAAGTGAGAAAATCGTAGACCGAGCTGATTGGTCCCATGATCAGCATGAACTGGCGAATGAATCCGATCTGCCATCGTTTGGGCCGCTGCAGCAGGATAGGATCGACATTGTCACTGGGGATACTAATCTGCGAAATATCATAGAGGAAATTGTTTAACAGGATTTGAGTCGGCAGCATGGGGAGGAAAGGCAAGAAGAGCGATGCAGCGGCCATGCTGAACATGTTGCCGAAGTTCGAGCTCGTGCCCATAACGATGTATTTCATGACGTTGGCGAAGCTACGCCGCCCCTCTGTGATACCGTCATTCAAAACAGCGAGATCCTTTTCAAGGAGAATGATCTTGGCGGCGTCCTTCGCTACTTCGACCCCGTTCATCACCGAAATGCCAACATCAGCGGTGTGCAGCGAGGGAGCATCGTTAATACCGTCACCGATGTACCCGACAACATGCCCCTTCGCCTTGAGAGCAAGGATGACCCGGTTCTTCTGTCGTGGAGACACCCGGGCGAAAATAGCTCCGTTCTCCGCCTGGAAGGCAAGAGCGGCGTTGTCCATCGCGTCAATCTCGCTCCCGGTAACCATGCGGTCTGCCCGAAGGCCGATATCTCGAGCCACCTTTTGAGTCACGTACTGATTGTCGCCTGTCATGATAACTACAGAGACCCCGTTCTTGTTCAGAGAATCAATTACAGAAAGAATTCCCTCCTTGGGAGGATCGAGAAACGCGGCGAAACCAATCAGCGCCATGTCGTGCTCTGCGGCCAGCGTGTAAGTATCCTGCGTGTCCACCTTAAGCACCGCCACCCCGAGAACGCGATATCCATCGGCGCTCAGCTTCTTGAAGGTCTCGTCCGCCTGAGCCCGGCGCCCTTCGTCGAACGGCTGGGGAGAACCGTTGATGGTCACGGTCTGACAAACGGCAAGAACACTTTCGACCTCACCCTTGGTAATGAGGAGATGCTCGCCACCATGCCGTACTACCACAGAGAGTCGCTTTCGGTTGAAGTCAAAGGGGATCTCGTCCACCTTTTCATACTCCGCAATTGAAGGGTGCTCGTGTTTTAGGATCGCCGCGTCCAGCGGGCTCTTGATGCCAGCTTGAAAGTAGCTGTTCAGGTAGACGATCCGAAGGACGTTATCATCGTCCTTCCCACCAACATCCACGTGCCGGTCAAGTACTATCTCGCCTTCGGTGAGCGTGCCTGTTTTGTCGCTGCAGAGGATGTCAATGCTACCGAAATCTTCGATTGCAGCTAGTTGTTTGACCAGGACCTTCTTCCTGGTCATCCGCCTCGCGCCCTGGGCGAGTGTGACAGTAATGATCATAGGCATCAGCTCGGGTGTCATACCGACTGCCAGCGCGACTGAGAAGAGAAATGATTCCAGGATAGGGCGGCGAAGGACCACATTTACAAGTAGGACAAAGAGCACGAGGGCCATGGTCACCCAGGTGATTAGGATCCCGAAGTGTCGTATCCCATGACCAAACTCGGTCTCGGGCGGCCGACTTGCCAGCCTCTGGGCAATCTCTCCAAAAGCCGTGTCCTTGCCTGTGGAAACTACCACGACGGTCCCAATCCCCGTCTCCACCGCCGTGCCCAAGAACACACTGTTGCCAGCATCGGCTATGCCATGTTCGCCCGCTGGCAAATCGTCAGCGGACTTTTCGACGGGCAGCGACTCGCCTGTGAGAGCTGACTCGTGTACGTGAAGGTCTTTGACGTAGAGCAGACGTCCATCTGCAGGCACAAGGTCCCCGGCATTCAGCTGGACGATGTCGCCGGGGACCAGCTCAGCGACCGGCAGTTCCTGCTCCTGTCCGTCACGCAGGACGGCAGCAGTAGTGGCAACCTGCTTCCGAATCGCCTCCGCCGCCCTCCGTGCCTGGAACTCCATGAAGAAGTTGAGAAGCACGCTAAGAAGCACTATTGAGATGATGATCCCGCCGCCGATGTTGTCGCCCAGCACAACGGAGATAGCGCTGGCCACGAGAAGGATGATGACAAGGGGACTGACCAGCAACCTGAGAAGACTGAGCAGGGGGCCGAAGCGGGATTCCCGAGCCATGCTGTTTGGGCCGCAAAAGCGGAGTCGCTTTTTTGCCTCGTCCGAAGTGAGCCCGGCAGGAGTTGCCTCAACCGACTGAAGCAGGTCGGTTAGGGACTTATCCCAGAATCCCTCTAAAGGCGCTCCCTGCCTTCCCTTGTGGAGGCGGTCCTGCAAGAGGGTGTCTCTGGCGCCTTTGGTTGCTTGACGCGTGTCCTCGGGCAACCCGGTGTTGTTCGTCTTCAACTATTCGAATGAACCTGTTCGAAATCGATGACCTTCGCTCTTTCGAGTGCCCAGTCCCGGCACTTTAGAATCGTCTGATCACAATAGCCGACATGTAAGGATTGTTGTGAAATGCCTCTACAGTGCGAATCTCAGATTCTGTGCATCCAACAAGCAGCTTTGTTTCAGCATCGCCCTTTTTCGAATCGACAGTGCACACAACACCAACCAGCTTCAATCCCGTGTCGGAGCCTCTCCACACATCCAGCTCGTTGCCGTCGCCTCCTGTAGTCCCCTCGAGGTATCCGTAATCAATCGGATAGGTCAGGATAGGGTATCGGGGGTGGAAGCTCCCCTTCGGCCTGTCAATCACCACCTTGTGAGACGAAATCAATAGATCCAGGCGATCCCAATAGTGAGGACGATTCAGCGCGATCTTGGAAAACCCGTTGTCGGATACCTCGATATTGGCCTGCTTGATAGACGGTCCGTACCTGCGATTCCACCATGCCCAAAAGCTCTCGATTCCTTGAATGCCGTTTTCAAGGACAGCTTCATAGACATGAACAGACAGCAGCGTCTTTCGATAATCCGGGTGTTCCCAGATGGCGTTCTTGATTTCCAGGATGTTCGACCGCGACTCTTCGGTCAAGCGGCTCATCCAGAGAGCTCGCTTGTCCAGGCTCTCAAATTCCCCGCGTCTCGCTGACCACAGGTCTATCTTCCATATTGGTCCGCCATGCGGGTAATCGAATTGAACACCCCAATAGAACCCCTTCTCACCGGGATTCCTGAGGTCGCGGTAAGCATCCACACCGCTGAACTTCCAGACGTGTCCGTTATCTGCAAGTTCCTTACCCAACCTCCAATGCTCCTCCCAGGTAGGGTCGTCGATTTCTCTTTCGAAGTCCAGGTCTCGCCAGACCATCGTTTGCATGACGTAAGAACCAACAGGATGGTACCCGGCCTTGGTGATGATGCCTCCCAATCCGGTCTGCTTGAGCATGGCATCAGCTTCATTGCGCAGGGACACATCCAACGCGAGCAGTTCTTTGTATCTAGGGTCTAACATCATGATCGCGGACTCAGCGGATCAACGAGTTCACAGCTCTCGCCATCCGCTCCTGATTCATCTTTCAGCCCACTCCTGGTAGAGGCACGCTTCTGCCGAGTCCTTCAAGCGGGGTGCGCGCGAAATCTTAGTGACTGCCCCAGTCTATGTCAAACCTGTTTTTTCACGGTCCGCGGATCGCGTTCTGGGGCTCCGGCTCACCACCATTTTGAAACTAACAAAGCCCCTCTGCCCGTTTCAGCGGGCGGGCTTTTCGATTATTCATACGCCGGGCCCTTTTGGAACAGAAGTCACATACAACCTGGGCGTGCGGGGTCAGAATTAGGGCTGAAAGTGAGACAGGAGGAATGCCGCAATGGATACTAATATTTCAAATATACCGCAACTCGAAGTAGAGAATATCGACGATGAAGTTTTTTACAGGGAGACTCAGGGCTGGACCGCCGAAATCGAAGGCTATGGGGACTGCGCTGTGCTGACTTCAGGTGATAACAGGGTGAGGATCTGCGAGAATCCCGAGCACAGGATGGCCCGAATTGGTGCAGAAGGGTTTTCAGGCGTTGATAACATGGAAGCCACCTGCTGATGACTGGACCACCGGAGTTGAGAGAGGGCCGTCTCTGTGAGGCAGCCCTCTCAGTTCAATTTTGAGCTACGAGTGAGAACGAAGGGGCAATACGTGATGCTTGTTCTCGGTGTGGGAAGAGAGACGCCATCCGGGGTTGCAGTCGCGTGAAACGACTAACATGGAGATAGCCCTACGGGAACTCACCGCTTTAGAACAGTAGTTTGAATGGGGGAATTTCGATGTGCAGGAACATCAGGACCTTGTTCAACTTTGACCCGCCCGCCACCGAGGTCGAGATTAGAAATGCCGCCAGTCAATATGTGCGGAAGGTAAGCGGATTTAACCGACCATCGGCAGTCAATCAAGAGGCATTCAACATGGCTGTCGACGGAGTTTTCACTGCGACTGCTTCTTTGCTCGGAGCTCTGACTGCATCGACCTCACCGAAAAATCGTGAAGTGGAATCCGCCAAAGCCCACGCAAGGGCAGTGCGCAGATTCGGCCGTTGACGAAATGGACACTGGGGACAAGTACGATCGCGTCGCACTGGTCGGACTGTCCCTTCGGTATCCCATCCAACATCACCCCTCCTACGCATTCCTCACCAAAACCAACCCAAAGTACCACCCCGGGTAGTCATAAAGCGGCATACGCACGCCAAATCCGCCGTAGTCTAATAGTCTGAGTACGTATGGATAAGTGCCGTCGAGGGAACGCCGGGCGTGTCAGTTGAAATCGATTGGAACAACCACAATCGTGAAAAGGCATTGGCCGAAAGCGAACATCTGGCTCACGCTCTTCTGGATGCAACAACCGACGTCGTCACTCTTCTGGACGCGAACGGCACGATTCTAGACCTCAATTCCGCAGCAGTCGCTGCCCTTCGGTCGACCGCGCGGGAAGCTTCTCGGAACGTGTGTTTACGATTTATTCGACCCGGAGCCAGCAGCGCGCAGAAGAGCATGGGTTAAGCAGGCTGCCGCAACCGGAGTCCCCATAGTTACGGAAGACGAAGGGCACGGGAAGATATTCGAATCAAGCATCTACCCGGTCGCGTCTGGGGAGAACAGGCTGGTCGTCATCTTTGCCCGCGATGTCACCGAAAGGAAGTTTGCTGAAGCGCGGCTCCGACAATCTGAGGAGAAATACGCGACGATCGTCGAGAAGGGCAACGATGGGATCGTCATCATACAGGAAGGCCGGATAGTATTCTGTAATTCCAAAACGAGCGCGTTCACCGGCTATCGCGTTGGCGAGACTGATGGGAAGCCTTTCTCAGCATTGGTGCATCCGAATTCCAGGGCCCTCGTCGCTGAGAGATATGCCAGGAGACTGAAAGGTCAGCCCGTGCCTGACAGATACGAGATATCGATGCTGACCCAGGAAGGTCAGGAGGTTCCGGCCGAAGTAAACACAACCCCGATTTCTTACGAGGGCAAGCCCGCTCTGATGGTCATCGTCAGAGACATAATGGAACAGAAGAAGGCAGAGGACGCGCTGAAGAAGAGCGAATCGCAATACCGTCAGTTGGCTGAAAGCATCTCCGACATCTTCTTCGCCATGGACAAGGACCTTCGGTACACGTATTGGAATCATGCCTGTGAGAGGCTGACTGGGATTGCTGCGAAAGACGCCCTTGGCAAGAGGATGGCAGACATCCTCCCGGGCACCGAATCGGCTGGGACGGCGAAGGACCGCTTCTTCGCGCGTGATCGAATCCAAAAAGTCAGCGAGATTTACCATGGAATATCCGGGCATGAAGGGAGTGATCCACGAGATCGCTGCCTACCCCAATGAGGAAGGTGTCTCCGTCCTGATCAAAGACGTCACGGAACGCAGAAAGGAGGAATCTGCACTCCTCTTCTCTGACGCAGCCTTCAGGTCAATTCACGAGGCCGTCTTCGCCACTGACGACGACGGTGTCGTCACACGCTGGAATCAGATCTGCGAAACCACTTTTGGCATCAAACGCGGGGACGCAGTCGGGAAGCGTATTTCAGAATTAGTCCTGATAGCCGAGCAGCATCCGGGCCAGAACAAACAGAGAGACGACCTTCTGAGAGCCCAACGACATAACCGCGAAGAGCAACTGTACCTCACACCTGCCGGGGACGTATGGGTCGATGCTCAATCCCAGGCAATCGAGCAGGGAGACAAGGTTGTAGGCTGGGTGACCCTTGCGTTGGACATATCGGAGCGCAAACGCATGGAGGCCTCCCTCGAAAAGGCGGCCCGCGAATGGCGAACCACCTTTGACTCCATCTCGGATCTTGTCTCCATCCACGACCAGGACAACAAGCTCCTGCGCGTCAACATGTCCTACGCCAATCTCGCTGGCAAACTGCCTCGCGATCTCATCGGGCGCTGCTGCCACGAGGTAGTGCACGGCACAGCAGAGCCCCCGGCGGATTGTCCCGTACGCATCACGCAGGAAACGGGCAAACCAGCATCAACCGAGATGTTCTTGCCCACTCTGGGAGTGTGGCTGCAGGAATCAACTTCACCCTTGTTTGGCGAGAACGGACAAATCATCGGCACCGTCAACATCGTCAAGGACATTACGGATCGCAAACGCATGCAGACGCAGATGCTGATGACCGACCGCCTGGCGTCAATCGGCGAACTCGTCTCCGGCGTGGCCCACGAACTGAATAACCCTCTGACAGGGGTGATTGGATTCTCACAACTGCTCATGGACAAAGAAGTGAGCGACGATATCAAGGAAGACCTGACAACCATCTCCCATGAAGCGCAGCGAGCCGCCCGCATCGTCAGGAACCTCCTCACCTTTGCCCGCAAACACCCTCCCCTGAAGCAGCCTTCGCAGATCAATAGCATCATCGACGATGTATTGAAGCTGCGCGCCTACGAGCAGAACGTCAACAATATCAAAGTGGTACGAGAGTCCGCGGTGGATCTGCCCGAAGTAATGGCGGACTATCATCAGATGCAGCAGGTGTTCCTCAACATAGTGATCAACGCAGAGTTCTTCATGATAGACGCTCACAAGGGAGGGACCCTGAACATCACCACCGAGAGGGTGGGAGGAGTCCTGCGAACCTCGATCACGGACGACGGCCCAGGCATTTCCCAGGTGAACTTGGGAAAGCTATTCGATCCGTTCTTCACCACCAAGGAAGTGGGAAAAGGAACCGGCCTCGGCTTGAGCATTTGTCACGGAATTGTCTCCGAGCATGGAGGCAGGATTTACGCAACCAGCGAACCCGGCAAAGGCGCGACATTTGTCGTCGAACTGCCGGTTGAAGTTTCGCAAATTGAGGGGATTCTCGCTAAATCTAAGGCAGAGTCGACCCTCACACGATAATCACTTGGCGGCAGGAGAATGGTGGAAACTAATAGTGGTTCGGTGTTGGTCGTTGATGACGAGGTCACAATCAGGAAGCTATTGATACAGAAACTCTCTCGGGACGGCTACATCTGTACACAGGCGGACCGTGCCGAGTCTGCGCTGAAGGAACTGGAAACACGACCAGCGGACGCCGTAATACTCGACATGCGGATGCCAGGCAAGTCCGGAATCGAGTTGCTTTCCGATATCAAGGCGCGGCACAGTGACACAATCGTCATCATGGCCACGGCAGTCACCGACACCGCGGTCGCCGTCCAGTGCATGAGGGAAGGCGCCGACGACTACATCACGAAGCCATTCAACCTTGACGAGGTGAGCCTGAGCCTCCAGCGTGCACTGGAAAAGCGCCGGCTGCAGATACAGATCCGGAATTATCAAAGATTCCTTGAGGACAAGGTAGACGCTCAGACGGGAGAGATAAGAACGCTCTTTCTGGGTGCCATCGAATCGCTCGTCTCTGCACTCGAAGCCAAGGACAGTTACACGGCCGGCCACTCTCGTCGCGTTGCAGAGATTGGCATGGCCATCGGGACCGAAATGGGACTTCCAGGCACCAGCATAGAGGACCTGAGGTGGGGAGGGCTGCTCCACGACGTAGGAAAGATCGCCGTCGACCAGATGATACAGAATAAGCCGGGCCGATTGAACCGCACGGAGTACGAACACATCATGATCCACGCCCACGTCGGCGCCGGAATAGTCAAGCCCGTAGTCGATGAGAGCGTGGTCGAGATGATCGAACATCACCACGACCACTTTGACGGAACCGGGTTGCATCAAACCGTCGCGGGACCCGATATACCTCTGGCAGCCAGAATCCTGGCTGTGGCGGATGCCTACGATGCCATGACATCGGCCCGCCCGTACCGACCGGCGATGCCCCGGGAGGACGCCCTTAGGGAAATCAAACGGTGTATTGGGACTCAATTCGACCCGGATGTCGCCGCGGCATTTCTGACGGCCACTGCTAGGGAGACGTTGCCGGACGAAGCAAGCATGAACGGGGATGCCGAACTGGCGAGGCTACTTGTCAACTAAGCGCAACACTGGAGGTCAAGCCACTATGGAATCAAGCAACAAGGGTCGAGTACTTGTGGTCGATGACGAGCCGACGGTCAGGAAGCTTGTATGCCGGATGCTGAGTCGGTCCTATGACGTGATTCAGGCAGGGAACGGGGCCGAGGCCGTGGAGGTCGCCAGGAAACAGGCGCCAGACCTTATATTGATGGATATGATGATGCCCGGCTTGGATGGCCTCAGTGCCTGCGGCGCGCTCAAGAAAGACGATGAGACTAAAGGCATACCGGTGGTGATGCTGACTGCGGTCACCCACGAGTTGAATCAGAAACTCGCCTTGGAGATCATAGGAGCGAGCGCTTACGTTACGAAGCCGTTCGACCGTGAAGTCCTTGTGTCAACCGTCGAACAATTCCTGAGGCGCAAGAATCCAGTCGCGGCTAGTCCCGGATGAAGGATGCCGGCAACTACCACTGGATCACCCTGCTGGACCACGCTTCCTCGATGGCCTCTGCCAGACCGCGCTGGTTCGGATCCCTCGTGCCGAGGAGCAAGTCAATGGTGCGTGCGTCGAACTGCCGAAGAAAATGGCACTGCTTGCGGAAATCCGCTGTTGTCTCCCGGGTCCCTCCGTAAACCAGGTAGTCCACGTCACCTAGGTGAGGCTCTAGAACTTCTCTGACGTGAGTGCACACGCGGGTAAAGAACGTTTCCATTTGCTTCTCCCGGTGCCGCTCAAATCGATGTGAGGAAGATCCCCCCTGCCGGTGACGGGCATGAACTAGTCCCGTGCCGACCTTGCTGGAAAGCAGCCGCTCTCCCCGGTAAACTCCGATCCCGTATTCCCCCAGCCGAACGATAACCAGGGCGATAAGGAAATCCTGGTGTAGCAGCGAATAGAGAGGCTCGATTTCACAGGCGTTGGAGATCCGCTGCTCCCTCACAGGAAAGGGAGGCATGATCAGATACCTGTGCCGAGGTCCCCAGAAGATGATCGCTCCGGTCGGGGAACCGACAATCGCGTCAGGCAGGTCGACCGGGACAGTCGTCACATCCAGCGCGGCAGCTATGATGTCATCCACACCCGTTCTTGACAAGTTCGGTGGGAGGCACAGCGAAGCTGCTTCGATTGAACTGGCGTGCAGTTCTTCAAGCAGGTGCAGCAGCCTGACTTTGGGCAGCCTGTAGTGCGTAGCTGAAGGCATACTTCCTCGTGGGTTTGCTACGCTATCGGAGTTCTGTCGACGACCGTCGCACGCCCGCACCGACCAGGAGACTTGCATCGTCCTGGAACAAAGGAATTCGGTCTTCCCTGGACATCAGCTCGGCGTATGGCCCAAGCATCCTTTCATATTCGGCTTGGTAGAACTCCGGGAGCTCCCTGATCTGGTTCAGGTGAAAGCGTTCGAACTGGGGATCAGTTTCGAGCATTTCCTTCAGATGGCGCAGTCTCACTACCATCTGGCGGTTAGCCAGACTCTTGAGCGTGGCATATACGGCGGAGAACGGAGAGATGGCGTGTCTGATTCGAGAACGCGATCATGCTCGCTGAAGATACGTAGGCAAGCATTTCGATGAGCTTCCCGTAAAACTCTGCTGGCTCGTAGTTCTCCAGACGATAGGCGAGGTACGGCATGTAGTAGAAGGTGAAGGGCATTGAGGTCAGGAGGCGGTCTTCCTTCAAGTACTTCTTGAAGAGCGGGGTCTGCCCGAAGGGCACCGGAATATTGAAGTTCGGCATTGTGAAGGGGGCGCGGGCAGCGAACTCCTTGGTCAATTCGACAGGGTCGTTGCCCGTATCTGAGTCAAGTCCGAACATGAAGTTGGCCTGTATTCCTTCCACATAGGGGCGCATATCGTTGAGCTCTTCGATGACCCTGTCCAGCTTCTGGCGAGGGTCAGATCCAGCCGCGGCGCCGACCTTATTGGAATAGGCAGTCCATGATTCTATTCCCGGTATAACGAAGAACTTGCCGGCCTTTTGCAGGCGCTCCAGCCGCGAGCCACGCATGACAGATAGAGAAGTCTCGACGATGAACCTGCTTCTCTTTCTGTGAGGCACCTTCTCCAGAACATTGAAGACCTCGTCGAATTTAATAGCGAAGTTGGGATCGTGCAACCCGATCATCACACCGGGAAAATGATCGTAAACATAGCGGAGGTCGGCCTCCAACTGGTCTAGAGACAGCAAAGAGTAAGGACTGTTCCAATCGATGCAGAAGTCGCACGAATTGGGGCAGCCTGTGCTTGTCAGGAGGGGGACCGAGGAAAACGGGAATGGCCTCCCACGCAAGAACGTTGAAGAACGGATCTCAGGCATTCTTTCTTCGATAGTCGGTATGGCTTGAAGGCTTCGGCCGCTCGACACCACCTGCCCCCTCGGCTTGTCTTTGAGGATCTCGCTTATCAGGGTCTTGTCACATTCGCCGACGACGACGTCAAAGAACCGCTGACAATCGTCGGGGAACTGCCTGGCATGGGGACCTCCGATCACGGTTAGGGCACCGGTCTTGCGGTACAACTTCGCCATGGCGTAGGCGAGGGCACTGGCCTGCGTATATGTTGAGACGAAAAGGACGTCGAGGTCTTTGGGCATCAGCTGATCGAGCACCTCGTTCCCGCAGTACGTGGCGTAGAAGACCTCGTGACCCAGGCTCCGGCACCATACGCTTATGGTCTGCGGCATGATGCTGGCGTACTGTCGGATGACGAGGGAATTGTAGAACTTCTGGTCCAGCTTCCTGGCGGGTGATGAATTGATCAGTTCAAGGATGCCTATTCTCATGTTGCTTCTCCGAGTTGTGGAAATATGCGCCCGGGATCAGGCGGGCGAAGAAGTAAGAGTGAATTCGAGCGGTGGTGTCTTGTGCACAAGCTTGGTGGACATCAGATCTGCGGCAGCGGCTTTGATACTCTTTGAACCTTTCCGGGGCTGCCAGCCAAACAGCGCCAGCAGATCTCCAACCGAGGCGTCGCTCAGTCTGTTTACCAGCGGCATATCAGGGTCTATGGCATATTGATTGCGCGTGCCCACCTTGGTTTTCCGGATGTATCCCGCCGTGCTCGAGATCTACGACGATCCCGTACGCCGTGCGCTCCGTGAGACCGACGTCATCACCAATCTCCCTGATTGTCTTCTTTGGGTTCTTCGATATCGTGGCGAGTACCAGCCCGTGATTAGTGATGAGTCTCCATTCTCTCATGTGCACGATCTCCTGCTTCAGACACCAGGGGAAACATCCAACGTCGAGTATCTATCTTACTAGATGAACATTACTAGTCCCGCGGTTCTAGAATCAATATACTAGATAGAAGGGGCTAAGACAAGGGAAGTCTGTGGCAAAAACAGCTCTAACAACCACGGTTTGCGCCGGATAGAGCGAGCCTAAAGGAGGGAGAAGGGGTAGATGATTCTGGAATCATCTACCCCTTCTCCTTAACTGTCCGACCGGGGAAAATGCTACCTCCCGGTCATTTCCTTTTTCAGGTCCTGGTCAAGCCACGCATATTTGGGCCAGCACGCCTGACCGTATCCAACGGAGACCTCTCCGCTGTAGTTCTTTATCCACGGCCACCACAGGACGTATCCGTAGGGGATTGGAGCAGGTATGACCCAGGCTTGCTCCACCACGTAGGGCATCAGGGCCCGATAGGTGGAAGCCATCAGCGTCCAATCCTGCTTGTTGAACAGGTCAACCAGTTGGTTCTTCACTTCCTTGACGTGGGCATCGTTTGCCTGGCTTGGATTGAAATAGCCAGGGCCGTCGAAGCTGTTGCAGCTGTAGTACCGTCCGATGCCTCCAAAAGCGCCCGAGTATTCCATGTCTTCCCACGAAATCCCGGTGTTTATAGAGTTGTAGACGACCAATTCCTTAGGTTGCAGAGTAAGTTCAACGCCGACCTTGCTCCACATCCCTTTGTATGTGGTCACCAGATCAACTTGATTGGGGTCGTTCCACAGGATGATGTTCGCCTTGAAGCCGTTGGGGTAGCCCGCTTCTTTCAACAGCGCCTTGGCCTTCTCGGGGTTGTACTTGTACAAGTCCTGGTCGGCCTGGGGCATCTCGGCGAGCGGGAAAAAGATGTCTTTGTACTCCCTGTTGTAGGGATTGGGGAAGCTCTGGATTTCCGCATCGCCGCGATAGTAGTCGTTCTTCAGGGCATTGAAATCAGTAGCGTACATGAGAGCCTGGCGAACCTTCTTGTCCTTGTACGGTAGCGACGGGCTGTTTATCTTCATGGCGATGCCGCTTCCGGTGTGTCCAATGCCCCTCTTTGTTTTGATGTTCGGGGAACTGGACGTGACGGCTTTGGCATCTTCAAGGTTGGTAAAGACTCCGCCCCAGTCGAGCTTTGCTGTTCGCGTCGCCGCCTGCCTGGTCGACAAATCGGGGATGATCAGATACTTCACACCATCGAGATATGGCAGCGTGTTGCCTTTTCCCGGGCCCATCGGGTCTTTTTCCCAGTAGGTCGGGTTCTTCACGAATGTGGCCGAACTGCTGCTGACAAAATCAGTGAGCATGAACGGCCCTGTCCCAACCGAATTGTGCCAGTCGTTCATACCGCCGTATTTCTGTATCACCTCAGATGGATAGTCACCGTGCATGAGATCGGCGACCACCCCGTAGGCGTTTATGTACTCAGCGGTAGCCACTTTGAGGTCGACGGTGTACTTGTCGGGGGTGGTGATCACGGCGCTGGAGCACATGCCCGGGTACGACATGTGAACATACGATTTTGGCGCGTCCATCAGCCACCGGAGCGAGAAAGCGACATCAGCGGATGTCAGTTCACGTCCGTTCACGAGCTTGCTGGCTTCGCTGTTAGGGTTGAGGCCGAATCTTACACCTTTGCGAATGTGGTATATGAGGTGCCCCACCTCAGGAGATTCCCAGGTCTCGGCCAGCTGCCCGGACCACAGGTCGGGTCGAATCGTGCCTGTATGATACCAGTCAGCTTCATTAGTTCCGGTGGGACCCTTCGTCCAATCCCCCGTCTCGAGTTCCTGACTGGTGAGGCCGAAAGTGGGAGGTATCATCGTATTGGCCTCGTCGAAGGCGATAATGTCCCTATCCTGCGCGACGTTGATCCAGCCGCCATACTTGGGAGCCGCTGCTTTCGCCGTGGTGGTGGCGACGGGGGCAGTCGAGGGCGATACCGAGGTCGTCGTACGCGGAGTGGCGGGTGCAGTCGTACTTGTTGTCGTGGTTGTTGCCCCGCCGCAGGCAGAAGCCGCCAGCGAGATCAGCCCGGTCAAGCACAGGACTGTAAGCACTGCTTTTCTTTTCATTTCGATTCCTCCAAATTAACACCGTCTGTAGTGGACAATGTGCACACAGTTGTCTACTTCAAAAATTCAAAAAGGTCAAATCAACAACCCTCCCTGCGTTTGTACTCAACCTTTGAGAACGCCTAGAGTCTAGGACCGTCAACATAGAGTGTCAAGCGAAAAACGACTCGTTGCCGAACGCACGAAACCCTGAATCATCGACTCAAGAACTCGACATGTCCATCTCTTGACAAACCACGAACTAGTGTTCTATCATGCGGTGATTTTGACGCTTTAGGAGTGAGTTGATGGATGAGAAGATTCGCAACCGGGGTGGCGCCCCGCGAGGTAACCAGAACGCCAGAAAACACGGCCTCTACTCCAAAGTGCTTACTCCAGAGGAACAGGCCGCCCTCCCCGAAGCTGGCGCTCTCAACGGCCTCGACCGCGAGATAGCCGTCGTCCGCATTAAGATCGGCGGTATCCTCGCCAACGACCCCCACAATGCCGGAGCCCTCCACCTCTCCACCCTCCTGCTTACGCGTTTGATGCGCGTCCGCAAGCTTCTTGAAACTGACGTTACCGCGAAGGAGTCCAGCGCTGCATCGGCCGCCGTCCGGCGTTACCTTGCCAGGTTGTTTCGCGAAAACAACCTCAGCCTGGACTAACCCGGCCCACGCTCGGTTGTTTCAACTATTTACCTCAAGTCTTGGTGCAATCCGGCAGTCGGTTTTCTGCCCCGGCGATGTAGATTCCACAGGCCGATGGATAAAGCTGTGAATCAGGAGCCTTGAAGAAGATGCTTGCAGAAATGATGGCCCCTCGTCCCTCCCAACCCATCGCTGGCGCTTTCTACGATCGCTACCTTAGCGAGGAAGATCGCTCGGACTTCCAGGCTGCCCTTGCTGTCGACGGCCTCGATAGCGAGATCGCCTTGATCCGTCTGCAGCTTCTCCATCTCTGCCAGGACGATCCGCGTAACGCTAAGGCACACGCCCACCTCATCAGCGTAATTGAACGGCTCTTCAGGACAAGGAAGTCCGTCTTTGGTACGCAGGATCCCGGACCGAGAGGCTCAGCCGGTGGCATGTTGGCCGACTTCGACCAGGTCAGCCCCGACCCTCCGTCTCCGTCCCCTGACGGTCGAAGATGCTCCTGGATCCCGACCCGAAAGTTCGGCGCAGCCCGAAGCCGGCGGTCCTCCTTCTGCTGCATGCACTGCTGACTCGCCATCCGCCATGCCATGCACTGCCACCGGTCCATCGCTGGCTTCTCTCTTGTTTCCTCTGCGTCCGGTGGGGAAACCCCTCCCTCTCCCTGCTTTCTCCCATAGCACCTCGAAAGGAGCACGCAAAAGAGCCAACAAAGGACGCTCTCGTCATTGACCCCCAGACGATTCTCTCGCCCAGGTTCCTCGTACCAGATCCATGAGCGCAGTGCATGGCGATGTTCACAATGCGCACCCGAAGGATCACTGTTCGCTCATTGGATTTTGAGTTTTGGGTTTGAGGTTTGTTTAGGATCTAGGATTTGGTGTTTAGAATTTCCCGCTTTCAGGCGGGCGGCCGCTCTCGTCATTGACCCCCCAGACGATTCTCTCGCCCGGTTCCTCGTACCAGATCCATGCGCGCAGTGCAGGCGGTGTTCCCAATGCGCACCCGAAGGATCACGGTTCGCTCTTTGGATTTTGAGTTTTGGGTTTGAGGTTTGTTTAGGATTTAGCAACTGTCTTGAAAAGGTATGGATCAGGATATCGCCGCTCGTTCGGTAACGCCGTGCCAGGTAGTGTGATGCTTAATCATTGCATTTACGATGGTCAGCAGCTTGCGCATGCAGGCGGTGATAGCCGCTTTCTTGGCTTTGCCGGCGGCACAAAGCCTGTCGTAGAAGTTTCTGATAACTGGATTGAATCTTGTGGCTACCAAGGTCGCCATGTAGAGGGCCGCTCTTACATTAGCTCTACCCCCCCAACAAGACCTCTTACCTCGCATCCTGCCGCTGTCACGGTTAAAAGGAGCCACACCCACCAGGGCCGCAATCTGCTTACGATTAAGGCTGCCGAGTTCAGGAAGGGCCCCGACGAGTGTGGAAGAGAGCACCGGTCCGATTCCCGGTACGCTCCGGAGAAGGTTATCCTTCTCTCGCCAGAGCGGACTCTCCTTGATGAAACGTCCGAGCTCAGAGTCCATGTCAGAGAGCTCCTGGGTGAGCCATGCTATGTGGGCCCTTATGTGCTCACGCATGGGTCCCCGGGCGTGATGCATCCGGTTCTTTTCGGCGGTAATCATCTCAACGATCTCTCTTCGCCTGACCAGGATCTCTCTCAGCTCCAGGTATCTGTTCATCCGCCAGAGGTCGAGGCTCAGGATGTACCACAGCGGCAAATTCAGCCAGTATGCGGGCGTCTATCGCATCGGTCTTCGCCAGCTTGCCGGTACTTCTGGCGTAGTCTCTAACTTGCCTGGGATTCACAATGGCCGTCGGTACTTCAGCTTCACCCAGTGCGGCTCCAAGCGACATCTCGTAACCCCCTGTCGCTTCCATCACCACAAGGGTAGTACCCAGACTCTTAAGATGCCTGACGGTCTTACTGATCCCAGTCGCAGTGTTGGCAAAGCGTCTCACCACGTGGGCTGGATGAACCGCCACATCCAGATTG
Source organism: uncultured Chloroflexia bacterium (assembly GCA_963745605.1). GTDB lineage: Bacteria > Chloroflexota > Dehalococcoidia > Dehalococcoidales > UBA2162 > JBBITI01. Next base: position 26,718 of record CAVUYC010000023.1, on the reverse strand, counting down.
TCTTTCGAGACATCGATGCCGACGCAGATCTCTTGTGCTCCCACTTTACCCCCTATCTCCTTGCTCCAAATGGCCCATCCTTACGCGATTCGGGCTTATGCCCAATCAACTGTACGGGCTCTTCTGGATACGGGTGCGGCGACCAAGCTAAATCGCGGCCTCTTAGACCAAGGGTTTGTCGGTCTACCGCACCCACCATCTCGTCACATTATCACTAATCAAAGATATAAGGATTTGGTGTTTAGAATTTCCCGCCTTCAGGCGGGCGACCGCTCTCGCCATTGACCCCCAAACGATTCTCTCGCCCCTTGCGGGAGAGACGTAAGTGAGGGGTATCCTTTTTGGGAATTGTGGTATTCGTGCCTCGCGTAAGGGGCGGACCACTGTGTCCGCCCGGTATCTCGGCCACCTTTCGGAAAACGGAGTGGGAGGTTCCGATTGCTAGTCTATCTTCCAGCCCGCATTTTCGAGTTGACGGTAGACGCTGTACCAGCCACCCTGGCCGGCCAGTTTCTCAGGCTTGCCGGACTCGACAATCTTGCCCGAACCCATGATATGGACTTCCTCGGCATCGAGGATGCCGGAGAGCCGGTGGGAGATGGTGACAATGGTACGGTTCTGGCTGGCCTGGCGGAATGCCTTCACAATGGCGGCCTCCGTAACGGCGTCGACGCCGGATGTGGGCTCATCAAGCAGAAGGATGGCTGGTTCAGAGACAATAGCCCTGGCCAGAGACAGCAGTTGGGCCTGCCCGCGAGACAGTTTTGTTCCCTCCACTCCCAGAACAGTGTCGTAGCCCTTTTCCATGCCGGTGATAAAGTCGTGCAGCCCTACCGTCTGAGATGCTTTTTCGATGTCACCCAACGGGATGGTGTTATCTCTGAGAGTGATGTTTTCCCTGATCGTCCCCTCGAAAATGTGAACGCTCTGAGGCACAATGCCGATGAGCTTCCTCCTCTCCGGAGGGTCCACCAGATAGGGATCATATCCGAGGACGGAGACCGAGCCCGAGAGGGGTTTGTAAAGCCCGGCCATGAGATTGATCAGGGTGGTCTTGCCCGCGCCCGTGCGTCCGACGATGGCAACCCTCGAACCGTAAGGAACAGACAGCGAGACACCGGCCAGCACAGGTTGGCCTTCACGGTAGGCGAAATCCACCCCTTTGACTTCTACCGCCGCGCCGTTCCGCCGTGTTGGGGAACCCAATGCCACAGCGTGTTGAACCACCTTCTCTTCGGGTTTTTCCTGCAGGATCTCAACGATACGTTTGAAACCGGCCCGGGCCTGCTGCAGAGTCTGCAACTGACCAGTTATGTCATCAATGGGGTTAAAGAGGCTCGTCACCAGAGTGGCTATGGCTGCCAGCGAACCGATGCTGATGGCCAGCGAGGAGGTCACGCTCGTCCGGGCTCCGAACCAGACCACAGCGGCGATAACCGCAGCCCGGATGACCTGCATGGTACAGGGGAAATAGGCGTCGTACAGGGACGCACCGTTAACGGCTTTGAGATTTTCCTGGAGCGGCTTCTGGAAGCGCGCGGCATATTCGTCTTCCTTGCCGTAGGCTTTGACCGTCCTCATGCCGCTGAAGGTCTCCTGCAAAAACGTGTTGATCCCGCCGACGGACTTTCTGACCTGCTGTTGAGTACGGTACATGTTGCGGCGAAAAAAGGTAGACACAAGGTACACAACCGGGACGCCGGCCAGGGCAACGAGGGCAAGGCGCGGGCTGATGGTAAACATGCCAATAAGCACGACCACGATGGTGACGACGTCTATGAGGAGATTGCTGACGCCCATGCTGCCGCCACCGCCGCCGGCCGGGGAGAACAGGGCGTTAACGCTCTCGACATCGGATGTGAGACGGCTGATGGTATCGCCCACCGGGGTCCGGCTGAAGTAGCTCATGGGCAATTTTGAGAGGTGTTCTGCCATGAAGGACCTGAGCTCAAGGAGTATGCTCTGTCCGATGTAGCTGTTCACGAAAACCTGCACGAAGCCGACGAGACTTGTCACAACCAGCGCCAGGACATATATGATTGCTACCAGGGTTAGACCGTTCAATTGCCCGACGTTCAGGTACGAGTCAATGATCCGCCTCAGCAGCAACGGCGGCACGAGTTGAAGGAGTGCCCCGGCTATGGTGGCTGCGACGAGCGCCAGAATCAGAGGCCAGGCCCTTCGGAGCGTTACTGCTGCAACTCGTTTAAGAACGGACGAGGTAGTGACGGCACCCTCTCTCTTATCCTGATGCTGGCTCATCTGCCCTCCCCCTCCATCCAGCTCTGCGCCGAATATATCTTCTCGTAAACGCCATGGCGAGCCATGAGCTGCTCATGGTTTCCCTGCTCGACAAGCTTTCCCTTGTCCAGGACGAGAATGAGATCGGCGGCGTCGAAGGCGGCGAGCCGATGGGAGAAGATCAGAATCGTGGTACCTTTGAGGTCCTTCCGGATGCGCTCGATCATGCGTTGTTCGGTCCCAATATCCACGGCGGAAAAAGGATCGTCAAGCAGGAGTACGGGATTACCCGAGAAGATAGCCCGCGCCAGTGCGACACGCTGTCTCTGTCCGCCGGAGAGCCGCGTTCCCCTCTCGCCGACGACGGTATCAAGTCCTTGAGGGAAGAGGGACATGTCATCGGAGAGGGCAGCGGTGTGCACAGCCAGCGCTTCCCGCTCGGGGAGACGCTCCTGGTCAACGAAGGTGATGTTCTGCCGGATGCTTGCGGAGAACCGGGACACATACCCGATCTGGACGGCCTGCGCCCGGACCGGGCACGGGAATTGGTCACCGGCTTCCTCGCCGCACCGTCTCGGGGCGGCTGGCTGCCCCTGGACCCTACTGTGGAGCTGCTCGGCTGCTACGGCATCCCGCTGGCCGACAGTATCGGGGTCATCAGCGAAGAAGCGGCAGCCGCGGCGGCGGAGCGGTTCGGCGGCCTCGTCGCACTCAGGGCGGACGTGCCCGGCCTGCTGCGCACCGGCGACGCCGGCGACGTGCTGACCAACCTGCACGGCCCGGACGAGGCTCGGCGCGGGTTCCGCCTGCTGCGAGAGACCTTCGGCAGCCGACTGACCGGCGTCATCGTCCAGCCGGTGGTCACCGGCGGCGTCGAGCTGGTGATCAGCGTGCTGCGCGAGCGTGTGGCCGGCCCGCTGGTACTGCTCGGGGTCGGCGGCCCCGCCGACAATGTGCAGGCTGACCGCGCCGCCCGGCTCGCCCCCCTCACCGAATCCGACGCCGACCACCTGATCCGATCGGTACCCGCCGGCCCCCGGCTGCTCGGGCAGCACGGCGAACCGGCAGCCGACCTCGCCGCACTACGAGACATGCTGCTGCGGGTCTCCCGGATGGTCGACGACCTGGTCCAGATCGCCGAACTCGAGCTGAGCCCCGTCATCGCCCGCCCCGGCGGCGTCCAGGCCGTCGACGGCCGCATCCGCATCCAGGCGGCCGAGCCCATCGACGCGCACCTGCGTCGACTGCCATGACCCGGGCCACTATGTAAACCCTTCGACAAGATCAGCACGCCAACCGCGACCCGGCGAAACGCGCCTTCGACCTACTCGGTGCCCCGATCCCACTCACGCTCGCGAAGACAGAGCCCCACCGCCGAAACTCCCGCAATCCCTGCTCAGCCCGGGCATACCCAACCCAAGATCACGTAACTTCGGGTATGGACGGCAGGTGGAGCGCCTCGGTCCCAGCCAACGCAGCGCGTGCCATCCTTCCCTGCCAGCGCGTCGGCCCAACAGCCCGCGCCGATCGGCAGCTCCGCCGCGCGACGTCGTCGAGCGCGCGGACGTCGCGCCACTCCGGCCCATCGAACCGGTCGGCGTGGGCGGCGCAAGATCGTCCTGCCCTCCTGCGGGAGATCGCCGACTACACCTCGAACGCCGAGGCGCGGGCGTACGCGGAGGCCGCAACCGCTCGGTGAACGCCCTGGTCGATGGCTGCCGATCGTCGCGGGCCCTGGTCGTCGTTCACCCAACCCGGGCGACGCCCCCACCACACACGGCGGTGACGATCGTCGGGCTACTGACCCGCCTGACGAAGGAGCCGCTGGTGAGCACGCAGATCCCTTCCCAGCCGATGACGAGCCCGGACCAACGCGAGTCGCCGTGGGCCAGTGGCCTCACCGTGGTGGCCGCGACCTTCCTCGTTATCGCCGGCGTGTGGCACGTCATCGCCGGCTTCGCCGCAGTGGTACACGACAACGTCTACGTCGCCACGCCGCAGTACATCTACTCGTTCGATCTCACCGCGTGGGGCTGGATACACATCCTGCTGGGTGTCCTAGAGATCGTTGCCGGGTTCGCGGTGCTGAAGGGCCAGACGTGGGCACGCGTGGTCGGCATCGTCCTGGCCTCCTTGAGCATGATCGCCAACTTCGGGTTCATCCCCCACTACCCGCTCTGGTCCTTGTTGATCATCGCGCTGGACGTCGGCATCATCTGGGCCCTGGCGACCTACCGTCGCGAGCCGGTCTGAACGCGGAACGCCGAGCCTCGGCTACGACGGTTCACCCGAGGCGGGTGGATCGGCCGCTGCGGCAAGGGTGGAACGATCCGCCCTAACAGGGACTCACTCCTATCGGGGACCGCTGACTCCGGAGGTGGGCTATGAGTACTTCGAGTTCGCACCAGCCGGTAACGGACGTGCAACCGGCTCGGCCACGGACGGCCACCGGCTTCAGCACGTTCGCCGGAGTGGTGATGGTGATCGCCGGCATATTGCACGTACTCCAGGGCATCGCGGCGATCGCGCACGACCACATCTACGTCAGCACGCCCAATTACCTCTACTCGTTTGATCTGACAGGCTGGGGCTGGGTCCACCTGGTGCTGGGAGTCGTCGTCGCGGCCGTCGGCGTCGCGGTCCTGCGCGGACAGTCTTGGGCCGCAGCAATGGGGATGATCCTGGCCGGCTTGAGCCTCCTCGGCAACTTCCTGTTCATCCCATGGTACCCATTCTGGTCATTGCTGATCATGGCGCTGGACGCCGCGGTCATCTACGCGCTGGCCCGATACCAGTCCGAGCGGGTGTGATGTCGCGTCGACAACACGTGACCTCGCGTCGACAGGACGGCCAGCAAGTGGGGCCACCCCGCGTGGCCGCACCGCAGAACCGCGGCTGGACAGCGCGCGGCTCACGTTCCGCCGCCGACGGGGCGGCAGCGATGGTTCGAGATGCTCCGCGACAGATTTGAGATCTTGCCCCTGTTGCTCCTCGGGAACGCGGACTGCACGACGTTGACCGACGGGGTCAGCATGGCCTCCCGGCCCAGTCCGATCAGCAGCCCGGTATGAAGGCCCAGGTGCTCGGTGAGGTCTTGCCCATGCCGAGCAGGACGCCGATGCCGCGAGCGCGATGATCAACCTCGCCATGATCAGCGATCGCTGCGCGTGCTTCTTGGCGGGTCGCTCGACGGCCAAGCGCTCGACGAGGAGCCCATCGGCGGCTCCGGTGAAACTTACGCCCGTCTGCGTTGGCGCGGCCGGGGCGATGACCGTCGCCATGGCCGGGGTCTCGGTCGTTGGCGGAGTCGGGTGGAAGGGGCCAACGAGGGGGTCGGCGGGGCGGTCCGGTGTCGGTCACGGTGACGGTCGGGCTGGGCCCACCGATTCTCGTTGTCCGGCCGCCACAGCACCACGGCGATCGGGCGACCACGGCCAGGCCATTGCAACGCGGTGCTCGCACCCGACCTGCGGGGCCGCGGCCGCGGCGCGAGCGCCGGACTGCCGGCCCCAACGGGGTCCAGCACCCCAGGTGTGCATGCCTTCGCACCACGAACGGCACCACGCCAATCATCAGCAAGCCAACTGCAGTCACCGACCCGACGTCCGACAACACCCACCAAGGCGGGCTCCGGTCGGTCCTGCCGAGTGCTTCCAGTGAGAGCGAGGCCGATCCAGTCTGCAGCAGCACCCGCCCCACCCGCGAGGGCCCGGCACTAGACACTGCCCGTTCGGCAGGCTCGGTCAGCAGGAGGCGATGCGCGCGATCTGGTAGCCCGCCCGAGCATCCGGTCGAGCTCAGCCCACCCAACTTGCGGCCCCGCCGGCGGAGCCCCGTCCCGCTCCTGGCGCTCAGCGCGACTACGTCTCCTCTTGGGCCATGTCTTGTTGGCCACGCTGGACGGCGCCGAGGAACACGCGGATCCCGAGGCCGAGGACGATCAGGTCGAGGATCATTTGCGCGGTGACGAGGAGGCGGCCCGTTTGGCTGGTGGCGGTGATGTCGCCGAAGCCGACCGTGGCGAAGACGGTGACCGTGAAGTACAGCGAATCCGTGCGAGTGAGCGGGTACACGTTGAAGTTGCTGGGATCGGCCCGAGCCATCAGGACGTAGGTGGCCGCGAACAGAAGCAGGAACAGCGGCGCGGTGGTTGCGAGCGCTTCGATCGCCCGAATTCCCGGGTATCGAGCCCTGATGATCGCTCGTACCTGATAGGCCGCCATCGCGGCCAACGCCAGCAGTCCAGCCGCGAGGGACACTCCCAGCGGAACGCCGGCCAGGTGGTCGAGCGGCAACAGGTAGTACGCCACGACGAGCGCGGCGGTGACCGCCGAGGCTCGCAGCAGCCCGATGATGATGAGTCGACGACGCTTCGCCGCGGGCAGGGCGTGGAGTGGTGCAGTGGTCACATCGTGATCCTCCGCCGCGCTCGATCTGCAAATCCGGGGGCCTGGGCGGGCGGCCATGCGTCGCTCGTGCTGTGGCGGTGGCGAACGCACCTCCGCGGTCGCCTCGGGTGGGTCCTCGGCGTCACATCCGAAGCCTGAGCAGGCAGGTCGAGCCGCCGAGCACAGACCACGACATCGACCCAACGCACGGCCTCTGGATCCTTGCGCTTTCCGAGTCGTGGCACGCCACTCATTGTCCGCATCGCACAGCTCGTGCTCACCGATCTCGGTGCTGACCACGACGCGGCCCTGGCGCCGATCTCACCCGTGCCGCTGCCGGACCGGCTCGTTCCGCCGTGTTCTGGTCAGAGGATCCGCGGCAGCGAGAGCGCGCCACCCGCCTTGCCCGCCAGTGCCATCCCGTCGACAGTGAGATCAAGGATGTAGTTACAGCGTCACCCGGCTGAGGGCTGGGGCCGCGAAGCGCAACCCGGACATTCATCCGGTGCGGGTGACGCCTCAGGCCTCTGCGGGCGGAAGCCTGAACCATCACCCTCGACGATCCGGAGGACCCAGATGTCCCAGGCGCACAGCCGCGGGGACGCATCCCTCGACGTCCAGGACGACTTGACGGCCGACGAGCGCGCCCGAGCTCGAACAGGTGCGCCGGGAGAACGCGACGCTGCGCGCAGACATCGGGCGACGCCGGCCCCGGATCCGCTGGTGCTCCGCCATTGCCGTCGTGCTGATCGTGGTCGGCTGTGTGGTGACTCCGGTGTCGCTCGTCGCGGTCTGGACCCACAACGAGGTCTCGGACACCGTCGAGACCAGCGGGTAGCTGCGGATGCCGTGAGCGAACGTGTCCAGCGCAGCCGACGATGTACGCGCGCTGCCGCTTCGCCCGGGCCGGCCGCCGCGCGAACCCGGTCGCGTCAGATAGCCATGAATGCCACCGCAAAGAGCAGGAACAGCATGTTGGAGAAGACGCTGACCATACCCGTGAGCAGGTCAGCCACCAGCGCGGCGATGTTGGCGAAGTTGATCTCATTGAGAGCTGCACGCAGCTGATCCGGGTCGACGCCGATCGAGCCGAGCCAGGCGCGCAGATCGTTGGTCAGCGCCGTGAAACGGTCCGGATGGGCCGGGATGAGGGCGGCCAGCTGGGCGACAATGGACTGCGCCAACGATGTGGCGAGTCCAAAGATCACGAGTACCAGCGTGATCAGGGTGACGGTCGCCGCGAGCCACATCGGCGCACCTCGTCGGCGCAGGACCCCGGTCAACGGATGCACACCGATCACAAGGACGAGCGCCAGCAGGACGGGCCCGATGATCGAGGCGAACTGCCGCAGCGCCAGAGCACTGACCAGAATCCCGGTCCCGTCGAGCACAACGCTCAACGCACGTGCGCTGATACCGCGTGGGTTGATCGTCGTGCTCGGATCGGTCACACCGGCAATGTGTCGGTCGGGTATCGCCGCCAGGTATCACACAGATCGGCTGAATCCATCAAGGCTGCGACGCCGCTAGCTTGGCCGAAAGTCTGACAATTGGGCGGGATCCCGAACTGGAGGTGGGTCGGTGGCGGCGAAAAGGATCACGCATCTGAGTGCCGACGAGCGGAAAGCGCAGGGTGAGGGGGCCCGGGGCCGAACGCCTCCGTCGAGTCACCGGGGCTGGCGTCCGGCCGCGGACCGGCCCGACCCGGTCGCGCTGCTCGAGGAGCAGAACGTCACCCGCGAGCCGGACCTGGTGCCGGTCCGGCATGGCCGGATGATGGTCTCGCCGTTCACCTTCTACCGGGGCGCGGCGAAGATCATGGCCGCGGACCTGAAGGACACGCCGACGGCGGGGCTGGGCGCCCAGTTGTGCGGCGACGCGCACCTGTCGAACTTCGGCGTGTTCGCCTCGCCGGAGCGGAGGCTGCTGTTCGACCTGAACGACTTCGACGAGACCCTGCCGGGGCCGTTCGAGTACGACGTGAAGCGGATGGCGGCGAGCTTCACGATCGCGGCGCGTAACAACGGGTTCTCCAAGGCCGACGCGCGCGCAGTCGACGCTGGCGTCGGTGGCGGCGTACCGGGAGGCGATGGCCGGAGTTCGCGGGGATGCGCACGATGGACATCTGGTACGCCCACCTCGACCGAGGACGAGCTCATGGCCGCGGTCCGCGGCACGGTCGCCGAGACAGGAAGGAAGGGCAGGAAGGCAGGGAGGCCAAGAAGGCGAAGGCCACAAGCAGGAGGTCGAAGGCGGCCAAGGAGGCGGCCAGAAGCAGGCGGAGAAGACGCCGCGCGAAGGCGCACACCCGCGACAGCCTGCAGGCGCTGTCCAAGCTCGGCGAGCTGGTCGACGGGCGGTACCGGATCGTCAGCCAGCCGCCGATCGTCGTCCCCGGCCGCGACCTGGCCGCCACCTACGGCATGTCCGCCGACGAGGTCGAGCCGCGCGCTCCACGAGCAGTTCCGCGCCTACCGGGCCACCCTGCAAGACGACCGGCGGCACCTGCTGGAGCGGTTCGAGATCGTCGACATGGCCCGCAAGGTGGTCGGGCGTCGGCAGCGTCGGCACCCGGGCGTTCATCGTCCTGCTGCAGGGACGCGACGCGCAGGACCCGCTGTTCCTGCAGGTCAAGGAGGCGACCGCGTCGGTGCTGGAGGATCACCTGCCGAAGAGCCGCTACCGGCAGCCCGGCGAGCGGGTGGTGCAGGGTCAGCGGATGATGCAGGCCGCCAGCGACATCTTCCTGGGCTGGACGCAAGGGCGTGGACGTGCAGCCGGCACTTCTACTGGCGGCAGCTGCGCGACATGAAGGGCTCGGCGCTGGTCGAGGCGATGTCGCCGGTCGCGCTCACGTTCTACGCGCGCATCTGCGGGTGGACGCTGGCGCGGGCGCACGCCCGGTCCGGCGACCCGGTCGCGATCGCCGAGTACCTGGGCGACGACGACGCGTTCGACCGGTCGATCACCGACTTCTCCGAGCGCTACGCCGACCAGAACGAGCAGGACTTCCAGGAGTTCGTGAAGGCGTCCGGTCCGGCCGGCTCGAAGCGCGCGAGGGCGTGTGAAGAAAGGGCATCAGCGCCGTGGAAGACTCTGCGGACCGGGCGGGCCGGTGGTGGGATTGGGGTCTGCTGGCCCGGTGGATCGGTGTGAACGCCGCGGCCTACGTCGTGGTCGTCGTCGGCGGTGTCGCGCTCGAGTTGCTCGCGTCGAACACGAAAGACGTGTTGGCCAGCGATCATCGGGTGGTTGCGATCGTGCTCGTCGCCGTCATCGGCGCGTCCTTCCACGGGCTCGTGCTGGGCCGCGGCAATGGCGGATCCTCGCCACCCCGATCCCGGCCTGCCGCGCCGCCAGGGGTGATCGCCACGCTCGTTCAGAAGGAGAACGTGTGGTGCGACTGCGCGAGTATTACCGGGATACGAACGCGCCCCGCGCGCACGACGTGCTGCCCGCGGCGTTCGCGGCCGTACGCAACGTCGCAGGCGAGGTCCTCCTGGTCCGTCGGATCGATGACGGCAACTGGGAGTTGCCTGGAGGACGCATCGACGTCGGCGAATCCGCCGCCCAGGCGGTGATCCGCGAGGTCGCCGAGGAGTCGGGAGTGACCATCGCGGTGATCGGACTCTCCGGTGTCTACAGCGACCCCACGCATGTTCTCCTCGACCCCGACGGCACCGTCCACCAACAGCTGGCGCTGTGCTTCCACGCCGTCCCGGCCGGAGCGGACGACACCGCGGAGCCACGCCCGGACGGGATCGAGACCAAAGAGGCGGCCTGGTGCGCGCCCGCCGCCCTCGCGAACCTGGTCATGCATCCCGCCATGCGAGTGCGTCTGGACGATGCCATCACCGCACCACACCGGACTCATTTCGAGTGACGGCCGAGGACTCGTTTCAGAATGATCGACCGAATGGGCGGTGACAGATCAGGACGCAGGTGAGGCGAAGCAGTCCAACGTGGATGTCGGCGCGACGCGCGCCCCTTCCTTCCCCGTAAGGTGCACGTTCGTCGCCAGCTGAAGCGGATGGCGGGCCAGCCGGCCTACTCGGCGAGCTGAAGTCGACGTCGAGCCGTCGCACGGTCGAGCTGCCGCAGGTCGTCGCCGACACCCTCGCCGCGCACATCGAGCGGTTTCCGCCGACCGCCCGGGAGATCGAGGACCGCACCGACCCTCGGGACGTCCACCGGCGGCCAGCGCACCTACTGTTCACGACCGCAACCGGTTGCCGCTGCACCGCTCGAACTGGTCGGCCGTCTGGCGGGTCGCCGTCCGTCGCGCAGGTCTTCCCACGGGCTTCGGGCTGTACGGGCTGCGCCACTACGTCGTCACCCTGCTCATCCACAACGGGGCGTCGGTGAAGACCGTGCAGCCCGCCCTGGGCCACACACGCCGATGATCATGCTCAACACCTATGCGCGCGAGCGGCCGACGCGCTCGACCGTACGCCACCCGGCGTCGTACGAGACGCCGCCGCCTGATCTGTCGCGAGTCCAGCCAAGGAACTCAAGAAAGGATCACCACGATGGTCACACCGCATAGCGTGGCCCCTGCCCAACTGGTTGACCACCTGGCCAGTCGGCTCACGGGATCCCTCTCCTGCACCGAGCACTCCCACGCAGAAGTCCTTGCGAACTCCCGGCTGGTCGCGGTGGTGGCTTTCATCTCGTCCAGTGCTCGTCGTTCAGTCCAGCGCGACTGCGTCTCGATCGACGCAGGGTCAGATTCCATCGGGGTTCTCGTCGAGGACGCCTTGGGCTGCTTCGGCGCCTGCCTTGGTTGCCTTGCCTTTGAGGATGTACTCGAAGCAGACCGCGATCATGGCGCCGATGATCGGTCCCACCAGGTAGATCCAGTAACCGGTCAGGTTTCCCGCGATAAGGTCAGGGCCCAGCGAGCGGGCGGGGTTCATCGAGGCGCCCGATACCGGCGCGCCCCACACCGAGACCAGTCCGATGTAGGCGCCGACCGCGATGGCTCCGTTGATCCCGACGTTGCGCGCGCCAGAGGCGGTACCCAGGATCACGCTGACCAGCCCAAGGGTCAGCACGGCCTCGGTCACCAGGGCAACCCAGAGATTCACGCTTGGCGTGGGCTCGGTCGCGCCGTTGATGATCCCGCCGAACACCAGCTGCAGAAACCACGACGCCAGCACCGCGCCGATCACCTGGACGAGGATGTATCCCGGGACCCGGCGCCAAGGAAAGTTGCCGCGAACCGCGAACGCAAGGGTGACCGCAGGGTTCAGGTGAGCCCCGGAGACGGTACCCATGAAGAAGATGATCCCCATCACCATCATTCCGGGGGCCAGCGCCTTCATCGCCAGGGTCAGGTCACCACCATAAGCCGTGGCACCCACGACTCCCCCGCCTGCCGCGACAAGCACCAACAGGAACGTGCCCCACAGCTCGCTGAACAGCCGACGGTATTCAAGCTTCGGGTCGTCGAACTCCACATCGCGGAGACGGACCAACGCTGTGCGACGGTCCAACCAGGCAAGGAGCGGCTCACCGCTCGAAGCCGGGGACTCACTCACAACACGAACCTCAACGTCCCGAGACATCTCTCAGCAGGCGCCGCATCGACCTGAACGTCCAGTCGAAACCCCTGCTGCTCGACGTTGCTCACGGCCATCAACCTCCACGGGCGGGCGACCACTTGAACGGCGTCCGACTTACGCGGCGATACTCGCGCGGCGATTACCGGCAGGGCCTCACCCACCGAGGGTGGAAAACCCGGGCAGCAGCAGGCGCTGCATCGGCCCTGCCGCGGGGTGTCTTTCACCCCGCGGCCTGGGCGAGCGCGTGCGCGGCCTCGTGCAGCAGGGTGGCCAGCACGTCGGCCGGGCGGCGGGCAAGACCCTCCCCACGACCCCTACGCCAACGACGAGCGAGACCACCGCGACGACTCCGAGCGCTCCCCAGTTGATGGTCATGTGAGTCCTCCGCTCAGGCCGCGAGGTCGAGCGGCTGCGATGGCGCCTGCACGTCGTTTGACGACGCGACGCGGCGTCCAGATCCCGCCCGCGAGACCGAACAGAGTCGGTGCTGCAGGGCCATCCTCAGCCGGCCCGGGCGGATGCGGCCGAGCAGGGCGTGCACCGCGCTACCGGAAGAGTCGACGAATGGTGCGGCGAGCCGGAGCTCGGTGACCGGCCCGGGTCGAGCTGCTCGAGCAGCGGCCGGTCCAGATTATGCAGCAGCCACACCAGGGTGGGTGTCATCGACGACAGCCGGCCGGAGCTGCGGCTGACGTCGCCGACGGTCCCCGCGACCCACGACGGCATCGCAACCCGCTCCGCGAGGTCACGCAGCTGCTGACTGAGGTCGTCCCCGGCCGGACCGCACAGCACGCCGCGACCAGTACTCGGCCGTCACCCGGTGAGCCCGACACGCCGCCGCAGCTTCGCCCAGGCGGGGTCGAGCTCGGCCTCCACCCGCTCGGCGCGCGCCTGCTCGTCGCGCATCAGCCAGCCGAAGGCGAAGCCGTTGCCGCCCTCGGCGGTAGCGGCCGCACCCAGGGCCTCGTCCGCGGCGCGGGAGGCGTCAGCGCCGCAGCGGGCGAAGAAGCGGGTGACCTCGGCCGCAACCGGACCCATGGCGAGTTCGGGCGGCAGCGCGCTGACAGCCGCGCCGATGCGCTGTTCCTGCACCTCGAGGTCACGGGCACCGCCGAGCTGGCCGGCCAGCCAGCGCAGCTCGTCAACGAGGTGATCGGTGCGGTCGCGCTCCAGCACCACGCGAAACGACTGCATGGTGCTCCGCATCCGACGGCACGCCACCCGCATGGCGTGCACAGAATCGGGGGCATTCGGGCGCACGAGAGGGTCCGTCACCCGGATCGCGTCGGCCTGCTCCCCGACGTAGGCCAGCACCACGTCCCCGGCTGCGGCGCCGTTGCCTGCCCCTGGCCGGGCAGGCGGCGGCAACCGGTCGGCGAGCATCCGACCGAGCTTCGACCACGACTCGGCGCGGCTCGCACCCGCAGCGAGCAGCGCCTGCTCGACCCGATCCAGCACCTCCACGGTGCTGTGCTCGGCCAGCTCCACCTCGATCTCCGCCCACCTCGTCACCATGGTCGGGGCCGCGAGAGTCTGGCCGGTGACCCGATCGTCGGTGACGGTGGCAAGGGGATGGCCGTCGCTGTCGGCCAGCACCCACTCCCGACGCGCGGTGTCGAGCTCGACCACCGGCACCAACGGCGCCCCACGATGTGTGGCGCGGGTCAGGGCCACCAACGGTGCGGGCGGAGCACCCAGCTCATCCGGCGGCAGCCGGACCTCGTCGCGGGCGTCCGATCCGGCGGGGAGCTTCAGGTGCCAGCCGTCGTCGGTGCCGCCGCTCCGGCGCCGGAGCGTGATCCCCGAGCGAGCCGGCCTCAGGTCCTCGGTGTCGAAGTACACGGCCGACAGGGCGAGCTCCGCCGGTTCCCGCGGTGGCCCCGCACACACCTTCGTGGCCTCCGCGGCCGCCCTCGCCAATGCGCTAGCAAGATCGGCGTCAACCGGCTCGCCGGAATACTTGCGTTCGGTCTCGCGAACCGTCGTGGTCTCCGCCGTGCACAATCGCTACACGCCATCAGCGGGTGGTGAACCATCCGTTCCGGATGAACGCGGGTTCGGCGTGACCCGGGCCAGCACTCACCCATGGCGGTCGACCGGGGGTGCCTCTTCGACCCCGCCAACGCGTTCCGAGCAGGCCGACCTTGCTCACCATCCGGCGTTCAGCGGACTCGGGGCTGCTGTCATCCCCGCGGGGTGATGGCGATGCCCTCCGGTCGCTGCGCGCCGGCACGCAGCGACCAGCACCCCGCCGGGTCGACCTGCCCCCCAAAGAGCTCGCCGGCCGGACAAGCTCGGCTCGCTCTCAGAGAGCCTGTCGTCGGTACGTCGCCAGGGCCCAGATGATGCCCGCGTCCAGCGCGATGATCAGAGCGACCAGACGGGGTAGTGAGGGACGAACAGGAAGTTGGCGATCATGCTCAGACAGGCCATCACGATGCCGACCACACGTGCCCACGTCTGTCCCTTGAGCACCGCGAACCCGGCGACGACCGCCAGGACGCCCAGCAGCAGGTGCACCCAGCCCCGCGCGGTGAGATCGAAAGAGTAGATGTACTGCGGCGTGGCGACGTAGACGTTGTCGTGCACCAGCGCGGCGATCCCGGCGATGACATGCCATGCACCGGCGATCACCAGGGAATCGTGCTGAGCATCCGAGAAGACGCGTGAAGCCTTCGCGCAAGTATGGAAGTGACCGAGATTCCGGCCGAGGCCATCGTCAGCACCACCGTCGCTGACGACGGTGAGATGCACACGGTCCTCGCGTTGATCCAGTCCCTCGGGCTCAACGTCATTCGTCGAGCGCGTGTCGAGCAGATGACGTGCCAACGCACCTCGTCGGGCGCCGTACGCCGCCCCCGCCGCGGCCAGCCGAGTGTCGGGGGTGTCAGGACGGCGGGGGGCGGCGGGTCCTGGCCGAGCACCGGTCGTCGGGGCCACGTGCCGACGACTGGCGCGGAGGGTCGCGAGTCCCTGGAAGAGGACGACCAGGCCGGTAACGAGGAGCACGATCCCCAGCAGCCAGGTCAGAACGACGATGCTGGCGCCGGGATACATGAGGACGATCGCTCCTCCGATCGCGGTCAGGAACCCGGAAGCGATCCCCCATCCGCGGCCGTGGCCATGCCCCGAACCGAACGCGTGCACGATGCCGATGATGCCGGTGACGACCCACGTCGCCCCGACGAGCAGCCCGAGCAGCACCGCTGTCTGTAGCGGCCCGCGCAGGCAGAGCAGCCCGACGAGGATCGAGAAGGCACCGGCCAGTCCGAGCAGCACGCGTGCCGCCGCCCCGTTGTTGCGCCAGAACGCCGCGACGAGCTGGAGAACGCCCGCGACGATGAGCTGGACGC
Organism: uncultured Chloroflexia bacterium; assembly: GCA_963745605.1. GTDB lineage: Bacteria > Chloroflexota > Dehalococcoidia > Dehalococcoidales > UBA2162 > JBBITI01. Next base: position 11,172 of record CAVUYC010000023.1, on the reverse strand, counting down.
CGAACAGCCACGCCAGTACCACGATGGAAACGTCCGGCCACACCAGTACGAGCACGCCGACCACGACACTGCGGCGCCGGGCAGGAGCACTGACGAGCTGACCAGCCGTGCAGCAGGTAGTTCAGACGGAGCGCGGGCTGAACAGCACCGGACCCGGGTGACGTGCAGCACGACCCGGGACGTGAGACCGACGCCACCGCGGCCCGGCCGGGAACCGAGCATTAGCAGGTCCGCGTGATGTTCTTCGGGGGTGGTGTGGTGGCTTTCGGTTAGGGGCCGTGTCGAACCTTGGCGACGAAAGTTCTTCTTGACCAGACGAGTGCGCTTCACCTCTTCGAGGTGAGGTCCACGCCGTTGTTGATGCGGATGATGCCCGCTACGGCGTGGGGGCATTGCCGAGCCCCTCTACCGGAGCTGATGGAGGGGTGTCATGCCCAGTACTGTCGGTATCACGGAGCGGGCCTGCCGCAGGGCCACTCCGGCCCGGTTCGTTGCGGCGGTACTGGGCTGCGTCGTCCTTGCCGGGTGTGCTGGCCAGAGCGCGACCGCGCCTCCGCCGGCGGTTTCAACTCCGGCGGCCCCGACTACCGCGCCGTTGTCCGCGGAACTCTGCTCGGCCGCAGCCGAGTACCAGACGGCCGCCAACGCCATCGTGACCCTTAATGCCAGCCAGGTAGGATCCGACGGCGTCAAGAAGGCCCTGCAAAACCTGGAGACGGCCGCGAAAAACCTGGGAGCCGCCGCCCAGCAGCAGTTCGGGCCGCAGGTCGCGGATCTGGAACGAGCCATCGCGTCACTGAGAGGCACGATCGCGGGACTCAGCGATCAAGATAGCCTGTCGACCAACCTCGGCAAGATCGCCGCCTCGGTCGGCGCTGTCGAGCAGGCAGCCAAACCGATCATGGACAGCGTGCGATCGGGCTGCCCATCCGTGCCTCAGGCCGAAATGCCACCCGCATCCTAGCCACCCCACTCCAGCGGCTGGTCGCTCCCACTTGAGCGGACCGGCTACGCCAGGTGTCCCCCGTGAACCCGAATCAGCACTGCCCGATCACCTTCGAGACCCTTCACGTCAGGCCAGACCAGAGAGCGCTGAACCACCACGGAAATGCCCGGCGTTCAGGCGAAGCTCAATCGGAATCTACGGACGCAAAGGCCTGATGTGACGAGAAGTGCCGGATTCGGGTGTGTGGGCCTGGTCCTGCTGGCGAAGCGGGCGGCTGTTCTGGCAGCGGTGGCGTTGCTGCTCATCGCGTGCGGAGAAGGTGGAGCCCCGAGCCTGCCGTCGGGGACGTCATCGCGGTCGGCAGGCGAACTACCGAGCCTGACTGCGACGGTCCCAGACCTCACCCGGTCGCCGACCCGTCCCGAGTCGCCAACCCAAACCGCTGAACCCCCCAGCCCCACGCGATCAGTGACACGTCCGGAGCCTCCGACCCAGACCATCACAACGACCGAATCTGAACCACCGAATCGCCCCTCCACCGAGTCGGCGCTCGCGGCGCCCACACCGTCACCGACGCCATCGCCGCCGGCTCCGGGGTCAGCCGCGGACACCAGCGATGCCACCGGGTGGTTGTGGTGGCTACTCGCGGCCGTCATAGTCGCGGTCGCCGTGGCGGTCCCGCTTCTGCTGCGGGCACGGCGGCGCCGGGCGTGGCGGGCAGATCTGGCAGCAGCGGAGGGCGAAGTCGGGTGGTTCGCCCGCGTCCTGGTCCCCGAGCTGCAGCGGGCGGAATCGCTGGACCAGGCCGCTGGCGGCTGGACCGTTGGGTCGAGCCAGGTATCCGCGCTCGAGGATCGGCTGACCGCTCTCGAGGCGACCGCCCCAGATGACGCCGGCCGGACCCGCGCGCGCACGTTGCGAGACGCCGTACGAACAGCTCGCACCCGACTGCACGGTCTGCTCACCGCCGGGCAAGTCGACACTCTCCAGCGGGACCTCGACGCGGTCGCCGCCGAGCTCGAGAGGGCGCTGGAGGTACCGCAGCCGGCCTGGTAGCCGGGCAGCCGTAAGAAAGATCGTCGGCCGCGCCACCGCACCGCTACCACCTCTCGCCGAAGACCGCGGGCACCATCGCCACCCTGCTGACCCTGCGCGAGCAGGTCATCGCACCGATCCTCGCCGGGGTCCGCAGCCCCCGCAGGGGACGCAAACCCGTCACCTGGACCAGCGTCGACCGCGACTACGAGAAGATCCGCATCGACATGCAAACCCTCTTCCAAGACCTGGGCATCCGCGCCGCCGGATAGACAACATCTTGTCGATCAGGATTTCGTAAGCGTCTAACGACACCGACCCGCTCGTATGCGGTGGCGTGGCGGGCGGCGAACTTGAACTCCTCCTGCGCCGCGTCTCCGTCGTAGTCGCGGAGCTGCGGCCCCAGCAGGTACAGCAGGCGCAGTTTGTGGCCGCCGGCGATCTGTCGCCGCAACACCGGAGCCACGACGTCCTCGAAATCGTCGTCGTCGATCTCCCCGACCGCCTCGAAACCGACCGTGCCGGGCGGCATGTCGAACATCTGCTTGAACCCGTATCAGGTCCTCTGTGTGCTCAGGGTGGTCACCGGGTGGGTGCAGGACGTCGATGGTCCGACGGGGTCGTCGCATACTTCTGGAGGAACAGCGCCTCCGCGAGCGCCATGTCCGCGATTTCCTTCGGGTGCACGCTCTCGTTCGGTGCGTGGATCAGCGACAGTGGTTCCTCGACCCCGATCAGGATGATCTCCGCTTCGGGGTAGGTGGTCGCGAAGACGCCACAGAGCGGGATGGAGCCCCCTTGCCCCAGCTCGACGACCGGGCTGCCGTAGGCGGAGCGCATGGCAGCGGTCATCGCGCGGTAGGCGGGCCCGTCCGTGGCCGGACGGAAGGCGTCGCCGGACGACTCGACATCCACGGTCACCCGCACCCGCCAGGGCGCCGCCTCGTGCAGGTGGTGGACGAGGGCTGCTTCCGCCCGCTCGGCTGTGACGCCCGGCGGGATGCGCAGGTTGAGGCGCGCGCTGGCCCGGGGCACGATCGCCGTGGCCGATCCGACCACCGGTGGGCAGTCGATGCCGACGATGGTGATCGCCGGGCGTGCCCAGATCATGTCGGAGACGGTCCCGCCGCCCAGTAGCGACACCCCGTCGAGCACACCGGCGTCGCTCCGGAACTGGGCGGGCGGGTAGGGCGCACCGGTCCAGGTCTGGGTGTTGGTCAGGCCGTGGATGGTGGTGTTGCCGAGTTCGTCGCGGAGGGTGGCCAGGATGACGATCGAGGGCGGCGAGGGCGTCGGGCGCGGCACCGCCGAAGATGCCGGAGTGCAGCTCGGAGGTGAGCGCCTCGACGGTCACGACGACGTTGACGTTGCCGCGCAGGCTCGAGGTGACCGCGGGGTGACCGACGGCGGCGTTGCCGGTGTCGGCGACGACGATGGCGTCGGCGCGCAGGAGGTCGGCGTGCTCGGGGACGAACGCTTCGAGCCCGCCGGTGCCCTGTTCCTCCGATCCCTCGACGACCAGTTTGAGGTGGACCGGAAGGTCGTCGCCGAGCGCGCGTAGGGCGGTGAGGTGCATGAGGAGGTTGCCCTTGCAGTCGGCTGCTCCGCGGCCGTACCAGCGGCCGTCCACCTCGGTGAGGCGGAACGGCGGCGTGCGCCAGGCGTCCTCGTTCAGCGGGGGCTGCACGTCGTAGTGGGCGTAGAGCAGCACCGTGGGGGCGTCCCGGTCGCCGCACGGCCGCGACCCGATCACCGCGCTGCTCCCGTCGGGCGTCTCCTCGAGCCGTATGTCGTCGAAGCCGACGCCGGCGAACCGGTCGGCCACCCAGGTCGCCGCCTGCAGGCACTCCTCAGGAGGAAACTGGCGAGGGTCGGCGACCGACCGGATGGCGACGATCTCGGACAGCTCCTCGCGTGCCCGCGGCATCAGCTCGGCGACGCGCGTGCGCAGGTCCGACTCGCTCATCGTCAGGTTCTGGCAGCCAGTGGCAAGAAGGGCTGGATCTCGTCGTCGCCCGGCCGCACGACACCCCACGAGCTCTCCGGGACCTCGTTCCATGCCCCCGGTAGGTCACGCAGCGGCTCGGAGACGATCAGGCGGGCTTCGACTCCCAACTTGTCGAGGACCTCCAGATCCGGATGCAGCTGCCGCAGCTGGGTCACATCGGTCGAGAAGTAGAGCGAGCTCGTGCTCTTCTCGCTGGAGTAGCGGAACACCCAGATCGATTCGCCGTCACTGGCGGCCGCCGTCATGTGGACCGGGTACTCGATTCCGTGGCGGTGGCCGACTTCTTCGATGAGGCCGACCGCGCGGGCGACCGCGCCGGGCGGGTCGTCCTGCAGGCCGAAGGTGAGGGCCAGGAAGAACAGGGTCTCGGTGTCGGTCGATCCCTCGATATCGGCGAACAGTGACGGGTCCACCGCCATCATCAGGTCGCGCTTCATCTCCTGGAACCGGGCGAGCGACCCGTTGTGCATCAACAACCACCGGCCGTACCGGAACGGGTGGCAGTTGCTGCGCTGCACCGGGGTCCCGCTCGAGGCGCGGATGTGTGCGAACAGCAGCGGGCGTGCGGATCTGTCCGGCGATCTCGTGCAGATCGCGGTCGTTCCAGGCGGGGTGGGTGCTCTTGTACACGGCCGGCGTCGTCGAGTCGCCGTACCATCCGATGCCGAAGCCGTCACCGTTCGTGGTGTACCCTTGCAGTTTGGCATGCAGGCTCTGGTCGATGATCGAGTGGGTCGGGCGGAACAACAGTTCCTCGGCGAGGATCGGTTCACCCGAGTAAGCCATCCACCTGCACATCGTTACCTCCAGTTGCCGCTGCGTGATTCCATCCGGCGACGACCATGAGCCCACGTCGGGCCCGGCGGGGCTCCACCCGCCGAGGGTGAAGCCCCGCCGGTCGTAGTCCAGGTCTCGCCGGACACGTCACCGGGCTCGTTGACCCAGCGCTAGTCCATCGGCCTTGTTTCCGTACCTGAGGCGCAGGTCGGCGAGAACTTCGAGGTCGAACAACCCGCCGTTGTCGATGCGATTGTCGTAGTTCTCGCTGCCGAGGAAGAGATCCAGGCGCCTCTGGATGGCCGGGTCCCAGCTGTCGTCAAGCTTGCCCCTGTAGAAGCCCCGGGCCGCCATCAACCTCTTCAGCTCGAGTGCCAGCTCGGGCACGATCGGCACCAGGTTCGACGGGTCGCTGGGGAAATAGGCAAGCCTGTGCAGTGCGTAGCACCGCACCAACTCTTCGATCGGCGATTCATGATCATAGATGGAGATCACGACATGGCGGTCGTCGAGCGCCCCGTAACCGCCGTTGCGTCGCACCACCAATAATGCGGCGGATTGCTGGCCCCGTATGTCGCCGCCGGCTCGTTCACCCGAGGCGAGCGCCGTCATCAATCGTTCGGCGAGTGGTGCGCGAGACTCCTCGAATGTCCTGACCATATGCTCGACGACATCATTGCCGGCAAGGCCGTTCCCGAGTGCGACGCAGCCATGGCCCGCAGCACTACCTGACCATCCGTCCCAGGCATGCAGGTCGGCTCCCGTGTGAGCGGCGACAGTGCCTTTCCTGTCGACCAGTGCGAACTGTCGCTTGTGGCTGAGACTGTCGTCATTGAGTAGTACATCAACCGCCTGTTGTGGGGTGGCGCCGCACCTCAGCAGCATCAGGCCGGCAGATCCGTGTCGGGGATTTCCGAACCCTTGCGTCGCGACGACGCCGACCTCGGCTTCGCCGTAGGGGACGAGGCTCCCGACTCCGGGAAACTTGGACTGAACGGCTACGCCGAGGTCGCCGTTGGAGGCATCGTAGCCGAGGATCGAGTACGTCATGGTCGTCCTCCTCCTGGCACATCAGGAAGCTCCATCGGTGGGCGGGCGTCAGCCAGCTGCGGCCGGCATTCCGGGAACCATCCGCAATGGGTGAATCCGCCCGTTGGGCGGGCGCCCCGCGGACGATGACGCCGGCCTCATGCGCCTCGCCCGGGGTCGCCTCCTCCGTCATCGGTCCAGAGCCGCCGGCCGCGGGCAGTTGCTGGAGGGAGACCAACTCCAAGCCCATTGCGCCGCACAACGCGAGGAGGTCACGCAGTTGCGCCTCGTCGACCACATCGTGTGGGCCGAGAACGGTGTCACAGCTCCTGACCAGCACGTTCGCGGCGGACCGCAGTGGCGGGACCCGCGAGCCTTGCCAGGATGATCGCTCCCTGTGGCTCTTCGACTCGCGTACCTCACGCTCGTCCGCGTCCTGAGCTGGCTGGCGCTACTCGCCCGATCCGACACGACCAGGCCGGCCGCCCACGCCGCAACCCATCCGTGCCCTGGTGCTGCGGATGGCCCAGACCCCACCTGGGGCTACCGACGCATCCACGGCGAGCTCGTCGGACTCGGCCACCGGATAGCGGCCTCCACAGTCTGGAGAATCGGCTACTCGCGGCCGTCATAGTCGCGGTCGCCGTGGCGGTCCCGCTTCTGCTGCGGGCACTGCGGCGCCGGGCGTGGCGGGCAGATCTGGCAGCAGCAGAGGACGAAGTCGGGTGGTTCGCCCGCGTCCTGGTCGCCGAGTTGCAGCGGGCGGAATCGCTGGACCAGGCCGCCGGCGGCTGGACCGTTGGGTCGAGCCAGGTATCCGCGCTCGAGGATGCGCACGCAGCCCCCGGGGGAGGGGGCATTCCAGTGCGGCGGCGACGTCAAGGCTGGCTCACGCCTGTGAGGGCCCGGGCGGGTGCGACCACTCGCGTCGGGTCGATCGCGGGGGTCCTGGGCGCGCGCGATCGACGGATCCACTTGCTGGCTTCGATCACGACCGGAAGCACCAAAGCGAGACCGATACAGGACAACCACTGCATGCCGGTGAGCTCTTTGGTCAGCAGGCTCCGCTGCAGGAAGCCGATCTCGGTAGCGAACACGAGGAGCACGACCGGAACGACCGAGATGGCCACGGCCTGCAGGATCGGCGGGGTGAGCCCGCTCGCCGGGTCCCGCCGGTTGGTCAGCGCGTTGAAGACGGTGCCGAGACCCATCACGACGAACGCCATGGTCATCGACGCGCTCGGCCGGTCCGGGCTGGGCTGGTCGGGCCCGACGACGAGCGGTGTCACCGCGGCGAGGAAGAGCACCACGGCATAGAGCACCCAGAACAGGACCGCCGTGCGGTTGGTGATCGGAACCTTCGGATCCCTGGGAGGTCGGTGCATGACATCGGGATCCCCGGGGTCCACCGCGATCACCACAACCCCGGCCACGGTGACGAAGAACAGCAGGTAGAGCACCATCGACGGGGTGAGCGCGACACCCTGATTGATGTCGAAGGCGGTGGCGGCGACGAACAGCATGACCAACGACAGCAGCTGGGTCATCTGGTAGCGGACGTAGGCGACCACCTTCTCGTACACGCGGCGGCCGATCTCGACCGCGTGGACGAGCGTGCCGAAGTTGTCGTCGGTGAGGATCATGCGGGCGGCCTGCTTGGTGACCTCGCTGCCGCTGCCCATGGCCACCCCGATGTCGGCCTGCTTCAACGCGGCGGCGTCGTTGACGGCGTCACCCGTCATCGCGACGATCAATCCCTGCTGCTGCATCGAGCGGGCCAGGCGCAGTTTGTCCTCGGGCGACACCCGGCCGAACACGTGCAGCTGCGGCAGCCGACGAGCCAGCTCCTCGTCCGGCAGCGCCTGCAGCTCCGGGCCGCTGATCACGCCCGGTCCCAGATCCAACATCTCGCCGATCGCCTCGGCCGTGACGGCATGGTCGCCGGTGATCATCCGAACGTCGATCCCCGCTCCCAGCGCGGTCCGGACCGCGCTCTTGGCCTCGGCCCGCAGCGGGTCGATGATGCCCGCCATGCCGACGAACGTCAGATCCTGCGTCAACGCCATCGGGTCGCTCGTCATCGTGGGGATCTCGTGTTCCTCGACGAACCGGGCCGCGAAGGCGAGCACCCGCAGGCCCTTCTGACCCATGCGCGCATTCGCGGCGTCGATGTCGGCCTGGACCTGCGCGACGGGCGTCTGCGTCCCGGTCAGCGAGCCTCCCGACAGGCTGCACCGGGCCAGCACCACGTCCGGCGCCCCTTTCACGAGCTCGATGACCCGGTCGACCCCGCCGAGCTGGTAGCGGTGGAAGGTGGCCATGAACTTGTATTCGGAGTCGAACGGCACTTCGGCCAGTCGCGGATAGACCCGGCGGGTCTCCTCCGCGTCCACGCCGAGCTTGGCCGCCAGCACGACGAGGGCGGCCTCGGTCGGATCGCCGACCACGCTGCCGTCGTCGGCGACGGTGGCGTCGCTGTCCAGAACCAGGCCGAGCGCGAGACGGGTGAAGTCGGGCACCTCGGACCCCGCGACGGAGGTGATCGCGCCGGACTTGCGGTAGCCCGCGCCCTCCACTGCGAACCACGCCCCGTTGATGAACAGGGTCGAGGCCATCATCTGGTTCATCGTGAGGGTGCCGGTCTTGTCGGTGTTGATGGCGCTCGTCGAGCCCAACGTCTCCACGTCGGTGAGGTTCTTGACGATCGCCTTCGCCTGGGCGAGCTGCTTGGCGCCGTAGGACAGCAGGCCGGACACGAACGCCGGCATGCCCGTGGGGATGGCGGAGATCGCCATTGCGGTACCGAGCAACAGCAGCTGGGTGAACCCCACGCCTCGGATGAGGCCCACGACCACGATGAACGCGACCGCGCTCCACGCGATGATCCCGAGAACCTTCGTCAGCGTCCCGAGCTCCTTCTGCAACGGCGATCGGGTCCGGGTGACCGAGGTCAACATCGTCGCGATCCGACCCATTTGGGTCTGCATGCCGGTGTCGGTGGCGACCATCACCGCGGTACCCCTCGTGACCGAGGTGTTCTGGAACAGCATGTTCGACCGGTCGCCGATCGCGACGTCACCAGCGGGCAACGTCAGCGCGTCCTTGGCCACCGGGGCACTCTCCCCGGTGAGCGCCGCCTCCTGGACCTCCAGCGTCGCCGAACGGATGATCCGACCGTCGGCCGGAACGATGTCCCCCGCCTCCAGCGCCACGATGTCGCCGGGAACCAGTTCGGACGCCGCAACCAGGGCGACCTCACCGTCGCGCAGCGCCTTCGCCTGCGGCACCTGCATCTTCGACAGCGCATCGACGCTGGCCCTGGCCGTGAGCTCCTGCCGGGCGCCCAGGACGATGTTGAGCACGACCAGCAGACCCACGATGAGAGCCGTCGAAACCTGGCCGATGACCAGGCTCACCGCGACAACGGCCACCAGCATGATGTTCATCGGGTCGCGGAGCTGCTGCAGGGCGACCGCCCACAGTGATGGCGGCTTCTCGGCTGCGATCTGGTTCGGCCCGTACCGGGACAGCCGGGCGCCTGCTTCGGACCGGCTCAAGCCGCGCTCGGCGTCGGTCTCCATCGCAGCGACCACGCGATCGGCGTCCTGGGCGAACCAGGGCTCTCGCGGCTCGAGTGTGTCGAGCCCCGGCTGTGTGGCTGTGTCGGTCTTGTTCGCCATGAGTGCCTCCCACCGGAGCGATTCCCAGTCCCTTAGCCGAGGGTGGCGACGAGCGCGGCCTTGACTCCGATCCTCCTGCCGGGCGCGCAACTGCCGGTGTGAGCCTCGCAGACGGAGGAGTGGCCAGCCTCACCCGCGCAGGATGATTGGTGCCTTCTGAGCGGGTGGACGTCCTGGCCCTCCTCGGGCTGCTCCTGCTGCTCGCCGGCGCACTCGTGCTCCTCGTCGGCTCAGGCGCCGCCACCTCGGCCCCCGCCGCCTGCCCGTCGCCGCCGACGCACCCCTGCTCCCTCCGAGCCCCGACCCCCGACCCCCCTGATGGCTGCCCTGGGCCGGGACAGCGGTAGCAGCCATCGTCGGGCTGGCCGCCCTGCGCTGGCTCGCCGCACAGGCCGTCCGCGTACCCCGGGCACGAACTGGCAGCTCGCCGACGACCCCCACACCGGAGCGACCCTGCTGAGCACCACCGCGGCAGCGCCCCTGGCCGCCGAGATCTCCAGCTACCCCGGCGTCCGCGTCGCGACTGGCCGGGCTCCGTCGGCGTTGTCGTCGCTGATCTTCAGAGTCGGTGTCGTGGCCACCGCTGCCGGCGGGGATGGCGTGGCGGATGCGCCGTGACGGCGCTCAAGTCGAGGGTCGCCGACAGCGCCTCATGGCGGGTTAGCATCTACGGCTACTCGCCGGCTCGGCTCCGACGTTAGGCTGCCCCGGTGCCAGCGGAGCCAGCAAAGCGCCAGGCCGGGAGGGCACTCTCTCTTGCTCCGGGACTGGTGCAGCTCCTCTCCTACAACCCGCGTTGGCTCCCCAAAGACTTAATAGCCGGACTGGTCCTGACCGCACTGCTGGTACCACAGGGAATGGCCTACGCGGAACTCGCCGGCCTGCCTGCGATCACCGGTCTGTACACCTCGATCCTCTGCCTCGTGGGATACGCCCTTTTTCCGGGCCCTCCAGGATCCTCGTGCTGGGCCCCGACTCCTCACTCGGACCCATGACGCCGCCACGATCCTCCCGCTCGTCGCAGCCGGGGAGACCCCGCAGCGTGCCGTCGCACTTGCCTCGGCGCTGGCGCTGATGACGGGGGCGATCACGGTGCTCACCGGCGTATGCCGGCTCGGCTTTGTCGCGGACCTGATCTCCAAGCCGACGATGATCGGCTACATGAACGGCCTTGCCCTGACGATCCTGGTCGGCCAACTCCCCAAGCTCTTCGGCTTCTCGGTGGATGCGGAGGGCTTCCTCGGCGAGGTCATGGGCTTCGTCCACGGTGTGGCGACCGGCGAAACCGTCCCGGCCGCCCTGGTGATCGGCCTGTCCGGGCTGATCCTGATCGTGGTGTGCCAGCGAATACTGCCGAGGCTTCCCGGTGTGCTGATCGTGGTCGTGCTGTCGATCCTCGCAGTGGGGCTGTTCGGACTCGGGGAGCGCGGCGTCTCACTGGTGGGCGTCCTGCCGCAGGGGTTCCCACCTCTCACCATCCCAGACGTCGGGTTCTCCGATCTCGCACTGCTGCTGGCAGGCGCGCTCGGCATCGCGCTCGTGTCGCTCGCCGACACGATCTCGACCGCCACCGCGTTCGCGGCCCGCACCGGTCAGGTGGTCGACGGCAACCGGGAGATGGTCGGGATCGGCGCGGCGAACATCGGGGCGGGCCTGTTCCAAGGGTTTCCGGTCAGCACGAGCGGTTCCCGAACCGC
>CAVUYC010000022.1:0-251910 GCA_963745605.1 uncultured Chloroflexia bacterium | reverse complement strand
GTAATCCGTTGATAAAGCTTGAAAACATCGTGAAAACGTATCATATGGGCAAGACGGACCTTACTGTCTTGAAAGGCATCAACGTCAATGTTGCCGATGGGGAAATGGTGGGCATCATGGGGCCATCCGGTTCGGGAAAGACAACGCTGCTAAATGTCATTGGGTGCCTTGACAAGGCATCTTCCGGCAAGTATTACTTCGCCGAGAAGGATATCTCAGGCTACAACAGCGGAGAACTGGCCGTTCTGCGTGGTCAAAAGATAGGCTTCATATTTCAGACGTTCAACCTCTTGTCCCGTCTCAGCGCACTCTCTAATGTCGAGCTGGGCATGATGTATTCCATTGGCGTCAACAGGGAAAAGGCCCGCGAAGCGCTCGCCATGGTCGGACTTTCTAACAGAGTGAAGCACCGACCAATCGAGATGTCCGGGGGCGAGCAACAACGTGTGGCCATCGCCCGGGCGTTGGTGAAGGACCCCATGGTGTTCCTTGCGGATGAGCCGACCGGACAGTTGGACTCCAAGTCCGGCAAAGAGGTCATGGCGATATTATCGTCGTTGCAGTCACAAAAGAAGATAACCGTTCTCATTGTCACGCATGATAGCTCAATCGCTCACCAGTGCCAGAGGATAATCCACGTGCGTGATGGGGAGATCGTCGACGAGGAAAAGACATGAAGAAATGGATGGACCTCTTTGGAACCGTCTGGACAGGACTGGCAACACATAAGCTCCGCAGCTTCCTGACCATCCTTGGAGTCGTTATTGGCGTGGCGGCCGTGATCATCCTCATGTCCATCGGACAGGGAACGACATCGAGCATAATGTCAAGTCTTGAAGGGCTTGGGTCCAATCTGCTCTTCATCTCTCCCGGCCAGACATCCGGTGCCGGGGGTGTGAGGGCCGCCCCCGGCTCGGCGACCACCCTCACGCTCGAGGATTCTCAAGCGATCACCGACGAGGTGCCAGGGCTTACCGCGGTGGCGCCATCGAGTCAGTCGTTTCTTCAGCTTATCTATCAGGACAAAAATACCAGAGCCCAGGTCATCGGAGTAACGCCGGAGTACCAGCTGGCCTATAACCTCGAGGTCGTAAATGGCAGCTTCCTATCCCAGGATGATTATGACAGTTACCGGCAGGTGGTCGTCCTGGGTCCGACGGTGGCCTCTGACCTATTCGGGGAGGATGATCCCTGGGGACAGACTATACGCATCGGAAACACCGTGGCAACAGTCGTCGGAGTGCTGCGGAGCAAGGGACAGTCTTTTGGATCGACAGACAACGGCGTCCTGATTCCTTTGTCCACCCTGCAGCAAATAGCGGCGCGGCAACTGACCACAACTGGCCAGCATGTTATCAGCACTATTGTCATATCAGTGGGGGACAAGAATAGCATTGATGCGGCCGTTGCTAACATCACTTCTGTGCTCCAGTTCCGGCACAACATAAACACCCAGGATCCGACCGCGACAAATGATTTTTCGATCACCTCTCAGCAGGACCTGGTCGACACGCTCGCCAAGACGACACAGAGCATTACACTGCTCCTCGGTGCCATCGCTGCCATTTCACTCCTCGTTGGCGGGATCGGCGTGATGAACATCATGCTAGTCTCGGTTCTGGAAAGAACCAGGGAGATCGGCATCAGAAAGGCTTTGGGCGCCAAAGAACGAGATATTTGGGTTCAATTCTTGATAGAGGCTGCATCACTGTCCTTGACTGGCGGGATAATCGGCGTGCTGATCGGAGCGGCCGGCGCCTATGTCATCGGTCGGGCCGGAACAATGACCACACTGATTTCGCCTCAGATAGTGATACTTGCCGTCTCTGTGTCTGTGGGAATCGGGCTGTTCTTCGGGTTCTATCCTGCCTGGAACGCTTCGCGCCTAAATCCCATCGAAGCGCTCCGGTCTGAATGAGGCTGTCTACTGGCTTCACCCTCGAAGCAGGGAAAGCAATCAAGGGATCTGTAGCCGAGCGTCTGTGCAAGCTCAACCCTAACAGGAGTCTTGCCGATGGACGTGATCGGATGCAGAAAGTGCGGATTCCTATGCTGGGAGGTATCTGACAGCCGGGATGAATGGGGCAATACGCTAAGATATGACGAACTGATTGAGATATGGCGTGATCAGATGCGCTTCGAAAGGTCGACCAAGCATGGAGTACTCGAGGCTGCCCCTAACAACGAGGACAACAGGATGCGCGGCCTTCGTAAGCAGTGGATATTCGGCGATGGCATGTCCGATGACAGAAAGATCCCATATTCCAACTCGGAGTCGATATTCGGTCGTCCTACCTGTGCGCATTCCATGAAGCATGAACCTGGAGATTCGACGGTTTAGCCTGCCCCTGGGTTATATCGCTAGAGGCAATTTGGAGAGTCATCCTAGGAGTGCCAAGGAATTGGACTTTGCTGCATCACGAGCAAATCTTCGCGGCTAAGCCTGTACAAACACCCGGTTCAAAAAGGGAGACTAATCCAGGTCACTAATTCCAGCGTAGAGCTGGTAATATCTACCTTTTTGGGCAGAGCAGGTCCTCATGGTTTCCTCTCTCGATGACCTCTCCGCGTTCGATCACCATAATAGCATCAGCGTTCCGCACGGTGGAAAGACGGTGGGCGATAACGAAAACGGTTCTGCCTTCCATCAGTGCATCCATGCCTTCTTGGACCAACCGCTCCGTACGGGTATCGATCGAGCTCGTTGCCTCATCGAGAATCATTACGCTCGGGTTGGCGACGTATGCCCTGGCGATAGCAACAAGCTGGCGTTGCCCTTGCGACAGATTAGCCCCATCGGCGCTGATCAGCGTATGGTAAGACTGCGGCAATCTGGTGACAAATGATTCGGCGCTGACCGCTCTTGCGGCCTCGACACACTGTTCGTCCGATGCGTCAAGCCGCCCGTAGCGGATATTCTCCAGTACTGTTCCTGTGAAGAGGTGCGTGTCTTGCAACACCATTCCCAGAGAACGCCGCAGGCTCTCCTTCTTGATGTCCCTCACATCGATGCCGTCGTATGTAATCCTGCCGGTCTCGACATCGTAGAACCTGTTTATGAGGTTCGTTACAGTCGTCTTGCCTGCACCTGTCGACCCCACGAAAGCAATCTTCTGACCAGGCTTCGCGCATAACGATACATCTCTTAACACCGCCTTGCCAGGCACATACGAGAAGGTTACGTCCTCGAAGCGTACGTCGCCCCTGAGAGGTATCAGCCCATCGCCTCCTGCACGGCGCCAGGCCCACGTGTGAGCGCCGCCTGCGCCTGCGTCCGCCACCTCCGCCAGCCTCCCGTCTCCTTCTCTCTTCGCTGGGACAAGACTCACGCTGCCGCGATCCGACTTCTGGTTCCTGGTCCATTATGTCGAAGATCCGCTCTGCGCCTGCCATTGCAGCCAGAATGTTGGTGAACTGCCCGGTGACCTGGCTGATGGGCTGTCCAATCTGACGGGAATACTGGAGGAACGCGGCCAGCGACCCGATGTCAAATGTTCCCCTGAGCGCGAGAACGCCTCCTGCAACGGCTGCCGCAGCGTAAGAAATATTGTTCAAGTTCACCATTATCGGCATTACCATTCCGGCCAAGAAATTGGCCCTTGAAGCCGAGAGGCGGAACTTCTCGTTCAAGGTATAGAACTTCTCCTTTGCTGCCTCCTCGTGGTTGAACACCTTGATCTCGCGGAGTCCGGTGATGCTTTCCTCAATATGCCCGTTGAGTTCGCCCAGGAGATTTTGCTGTTTCATGAAGTAAGAGCGGCTCTTGCTGCCTATGCGCATGCTGACGAACGTCATGATGCCCATCACGACCGCAGTGATCAGGAACAGCACCGGGCTGAGTAGAATCATCAATACTACTGAGCCCGCAAAGATGATTACGCTGGATATGAGTTGAACTAGACTCTGTTCCAGCATCAGTTGCACATTCTCGATGTCGTTCGTATAGCGGCTCATCAACTCGCCGTGAGTATGCCTGTCAAAGTAGCCCAACTCGAGATCCTGCATCTTGTTGAATAGGTCTCGACGGATGATGTTGACGGTACGCTGGGCGACAGTGACCGTCATTCTGCTTTGAAAGTACGAGGCAATAATCCCGAGTCCGTATATGAATCCGAGGACGGTCAGTGCGACGACAAGACCTTTGAAGTTGCGGGGTAGTATGTAGTTGTTTATCAGTGGCTTCAGGAAGTACGAGCCCGCGAGCATAGAGGCTGAGCCTACTGTCAGTGACAAAGCAACGCCGGCGAGCAGCAACTTGCTCTTCGCAAGGTATCCAAACAGTCGTGAGACTGTGTGCCTCAGGTTCTTTGGTCTTCCAAAACCTATCGGGCCTGCGTCCGGAGGCCGTCCCGGTCCCGGCAGCGGACCTCGGTCTGACAGCGAACGAGGTGGCTCTCTGCGCTCCATCATGCTGCCCGTCCTTCTTGCTGAGAGAGGCATGTCTCCCGGTAAATTGCGTTGGTCTCAAGCAGCGTTTCATGCGTGCCCACGCCGGAAACCCGCCCATCATCAAGCACGATTATCTTGTCTGCATCTCTCACTGAGCTGATTCGCTGTGATACGATCAATACCGTGGTGTCCCTGACATTGCTGCGGAATGAGCCCCGTATCAGAGACTCAGTCTCCGTATCGACCGCACTGGCGCTGTCATCGAGTATGACTATGCGTGGCCTTTTCAGCATTGCCCTGGCAATACAAAGACGTTGCTTCTGGCCCCCTGAAACGTTGACCCCCCCTTGCCCAAGCTGTGTCTCGTATCCGTCCGGACTCTGGACGATGAAGTCGTGGGCTTGGGCATTTCGAGCACAGCGCTCAATTTCCTCCTGGGAGGCCTCCACGTTGCCCCACCGGAGATTCTCGCGAATCGTGCCGGAAAAGAGCACGTTGTTCTGCAACACCATGCCAATGCCAGCCCGGAGGGTCGCCGTTCGATAATCGCGGACATCAACTCCGTCGATGAGCACCCTTCCGGCGGTGACGTCATACAGACGTGGAATGAGACTGAGAAGGGAGCTTTTTCCGGATCCGGTCCCACCGATTATCGCGACGACCTCACCCGGTTCTGCGGCGAACGTAACGTCGGACAACACTCTCTTCCCTTCTCCCGTCGCATATCTAAAATCCACGTGCTGAAACTCGATCCTGCCCCGGTTGACGGAGGGTTCTGAAGTATGGACCGACTCTGGATTGTCCGTGATCGTTACCTCAGTGTCGAGGACTTCCAGAACACGCTGGGCGCAAGCCTTAGCACGAGCAAGCAACAAGAACATCATGGAAAAAATCATTACGCTCATTAGTATTTGCATGAGATAGCTGAGGAAACCGATCAAGGCGCCTGGCCCCATTGTCCCTGTCCCTACCATCTTTCCCCCGAACCAGATCACCACGACGGTGGCAAAGTTGAGCACGAACATCATGATCGGCATCATTAGACTAGACAAATAGCCTGCGTCCAATGCCGCTTTCATCAGGGCGTTGTTCGCCCTTCCAAATCTCTCCTTTTCGTGCTCCTCTCGAGCGAACGCCTTCACGACGCGAATGGCGATGAGATTCTCCTGGACTGTCCCGTTGATCCCATCCAGCCGCTGCTGCACGACTGTAAACAGACGCTCAGCTGGCCGCAATACCAGCGCAATACTGAGCACCAGTAGAGGGACAGCAACGAGAATGACTGTCGAGAGTCGCAGGTTGATGCTCAATGCGAAGATCGTGGCGCATACTAGCATCAGGGGTGCTCTTATCAGCATTCTCAAGGACATCATCAACGTATTCTGAAGCTGCGTTACGTCGCTCGTGAGACGTGTCACGAGTGAAGCCGAGCTAAAGGCGTCTATGTTCGAGAAGGAAAACGACTGGACCTTTTCGAAGAGACGCCGGCGCAGGTTAGCTGCAAACCCCTGGCTGCCTTCTGCAGAGAACTTCATGTTGGCTATACCGAGGCCGATGGCTAAGATTGCCAAGCCGACCATCAGCATGCCGATGGTAGCAATGAACCACACATCCTTCCGGGGAATGCCGACGTCGACGACCCTGGCCATGAGAACCGGCATCAGAAGCTCGGCAGCTACTTCACCCGTTACCAGGAGGACACAGTAAAAAACATATCTTCGGTATTGACCTAGGTGCCCAGCTAGCTTTCGTATCATCGCGCGTCATTGCTCCTTCGCTCATTCGACGGCCACGCAGCTTCAACACTAATTACGAGAGTACAAAGGGGCTAGAACTTCTCGATGGTGGACAGTACAAAACTTAGGGACTCCAGCAGTTTCTCGACATCTTCATCGGTCAGCCACGACAGCGTCTCTGTCAGGTGCTTTTTCATTGCAGCATCGAGCGCCGCCATGGTTTCTGTGCCCTTCTTGGTCAAAGTAATGCCTATTTTTCTGCGATCGGTTCGGTCAGGTCTTCTTCCAAGGAGCCCCAGATCTATGAGCCGTTCAACGGACTGTGTCATCTGAGCGTGGGAGATCATCGCCGAGTCGCCAATCTGACTCATGTTGAGCCCATCTTCTTCCTGGACTATCTTCATGATTGCCAAATGGTGGGGAGCCAGTCTGGGGTCGACTGAACGGAGGAGCGGCTTGATAAAGTCGCGTTCGGCCGACTTCCTTATGACCCGCGGAAGTTGAGCGAGGAGATCGAGAACCTGCTCCATTCTTTCTGTCTTGTCCATAATCTCAAAAATTAGTTAAGAACTATATCATATAGTAGTTAACTAATTCCAAAAAGCACCAATCAACCCATAATAGTGAACAGGGGATATGTTCTTACGCCTGTGAGCTGGTTTGCGGACGATATCAACTTAGGCTAAACTCACCGAAGCTTGGCGCTGCCCCTTCCACTCCCCACCAAAGGGTGGCCGCTTTGCAGCGGGATCAGTGGCCGATTTCAGCGGAATACGTTAGCAACAACAACTATCACGTATTCGGTGCCTCAAGAGGCCGCGTAGCCCTCTATTCGAATCCGACCGAGATCAAAGGCCCATGTAAGGAGGGCGTGTGGACACTGGGGGAATTAGTCAATCAAGTTCCGTCGAGTCTGGCACAAGGCCTCGTCAACACGAGAGGGTGAGCCCGCTGTGCGGCCGACCTGATATCTGTAAGCATGTTGAGGGGGAGCCACGACTGTAAAAGGAGGACGACGTGAGACTACACGACAAAGTAGCCATCGTGACGGGTGGAGGCATGGGCATCGGTGAGGGAATCGCCCTCTGTCTGGGCGAAGAAGGCGCCGATATAGCCATATTGGACTTGAACCCCAATGCTGGCGCGCGGGTGGCAGAAAAAGTCAAAGGCTTTGGCCGCAAGTCCCTGGCTATAGCCGCGGATTGCACGAATCCGGCCGACGTGAATCAGGCTGTGCAGAAGACTCTGGATTACTTTGGAAGGATTGACATACTGGTTAACAACGTTGGCGGGGAGAAGAATGTCGGGAGAAGCGGCGACAAGTTCGTCGAGATGACCTGGGCAGAATGGGATGACAACCTCAAACTGAACCTGAATGCAACCATACTAACCTGTCAGGCGGTCGTCCCCTTCTTCGTGAAGCAGAAGAGCGGCAGGATCGTGAATGTGTCTTCAATCGCCGGGAGGCCGCCTTCGGGAGGAGGGGGTGAGGGACAGATGGGAGGCGGAGGAGCATTGCTAATGCCGTACAGCGTCGCAAAGGCTGGCATTATTCAGTTCACGAGAGCGCTGGCTTTGCACTTGGCCGCGGACAATATCAATGTGAATTGCATTTGCCCGGGGACCGTGTACACGCCCCTTTTCGTGAGAGGGCCTTACGTACGATTTCAGTCGAATCCCCAGACATCGGGCATGGACTCCAATGAGACGTTTGAAAAGCTCATGGCGCCTCTGGTGCCACTCAAGCGAACGCAGACACCTGAAGACATGGGACGCGCGGCTGTCTTCTTCGTGTCTGAAGACGCCAGGAACATCACCGGACAGTCCTTGAACGTAGATGGGGGGATGCGGCCGAACTAGCCAAACGGGATACCTCAGACCGCGATCAGCGATGAAGAAAAGGAGGAAGAACCTTGGAGAAATACGAAGGGGCTGAAGCTTTCGTCGAGGTACTCAACGCAAATGGAGTGCAGCAGATATTCTTCAACCCTGGGGCCGATACCGCTCCTATCCAGGCCACGGCGACCAAGATGAAGGCCGCGGGAAAACGTACGCCGGGATTGGTGATGTGCCTCGACGAATCTGTGGCAATGACTGCGGCCCATGGCCATTACATGATTTCAGGCAGACCGCAGGTGGTCATGGTCCATGCCGAACTGGGCACTCTGCAGGTTGGAGGCGCCATGCACAACGTGCAGTGGGGACGAGTACCGGTGATTCTATGGGCAGGCGTGATGCCCGGCGATCGCTCCAACTGGAAAGGCGAGAGATTCGAGCAAGGTTCCATCATGCGCGGGTGCGTCAAATGGGACCACCTACTGGTGCAGGGCGAGGACATTTGCGAGGTGCTTCAGCATGCCTTCGACGTGGCGTTTTCAGAGCCGTGCGGCCCAGTCTATCTGACATATCCCCTCGGAATCCTCAACGAGGATGTCCAGCGGAGAAATATCCCTGCCAGGCCACACCAACCGGATCTCTTAGCAGACACGATCGTTGCAGATGATCTGGCCAAGGCAGCGGAATTGCTTCTCGGCGCCGAGAACCCCCTCATCGTGGCCGGTGCAACTGGAAGATATCAGGAATCAATAACCTCGCTGATTGACTTAGCCCAGGCCCTTTCTGCCCCCGTACTCAATGGTGCGACTCGAGTGAATTTCCCTACCACCCATCCCCTCTGCGTTGGAATCGAACAGGCGGGGGCGAGTAGGCAGTCGAATGCAGGATATGGCGACGCAGATGTTGTCCTGGCCATCGACTATGACATGCCCTATGCCCCGATGGGCGGAATGCCAAAGCCAACGGCGACTGTCTTGCAGATTGCCGGAGATCCGACCACTCAAGGCAGGCCACTCTGGATGCGCGGGGCCAACCTCTACATCAAAGGAGATTCGAGAGACGCGATTCCCGCGCTCACAGCGCTGGTCCGCCAGAAGACCTCCGAGGCAAAGAAGAGAGAACTGGCAGTCCGCCTCGACAAAATCACCACGCAGAACACCGCCATGCGTAACAAGAGAAGGGCTTCAGTTTCGAGTAAGGCAAACGAAGAACCCATTTCTTCCGATTGGCTCTGCCGCTGCCTTTCCGATGTTATCGACGAGGACACGATTTTGGTGAACCACGCGATTCGGGATTGGGCGTCTGTCACCGATCAGATTGATCGCGTCAAGCCAAGCACGATGATCAGTTGCGCTGGTGGTTCCATCCAGTGGGCGCCTGCCGCTGCGTTTGGCGCCAAGATGGCGGCACCTGATAAGCTGGTCGTAAGTCTCGTATCCGATGGAGGTTTCGTCTGGGGATGCCCCGTGGCGACTCTATGGGCGGCAAATACCTATCACGCTCCTTTCCTGACCGTGATCCTGAATAACCAGTCGTACGGAGTAATCAGAGGTATTGTCCAGCGGCTCTACGGCGACACGAGAGTCTCAGATGAGATCGGATTGGCGGCTGGCGTCGACATTTCTCCCTGCCCGGACTACTCGACGGTTGCCCAAGCGTGCGGTGGATATGGGCGAAGACTTGAAAGACCCGCTGACGTGGTGCCGGCGCTGAGAGAGGCCGTAGCCGCCGTGAAATCGGGCAGGACGGCCGTCCTGGACGTCAGACTACAAAAAGGGTAAACGCCAATTGGTCATTCAGATGCAGCCCCCATGGTGTCAAAGAATAAGGCTTATGAAGGAAGAAGACATTGCTTTGTACATTCGCACGCGGCGGAGACCTTGTCACGTTTAACAGTGCAGTGTCTCGTTTGCAGCTTTACGTAGTTCGATGCCAAAGACGTTCGAAACACTATCAATTCAATTGGCAGACGAATAGACTAGTTCTCGCACGGCATCGTCCTGTTGGCCGCGGCCCCTCTGACCTGCAATGAATACCGGGAGATAGCTTCTGAATGCAAGCGTTCAAGCCAAGTGGTAGCCTTCGCCGTCTAGCGTCCCTCCGCGACCGGACCTTCGGCTCATTTCAAAACCGGGCATACCGGGTTTACTTCGGCGGTTTGATCGGGCAGATGGCGGCGATGAGCATGCAGCAGATTGTCGGTTCGCTGCTGATCTACAGTGTGACGAATTCGACGGTCATCCTCGGCGCCATGTCCTTTGCCAATGCTTTGCCCATGATAGTCTGCTCACTCTTTGGGGGTGTCATCGCGGACCGGGTAGAGAAGAAATGGGTGATGCTGGGGGGCCAGGCCGTCTTCGCTCTTGTCTCGATGGGAGTTGGCGTTGCGCTCACCACCGGCTATTTGAGCGCTGAACACGCAGGCTCATGGCGATTACTGGTGGTGTCTTCTGCTCTGCAGGGCGGCGTCATGGGCCTGATGATGCCCTCACGTCAGGCCATAATTCCTCAAATCGTTCCCGATGACAAACTAATGAACGCCATTTCCCTGAACACCATGGGGATGAACACGCTGCAGCTATTTGCTCCGGCGCTGGCCGGCTTTATGGTGCAAGCCATTGACTTTCAGGCAGTCTACTTCGTCATGACCGCAATGTATCTGAGTTCCGTTGTCTTCTTCTTGTTCCTGCCCCGGACCGGAACCAATGTCAGCCACGGCATCAGCGCTTTTAGGGGCATCAAGGAGGGCCTGAATTACGTGCGGCGGGACCGCGTAATCCTGGGCGTACTGATGTTGAGCTTCATGATTGTCTTGCTGTCGATGCCTTTCAACAGCATGCTGCCCGTCTTCGTCGACCCCAAACACCTCAATGTCGGCCCTGAGGGGATGGGGGTACTGATGAGCGTTTCCGGCGTCGGCGCGTTGCTCTCTTCTCTGGCCCTCACTTCATTGCCGAACAAGAAGCGGGGCCTCATGTTAGCCCTGAGCGGTCTGGCTTTGGGAATTACCCTCTTTGCGTTTTCCTTCTCCAGGTCATGGCCCCTGTCGCTGGGACTCATCGGCCTCGTGGGCATTGCCCAGTCGGTTCGGATGACCCTTAGCAATACTCTTCTGCAGGAATACGTCGAGAGCCGTTATGTCGGGCGGGTGATGAGCCTCTTCCTGATGCAGTTTGGCTTCACCAGCTTCAGTGCCTTTGCTGCCGGAGTCTTGACCCAGGCCGTGGGGTTGAGCTGGGCCATCGGGGGATTCGCGGCGGCGCTGGCGCTGATCTCCGCAGCCGTGCTGCTATTCGTTCCCCGCATGCGCAAGTTGGACTGAATTGGACTCATTGGACTATCCCCTGAAAAGTGAGCGAGTCAATGGGCTGGAATGGCGCCAGGCCGAACAGTTCGAGCAGCGGTCGCGTCAACCACCCCATGGTTGTTTCAAAGCGAGGTTGCCTCTGCCTCTCTTCCACCAAGGATACGTGGACTTCATAAGACCGGCCAAGCATGGCGAAGCTAGGAATTGCCCAGCAACGCACGTTCACGGCAGACATCTACCGTGAAGAAGGCCGTCGCAATAATCTAATCCACGTCTATTATCGGCAAACCGTCACTCTTTTCGTGGCATGCGAAGTGCTGCGAATTCGCCCTGGGGGAGATGCCTTGGCCGGCTGCTGCGTTCTCAACCCAATCAGCCAAAGATAATATCTATGGAACCGACTGTAGCACTAGGTCCAGGCCATGCTCCCCGCAGTATGCTCTGATGCTATCAACGGTTGACTCAGGGGGAAGTATGAAGCTAACGCCGCTAGCCTGGACTGGTTCCAGGTTCGCGGTTGGGCGAGCCAGAAGACCTCTTCTCCCGTGCGCAATTTGCCAAGCGCCGCTTTGGCAGCGTTGACGCCCACAACGTGAATTCTCACCTCTCCGGCTTCAGAAACGATGTCTTCAGACGAGATGACCTCTTCGAGCGTCTTGTTGCGGTTGGTGCCTGTCATCAAAGCGAAGTGCCACCGGCCGTCCTGCGACCATGAATACAGTTCGTATCCCTTCATGGACTGTGGCAGACTCTCGACGTCCCGAATTGAGAGTCTCGTGACCAGCTTTCCCGCCAGCTCGAGCGATCTCAAGACTACGGGGTCGTTTCTGTGGTCCGTATCTCCGTAGAAAGACGGCGTCGAGTAGCCCAACTGAAGGGTGACGACGCACCGATCCGTTGAGGTGAACGGCTTCCAGATAGTAATGCCGTCATATGAAAGCGAAGAAATCGGGGTCCAAAAAGCCCCTCCGTAGACGGGTGCCCCATCAACGCAGACGACAAACGACCGGCCGTTGACCGGCACTTCCAGCCGTGCGATTCTCTCGTATGCACCGGCCCTAAGCTTCAGCTCATGAGTCTGCGCATTGTAAGTCACGATGTCAGCCGACGCAATCAAGGGTTGTTCGGCTAATTTGATCCGGCTCACATTCGACATCTGAGCAGGAGGAACATCTGCTTTGGTCAAATAGAGGGCGAACCCTTCTCCCCCAGTCGCGGTACAACCGCCCAGCGTGAGAGCAGCCGCGACCAAGAACAAATCGGCCATCAAGGGAAAGGCGACATGGCAGGCGAGTTTGCTCATATTCTCCTGCGACCAGTAGGGCCCAATTGAATAGTTTCAAACCACTCAAGCAGCTTTCTGGTGAACGGTCGCAGACTCACAGCGATTCTCCCGAATACTCAAATGATGATACTACGGAATACGATTCTCAAGAACCTCATTAACATTAACAGGTGTGAAGGTTCAGCACTTGGACTCTGGGCAGTATCTTGCTGTTGAGCTGACGGTTTCTAACTCTCCGAATGAAGGAGTTTCGAAACTGGCACTTTAGGTAAAGCAGGCTATCATCTCAGTTTGAAAGCCAGTTCAAAGGTTCTGTGTATTGAACACTGTGGCCCACCACTTCAATCCCATCTTGCCGCAACGCTTCGCCAACTTCTCCACAAATTCATCTCTGAATACAACGTTATGTCATCTTACACGCGGTGTGACATGTTCTTCGATTGCCACGGCGTT
Source organism: uncultured Chloroflexia bacterium (assembly GCA_963745605.1). Taxonomy (GTDB): domain Bacteria; phylum Chloroflexota; class Dehalococcoidia; order Dehalococcoidales; family UBA2162; genus JBBITI01. The sequence goes on along the minus strand of CAVUYC010000022.1, from coordinate 238,904 downwards.
GAAAAGAACTGTCACTTTGAGACGCCTGAATAGTGTCAGGATACGACAAAAGTCTTATGTTTCGGACGGTCAATTTGTTATCGTACACTGGAAGGTCGAGAGGACAACGCGCGGCGGGTGTCTAACGGGAGATATCAATGGCAGTAGAGAAACCAACCGATCAATTACGTGAAGAACACTCTTCCGTCCTTAAGAAGCTGAACTTGTTGGAGAGTATCTTACTCAACCCGGAGAGGGAGACAGAGGCACTGCGAGAACTGCGGGAGTTAGCCGGGTTCTTCCAAACCGACTTCTGGTTGCACTTCGATAAGGAGGAACAGGCGCTATTCCCTGAGATGGGACGATTCACCCCTGTCGACCGAGGCCCTGTTGGCGTGATGCTGAGAGAGCACGAAGAACTGAGAAACAGCAACGGCCATTTTCAATCGGCTGTGGCTGATTTCCTGGCAGGTGCCGACACAGCTTCCATACCTCGGATGAAGGAACACGGGACGCACTTCATCTGGATGCTGCGGGACCACATAAACAAAGAAGACAACATGCTGTTCTTGATGGCGGAAAACATGCTCGACGACAGACAGAAGCTGAACGTGAGCAAGTTGTTTAGCGAAATAGAAGCGGAGCGCGGACACGTCATAGGATAAGGCGACCTGGCACGCCCTGGATTAGTTGCGAAGGGCTGCCAATTGCAGTCTACCGCCAAACACGCTACTTGGTTTGAACGTCGTGTCCGCCAAAGGCATTGCGGAGCGCTGCAACAAGTTTGGCGGTAAACGAGGCCTGTATGCGTTGGTCTGTCTGCGAAAGTTTTCTGTATTCCAGGGAACGTCTAATGATATCAACATCTACGCGCTCTTCCGATGCCTGGTCAATCATCCACCGCGCTTCCCCTGATTCAGCGATGAAACCGCGCACACCCGCCAGACTCGGATCCCTTTCCAGGACTTCTGCGGCTCTATCGAGCATGAATCCAGACACTAGAGTTCCCTTCTGATAGAGTCTGGCAACCTCCACCAAATTGAGCCTGTAAGGCGCCTTCTCGAGCACCTCAAACCCCTCGCCGAGGGACTGCATTATTCCGTATTCAATTCCATTATGCACCATCTTAACGAAGTGCCCGGCCCCCCCATCGCCGAAATACTGATGTCCACCAAACGGCTTGGACAGCGAATTGAGGATCGGCTCAACATGGTCGTATGCGGACCTGTCGCCGCCTGCCATCAGGGGATAGCCCTGCTTTTCGGCAATTATCCCCCCGGAGACTCCGATTCCCAGGAACCTTATTCCTCTTTCAGCCAGCAGCCTGAACCGCCTTTCCGTATCTCGATAGTTGGCATTCCCCCCGTCGATAAGAACGTCACCAGCAGTGAGCAAATCCGCCGTGGCTCCCGTGGTCAACTCAGTTGGTTCGCCAGCCGGCAACATCATCCAAATGACGCGAGGGCTAGGCAACTCGTCCGCAAGCTCAGTAAGAGACTTGGCGACGGTTACCTGCCCCTCAATCGGCTGTGCCTCACGAAGCCGGATGGACTCCTCCAGCAGTTCTTGAGCAGGACCAGGCGATCGATTCCAGACTACCACCTGATGGCCGTCAGAGAAGAGTCTGGTTACCATCCTACTGCCCATCTTGCCAAGCCCGACAAACCCTATTTTCATGAATCCATCCTTTCGACGTTTCTGGTCATCCCCAGCCAGGCAATGCCGTCGTCACGTAAAGCGGGGCCTTGCCCAGATCTGCGCTCGGGCGAGTAATCAAGATCGAAATCGCTGTTGATCATTCACCCTGCAACCATCTCCGTCCATCTCGTTCGATCAGATATTCGGACTCTTTTGGGCCCCATTCATGAGAATTGTATCCAAGCAGTTCAGGTGCTTTGGCGCTCGCCCAGCCCTCAAGGATATTAGTGATTAGCTCCCACGAATGATCAAGTTCGTCGCTCCGGCTGCAATGCGTCTGATCCCCTTTGAATATGTCGAGCAGGATTCTCTCGTAGGCATCCGCTATCTGTTCCTCAAACCCCTCGTTGTAGGAGAATCTCAACGTCGACGTCCTCAACGCCAGTTTGACCCCAGGTTTCTTTGCCACAAAGCGTATCGAGATTCCTTCATCAGGTTGAATTCTTATCGTGATAACGTTGCCGACTACGGGACAACCAAAATCTTCGAAAAGGAGACTGCATGTCTGAATAAAGAATATTGAAATCTCGACAACGTCCTTTGGCATCTTCTTCCCTGCTCTGACATAAAAGGGGACGCCCGTGAACCGGGGAGTATCGACGAACAACTGAAGCGCAATGAATGTCTCGGTTGTGGAATCGGCAGCCACCTCATTCTCTCTCTTGTACCCTGCATACTGCCCTCGAACCGTGTATCTCAAGACATCGTCCGGATGGATAATCCTTATGGCCCGTATGGCGTTTGCTCTGGCATTTCTGATTTCTTCCTTCACGAAGCTGGTTGGAGGCTCCATTGCAACCGCTGCTACAAGTTGCATGAGATGATTCTGAGCGATATCGCGCAACAGGCCCATTCCGTCAAACACCATCCCCCGTCCCTCAACCCCTTTCTTTTCAGCCCAGGTTATCTGGACATGGTCGATATATTTCCTGTTCCACGCCGGCTCAAATATGCCGTTGGCGAATCGGAACGCTAGTATGTTCTGGACTGTCTCCTTTCCCAGGTAGTGATCGACGCGAAAAATCTGTTCCTCTTCAAATTTCAGTGAGCACGTCCTATCAAGCGCTCTGGCTGTTTCCAGGTCTTCGCCAAACGGCTTTTCGACGACTATTCTCGACCGCGGATTGCCCCCTTTTTCACTCGAAAGGAGAGTCCTTTCGATATGTCCAAGGATGACTTCATAGTTCGATGGAGGGGTGGCAAGGTAGAACACCCTGACCGCGCGGTCTCCAGCGGCTTGTCCGAATCCGTTCAGTTTCTCAATCAGCGCCAGATACCCGCTTTCTTCTTCAAAACGCCCTTGCTGATAAGTTAAATGCCGGGCGAATTCGATCCATCCGGGTTCTGATTTCAAGTTGACGAAGAAGTCGCGCAGGGCTTCATCCGTCAAGTCACGCCTGGAGAATCCTATGATAGAAAACTCCTCGGGCAACAACTCCTGCCTGAAAAGCGAAAACAGCGAGGGCATCAACTTATGTTGCGCCAGGTCGCCAGTGACTCCGAAAATCACCATCACGAACGGCGATGCGGACTCCGATACAACGGAATCAAATGCGTCGGCAGTCGCAGGATCGTCTGAGGCATTCATCTTCACATTCTCTGGTCCGTGATCTAGATTGTCTTACGAGCCACGCTTTCATCTTCATGAACCGCTAAGGGAGACGATGATACCCGCTCGTAACCGTAAAAGACCTCGTTCTCATCGTCTATCCCTCGTTCCCGAAGGTGGTGCCGAACCGCGGTGTCTGTTGCGCTCCCTGCGGCTTCGGGATTGAGCGCCCGGTACAGAGTGTCTATCGGTACACCCCGTATTCTTTAGTGAACTGGATCATGGCCTTCAAGTTTTCCGGCTTCACTGAGTCGGTTGAACTCCGTGGCGACAGGATGAATCCCCCACCCTTGCCTACGTAATCTATGAGCCTCTTGCAGTAGTCCCTGACATCCTGTTCAGTTCCCGTTTGGAGGAGTGTCGACGGCACGTTCCCCTGTATGCACAGGTGGTCCCGCAGAATGTCCTTGGCACGGTATATGTCCGTCCTGTCGACGTGCACAAGCATCGACCCTTTAGGGAAATCGAGCAGGTATTCCATGCGGGAGTCGCAACTGCCCTCGAAAAAAATGCAGGGAGTCATTCCCATGGCAATCAGATGGCCCACAAGTTTCCTGAAGGTCGGCCAGTAGAACTTCTCAAATTGCTTCTTAGAAAGGAAATCATCCGAACCGCGGGTTACGGTCATGAAGACCCTGACATTGCCGAACTTGTTTGGCTTCGGCACCGGCCTGTCCAGAGTCATTTGCAGTATTCTGTTGCAGGCTTCAACTACATTGTCCGGTTGGCGAAACATGTCTGTCATCAAGCCAGTCATTCCTCGTATCCCGAACGAAAGCATGTCATACGGCGGCATGGCTGAATATTGCGTGTACTGTGGAACTCCCATGTCAAGCAACATCTGGGCAAATTGCGATTGTCGTCTCTGGTACTTCCTGAGTTCGCGTCCTGTTCTCTGTAGCGTTCTTATGGCGAGGGCGACCTTGGGCGAAGAGAACGCCAGAGCCATCTGCTGCGCGCCACCCGACCCCCAACCCAATTCGGATAGTCTGGGTAGGTCAGCTAGCCCTTCAAGGTCATCTGCTGCGCGGGAAAGGTTCACTCTCAGCTTATAGTCGGAGGGATCTTGGAGGAATGCATCATACTCGTCCGCTTTCATGTTCTCCACTTCTATGGACTGATGGCCCGAGTACGCGTCGAGTTGGAACCCAGGCCAGCGGAGTTGGTGGGGCTTCAGGGCCTCGAGGGCAACGCCGGGCGTGAAACCCTGAACGAAAACCAGGTCAGCCGGGAAGTCAGGGATCGTCTTCCTGTACGCGGCCAGCCAGGCGGGGAAGTCGTAATACGCCGCCGAGGTTGGAGTGCCAGTATACCGGGCCACAAAATAGCCCAGGCTGCAGATGACAGGAACGCGATCCGGGCATTCTCATCCGGATGGCGTCCATGATACGCCTCTCCTTTTCGGCAATCTGCTTTTCGGCGTAGTCTTTCGTCATGTTCCTCTCCTCCGCGGTTCACATTGAAACACAAGGGGTTGCGATGGGCAAGCATCGAGCAGGTGGTTACAGATGCGATCCACGGACCCTTTTCTCAGGCGATACGTTCCGCCGGCTTGCCCATCGCAACCCCAACAAGGCGAGCCCCCTCATTCTGAGTTGGCTCTGCGTTGGCAGTCGAAGAGCAATGCCGAATCGCTTTCAGCGTAGCTCGCATGGTTGGCCGCTGAAGAGAACCCCGTTCACTCGCCCACGTCTCCTTGCCGACCGGTTGCTGAGATCAAAAAGCGACACCGAATACAAATCACTTGGCCATTCGGCTGATGGCGACATCCTACTCTATCAACGTCACTCGATCGCCGTTTGCTTTTTTGGATCGCGGGACTTTCCGGCTATGGCTGGGCGGCATCGTCCTTTGGGTCAGCCATGAGCCTTACTTCTACGTTTGACAGGCGCTCCAGAGCCTTGACAAGGGCCTGCGTCCCGGATTCTCTGTCCAAATCCGGCAAGCTGCTGAACATCTGCTGCACAAGGCCTGTTGTCGGGAGGGCGATGTTGGAAGAGGTTACAGCTTCCATCACGAGCTTGAGGTCCTTCTTGATGAGGCCCACCTTAAAGCCGGGACGGAAGTCCCGCCTGATAATACGAGGGGCCAGGTTGGTCAATTGCCATGAGCCCGCTGCCCCACCTTTGATTGCATCGATCGACTTCTCCAGGTCAACCTCCTGCCTCGCCGCGAATATCAGTGCTTCGACAACTGCCATAAGATTGCCGGCAACAAGGATCTGATTCATAAGCTTCACAGTCTGACCCATTCCGTTGGCCCCGACGTGCACGATATTCTTGCCCATCGCGTTAAGTACGGGACGGCATAGTTCCAGCACGTCGAGGTCGCCGCCCACCATTATGGAAAGCGTACCTTCGATTGCTCCTTGCTCGCCCCCGCTTACGGGGGCGTCCAGCATATGGCATCCCTTCCGGGCCAGGGCGAGCGCAATCTTCCGCGTTGCCTCAGGAGAAATCGTACTCATGTCAATCACCGTCGATCCTGACCTGATGCCTTCTATGACCCCTTGGGGGCCAAGCAGAACGCTTTCAACATCCGGCGTATCCGAAACGATGGTCACAATCACGTCATTCGCCGCTGCTAGTTGCCTGGCAGAGGCCGCGGCCCTTGCTCCCACTTCAGCCAATGCTTGAACTTTAGATTGGGTCCTGTTGTAAGCCGTGAGAGGGAAACCCGCCTTGATGATATTGCGAGCCATTGGCATTCCCATTGTCCCGAGGCCTATGAATCCAACGTTGAGAGGCATTTAACACCATCCCTTTCACAAGATTCCGTCGCGACTCCGCGCTATGAGGGAGTCCTTTGGCCTTCCCGATTTCTTGTTTCGAGAATTCCGGCGGCAACGACTCTGGTTTGTGGCTTCAATACGCTAGCCGATTCAGATACGAAATATCCGCTCTAAAAGAAAGAGGGTAGGATCCCCTACCCTCAATCTATGCGTCCAGAGCGAGAATTAGCGGTAGATTCCGTACTCGTGCGTGAAATCGATCATCGCTTTCAGGTTCTCCGGTTTGACTTCATCCGTAGAACTTCTGGGCGAGAGTATGAAGCCCCCATCTTTGCCCACTGTGTCGATAAGGTTCCTGCAATAGTCCTTGACGTCCTGGACCGACCCGGTCTGCAACAAAGTAGAAGGCACGTTCCCCTGGATGCATATATGCCCTTTCAAGACTTCCTTAGCGCGGCGGATGTCTGTGGTATCGAGTCTTGCCAACATCTTGCCCTTGGGAAGCTCCAGCAGATGCTCCAATTTAGAACCGAATTCTCCCTCAAAGAAAACACAGGGCGTTCCACCCCTTTCGATAAGCGTCTTTACCAGTTTCTTGAATGTCGGCCAGTAGAATTTCTCAAATTGGGCGTTAGACATGAAGTTGTCCGAACCACGCGTCACTGTCATAAAAAACCGCGTATTCCCGAACTCGTTCGGTCGAGGCATCGGCGCTTCCAGTGCAACCTTGAGTAGCGTGTTGCAGGCTGCCAGAACCTTATCCGGCCTGCGATACAGGTCTGTCATCGTGCCGCGCATTCCGCGCATCGCGATCGAGATTCTATCGAAGGGAGGCCCGGCACTACCCTGAAAATACTGTGGATATCCGCAATCGAGCATCATTTTGTTGAATTTCGCTATCCGTTTTTGCCATTTCCTCAACTCACGCCCGGTTTGCTGAAGCACCTTTAGCGCTTTGACGACATCGGGGTCGGTCAAGGCTAACGCCAGACCTTGAGCTCCCAACCCACCTCCAACACTCGATAGCCTGGGCAGCTTTGCCCAGCCGGCCAGTCCGTCGCTGGAACGCGCCGTCATGATACGGAACATGAAGTCAGAAGGATCTGAGATGTATGCATCGTAGTCCTCAGGCTGCATGCTTTCTATTTCGATTGATTGATGCCCCTTGTACGGATCTACACCGTGACCCGGCCAACGCATCGAATTAGGATTGAGGATTTCCAGAGCTTTCCCCGGCGTGAATCCCTGGGGATAGATCATGTCGGCGTGATAGTCGGTTAACGTTTTTCGGTAGGCGGCGATCCACGCATCGTAATCGTAGTACGCGGCCGAAGAAGGAATTGCTGCGTACTTGGCAGGGAAATAGCCCATACCGCAGATAATTGGCACTCTGTCGGTTGGTTTGAGGTGTATCGCATCTGTGATTCGCTTCTCTCTTTCCACCACCAGCTGTCTGGCAGTCTTTCCTTGCTCGAGCTGTGTCGACATCAGTTCCTCTCCCTGTGCAATAGTCCGCTCAAAGTTGATGGCACATCATAACACAGTGTCGCCCCGCTTTTCGCAAAAACACCCCGGGAATACGCCCCTCCGAAAGCGCATCCCCTTTTTCGCCCACGCAGTTGATGCCCGTCCGTTGGGGAAAAGGACATTCCAGTCGTCGATTGACACAGTATAATCTCCCTTGGGCACAATCCAATCCAGCGAAACCGCAAGACATCACGATTTAGTTTGAGCATAAAGGGAGGGCCCGAAAACTCGCTTACTGGCTTCCCATGCGTGGGTTTTTGGAATTCACTGTATGCACTTTCTGCCCATTACCGGAGTTGTAGCGGGCATTCTATCCATATTAGCCGGTATCGCCGTGGTCGTCTGGCCACGAATTCTGCCCTACGTCGTGGGCATCTACCTGATTGTTGTTGGCGTGGTGGCGGTGATCGCAGCATTGCGATGAAGCGTCTTACGACCTCAGGCTCTCCTGCCGACGAAGACGTCGATCATTGGGCTCTTACTGTTTTATCACAAAGGAGGCGGGACCCATGGCAACGGAACAAGATCGGGAACCCAAAAAGGCAGCCGAGGCACTTGGAGAAATGCTTCGCAAATTCGGGACCACTGTAGGAGAAATACTTGACGACCCCAAAGTGAAAGAAAGCGCCAAACAGTTCGCTGCGGTGGTGGCAGATTCTGCAGCCAGGGTTGCCGAGAAGAAGATCAAAGAAGAGGAACTCAGAAGAAAGTTCCGTAGCGTTGGAAAAGCGGCGCAGACTCTTGGCAGCAGCGTCGAAACCCATTTCCAGAGCTAGAGCCGGATCATCTCAAGGACGCCTGCTTCTCGCAGATCTGTAAGGCCCTGCGTGAACTGAAGCTGGGCAAGCGAAAAGTAATGAGTAACGGCAATGATACGGGCCGGGGTCGGGTGCGCACGCGCCACCTCGGCAGGTATCGTGAGATCGCGTCAATACTGATCAAATACAGGCTGGGTGAGCTGATGCAATCACTTGGCCTGGAACGCTTTTTGCCTTTCCACTGGATGCCACCGAGCAATCCGTGGCGTAAGGAAGTCTACACCAAGTCGCAACGTACGCGAATGGCGCTTGAGGAATTGGGCACAACTTTTGTCAAGGTGGGCCAGATTCTCTCAACTCGTAACGACGTTCTGCCGACAGACTATGTGGAGGAGCTGACAAAGCTGCAGGACTCGTTAACCCCGCTCTCAGTTGAGACGATCCAGGGCGTGATCGCTAGCGAATTCGGACGCCAGCCCGCTGAAATCTTTGCCTCCTTTGAAGCGAAGCCGTTGGGGGTCGCCTCTATCGGTCAGGCACACGCTGCCACCTTGAAAGATGGCACCGAGGTCGTGGTCAAAGTACAGAAGCCCGGCGTAAAGGCACAGGTCCAACTAGATCTGGAAATCCTGCGTCAGCTCGCGTCTTCGGCTTCGCGCCACGGCAGGCAATGGCAGGAATACGACCTGTCGGGGTTAGTCGAAGAGATCGCTGACACGATGAACGGCGAACTCGACTACTCAAGGGAGGGAAACAGCGCTGATCATTTTGCTCGGTTCTTCAAAGACGACCCATTGGTGCATGTACCAAAGATATTCTGGGACTACACAACGCCTCAGGTGATCACACTTGAGCGAATCCGAGGCATAAGCATCCTTGATCTGCCGTCATTGGACAAACAAGGGATAGATCGCAAGGAACTGGCGAAGCGAAGTGCTGGTGTCTGGACAAGGATGATTTTTGAAAACGCCATATTTCACGCGGATCCACATCCGGGGAATCTATTTGTGGAACCTGGAGGAAGGCTGGGCCTGGTGGATTTCGGTATGATCGGCCTGGTCGATGACGAAGTCCGAAACGGCATAGTCAACATCATAAAAGGAACCGTAGACAGGGACGTGGACCTCATAGTCGATTCGTTCATAGACATGGGAGCGGTAACCCCCGCCCGCTCGAGGGACAATCTACGCAGGGACCTCAAACACATCTTCGGACATTACCCTTTGCTCTCCGAAAACCTCAATCTGAACTACAACCTGGGCGAGTTGCTAAACATAGTTCGCCGTAACCACGTGAGGCTTCCCAGCAATACCTTTCTGCTGATCAAGACGATGACAATGGCCCAGGCTCTTGGACAAAGAGTTGATCCGGATTTTGACTTCATCGCATCCCTTACTCCCGGAGTGGAAAACCTGGTCAGAAAGAAGTACCAACCTTCAGCTGTCCTTCGCCGTTTGCCTCCGGCGATCGCGGAGTTTGCTCTGCTCGGTGTCGGTCTGCCATCTCGCCTCGCCAGAATCCTGAAATCCGTGGAGAGGGGTGATTTGCAGGTGCGCGCCGACGTCTCGGGCGTAGAGCGTCATCTCGAACATCTCGAGAGAATCGTAAACAGGGCCGTCATTGGCCTCATGGCCGCGGCCATTATCCTTGCTCTCGCCGCCCTTTTCTTGGCTTTCAAACTAGGAGGCCCAAGATGACCTCAAACGAGAATCCTCGGCCACAAGTGCACCCGCCGAAAACCCCGGCTGATATCGATGGGCAGACCATCAAGAGCAGCGGATTGCGGGATCGACTGCACTCCGCTCGCCTGGATGAACTCGAGGGACTGCCGCGCCGCAGCGCTGCTCTGCACTGGTTCGCATTTGCCCTATCCGTGTTGTCACTGGGGCTCCTCGCCACATGGTTCTTCGGAGCCAAAACGACGGTTTCCACCGGCTGGATATTGCTCGACGTCGCGCTCGGTGTCGCATTCGCCATTGAATTCTTCACACGCAGCGGATTCCGCTGGTACCGGTCCAGGTACATGCGCGCCCGGTTTTTTGACTTCATAGCAATTATTCCGGCTCTGGTCCTGGTCCAACGCGGGCTGTTCTTCGAGGGAGCGGTAGTATGGATAGTCATGATCGCCCGCTTTGTCCGGTTGGTGGACCGATTCCTCGGCGACGGATTCGTAACACGCAACGCACTGGCCCTTGTGGAAGGATTGGAGGAGGAGATCACCGACAGGGTACTGGACCGGATAGTTGTACGAGCTCAAGAGAATGTGGACCGCGCTAGCTTCAGTCACGAGATTGCTGAGGCCCTCGAACGGAACCGCGATTCCATATTGGAGCGCGTCCGGGCTGCAACCCCCAGAGAAGGACTCGTGCCTAACATCGCGCGCATAGTCGGACTGGACTCCGCTCTGGAACGAGCTGAAGAACGATCGTTTGACGCGATCGTGGGCATAATAAACAGCGAAGAGATCGACCGAGCTGTACGAGATGCGATCAACTCCTCATTCGCCAGCCTTCGAAACGAGTTGGGCAGGAAAAGCTGGCGAAGGCATCTGGGAATTCAGCGCCAACGTCAAAGTCAACCACATCAACAAGGAAAGGAGCAGTCAAACGACGCTGGAAGCGAATGACCTGGTGGCAGGTCTCGCCCGACTGATCTCTGGCTTGCCAAGCGCCCGCAGTACAGTCCCGGTTCTCTAGTGCAATCGCGCGACGTGTTTCGTGCGGGGCACTGGAACGGCCACCGGCGGCGAAGACTGTGACTCCTGCCGCGTTCGGAAAGTCGTTCACAGCTTGTCTAGGAACGGCGTCTTCTCAGCAACCAGCGCCCCATCAGGAATATCAAACCAATGTTGACTACGACGCCAGTGACTATTAGCCACGGGAGCGGCACGGTAACTCCGAAGAAGACTGAGACGAGTTTCGCACCAATTCCTAAAGTAACGAGCGCCCCATCCGCGAGCGCCGATGAGAGAGCTATTCCGACTAAGAAGTAGTCATATCGCACCCCAATCACACCACACACGATGGAACAGGCAGTAAGAAGTCCAGGGGTTATCCGACCGAGAACGATTCCAAAGGGAGCTCTTGTGGCCAGGTTCAACGCCGACGCCCTGGACAGCTGAGAGCCGAGCCTGCCGAAAACCGTGAAGATGACCCCAAAACGGTGGCGCCTATTTGCCGGACTTTTGCTGTCTTCCCCAAGCGAGGCTCGCGGACTCAGCCACTTCTTTATGGGTTCACTGAGGCTGTGTGCAGTCCAGAAAACGAGACTTGACCCCAGTTGCCGTCCCACGAAGAGAGCGAAAAGGATTAGCGTCGCCGCTAGCCACGAATGCAGAAGTTGGTAGCCGATCAGGAATACAACTCCGTCCATGACTCCGGGAAACGGTATCCCCATTTCGGTCAGAAAAGCGACGGCACAGAGGGCTATCAAGGTGGGGCCGCTAGCGTTCGTGGTACCTTGCAGAGCCAGGGCCGCAAGGTGGTTAAACCATTCCGTGATGAGCCTCCGCCGGATAATCGTTGCTCTGGACTGGCGTCAGGTGATCTTGCTCTTTGGCAAAGCGCGGTGGCCGGTGCTAGTCGCCGCCCTGGCTGTCACTGCCGTCTCTTACCTGTGCGCAGCCGAGAGCGTGGTTGCCGTGCTCAGAGTCTTCGGAATAGAGCGAGGCCGTTCCCGGATCTTCAGGGTCGGCCTGGTATCCGTAGTGCTGGAGAATCTAATTGCAAACCCGGCCGGCCTCTCGTTAAGATTGCTTATCCTGGGACGAAGAGGCATCGACAAAAGCCGAATCATCGGATCATCAATCCTACTGTCGTACTTCAAGAACATACTGTTTCTTGCTCTCATTCCGGTTAGCCTCGTCTACGTCATCTTCACCTTTCCGCTATTCCGGGTGGGAGTTGTCACGATCGTCTTCGTCGCCCTATTTCTGACCATTGTCGTCGCAGGCGCTACTGCCATCATTTTTAGCCTGCGCCTGAGGACCGTCATCCTCAGAATTGTGGCAAGGTTGTGGCACTTCGTCACCCACCGCAACATAGAATCGTCCCTTGCCGAGTTCGGTTCGGTCCTATCCGAAGGGATTGCCGACTTGAGGCGGCGGCCCAAGGCACAGGTGCCCCTTGCTGCCCTCATAATCTCCGATGTGGGAACAATGATTCTGACGCTGTGGCTGTGCTTTCAAGCTCTGGAAGTACCGATACATTTAGGTGCTTTGATTGCAGGCTTCAATTTTGGCATCACATTGACCATAGTATCGTTTATTCCAGGCGACCTCGGCGTCCAGGAGGCATCGATGGCTGGGGTGTTCGCCCTGTTCGGTGTCCCTTTCAGTCAAGGAGTCTTGGTGGCTATCCTGTTCAGAGCGGTCTACTATTTCGTCCCATTCATCGTCAGTTCAGCGTTCTACTGGGATCTGCTCCGAGGGCGGGGCAAAGAATAAGCGGTCTCAATCTCTTGGACCCCACTGTAGCGTTGAGTCTGCGCTCACGCTTGCCAAGAATTTGAGGACCAACCCGTCGCGCAGCCTAACCTCCACGATGAACCAATCAGATTAGTTACGATTTGGTTACGAATGAGCCGGAGTTGTTGAGGAACATGGTCGCAAATATGTAGAATGGTCTATGGGAATTCTAATCACCGACACCACGCTCAGAGACGCTCACCAATCCCTCATAGCTACGCGGATGCGCACCCGGGACATGCTCCCGATCGCGGAACAGCTCGACAAGGTAGGCTTCTTCTCCCTCGAAATGTGGGGGGGCGCTACCTTCGATGCATGCATCCGGTTCCTTAACGAGGATCCATGGGAGCGCCTTCGAGCGTTACGCTCGCGGGTCAAACACACACGACTCCAGATGCTGATTCGTGGCCAGAACCTGGTTGGGTATCGGCACTACGGAGACGACGTACTGAACGAATTCATCAGGCTCTCTGTCAAGAACGGGATAGACGTCTTCAGAGTCTTTGATGCCCTCAATGACCTGCGAAACATGCAGCCGGCGATCGAGCGGGTGAAAGCTCTTGGCGCCCACGTGCAAGGGACAATCGCCTACACCACCAGCCCCGTGCACAACGTTTCCACGTTTGCCGAAATGGCATTTCAGTTGGAAAGTCTCGGATGTCACAGTGTCTGCATAAAAGACATGGCAGGGCTTATTACGCCCTCGGCCTCGGCAGAACTTGTTGCTGCCATAAAGAAGAGAACAACTATTCCGCTGAACCTGCACTCTCATTGTTCCAGCGGCATCGCCCCGATGAGCTACCAGGCGGCAGCAACTGCGGGCGTCGACATGCTTGATACGGCGTTTTCGGCATTCGCCTGGGGAACGTCTCAACCACCCACGGAAAGCGTAGTGGCCGCCTTCAAGGAGACTCCGCATGACACCGGATTGGACCTGGAACAACTCTACGGCATCGGAGAGTATTTCGCAGATGTAGCCCGGAAGTATCGACCTCTCTTCACTTCTGAGGCGACGCGTCCGAGCGTAAACGCACTCATCCACCAGATACCAGGAGGGATGCTATCTAATCTAGTCAGCCAACTGCGCGAGCAGAATGCGCTGGATCGTCTCAGCGCGGTCCTCGAGGAAATACCAGTAGTGCGAAAAGACCTTGGCTATCCCCCGCTTGTGACTCCAACAAGCCAGATCGTGGGGATCCAGGCCGTTTTGAACGTGCTCGCTGGAGCGAGATACAAGCAGGTAACGCAAGAGGTTAAAGCCTATTTGCTGGGTCACTACGGACGTCCGCCTGGGCCAATTAATGAAGACGTCCGCAAGGCAGTAATCGGAGATGAACGGACTATTGAAGGACGGCCCGCAGAACAAATAGGCAACGAACTCGAGAGATTCCGAAGTGAAGCCAACCACCTTGGCATTCTTCATCAAGAGGAAGACCTTCTGACATATGCGCTCTACCCACAGGTCGCCGCCAAATTCCTGCGTGGCGAGATTAAAGAGGAGGCACTTCCGTCCGCCGACTCCGCGTCAAGCAGACCGTCGACACCTGACCTGCCGGTGGAATTTGCTGTCGACGTAGACGGTGAGATTTTCAATGTCAAGGTAGCTCCCATAGCGAGTAGGACAATGGAGGTAGCGAAGCCCACCCGCACCAAGGAAAAGAGGGACGGTGCGATCAATGCCCCCATGCAAGGAATGATACTCACCTTGAAGGTCAAGGTTGGTGAAAGCGTCAAAACCGGCGACGTCGTTGCGACGATAGAAGCCATGAAAATGCAGAGCGATATCCGATCTCCGCACACCGGGGTCGTCGCCGAGACTCTGGTTCACGAGGGAGAGTTGGTAGACTCAGGCGACATCATCATGGTAGTAGCACAGTGATTAGAAAGGTCCTCGTTGCCAATCGCGGGGAGATAGCAGTCAGGATCATGCGGGCCTGCCGCGAGCTGGGCATCGCCTCGGTAGCTGTATATTCGGATGCCGACGTTAACGCCATCTTCGCCAAGTATGCCAATGAAGCCTATTCAATCGGATCGACTCACGCTGCCGACAGCTATCTGAACATCAAGAAGATTATCCGGGCCGCGAAGGACTGCGGAGCTGATGCGATTCATCCCGGGTACGGATTCCTATCGCAAAACCCCAATTTCGCTTACGCTTGCGAACTGGAGAACATCAAATTCATCGGCCCGTCCAGCAAAGTGCTTGAACTCATGGGCAACAAAATCGCGGCACGACGAGCCATGAAAGAGGCCGGCGTCCCGACAGTACCTGGAACTGAAGGGAACATCGCCGATGCTGCCGAACTAAAGGCCGCAGCGGAAGCGATTGGGTTTCCACTGATGATCAAGCCTTCGGGCGGCGGCGGTGGAATCGGCATGACGGTGGTGAGCAACGAAGGCGATCTCAACCGCGCACTCGAGTCGACGAGGGCCATCGCCAACAGCGCGTTCGGACTTTCGGAAGTCTACGTCGAGAAATACCTGCCTCATCCGCGCCACATCGAGTTCCAAATCATTGGCGATGCCCATGGCAACGTAGTCCATCTTGGTGAAAGAGAATGCTCAATCCAGCGCCGGTACCAGAAAATTGTAGAGGAGTGTCCCTCACCAGCGCTAACGCCCGAACTGAGGCGCAAGATGGGCGCGGTAGCTGTCCGCGCAGCCAAATTCGTCAAATACCAGGGCGCCGGCACCATAGAGTTTCTGTTCTCGGAAGGCGACTTCTACTTCCTGGAAGCCAACACGCGCATCCAGGTTGAACACGCGGCGACGGAGATGGTGACCGGAATAGACATCGTCAAAGAACAAATCTGTGTCGCCGACGGCAGGGACCTTAGTTTCAAACAGTCCGATGTCCGTCTAAACGGGTGGGCTATTGAGTGCCGCATCAACGCTGAGGATCCCGAAAACAACTTCGCCCCCTCTCCTGGCAAGCTGAAGCACTATCGGTCCCCCGGGGGAATCGGGGTGAGAGTCGACAGTGGCGTCCACACCAGCTATGTCATACCGCCTGCCTATGATCCAATGATATCGAAGCTGATCGTTTGGGGACGGGACCGGACTGAGGCCATAGCTAGAATGCGCCGTGCTCTATACGAGTACATCATTGTAGGCGTCAAGACCAACATCCCATTCCACAAAGCCGTCATGGAAAACCCTCGGTTCGAAGCTGGCGAACTGACTACCCACTTCATCACCAATGAGACAACTCTGCTCGATGATATGAGACGCATCCGCGATCGCGAAAAACCTCTTGAAGAGAAGCTTACCGAGATATTTGAGGATAAACGCCGCGTTGCAGCCGTCGCCGCGGCCACGCACGTGGCTCGCCAGTATATGCAGTCCACGCCGCGGAACGAGGAGGAGTGAGTGGGCAGCTCTCCGAAGAACAAAACGGGGGGCCTTTCGGCCCCCCGTTTTTCGTATTATGCCTGAAAATCAACGCCACGCGTCGATGCTGAAAGCCTGTCCGCGACCTCCGCCGTATCGTGCTGGCGCTGTCTCTTCCATGTTGATAACGACTATGTTGTAGCTGTCGAACGGATCGTCCCCTCCGCCGGGACCATGTAGTCATCGGGCAGTTCTCTCCATTGCTTTCCCGATGTCTTCTCGATGGCCAGCCATCCGTTGGTGATAAAGTCCTGCGAACCCCTCATCTTGAATTTCGCCACAGGCTCAAAGCTCTGCTTCCATATCCACTCGTAGATGGACTCCTTCGTCTTGAACCCATAGTCGCATAGGTCCTGCGCGATTTGAGGAGGCATGACGAGCGTGAATCCGCCTTCCATGGTGGCCCAGATATCCTTGATGAGGTACTCCAGATAATTATGCGGCCCTGGAGTGCCTTTCACATCCAGGAACCTGGCCATGGCTCCATGTCCGGTCCTCTGCAGTGACCGGTAGACTCCTGGAGCGTGCTGCTGGCCAATTCCCCATCCGCCCATCATGTTGGCAGTCACCAGAACACTCTCATCCTTCGCGAAGCCCATTTCTTCGTTCAGACCCTTCCAACTCTTGGGCAGACCTTCGGCGTACTCGGCGAAGATAAAGCCTCCGTTGGTGACGGGATTGCCAAGGGTCGTGATGGTACTGATGGTCTCCTCGTAACCGCCAAGGTTACGCCACATCAGACTCCCAACCCTGCCGATGGTCTTGTTCACAGGATTGCCGGGGCCGAAAATGAAGTTCGTGACATTCATGCCGATTTCTTTATAGATCGGACCGCTGACGATGAACGCCCCACCTCCACCACGCCCATCGCCCGTGCCGCCACCTGATTCAGCCATCGCGAGTACAACTGGGAAGTACTCTGGCTTGCATCCAGCCATGACGGCATTGACCGCAACCTGCTCTACTGTGGCAGTTCGATACATGGGCATGAACAGGATGGTCTCACCCTTCTTCCGCACTGCTTCAACTTCTACAGAAGCGAAGGCCCCTCTGGCGCGTGTCTGCGCATCGCGTTGCAGTGTTATCATTTCGTCCGGTTGGTGGCTAGTGCCCTTCAGCATCCTTGCCACCCGTTCTTCGGTGGGGATGACTACCGGAAGGCCGTCCGTATACTTGGAGAAAGGAGCGCCGAGCAGCCTGGGAATCTGGATTGTCTGGTTGTAGAAATCCTCGGCATCTTGAAGAGTGCCCTCGAACAAAATCCTGGATTGTGTTGGAGCCCACCGTCCTCTCGTCTTTTCTTCCTCGCTGAGAGGACGGGTCAACGCATCTAGCACGGGGTCCAGAATCTTGTCGGCTTCTGAGACTCCGCCAGGGGAGTTGCGCGAGGCAACGACGAACCTCAACTTGGGAATACCAAGGAGAACAGCATCATGTTTTACTTTTTCGGTCTCTTCGTTGAAAGTGATGAGAACGGTCGGGATCCCTGATTCCTCGAGATCGGCAAGATAAGGCAACTGCCTGTTTACTGCGCCATGTCACCAGCAAACACCAAGTATTACGGCGTCGGTTGTCTTTCTCTCTTCTTCGGTCAATTGCATGGGAACGATGTGGTACCGCTTCTTCACTGTCCAATTGACGTTGGGATAGTTGGTCTTCAGTTTCTTTTCAAGAGGCACCCAGATATCCGCCTCGCCGCAGATGCTCATGTGGATAGTCTTGCCATCCAGAGACTTGAGCCGCGGTGCGAGGGGGGACAGGTCCACCGGTTCTTGACTGCCGGTTGGATTGAGACATTTGTAGATTGTGTCTGCCATTCATTACCCTCCTAAGCGTTTTGACTGCGTTGACGCTACTTGAGAACAATTGACCAAATGCGCTCCAAAGAGGTATTCCTGGGCTCTTGAACAGAGCGCTACGGTCGGTTTCGAATTCTCGCTGCCTGCGCGAAGTCCGAACCGTCTTTGCCGCTTTGCTGACAAGTCTGACACCAACACACTATCCCAGTCGTTGCCAGAATACTAAACCGTCGACCATACACCGTTCAAGCAATCGCACGCTTCCGCGGTGGTGGACGCTGCAGGAAGCGCGCTAATTCAGTCCGGCGAACAGATCTTTCTCTCTGCGCTTCGGCGGGTCAGAGGGATATGCCCGCATGAAATAGTCCTTCGGTCCGAGAACTCTCTCGATCATCTGGATGACTCTGAACGGACCCCTTCGAGGCTGGCCGCCACCCTGGCTTGCATGGCAAACCGATGCCTTCCTCCTCGACGACACCGCTGCTCTCGACAAACGAATCGCCGTGTGAATCGGATACTCGACCCTCATCATTCTCGTCAAATCAACGTCCCGGTTTCGCCCGAAATGGTGGGGATCTTGTCCAAAAAGAGGCATAAGTCGAATTATCAACTTCATCGTGCCATGTGGTCTGACCCCAAAATACAACTTGCTCGGCTTGAAAGGGGGCCCCAACTCGGGATACTTCTTCGGATCTCCGGCGTCCTGAAAAGCCTGCTTCGTCGCCTTGTGAGTAGCCACGTGATCGGGGTGGCCGTAGTCCGTGCTCGGGTCGTGAGTTATCACAACGTCAGGCTTTATCTCGCGGATGACCTTGACAACCCTCGCGACCACCTGTTCCAAAGGAGCCATGGCCATGCAGTCTGGGTGCTTGTTGTCTTCCGATCCGCGCATCCCCGAGTCGCGGTATCCCAGGTCTCACCAGACCAGACAAACCGAGTGCCTTGGTAGCGCAGCCCAACTCAGCAGACCGCAATTCTGCGATTGACCGATATCCTTCCATACGCTCCGGGCTAACTGTACCCGCCTCCCCGCCAGTTGAGCACACGCAATAGACTTTCACTCCCGCCGCAGCATACAGTGCCAGTGTCCCGCCAGGTCCGAAACTTTCGTCGTCCGGATGAGCTCCAAAAAATGCCATACTTCGTTCAGTCATCATTCAATCACCAGCAGCCGAATTCCGGATGATACAACTTAATCCTGCAACTAGACAAGACTATGTGAACTTCACAAACGACCCCGATGCTTAGTGCCCGGTTCACTCTAGCACTCATCTTGTCATGCAAAGCCAATCCTCGAGGGGAATCTTGATCTAGAGTGTGCAGGTTTGACATTGCATCCCGGGGCCAACTACATTAACCTTCAGTCAGTTTTCAGGAGGCTGTGTTGGAAAAGGTCCAAGTTGGTCGGATGGCGGTAGGCGCCAATCCGGCCG
This sequence comes from uncultured Chloroflexia bacterium, assembly GCA_963745605.1. Taxonomy (GTDB): domain Bacteria; phylum Chloroflexota; class Dehalococcoidia; order Dehalococcoidales; family UBA2162; genus JBBITI01. Next base: position 219,515 of record CAVUYC010000022.1, on the reverse strand, counting down.
TTATCGCGGGTGCCATCGTAAACGGAAAACCCAACTTCCTCACCTTGGGCAACTACGGCGGGATATCCCCCAGGCCGGTCCCCCTTGTGTACATTTCCGTGAACAAATCACACTACACCAACGCCGGGATAAAGGAGCATGGCTACTTCAGCATAAACTGGCCCTCGAAAGACCTCGTAGTGAAGACGGACTACGCCGGGTTGGTCTCAGGCAAAACGGTTGACAAGTCCAAATTGTTCACAGTCTTCTACGGATCGATAGACAAGGCTCCGCTAATCGACGAGTGCCCTGTTAATATCGTCTGCAAACTATCGCAAGTTGTTGACTTGCCTACTCAGGAGGTTTTCATCGGAGAAGTGCTGGAAACCTTTGTCAACAAGGACTGTTGCGACGGAACAAAGCCAAATCTGGCAAGCATCAACCCTCTTCTCATAGGAGGGGGCGCTTATTGGGAATTGGGGGCAAAGGCGGGGGATGCATTCAAGGACGGCAAGGCTTTGATGAAGTAGGCACGAAGCGTGCCGACTTACTATACTTCGCACGTACTTTGCGAATGCAGAACACGGATCCTGACCGTCGACTCGTCTAATACATTTTCAAGGAGGCAGATTACATGAGAATTTGTTTTTTTGATGATTTCAAGCTGGGTGTCATCAAAGGCAGCGGCGTAGTGGATGTGACAGATGTAACGAAGGACATTGCACATACCATGCCGCAACAGCTAATGGCAGGCCTCATTCAGGACTTTGAAAGGTATAGAGAAGCGTTGGTTAAGGCCTCCGATCGCGGCAAAGCAATCCCCACCAACCGGGTACGAATGCGTCCACCACTTCCAAAGCCGTCGAACATCGACTGTATGGCAGTCAACTACATGGAGGATGGCACACGCAAAGAGCCGGCTCCAATCAACGCATTTCTCAAAACTTCGAACGCCATCATCGGCGACGGCGACACGATGATCTTGCCAGACGTACCAGCGACAATCTTTGAAGGAGAGGCCGAACTCGCTCTGGTGATCGGAAACCAGGCTAGCAATGTGCCCCAGGCTAAGGCGATGCAGCATGTGTTCGGCTACATCAACTTCGTCGATGGATCGGCGCGAGGCTTGCCTCCGGACAACAACTCATTCTATCAAATGAAATCCAGAGACACTTTCGCCCCTATCGGGCCTTACATAGTGACAGCTGACGAGGTCCCTGATCCTCTCAGGCTGCAGGTGCGGCTGTGGAACAACGGCATACTGATGCAGGACTACAACACCAGTGACATGGCACACAAAATACCACGATGCATCGAGTGGGTAAGCTCAATTCACACGATGGAAGCAGGCGATATTCTGGCTCTAGGCACCAATCACGGGGGACTGAATCCCTTTATGGACGGGGATTCGGTCGAGATGGAAATCGAGAAGCTGGGAAGGCTGCACTTCAAGGTCAAAGACGGCCTCAAACGAGTATGGGCAAGAGAGACGCGAGGCGAACGTCAGAAGAAGAGTCTGCCCGGAACCACGCCGCAGATAGCGGGCAAGTACGCAACGGGCTAGATCGTGGCGTCCGACGGAAACACCTGGAACCATAAATCTGCCAGATTCAAGGAAGTAACACAGAGTGGATTACAGAGTACAGAACACGGCCAGGGACGCCTCGGCAAGCATCTGGAGCCGTAACCTGATAATACTGGCAATTGCCATCTTCCTCCTCAGCCTCGGTTCGGGCCTGCAAAACGGGATCGGCACAAATTTCATGCAGGAATTAGGGTTGACCGGCTCGCAGGTCCTCCTGCAATCAGGCATCCGAGAGATCCCGGGACTCGGTTTGATGTTCCTCGCGGCTCTTATGATGCGGCTGCCCCTGACCTGGCGTTCAGTATCTGCGATATTGATCATGGGCATTGGCTATGCACTTTACGCTACGGTCCATTCCTGGACCGCATTGGTGATGGTGTCCCTCACCGCAAGCTTCGGCTTTCACCTGTGGATGCCGTTGAATAGTTCTCTAGCCTTAGGGCTGGCAAAGAAGGAGAACTCGGGAAAAGTCCTGGGAACGCTGGCTTCCGTCGGAGCCCTGGCTACAATGGCGGGCATTGGCACGATCCTTCTGTTTTCCCGATGGATCTCGCTTCGCACCTTTGCCGGGATCGCCGGACTGCTCATCGTAGTTGCTGCCATCGTGCTCAGCCGGCTGCCCAAATCTATTGGCGAAACCAAGAAAGCCCAGCCAAGACTGTTGTTCAAGCGCCGGTACTGGCTCTACTACGTCTTGCTCCTTTTTGAAGGTTCGCGCGCTCAAGTCTTCTCAGCGTTTAACCTCATGGTGCTGGTGTACGATTACGGATTGTCGGCCTTGCAGATCAGCATCCTGTTGCTGGCAAGCGGCCTTGTTAACTTCTCGCTCGCGCAACGCTTGGGAAGATTGCTTGACGCCGTGGGCGAGCGGACCACCCTAACGATCGGATATGTCGCGCTCGGCGCTCTGTTTCGTGGGCTACGCAGTGGTAAGCAATGTATGGTTCCTCTCGGTTATGGTAATTTGCGTTAACCTGTTGGTAACCCTGAGCATGGGTCTATCAACTTATGTCAACCGCATTGCCCCTCCGGAAGAGCTTACGCCCACGCTGTCCACAGGCGTGAGCATCAACCATATCAGCTCGGTCGGCATGTCATTCCTCGCCGGGGCACTTCTCCAGATAGTCGGGTACAAAGCACTGGCCTGGGGCGCGGTCGCCATAGTGCTCCTCTCAGTACCATTTGCTCTGGCAATGCGAACGGCAGCACCTCGGATTACAGCGCCCACGGCCGAGCATTAGGCCGGGCCGCGGCGATGGTTTCAAATCGATATAAGAGGGCCCGGCATTTAGCCGGGCCCTCCCGTTGTCAGCGCTATCGAAGCAAAGCTATCTGGCTGCAGGCGGAGGATTTGGAGGAGCCGGAAGGGGAGGGATCGGCGGGAAATAGGGCTTGCACAGAAGCTCTTTGATTCGCAACCTGAAAAGGTCCCTCGAGTTCGCCGGCCTGACCACGGCGGCGGTGTCAGCGCCACGCCCGGAGCCGCACACAACCATCACATCTTCATTGCAGCTCACCAAGCCGGCGTCCGCCGCCTCAACCGTAATCTCCGGTACCACCTTGACGCCCTGAGAGAACATCCGCAGCGTGTTCGCCACTATCTCTCCAACGTCGTTCGGAGACGGCTGGCGGGTAAGCCCCATGAATGCGTGCCTCGCCGTCAGGACGATGCCGCCTTTGCTTTCAAACGCTTTCCTGTTTGCCTCAGTGAACTCCTGGAAATCGGGCTCTCTGAACCCCGCCGCATGGGTCACGGCGATGACCTTCATCCCCTTGAAGACATCAACGGCACGAACAGCCGTGTCCCCCACGGTTGATGCAACCAGGACAGTCTTGATGCTGAGTTCTCCTGCCCGCTTCCTGGCAATCTCGAGAGTAGCTTCCGTGTTGTCCCGCCCCGGCTTGTCAAAATACACTATCTTACCTTCCATCGAACCTCCTATAAATATCGTGGCAAGTCTAGCCCAATCCGCCAAGAGTGGCAACTCTTGCGAAAGCCCCGCCTCATTCACACAAACGAAAAGGGCGGCATTTCTGCCGCCCCTGTCCTTAACAGTTCAATAGCGAGAGGAAACGAGACACCGACTTTGTAGGCCGGTGTACCGACCTAGGAGGTAGTACCGACTTCCGTCGGCACGAACTCTCCCTAGAAAGGAGGTGATCCAGCCGCAGCTTCCGCTACGGCTACCTTGTTACGACTTCGTCCCAATCACCAGCCCCACCTTCGGCGACTGCCTCCCTTGCGGGTTAGCCCATCGACTTCAGGTGTTGCCGACTTTCATGACGTGACGGGCGGTGTGTACAAGGCCCGAGAACGTATTCAACGCAGTATGCTGACCTGCGTTTACTAGCAACTCCAACTTCATGCAGGCGGGTTTCAGCCTACAATCCGAACTGAGGACGGTTTTTAGGATTAGCTCCGAGTCGCCCCATTGCTACCAATTGTACCACCCATTGTAGCGTGTGTGTAGCCCAAGATATAAGGGCCGTGCTGACTTGACGTCATCCCCACCTTCCTCCCCGTTTTGCGAGGCAGTCTCGCCAGAGAATATAACTGGCAATAGGGGTTGCGCTCGTTGCAGGACTTAACCGAACACCTCACGGCACGAGCTGACGACAGCCATGCAGCACCTGTGGCGGTTCCTGACTCAACAGGTCGTTCCCCTTTCGGTTCACTACTTCCGTCATGTCAAATCTTGGTAAGGTTCTTCGTTTTGCATCGAATTAAACCACACGCTCCGCTGCTTGTGCGGGCCCCCGTCAATTCCTTTGAGTTTTAGCCTTGCGGCCGTAGTCCCCAGACGGGACACTTAACGCGTTAACTTCGGCACGGAGAGGGTCGATACTCCCCATACCCAGTGTCCATAGTTTACAGCGTGGACTACCAGGGTATCTGATCCTGTTTGCTCCCCACGCTTTCGGGCTTAAGCGTCAGTAACGACCCAGGAGGCCGCCTTCGCCACTGGTGTTCCTCCCGATATCTACGCATTTCACCACTACACCGGGAATTCCACCTCCCCCTGTCGCACTCCAGCTTGATAGTATCGAATGACCCCTCCCAGTTAAGCCAGGAGATTTCACATTCGACTTAACAGGCCGCCTGCGCCCTCTTTACGCCCAATAAATCCGGATAACGCTCGCCACCTACGTATTACCGCGGCTGCTGGCACGTAGTTAGCCGTGGCTTATTCCTCAGGTACTGTCCTTACTCCTCCCTGAGAAAAGAGGTTTACAACCCGAAGGCCTTCATCCCTCACGCGGCGTCGCTGTGTCAGGCTTTCGCCCATTGCACAATATTCCTTGCTGCTGCCTCCCGTAGGAGTCTGGGCCGTGTCTCAGTCCCAGTGTGGCTGACCATCCTCTCAGACCAGCTACCGATCATCGCCTTGGTGGGCCGTTACCTCACCAACTAGCTAATCGGACGCAAGCCCCTCCTCAAGCGCCCGAAGGCTTTAATTCTCTCCCTCGCGGTCAAGAATCACACGCGGTATTAGCCCCGATTTCTCGGAGTTATTCCCCACTTAGGGGCAGGTTACTTACGTATTACACACCCGTTTGCCACTCCCCACCTTGCGGTGGAGCGTTCGACTTGCATGCATAAGGCACGCCGCCAGCGTTTATCCTGAGCCGGGATCAAACTCTCCAAATAAATATTGGATCTTTCGATCTTAGATCTAAGTTATTTACGCTTCCTCTCGCTATTCAACTGTTAAGGTGCAAACGCGGGTGATTTCTCACCCGCGACTTTGTTATCATAACAAACCCACCCTATGGTGTCAAGGGGGTTTGGGAGGGTTGTTTGACACGAGGTCTCGAATGTTGGGGCGCCATTCGCCCCCCGAGATATTACCTTCTAACCAACTACGAAGAAGGCATTCTCCTCGACAATCTTTTTTAAGGAAGTAAGCGTTCGTGAAGGCCACAATCAGCCTTGACTTACGCTTGGAATGAAAACTATAATACCAGAGTTGAATTACGCATTCAACTCCCGCCCGAGTGGCGCAATGGCAGCGCAACCGACTTGTAATCGGTAGGTTAGTGGGTTCGACTCCCCTCTCGGGCTGATCCAGGTTGTCCCTTCCTCTAATGGAGAGGTGCCGGAGTGGTTAATCGGAACGGTCTGTAAAACCGTCGGCTTACGCCTTCGGAGGTTCGAATCCCCCCCTCTCCACCACCGTTTTCAAAGCTAAGAGGCCCCGCCATCCGAAAGGAAGTCAGGGCCTTTTTGGTTATGGAGACCCGCGTAGCCAGCACCAACCAGAGCTTTTGAGACTGTCGTCACATACTCCTGTGTAGACCAAATCTATGATGATTAACAGTTCTCAAAGAGGAGGCGCATTGAGCTCTAGCATAGCAACCGCACAGAATGTTCCCGAGCTCCTCAGAGTGTCAAAAACCGGCCGCAGCGACAGGATTCGCGAGAAAAGGCCATGGAAAGCGAACAAAGTCGCTTGAGAAAAGGACATGTGGAAGTGATAGCCACAGCGGGGGAGTAGTGGAACGAAGGTAGAGCAGGCTTCCGACTAACGGTCAGAAGCCTGCTTTTTTGTGCGTTTGTTCGCTCCAGCCCTCGTCTGCGCTGATTCGGTTCTCTTCCTCTCTGCCAGACAATTGATCGACATCATGCAATGGCGCGTCTTCTTTCGACACGTGCGACCGGATTGGTTAGAATCAAGGAGTTGATAGCACTCAGCTTCTTCTTAAGGCGTATCTGGCCCAGACTGGTAGCGGGCTCATTGGTGGTAACCGTCATCCTGTCCAGCCAAAGTTGTTCTCTCTTCACACCATCGCCCCGACTGGATGATCATTTCTCTTTCGGCCTCGTGAGACAGGGCAGAACCTACTACGTGGACAGTTACGGTGAGCCCGTCGTTTTGCTGTACAACGACCAAGCGGTAGATCCTTCTTATCAACAACTGGTCGATTTTCTCAACTCAGACCAGACCGATCTTTTCCCCTACGATTCTTCGGCAATAGGGACACTGCCTTCTTTTTCCCGCGGCGATCCGCTACGACTGGTCGACATCAGATTCTGGAGAGGTGTCGCCGAGGGAACTCAAGCTCAACCGGTTCCACGCATTTGCTCTGATTTCGCTCAGACGCTTCACAACAACGCCGAACTTCGTGGAATACGCGTGGGGTACGTCTCAATAAACTTCGCATCCACATCACCAGGGCACGCGGTTACCGCGTTCAACACAACTGATAAAGGAACGGTGTACGTCGATGACACCGGAGGCAACGCGCCAACTGCAGCGTCGGGGTATGGTTCGGATGCGTTTGGCAAGAGCGACTCTTGGGACAAGGTGGCCTATCTTGAGGTAGGCAAGCAGTACGGAGTGATCAGCCTCAGCGTAGCCGACCATTTTGGTTTCGAATATGCGGGTTACGAGCAATGGCAATCAGCGAAAAACCAATTCGAGGACCTGTTAAGACAGTACGATAGCCTCAAGGCCGGCAGGACTGCAGTGCCAAAGGCTGATTATGACCGTTTACAGACCATGCTGTCGAAGCTTAGAGAATCGTCAGCCCTGTTGGGCGGATTCTGGGAAGGCCTCGACACCGTAAAGGATTTTGTTGTTACCTGGGAATCGGGGATTGGGTCCTGAGACCGGAGTCCAGTCCAGAGGTAGCGCTATTCCTTCCGCAATGGAGATGAAATTATGAGCGAAAAACGAAGGCCGACCGTATATCGTGTGGACAGGAAAGGCGAGCGTCTCCCCGGTCCTGAGGAGAGCGAGGAAATCGCCAGGGTTGGCGCAGACCTGGTATGCGTGGATTCTGAAAACGAGGCTGACACCGCGGCAATGGCAAAGGACGCAGACGCAATTATCACCACAGACGCAATAATCTCCCGCCGCGTTCTGGAACACTTGCCCAACCTGCAAGTAGTGGTGCGATACGGGATCGGATACGACACAATAGATGTGCAGGCAGCGACAGACAATCACGTCCTTGTGGTCAACGTTCCGGACTACAGCTTCGAGGAAGTATCGAACCACACGATGGCGCTCTTACTTTCCTGCGCCCGAAGGTTGAGCTATCTCGCTGAGCGGACAAGACGAGGCGAGTGGACACTGGCCTCCAGGGGCCTGGCTCCTATGGGCCCTATCGTTGGTCAGACCCTGGGACTTGTCGGGTGTGGAAACATCGCGCGCATGGTCGCAAAGAAGGCGGGAGCCTTCGGGCTTAACATTTTAGGATTCGATCCTTATCTTCCGGAGGAACTCGCCGGCAAGTCGGGGATCGTCCTGACCAGCCTCGCCGATCTGCTCCAGCGATCGGACTTCGTATCTATGCATTGCCCGTTGACGGTTGAGACACGTCACATCATTGGCAAAAAAGAGCTGGCGCAGATGAGGCCGACGGCTTATATCATAAACACTTCTAGAGGTCCCGTGATAGACGAGGAAATGCTCATCGCCGCCCTGAACGAAAAACGACTCGCCGGAGCCGGGATAGACGTAATGGAGACCGAACCCCCGGCGCGAACGAACCCCCTTCTTTCCATGGAGAACGTGATCGTGACGCCTCACGCCGCCTATTTCTCGGACGAGTCCGTGATACGACTTCGCCGTAGTGTGGGAAGCGAGGCAGCGAGTGTCCTTAACGGCAGATGGCCAAAGAATCTGGTCAACAAGGGCGTCGTGCCAAAGAAAGCCCTATTCTGATACCACGGCCGATCGCAGGGCGTGTTCGCAAAACCGGCGTCCTCATAGACGGTCGCGTTCCAGCCTCGCCCCGACCTTGATCAATCACCCTGCATCAATCTCACCTCAGCTGGAGTGTATTCCCGCGATGGGTCACACGCTCGGGCAATCCTTTTGCCAGCTACTCCTACGCACCCGCCGATCAACAGGCAGGTCATCTCGATGTACGATCCCATGAACAAGCTGCCTCAGACAGTCCAGCATCTCTACCAGTACAACCGTGACAAGGCAAAGCACCTTCTGAAAGACGCTGGCTATCCCAACGGGTTCAAGGCATCGGTGGTAGTGCGGACGCAACGGACGACGGCCGTCGACGAGGTTATCGTATTCAAGAGCATGTGGGCCCCACACCCAACACCTACATTTTGTGGTGGCCGTGGATGAAGAACTATCTGGGGCAAGGCAACGCCCTGTTCAGATTCCGCCAAAGCTGGGTGGACCAGGATCTAGAGGTTTCAATGGGCTACTAGAGCTGGACACTCAAAGCGTGACAAAGGGGGTGGTGCTCCCGGCGTACCGGGAGCACCACCCCCTCGTTATATCGAACTCAGCGCGACTCCGGCTCTCTTTCAGCCGATCACGGCACGAGGTCCGGAAGTCTCGTCACTGAACTGGTTGCTCGCTTGAAAACGGAGATTGGACCGCCCAAAGACGAAAGTGTCCCCTCGGGCGTAACCTTGAGGCATGAACCAGAGGTGATCCCGTAACCGAGTGAGCCACGCGACTTGAGACGAACCGCTGCTTTTAGTTCCTCCCAATCGTCGCCTTCGCCATGGGTGTCACAAAGCACCGGGGCGACGCCCAGACACGGGAATAGCTCAGCTGAAGAGTCGTCGTCAGGGTTGGTCCATCTAACCCATTCCCGCGCCAACATGATGCTCCCGGCAGAGACACCAAAGAGCAGCTTGCCACCCTCGTAGAACTCCCGAAATGACCCCATCAAGCCGCCGCTCTCAAGCACTTTCATGCCAGCTTCAACATCTCCGCCACTGACGAAGACGGCGTCCGCGGAACGCATCACTTCGAGAGCCCGGTCAAAGTCGGCGTTCTTAGTCGCAGTCACCGCGTGGAGGACTCGGCATTTATGCGACTGCTTCAGCATCGAGGAAATGCGGTCGTAGAAAGCACCATCGTCTCCATTAGCAGAACCCACGTACGCCACGCTGGGAGATCCCACCACAAGGTCCGAAAAGATGGATTCCAGGACGGCAGTCATGCTCCCCCCGCCTCTCCCGCCGGCAATTAGATATATAGGCTTAACAGAACTCATACTCTTCGCCACTCGCTATGCCAGGAAGTCTTCGACCTCGATGGGAAACAGCGCCCGCGACAACAGGTACTTGCCGGAGGACTCAGGTGCAATAGCCTCTTCAAACACCACGGAAATCCGAGCGGCTGCGCCGTAGATCTCTTTCAGCATCCTGGTTGCCTCGCGCTCAATTGTTTGGCGTTTCGGCCCCACCGGCGCGAGCCGCAGCTCGTAGCTGCGCAGGTCACTCTGAACAAGCTTATACTCGTTAACCCCGTCAAGTCGGCTGATCTTCTCGTCCAGGTCCTCCAGAGTAACGAGCCTTCCCTCGCAGGTGAGGGTAAGGTTCACCGTCCGTCCCAGAATCGAAGACAAAATCATCCCTGAATTCCTGCCGCAGGGGCAGTCGCCGTGTTCTAGTCTGACGATGTCTCCCGTGTTGAACCTGATCATGTAGTTCCAGGCGTTGCCAAGAGGAGTAACCAATATCCTGCCCACCGACGGGCCTCCGTCAGCTTCTTTGAAGGGCTGGCAGTCGACGCGGCAGAAATCGCTGTTCTGGTGCAAACGACCGGCCTCACATTCCATGAACACGTATCCCACTTCGGTGGTGCCGTAGGAGCTTGCCATTGGCACATCAAACACTCGGCGTATCTGCCGGCGATGAAGCCGGCTCGGATACTCATAAGTGAACACGATGACACCTGGTTGATGCACGCTTCTGCCGCTCGCCGAGATAAAGCGACTCAGCCGTGCCAACATGGAAGGGTTCGCCTCCAGAACTGAGGGCTGAAAACTATTCAGCTCGTCGATCATCCTGTTCTGGATCCTGTCAGTCCAAGCCAGCGGGTCCGTCTTTTCATTCAGGTACAGAAAGCGAGATAGCCGGCGTGTATCAATGGGCAAATCGACTGCGTCTGAAGCAATACCCACGTTCTTCGGGTTGACCAAGATTGCCTCATGGTGTTCCCCAGTCGCATGCAGTGCGGTGTGAGAGTTTAGCGCCCAGGAGGACTTCTCGCAGGCATCCCACCACCGCTGATTCCAGAGGTTTGTTATCTTGTCATCCGTGGTCCCGCTGGTCTGGACCAGGTCGATCTCCCCAGCTGCGACAGCCCTCTCAATGCTCTGTTCGGGCGGCACGACATTGGGAAAGTGCTCACGAAGATCTTTCTTGTTGAGAGCGGGCAGCGCGGCAAATCGATCATCGATCGAATGCCGGGGACCCGGATCCAACGCTCTCCAGCTGGCGTAAAGGCCGACGCGACCTAGAGCGGTCTCGAGGGCTTTGAGCGATTTGAGTTGATAATCTGCCGGGTAGTGCGGGGTGAAAAACGGATGAGTTTCATTCATGTCGAGAATCCTCCCCAGTCTATATAGGCGACTACCCGCTAGTCAACTGGACGATAAATAGGTGTACAAGCCAGTACAGCTGTGCTAGCCTGATTGGGTTGCGAAGGAGGCTCCATGAGTGCTCAAATCGTTGCTCAAGATTCTGCCATGCAGATACGCAAGCTGGAACTCGGGGCGTGGGCAACTAATGCGTATATAGTGGTTTGTCTCGAAACAAGACAGAGCGTTTTGGTCGACGTCCCTCCGGGAGCAAGGACGTTGTTAAAGGAACTAAGGGGGACCGAACTCACACAGATACTTCTAACCCATAGCCACATCGACCACTACGCTGGTTTGAAGGCTTTTCGAGATCGTCTCACCGTTCCGGTCGCAGTGCACCCGGACGATAACCAGCCCTGGCTGCCATTCCCTCCAGAAGTCATGCTCAAAGACGGACAGCGCATTCGCGTAGGGAAGCTTCAGATCGACGCCATACACACTCCGGGACACACCCCGGGAAGTATGTGTTTCCGGATCGGATCCGTCCTCCTGGCCGGCGATACCCTTTTCCCCGGGGGGCCGGGAAGGACTATTTCTGACGAGGCATTCAAATCGATACTCAAGTCAGTGACAACGCTCGTCGCTCTGCCCGGCCAGACTGTTGTCTGCCCCGGCCATGGCGAGCCCACGGTTATGCACAAGGAGAAGCCACAATTTGACCTGTTCCTGTCGCGTCCCCACCCGCCAGGCCTACATGGAGACGTAGTGTGGCTGACATCCTAGAGGCGGGGAAAGCTCAAGACTCCTGAAACCTAGACCGCGGCTCGACTCGATCGCCTCCGAAGGAGCAGGCGCCCCGCCACTATTCCGACAGCTAGGTAGACAATGCCGGAGACAAGAAACACCGGAGGCAAACCGACCGTCCTGCCCAAAGCTCCCCCGATAAGCGGACCAAAGGCTCCACCCAGCGAGTTCGCACTCTGCGAAAGACCGTACGCTAAGCCCTGTTGACCTGCGACCGCGGCCATACCCACCATGGCATTAGATGAGGTCGAGAGACCGCCGCGAAAGACGCCTGCCATGATCAAACACAGTGCCAAAAGGACGACTGATCCCGCCCACATTGCCGGCACGTAGGCCGCACCGATGGCCACGCAGGACACCACAAGAATGGCAGGCAGACTGAATCTGTTGGCCATACGGCCACTTATGAGACTCGATCCCGCTGCCGCGAGGCCAACCAGGCTAAACACCACACCTGAGACGGCGGGAGCCCGGCTTGCGCCGACAATATCTTCGATACGTAGCGACATAATCGGACCCACAAGGCCCTGGGCCAGACTAATCAAACATAGTACAACCAGGATTGGCAGAATGCTCGGCGATACTGCCATCTTGAGCATGGCTTTCCACGAGCCGCCTTTGGGCCGCGGCTGTGGCTCGAAGTTTTCTTTGACCAGGAACAAAACTGTAAATCCACCCGCTAATAGAAACACCCCCGAAGCATAAAAGGTGACGTGGTATCCGAAATGAGCCGCTATGAAGCCTCCGACGAGAGGACCCAGGCTCTGTCCGCAAAACACGGCGAGCATGATTATCCCCATGGCAAAAGGCATTTTATTCCTGGGCACGGTCCCGCTGGCGAGCGCCGTCATGGCTGAGACGCTCCCTGTGACAAAACCCTGAATACAGCGAAGGATCACTATCAAATACATGTTCGGCGCCAGGCTCATCAGGGAGAGTATGATGGCACCACCGAACATGGCACGCATCACCATGGCTTTACGGCCGAAACGATCCGCCAGGATGCCCCAAACTGGAGAAATAAAAAACATCGCCGCGCCCAGCCCGCTTGCCGCGAGGCCAGCCCAGAATGCAGCCTGCTCCGTAGTGAGCCCGCCCACTTTCTGGATATACAGCGGCATCAACGGATCGACGAAAGTGAATGCCGCCATTGTCAATAACTCGGCGATGAAATTGGCAGCGAGATTCTTCTGCCAGGGGTTGAGAGTCAAGATTGCAGATCCTTTCTTAACAGGGGAGGATACGAAAATCGAAACAATTGTCCATCATAGCACACGGGAAACAGACTAGCCCTGGCGGCAGCTTTCAGAAGGGGCAAAGACTGGGACACACGACGCTGGTTCGCCCTTGTTCACGACCCGGTCGAACCGGCTCAATCGGCGAGTCGCGCGGCTACTCCGACGCTTCGCTCAGCGTCTGGTACATGTCGAAGTAGAGGCCTTGTTTCGACATGAGTTCGGAGTGAGACCCTCTCTCGATGATGTTTCCGTGGTCCATGACCAGAATGCTGTCAGCGTTGGTCACGGTGGATAGCCTATGGGCCACCACCACGCAGGTCCGGTCCCGCCCGATGCGTCGAAGCGATTCCTGGATTAGATGCTCTGTGTTGGTGTCAACGTTCGACGTGGCTTCATCCAGGATCAGGATGGCCGGGTTGGCTAGTATGGCGCGGGCAAGGCAAACGAGCTGTCGCTGTCCTGCGCTCAAATTGCCGCCCCTTTCCCCGACTGACGTCCTGTAGCCCTTCTCCATTCCCTGCACGAAGTCATGAAGCCCGGCAGCCTTTGCTGCCGTCACAACTTCCTCCGGGCTGGCATCGAGTTTGCCATCGCGAATGTTGTCTTCGATGGTCCCCGAGAAAAGGAAAGGATCTTGTGGCACGAAGCCGATGCCCCGTCTAAGCGACCGTTCGGTCACCTCGCGTACGTCGTGTCCATCAATCAGGACCCGACCGCTGCTTGTCTCGTAGAACCGCTCAATGAGACTGGCAATACTGCTCTTGCCTGCTCCTGTTTTCCCCGCCATGGCTACCGTCTGCCCTCGCTTCACCGTGAAGTCGATTCCGTGAAGCACCTCATTGCCCGGGTATATCCAAAACTAACATTCCTAAACTCGATCTCACCCTTGAGGGGCGGCATCTCTGTGGCCCGAGGAACGTCCTTGATCTCAGGTGCTACGTCTATCAACTCGAAGATGCGCACTCCCGAAGCCATTGCCCGCTGGATCTCCGTGTACATGGTCGCAATCTGCTGGATTGGGGTCGACAGCCGTTGAATGTACAGGAGGAATCCAATGAGAAAGCCGACTTCCATTTGCCCGTTGAGAACCTGGAAACCGCCGAAAACAAGCACCAAGACGTACGCCGAATCGGTGAGCATCTGGGTAACAGGCATGATCGCGCCCTGTAGCTTGGCAGCGGTCTTGTTGGCGTCCAGGTTGGCCTTATTGATCGCGTCGAACTGCTTGATATTCTCTTTCTCTCGGGACAGGCTCTGGGTGACCCGGACGCCAGAGATGCTCTCCTGGAGGTTATCATTGACGACAGCGATCGCCTTTCGTGCCTGGACAAAGGCGCGGCGGGCATAAATTTGCCAGACGATAACGACAACGACAAGAAGCGGTAGCGTGCTCAGGGAGAGCAGAGCCAGCCGCCAATTGATCGCCAGCATGATCGCGGCAATTCCGATCAGTGTGATCGCATTGACGGCCACGTTGATAAAGTCGGTGGTGACCAGCGTCTGAAGCTGGTCGACGTCATTCTGCACACGGGACATGACCTTCCCGACCTTATTCTGATCGAAGAAACTCAGCGACAATTCGTGCAGATGGCGGAACATCCGAGTGCGCAAGCGGAAGAGTATCCCCTGGCCCGCCCATGAGAGATGCAGGGTCTCCAGGTACTGGGCTCCGAACATGATCAAAAGCACGCCAAGATAAAACAGAACGGCAACTGTGAGGCCATCTACATTGCCCTCAACAATGCGGTTGGTTGCCACTGCAACGAGGAATGGGGTGACCAGGTTGGAAGCGGTACGAATGACCACGCCGATGGCACCTAGGGCCAGGTGCCCTTTGACCTGAGCGACATACTCGCCCAGGCGCTTCATCAATCCGGCGTTGTAGACCCGGCCCAGAATCTCATCATCGGTGCCGGCATCAATAGCGCTACGCAGTTGTTGGGGTGCCTGCTGTCCTCCGCCTGGATACATGTCAGTTGCTCCCCTTCGAGTTCTCTGCCGGACCCCGGCCCGCTGTCATTTGGCCAAGGTAGGTATCGCGATAAAGGCCGTTGCGGGCCATGAGATCGTCGTGCTTGCCCTGCTCGGCAACCCTTCCATCTTTGAGCATCAGGATCATATCGGCATTCCTGATTATCGACATTCTGTGGGTGATGACAAAGGTGGTCCTCCCCTGGACTAGCTTTGCCAGGGCTTCCCGAATGAGATGCTCGGTTTCGGCATCGACGCTAGAGGTCGAATCATCGAGAATTAGAACCGCGGGATTTGCCAGCAAAGACCGGGCGATGGCGACACGCTGTTTCTCTCCACCGGAAAGGGTCATGCCCCGCTCTCCGACCCAGGTCTCGTATCCATTTGGCAGGCCCTGGATGAAGTCGTGTATCTGGGCGGCTTTGGCTGCATCGATGACCTGCTCCATGGTAGCCTGAGGTACGCCATAAGCTATGTTTTCCCGAATGCTACCCGAATACAAGAAAACATCCTGCTGGGCAATGCCTACATTCCTTCTCAACGATGCCAGTGTAATGTCCCTTATGTCGGTACCATCGACCGCTATACTGCCCGAGGTAACGTCATAGAACCTGGACATGAGGCTGACGATAGTAGTCTTTCCGCTGCCCGATCCACCCAGGAGCGCCACCAGTTGGCCAGGCTTGACCTCGAAGCTGACATCGTTCAACACAGGGGCCATAGAATTGTAGCTGAAGGTGACATTCTTGAACGAAACCGCCCCTCTGGCGAGCCCCAGCTCCGTCGCTCCAGGTTTCTCTTTCACTTCAGACTCAGTATCGAGTATCTCGAAAATTCGGCGACCGGACGAGATCGTGCGAGAGATCATGGCAGACAACTGCCCAAGCCGGCTGACAAACCCCGCCAACATCCCCAGGTAGAGAATGAACTGAGTGGCGCCGCCTATAGTCAGATCTCCTGCGATCACCTGCTTGCCGCCGTACCAAAGGACAATGACCGTAGGAATGCCCAGGAGTAGAGTCATCAGCGGGGTGTAGATCGCCTGAAGCCTGGCGGCTATGACCTGCTGGTCGTAGAGGCTCTGGGCGTCGGTGTTGAACTTGCGATTCTCCCTCTCCTGCAGAGAAAAAGCCTTGATGACTTTGATACCGAAAAGGCTTTCCTGGAGCGTTGTTCCCATTGCTCCTATGAGTTGCTGGACTTTGGTCCACACCGGCTGCAGCTTGTTGCTGACGTAGAGTGTCTGCCAGAAGATGAGAGGCATAAAGGCAAGGGTCATCAAAGCCAGTCTCCAGTTCAAGACGGCCAGCAGGTACCCCACCCCGACGACCATGATAACGATCTGGACCAGGTTAAGCAGGCCGCTCTGAAGAAACATCCGCGCCGCCTCGATGTCGACCGTGGCGCGGGACATGATCTGGCCGGTCTGCGCCTTGTCATAGAACTTGAAGCTGAGGTGCTGGAGGTGATTGTAGAGGGCATTCCGGATATCGTATGACGCCTGTTGCGACACAAGTTGCGTGATATATGTATCGCCAAAACGGGCGGCGCTCCTGATTACCGTCGTGCCCAGAATGATAAGCCCGAACATGACAATCTGGGACCGGCTACCTGATCCAAGGGCCGCATTGATGCCGTTGCCCAGCATCCGAGGGATGACGAGGCCACCGATGGTGCTGAGACTGATGAATATGAAACCGAGAAACAGGCCCGGCCAGCGTTTCCGGACGAAATAAACTAACCTGACAATTATCTTCATGGTTAAGCGTAAAATCAGTCTGAACGGGGAGTCTAACACCGAGTCTTAGAGGTGTCAACACACGCCCCTTACTCAACCCGCTATAATAGGGCGATGACACCGGACGCCAAGGACGAACCTATGAACGAAGCACAGTTGGACCGTCTTTGCATCGACACAATGCGATTCTTGTCCATCGATCAGGTTGAGGCGGCCAAGTCGGGACACCCAGGCACACCGATGGGAGCATCCCCGATGGCGTATGTCCTCTGGGACAGATTTCTCAAGCACAACCCGAAAGACCCCGCATGGCCAAATCGTGACAGATTTGTCCTGTCCGCCGGGCACGCCTCGGCAATGCTCTATTCTCTGCTGTTCCTCACCGGGTATGGATTGACGCTGGATGACCTCAGGCAATTCAGACAATGGGAGAGCCGGACCCCCGGCCATCCCGAGTACCGGAAGACTCCCGGGGTGGAAGCCACCACTGGGCCCTTAGGCCAGGGCTTCGCCAACGGAGTTGGAATGGCGATCGCGCAGCGTTGGCTTGCTAGACACTACAACCGACCTGGAAGCAACCTTTTCGACTACCGCGTCTACGCTGTTTGCTCTGATGGTGACCTCCAGGAAGGAGTGGCCTCCGAGGCCGCCTCTCTCGCCGGAACCCTCGGGCTGGGAAGTCTCATCTATCTTTATGATGACAACGACATTTCCATCGAAGGTAATACCTGTGTCGCATTCGCTGAAAACGTTGCTGAGCGCTTCCAGGCATACGGTTGGAACGTCGTTGGGCCCATCGATGGAATGGACATATCGGCCGTCGAGACAGCATTGCGAAGTGCTCAGGAGGAGACTCGGAGACCAAACCTCATCATTTGCCATACCGTCATAGGCTACGGAAGTCCAAACAAGGCAGGCTCTGCATCTGCCCACGGCGAGCCGCTCGGCCCAGAAGAGGTCAGACTCACGAGGGCATCGCTTGGCTGGCCTTACGATGAACCCTTTTTCGTGCCCGCAGTTGTCCTTGAACACTTCCGGAAGGCCGCTGACCGGGGTGCGAAATTGCAGTCCGATTGGCAAACGATGTTGGCGACATACCAGAGCGTTCATCCCAACCTTGCCGCCCAGCTTGCACTCGACCTTTCAGGTCGTTTGCCGGATGGCTGGGACGGCAAACTGGCAACGCTTTTCGCGAACGAGACGAAACCTCTCGCAACCCGGTCCGCATCTGGCGTGGTGATGAACCATATCGCGGCGAAGGTCCACTCTCTGAGCGGAGGATCGGCCGACCTTGCCCCGTCAACAAAGACTCTAATTGCAGATCACTCGTTTGGATTCGACGAGGACATCGATCACAACCTGCATTTTGGGGTACGGGAGCACGCCATGGGCACCATCGCGAACGGAATGGCATTGAACGGCGGTCTCATCCCGTACACCGCGACTTTCCTGTTGTTCTACGACTACATGCGCCCGTCAGTCCGTTTGGCGGCTCTCATGGGGATACGGGTCATTTTCGTTTTCACTCATGATTCCATCGGGCTTGGGGAGGACGGTCCCACGCACCAGCCGGTGGAGCAACTGATGGGAATGCGTGCTGTTCCCAATCTGGTGACTATTCGTCCCGCTGACGCCACAGAAACAGCCGAAGCTTGGAGAATAGCTGTGAGTCGCACGGATGGTCCGACTGCTCTGGTCCTGACCAGACAGAATCTACCCATATTGAATCGCAAGCTACTCCCGCCCGCTTCCGAAGTCTCCAGGGGGGGGTATATACTCTGGCAGGCAAGCGAAAAGCCCGATGTGATCATCATTGGCACGGGATCGGAGGTGCACGTGGCACTACAAGCCGCCGAGAGTCTGCAGAAGCAGAGCGTGAGCGCTAGAGTGGTCTCGTTGCCTTCGTGGGAACTCTTTGACGCCCAGCCACAGCAATACCGAGATGTGGTCTTGCCACCAGACAATCGGAAGCGAATTTCGATCGAAGCCGCGGCTGCCATTGGATGGGAGCACTATGTAGGAATCGACGGCCTGGCCATCGGGCTTCATCGTTTTGGTGCGTCTGCTCCCGGACAAGTGGTGATGAACAAACTGGGATTTACGTCAGAGCACGTTGTAGACGAGGCATTGAGAATGCTGGGGAGAGAAAGCCATGCCAATTCGAGTGGCCATCGGAGCTGACCACGGTGGCTTCGCCCTCAAAAACGAACTGGTGGAGAGACTCAAGGACGAGTACTCGATCATAGACATTGGGGCAACTAACTTGAACCCTCAGGACGACTATCCCGAATTTGCACTGGCTATGGCAAAGCTGGTGGTTTCTGGGCAGGCAAGAAAGGGAATTCTGATTTGCGGGAGTGGAGTAGGAGCATGTATCGCCGCCAACAAGATACCCGGCGCTCGGGCCTGTCTGTGCCATGATACTTATTCAGCGCATCAGGGTGTGGAACACGATGACATGAACATTCTGTGCCTGGGAGCCCGCGTCATTGGCGTGGAACTGGCGATCGACCTCGTTCAGTCATTCTTGAAGGCCAGTTTCTGCGGTGGAGGAAAGTACCTGAGGAGGGTGGAACAAATCGGACAGATTGAGGAAGACGTTCGTCACGGGCGCATCCCTGGAAACCTCTAATAGACTCCGACGCTGTACCCTCCAGTTCGACCACAACATCTCACGGATATCGGTATGAAAGAAAAACGACCAGCAGATCACGAATATTCTTCCCCCTCAACATCACTGGGCCCAGCGACCAATCTCGTCGCCGAGGCACTCGATGATCTGAGCAGCAAGAACGTCATCGAACGTATCTGGCTCAAAGATTACCATGTCTGGAGTACGGAGCCGACCGAGATCGTCGACCGTCTGGGTTGGCTTGACCTACCCGTGACAATGATCGACAAGATTCCCGAGATGGAGAGTTTCTCGCGACAGATCAAAGATGACGGATTCTCACACGTCGTCATTTTGGGAATGGGCGGCAGCAGCCTCGGCTCTGTCACCATTGGCGAGACACTCGGTCAAGTGGAGGGCTATCCAAAGCTCGTCGTCCTTGATTCAACTGTCCCTGAGGCCATACAGGCCGTCACCGACGCAATTGAGCTGAAGAAAACGCTATTCGTTGTGTCCTCCAAGTCCGGAACCACGATTGAACCGCTGCTCCTCTACCGCTATTTCCGGGAACTGCTTAACAAAGAACCAAACGCGAAGGAACCTGGCGGAAACTTCGCGGCAATTACCGACCCGGGCACGCCTCTTGTCAATCTGGCGACGAAGGAAAGCTTCCGGCGAACGTTCGTGAATCCTCCGGACATCGGAGGGCGCTACTCGGTGATGTCGTATTTCGGCCTCGTGCCAGCAGCGCTGGCAGGGCTCGACATCAGAAGGTTGCTTGCGGAAGCAGAGAAGATGCGCAAAGCCTGCGCACCCTCTGTGCCTATCGTCGAAAATCCGGGGGCGTGGTGGGGAGCAACTGTGGCAACATTGGCACGGCAGCGAACGGATAAGCTCACCATAGTTACGTCCCCATCGCTCGCCAGCTTTGGTCTATGGGCCGAACAGCTTGTCGCTGAAAGCACGGGCAAGCAAGGGCTTGGAGTGATCCCGGTAGTTGGAGAGCCTTGTTACGACGTCCTTCATTACAGCAAGGACAGGCTTTTCGTGTACCTCCGGGTTGACAATGACTGCAACGAAGAAAACGACGCTCTCGTCGGAAAGCTTATCGAGAACGGGCACCCGGTGGGAGTTCTTGGAATCAGGGACAAATACGAACTCGGCGGCGAATTCTTCAGATGGGAGTTTGCCACGGCAGTGACCGGATCGATCCTTGGCGTTAATCCTTTCGATCAGCCCGACGTCCAAAGCTCAAAGATCGCCACTTCGAGGATGCTGAGACAGTTTAGCCCTTTACAAAGCCTGCCGATAGAACGCCCGTCCCGGACCTTCGGCGATCTTTTGCGAGAATCCCAGCAGGGCAATTACCTGGCGATCATGGCTTACCTTCGGCAGACCCCGGAAACCGATGCCGCTTTGCAGCAGATAAGAAGCATCGTCACGCAACGGTTTCACATTGCCACCACGATTGGTTACGGTCCGCGTTTTCTGCATTCAACCGGCCAGTTGCACAAGGGGGGCTCGCACGAGGGTCTCTTTTTCCAGATCACCAGCAGACATCCCTTGGATGTCGGCGTTCCACAAGAGCCATACACGTTCGGATTTGAGGTCAATGCACAAGCATCCGGAGACCTCGAAGCACTTCAGGGCGCCGGAAGAAACGTCGCATGGATCCAACTGAACACAGCCGGCCCCGAAGGCATTTTGGCCCTGGTGGAAACGCTGAGAAGGTAATGCCGAGAGATCGCCCGCGACACCTCGTCGTTGGCGGTCGCAACAAGCAATGCACGCGTCAGTCGCCACAGTAAGCATTTGACATCTAATGCGGTAGCCTCTATCATACACTTGATTAGTTGCTAGCTAAATATGAAACAGGAACGAGGAGCGGAATGGGAGTTAGTGAATCGACAGATCTGAGAACACAAGCCATTGAGAGAACACTGCGCTTTGCGGACAAGGTAACGCGAGAGCTTCTGCCTTTGACACCCAGGGATACGATACTCGCTGACGTCACGGCGGCCCAGTTGAAGGTAATGTTCGTGCTCTTTTTGCGCGGCACGGTGCGGTCAGGGGTTCTGGCCAAGGCTCTTGGCGGTGAGCTTACCCACTATGACAGTTACGGTAGACAGGCTGGTTAGGAAAGGCGTTGTTATTCGGGTCAATGACCCTCTGGACAGGAGAGCCGTTTGCTGCAAACTTTCCGAACACGGGGAACAGATGCTGAACCAAATGTGGGAGAAGGCGCGTCAGCGAACGAGGCAAATGCTTTCAGCGCTGTCCATCGACGAATTGAAGGTAGTAGAGAACGCGCTTGAGATATTGCTGAAAGCGGGCCAGGTAACCAGAGCGCTCGAACCAGAGAGCCAGGTGCCCCACGA
Organism: uncultured Chloroflexia bacterium; assembly: GCA_963745605.1. Taxonomy (GTDB): domain Bacteria; phylum Chloroflexota; class Dehalococcoidia; order Dehalococcoidales; family UBA2162; genus JBBITI01. The sequence continues at coordinate 197,920 of CAVUYC010000022.1, read as the reverse complement.
CACGAGCACCCAGGAAGAAGAAGTTGTTCGATAAACTCGGTGGCTTCGTCATTAAGTATCGCATTGGCATCGTACTGTTCTGGGTCCTCGCCGCAGCAGGAATGTTTCTGTTTGCGCCATCTCTAAGCAAGAGCGGCAAACTGGACCAGACCCATTTCTTGCCCTCAAGCAGCCCATCTCAGAAAGCAAACGACCTCGTTTCGAGGTACTTTCCGGGCACGAGCGGGGGATCCTCAGGCACTCTCGTCTTCTACGATGCAAATGGTCTCAGCGACGAGGACCAGGCGTTTGCACAACAGGTGCAGTCGTGGCTTCTTTCAGACGAAAACAAGGTCCGCATTACAGGCGTCACCTCCATCTACAATAGCCCGGAGATATCGTCGAGGCTTGTGAGTCCGGACAAGACCACCATGTTGATGAACGTCTCCCTGAGTTCGGGAGTCGAGGACTCGAAGTCATCAACAAGCGTGGAAGACATCCGGCATTATCTGGAAGGCGCTCCCTCTGGACTGGAAGTCTACGTCTCTGGCTCGGCAGGGATCTTCAGCGACCTTTCCGGTTCTTTAAGGAGCAGCATTGATGTGACTACGGTGATAACCGTAGCCCTGGTAGTGGTCCTGCTCCTCATTATTTATCGCTCTCCTATAGCCAGTCTCGTTCCACTATTCACCATCGGCATGGCTTATCTCGTGTCCCGAGGACTACTTGGCTTGGCTGCCCAGGCGGGCATTTCTATCTGGTCGCAGATAGACGTATTCCTCATAGTACTCGTCTTCGGGGCTGGGACTGACTATTGCCTGTTTATGATCTCCCGCTTCCGCGAGGAGTTGAGAAGAAATGAAACGTTCGCCCAGGCGACCAGGGCCACAGTCGCAAGAATCAGCGCCGTTATTACAGCCAGCGCATTCGCTGTGATCATTGGCCTGTCCGGCATGGCAGTGGCTCGTTTCGGACTACTTCGGACCATGGGTCCGGTGATGGCTTTTTCGATCCTCGTCACGTTGATCGCTGCACTCACCTTGACACCGGCCGTCACCTCCTTGCTCGGATCAAGGATCTTTTGGCCAGCCCATTCCCGCGCCAGCCGGGCGGCAACGGATGGACGCACCGGATTCTGGGCGAAAATCGCCAAAATAACCACGGGACACCCCGCTATTGTTGTCCCCATCGTGATCATCGTGATGGCAATTCCTATCGTGGCGTTACCGCAACTGAATCGATCCTACGATCAACTCGCGGAGCTACCTCAGAAATCCGACTCCACCCGTGGCTTCAGGGTGCTTCAACAACACTTCAATGTCGGCGAGATGGACCCTCTCACGGCTATTGTGGTGACTCCGGTCGGCGTTAACGCCACTAGTCCCGCGGCTTTGTCCAATATGGTCAAACTCGGCAACGACCTAAGGTCCACGAAAGGCGTGGCCCAGGTCCAGAGCCTGGTGCAACCCGACGGGACGTCTGCAGTGCCACCGCAATTTACCGTCTCTGGACAACTGGCGGGACTGGCATCAAGCCTCTCCGGTTCAACCGGGGCGCGGACGTCAAACGTAACGGCCATGATGCAAGCCCTCTCCAATGTCGAAAGCTACCTGGACGAGCTTGGCACCGGGTTCCCGTGGGTGCAAAAAGAGGCTGCCTACACTAGCATCGTTCAGGTGACCAAAGATGCCCAGTTGCAGGCTCGGATGCTGGCCTCCGGAACGCTGTCAGCCGGCCAGGCGTCTCAGGCCTCGGCAATTTTGCAGCAAGACATTTTGACGATAGGGAAAAACGCGACAGCGCTGACAGCATCGTTCAAGACAAACGGAGATCCCCCTTTCATGCCATCCTCTTTAGCTGCAGATCCACAGATCTCAAAGATAGTGCAACTGTTCATAAGCAAGGACAGCCAGGCAGCGAGGATGTACGTCATCCTGGCCTCATCGCCTCAGTCAAATGAAGCGATCACCGCTGTCGATAACATGAGAAGCCAAATTGACACCGACCTGAAGGCACCCCAAATGAGCGGCTATGCAGGCGCAATTGCAGGTTCCACAGCTAGTTTGTCAGACATGCGAAGTCTGCTCGGGGCTGATTTCTCCAAGATTCAGCTGGTAGTGCTATTCGGCGTGTTCGTCGTATTCGTATTACTGCTCCGCAGCCTGGTGGCACCGCTCTACCTCATGGCCACCGTTCTTCTCAGCTATGCCACCACCCTGGGTCTTGTTACCTGGATATTTCAGGACCTGCAGGGGCTGGACGGAGTTAGCTTCATCGTTCCAATCATCGTTTTTGTGTTGTTGGTCGCTCTCGGTGCCGACTACAACATCTTCTTGATGTCGAGGGTACGTGAGGAGTCCGAGACTCAGCCCACACGCCAGGCGACACAGATCGCGGCAGGGGCAACGGGATCGGTTATCACGGCATGCGGATTGATCCTGGCAGGCACTTTTGCGGGACTTATCTTTTCGCCTTTGAGAATAATGGTCCAGGTCGGCACTGCGGTGGGTCTTGGCATCCTGATCGATACTTTCGTCGTCAGAAGCCTCCTCGTTCCGGCGATCGCGACATTACTGGGTCGAAGGAATTGGTGGCCCTCCAAGTTTGGATCCGATGCCGCGCTGGTGGCATCTCACACGAAAAAAGTCCGTCCGGGCAAACTGAGCCGGCCCTGAGTTCCCAATCTGGCAGAAGAAGGGCGGCCGCTGAGGCCGCCCTTCTTACTAAGATCATCTGTCCTTCAACTCGTTCTCAGGCCAAAGGAGTCATAGTGAGCAATTCTTTGGCGATCTCCGGGTACTTGGCGATAAACAGCAACTCTTCCTCGACCAGAGGCTTTTGGGCTTCAACGTTTGCGTAGCGTACAAGCTCAAGAATATCTTCAGCGTTCGAACGGTTCGAAAGGTCCACTTCCAACTTTCCCATTATGTGGCGAAACCCCGGAGATTCCGCTGTACTCTCCGGAGCATATCTCCCTTCCCGTCTCGACCATTTCGGCGTCTCCTCGGCCTAGTTCCTTGAAATCATAGAGTTCATAGTTTTGCGGGTCTTTGAGCACTCCATCGGCATGAATGCCCGAAGCATGGGCGAACGCATTTGCACCGACTCCAGGCTGATTTATCGCGATAGGAACCTTAAAGGCGTAGCTGGCATAATTGCAGATCTTCCAGGCTGCATCAAGCCGAATGTCCTTTCCGAATTCGTACTTTTCGGCTAGACCCTTGGATTTCTTGAGCGCCAGCACCACTGCGAGAAGATCTGCGTTGCCCGCCCGCTCTCCGATGCCGTTGACCGTGGTATTGATATACGCGTCCTGACCCCCATCCATAGCCCCCATGGCACCGGCAACAGAATTTGCTACCGCCATGCCCAGGTCGCCATGGCAGTGAAGTTCAATGGGCATCTCGAGTTTCTGGGCCAACGACTTGCAGGCATTGTAAATGGTGAAAGGGTTGTCATAGCCAAGGGTATCGCAGTAGCGGAAGCGATCTGCGCTATGTTCCTTCGCTGCCGTTCCAAATCTGATGAGGAAATCGAGCTCAGTTCTCGAGGCATCCTCTGCGTTTATGCCGATGGTTCGCGCACCCAGTCTCCGGGCAGTGTCCAACGCACGGACCGCAGTGTCAATCACCGCTTGTTCGCTGGTTATGCCGCGAAACTTCCCGAATATCATCTGCTTCGAGGTGGATATCGACAAGTTGACGTCGCTCAGAGATGGCACCAGTTCGAATGCCCTCTCCACATCTTCGGACATCGCCCTCAACCACCCCCCAAGTCTTATCGAATCCAGCACTCCCATACCCTGCAACTTGATATTTGCCCGAAGGTAGTTGGACTCGTGCCTGGTGGTCGGAAAGCCGAACTCACTCTGGTAGACTCCCATCTGGCATAGATAAATGTTCAACATTGTCTTGGCCAGCTTCGAGAGACCCAGCTTGGCGGTTTGCACCCCATCACGGTTTGTAACATCGACTATGTACACTTTGCCTGTCATAATTACCCCCTGGTCTTAGTTTCAATATATGAGGCACAATTCGTGAGTGTCAAACCTTTCCCGGTTGACCCTGATAGAGGCCGCTGGTAATATCGTCAGACAAAGACTGAGATCGAGGAGGCGCATGACCTACCTGGAGAAATTGGCGTTGGCAGTGCACAAGAACCGCAGTCTCGTCTGCATTGGTCTCGACCCCGACCCCACCATGATGCCACCAGGTGTCAAGGTTTTGGACTTCAACAAAGCCATCATAGAAGCCACCGCCGAATTCGCTTGCCGCGTACAAGCCTAACTTGGCCTTCTACGAAGCCTCCGGGCCTGAAGGCATGCAAGTGCTGGAGCAGACTATCAAGAGCATACCGCAAATGCTACCGGTAATCGCCGACGCAAAGCGGGGAGACGTCGGAAACACCGCGAAGGCCTACGCCAGCGCCATATTTGATTACTACGGGTTTGACGCCTGCACAGTCAATCCATACCTGGGACTCGACGCCGTCCAGCCATTTCTCGACTATCGGGATAAAGGCGTCCTCGTTCTCTGCAGAACTTCTAACGCGGGGGCCGCAGACTTTCAGTCCCTGACTGTCGTTTCAGACGACGGGCCGAAGCAGCTGTTCGAAGTGGTGGCCGACAGGGCGAACGTCTGGAACCGGTACGGGAATGTCGGATTGGTTGTTGGAGCCACCTTCCCCAACGAGCTCAAAATTATCAGGGAGCGGTATCTTGACATGCCTCTCCTTATACCTGGCATCGGGGCCCAGGGGGGGGACCTGGAGTTTACAGTGAGACACGGGCTGGACTCAAAGCGAGAGCGGACCGTTATCAATTCGTCGAGGCAAATCCTTTACGCCTCACACGGCAAGGATTTTGCTGTGGCCGCCCGAAGGGCAGCCCAGACCATGCGCGATCAAATCAACCTTTTACTCTAACCGTTCTGTTCTCTCTGAGAGAACCGCAACCAGAGTCCTATCCTGTCGCCTACCACAGGCTGACCCTGCAGTGCTATAATACAAGCGTTTCATGCGCACCTGACGATATCCCGTGAATCGGAGGGCCGTTATGACATGAACAACACTTCAACTGGCAATCATTACAAGGAGGTAGGATTTGAGGAATAAAGTATTCTGGATTCCAGCGCTCTCCCTTTTGGCATCCGCTTTGGTTCTCTCATCGTGCGGTGGAGGCACGACAACGAGTTCGCCGGCCACCTCGTCTAACCCCCCGGCCAGCGGCACGGCGGCTCCGGGCACCGTTACCGGTAAGGCCGCGACGCCAATCTTCGGCGGCACTTTGACAACAGCAACCACTGGCGACATCAACTCCTGGGACCCCACCACGACATCCACCATCTTCGTCGGACACATGCCCTATACCGCGAGCAAGCTGATCCAGGGAGACTGGACCAAGGGCCCGCAGGGTACCGGCCAGACGAGTTGGCAGATAGGTTATCTCTGCGACATCAGTCTGATGACAGGCGAACTGGCATCCAGCTGGGATATGCCTGACCCGCAGACCATTGTCTACCACATCAACCCGAATGCAACTTTCTATAAGAATCCAAACGCCGCAGCCAACAGCATCGTCAACGGGCGGAAAGTTACTGCTCAGGACGTTGCATGGAACATCTCGTATCAGTACAACTGGCCAGGCGCGTGGCAGACCGTTACATACCCCCCAACCACGCCTGACAAAGTGACTGACAAGATTCTGCCGGGAGATCCGAGGCGGCCCATATCCGTCACAGCGACCGACGCCAACACAGTTACGGTCAAGCTGCCCCCTAACGACACCATCCAACTCCTCGAGATGGGCGCCAACATGTACACCAATCCCCCTGAAATCTGGACGCAGAGCACCGGCATCAAATCGTGGAAGGATATTATCGGCTCCAGCGCCTGGATCATGTCGGACTATGTCTCCGGAAGCCAGATCACCTACAGCAAGAACCCTGACTACTGGGAAACCGATCCTCTATACCCCGGGAAGAACTACAAGTGGCCGTACGCGGACAAGCTGCAAATCCTGATCATCACTGACAGTTCTGTGCGCCTGACCGCCCTTCGCACCGGCAAGATCGACTACTACGTTCCGACTTTCGGCGGTCTAACGCACGACGAGTACACCACGTTGTCCGGTCAGGCCAAGGGCCTGCTGGCGAAGAAAAGAATAGCCAGCACGCCTATCCTCGCCATGAGAACCGACCAGGCACCGTTCACTGATATCAGAGTACGGCAAGCTCTCAATATGGCCGTCGACAAGCAGTCCTGGCTCAGCAACTATTTGAAGGGCGACGGCACTCTGATGGGCTTTCCGTATCCCCCAGATGTGGACTGGGCGAAGTACTACACTCCCCTCAATCAGATGCCTGCTGACGTTCAAATGCTTTACACCTATGACGTCACCAAGGCGAAGCAACTCCTGAGCGACGCCGGTTATCCCAATGGTTTCAAGGTACAGGCTACCTGCACTTCGCTCTCACCGAATCCCGACGAAGTCTCGGCGATAGCAAGTAACCTCGCCAAAATCGGCGTTACTCTGGACATCAAGGTGCTGGATAACTCCACATACAACTCTCAAAACACCTCCAACAATTATGATGGAATGTGGTACGGTGGTGGCGGTGGCTATTGGGCTCCGAACGAGCAGCTCACCACCAAACCCGGCGTGAGCACGAACAAGGGTCATATCAACGACCCCTACTACACGCAGGTGGGAACTGTAATCGCCAAGGATATGATTACCAATCCTGATAACTACTTCAAGACGATGAAGGAAGAGGGCGTGAAAGAACTCCAGACAGCCTGGGGTATCTTCATGCCTACACCCTATCAGAACGTTGTCTGGTGGCCGTGGATAGGCAACTATGATGGCGTTGCCTGGACTGGCTGGGCAGGCGCCTGGCAGTGGCAAAAGAGTATCTTCATCGATACGAACTTGAAGAAGACCATGGGATTCTCAACAACGCAGTAGACACAATCAAGTCCTGATCTGAAGGGGGGAGGCCCGATCGGGCCTCCCCCCTTTTGTTGCACAGTCTTGTCAAGGGTTCACCTTTTCACCACGCATCAACCGGTCGAACGCTCAACCTCTATTCTCCACAGAATGACGGGGGTTGCGGATAAATCGAATCTCCCCTCGATTCATGGAGAGCCCTGGTACACAAGAGCGCTGTCTCATGATGATTCCCGCAACTCGGAAGCGCCATATGCGCGGATCGCACGCTAGCGTCAGGAACCCGATTTTCATCGCTTCGAAGCTACTGTGCCAGTTGGCCGAGATACACGAGTCCCTATGCGGAGAATCTGGTCCCACATTCAACTCCCTCTGGATCCTCTCGCCGGCTCAGCCGCGTAAAGAGCAGCGACGACCCTCTCTTTTTAAACGGGTTCCGCCATTCAGTGGTGAGATAATAGCTGTTCGGACCGGTATCACTTCAAAGGCGGTCCAAAGAATCACAGACGCCAACACCTGTTTGAGGAGGGCTATGGGCCGCGCTGGTTTGAGCTGTAATTCCCGGAGCTCCCACGAGACGGATAAAGTGCACGTCTAGTTGCCCAAAATGGGATTGTTCCCGTTCAACAAAGAAGCGGTCGCTTGTTTGCGACCGCTTCGAAGTACCGATTGCCTCTCCGAACCCTTAGGCCGTGGCTGGCTCGACTTTGCCTTTCTTCACGTCCGTCCGGCCGTATCTCCCCAGTCCACCCCTCAACCTGGGGTCCCACAGGTCCCTCACCGCATCACCCAGCATGTTGATGCCGTAGACTGCGATTGCCAGAGCAAGCCCGGGCCAGAGCGCCATCCATGGTGCTTGAAGCATGTAATCGCGGCCAGGACCACTAAGCATACCACCCCAACTTGGCTGCGGCGGAGGTATGCCGAATCCGAGGAAGCTAAGCATCGCCTCAGAAATTATCATGCGCCCGACCGCCAGCGTGAACTCGATAATGAGGACGGCGGTAACGTTTGGCAGCACGTGCTTGATCATAATGCGCGCCCTCGAAGCGCCTATCGCCTTTGCCGCCTCAAGATAGACATTCTCTTTGATGCCTATAACAGCGCCTCTCACCGTTCGAGCGCCGTAGAAACCGCTCGATATTCCCAGCACCAGAATGACTGGCACCAGTCCCTGACCGACGACTGACATGACCGTCAGGTAGAGGATCAGAGAGGGAAAGCATTGAATAGTGTCGACGAATCTCTGTACCACGACGTCATACTTTCCGCCGGTGAAACCGGATATCCCTCCTATGAGGGTCTCCACAATGACATGAAGCGAAGCGCCGGCAAGGCCAACGATCATGGATATCCGGGCCCCGTAAATGATCCGGCTCAGCAGATCACGCCCCAGGTTATCTCCCCCGAGAAAATAGCCTTGCCCAGGAGCGCTCAGGCGCAGCAGGAAATTTACGTCGTTATAGCCGTGGGGAGCAAGCAAGTTGGCAAAGATTCCCGTGAAAAAGAGGATAAGAACAATGACGGCCCCGGCCAGACCAAGTGGTTTCTCCCTGATGAGGCGCACCACCAAGTCGGAGAACATGCCCCGGCCCTTTTTGGGGGTCGCTTCCATGGGCTGAAGAACGGGAACAGTGCTCACTCTCAGGATCTCCTAGCTGTACTTGATCCTCGGATCCAACCACGCGTAGGCCAGGTCTGTCACCAGATTGGTCAGCAACACAACTACGGCAATGGCCACGTTCACGCCTGAGATTATCGGATAGTCGCGCTGGCCCAGAGCAGTAAAGTCGAGCAGGCCGACGCCCGGCAGTTGGAAGATCTGCTCTATCACTACGCTGCCGCCAATCACCAGTGGAATCATCACTCCGACAACCGTAATAACCGGAATAAACGCATTCTTCAAGGCATGCCTGAAGATGACCGTCCTTTCGGTAAGCCCCTTTGCCCAGGCAGTTCTAATGTAGTCCTGTCTGAGCACTTCCAGCATCATGGTACGAGTCATTCTCATGAGCGTGCCGCCCATGATCAAACCCATGATGAAGCCGGGAATAAGGAACTGGACCAGGTTTTGCACAGGATTCTGGAGGAATGGAATATAGACCAGAGACGGAGCCCAACCCCACCAGATGGAGGGGTATACCATCACCATTGTCCCCAGCCAGAAGGCGGGCACTGAAATAAATAGTATCGACAGAGTCCGTCCAACGTAGTCACCCCACGTATCCTGCCGGATGGCGGAGTATATGCCCAAAGGGATTGAAGAGAGAAGAGCCGTGATGATGGCGATGACCCCCAGCTCGAACGTGACCGGCAGTCTCTCTGCGATCAGGGAGGTCACGTCCTGCTGCTTCCACAGGGACTTGCCTAGGTCTCCTTCGATGAGGCCGTGAAACCCGCCTGTCTCCTGGGGAGCGACTCCAAGCCAACGCACATACTGAAGATAGAGAGGCACGTCAAGCCCCATGTTCTTTCTAAGCGTATCAACAGTGAGTTTTGACACTCCACCCTGGCTGCTCATCTGGGAAACCATCATGTCGACGACGCTGCCGGGTATGAAGCGAACTGAGAGGAAGACTATCATCGTCACCAGGATCATCGTCGGAATGATGAGCAGCAAGCGGCGAATCGTGTAAGCTAGCATCTCTCTATCTACCTCAACCTCGTGTCATGTTTACCACAGCCCTGGAGTCTGTGTCAAACAATTCGAGATCATTCACCGTCGAACAAACAACAGCAGGTGGCGGTTCGGCCACCCGCTGTTGTTACATTTATTCTGTTGAGTTCAGTTGTTCTATCTACCTACAAGGTTCTTCTTGAGGGTCTGGTCGACCCAGGCGAATTGGGCCCAGTTGGGTTCGTTGATATAACCCACGGACGTTACGCCGTAGTAGTTCTTCAGCCACGGCCACCAGATAACGTATGTCGCCGCGGCGGGGTAGGGGATTGCCCATGCCTGATCAAGAACGTACTTCATGAGTTCCTTGTGAATCTTGTCGGCCTGGCCCGGGTCAGTCACGGCTAACGCTTGCATCTGCGCCTTGGCCTTTTCGACCACAGGGTCAGTGGGAACGTAGCTGCTATTGGTCTGGGTTTCCCCGGAGTAAGCGGTGCAGGAATAGAGGTTGGCGATAGGTGAATAGGTGCCGTACTCTATCTGGTCGTAGGCTCGGCCTCTCAACATCGACATGTAGACGGCATATTCTTTGATGTCCAGCTTAACGTCGACGCCGATCTTGGCCCACATTGCCTGAAGCATCGAATAATAATCGATGATGGTATTGTCCTGTCGAATGAGCACGGTTGACTTGAAGCCGTTGGGGAATCCGGCTTCGGAGAGCAGTTGCTTGGCCTTGTCCGGATTGTAAGAGTAAAGCTCTTTGACCGATGCCGGCATTGCTGGATCATCAAGCCCAAGATAAGCATCCTTGTATTCGTCATAGTACCCGATGGGCCAGGTGAGCGTACGGGCATCGTCACCAAAGAGATTCTTATTGATGGCATTGAAGTCGAGAGACATCATGAGTGCTCTTCTGACCCTGATGTCGTTGAAAGGCGCCTTGTCAACGCGAAACGCGGTGTCCCCAGGGGAACCATTCTTACCCGCTTTGCGGTATTGGAACTGGGCATTCTGTCTGAGAAGAGCGGGCCCGGCCTCGAAAGTAAGGCCGCTGATAACGTCGATCTTCCCTGATCTCATCGCGGCCTCGCGCGTGGATTGCTCTGGGATCATGAGGACCTTGACTGAAGCGGCATAAGGCAATTGGTTGCCCTTGCCTGGGCCGACGGGGTCCTTCATCCAGTAGTTCTGGTTCTTCACAAAGCTCAACGAGCTGCTGTCGACAAAGTCCGTCAAGATGAACGGCCCGGAGCCGACGTTATTTCTCCAGTCCCGCATATCACCGTACTTCTTGGGCACTTCAGAAGGGATGACGCGAAGGAAGTCCGTCAGACGGGTGATCGCGGCTACGACGCTTTGAGGATCTACCTTGACGGAGACGGTGTACTTGTCAGGAGCGGTGATCTGCCCATTCCTGAAGTACGGCGCGTCCCCGTAGAAAAACGACCTGGCGTTGGTGGCCTGCTCCATAAGCGAGTAGACCACATCGTCGGCGACGAGTTCGCGTCCGCCTACCAGCTTGGCAGCCTCGCTGTTAGGGTTTTGGGCAAAACGGATGCCGTGTCTGATATGGAATATAAGGGTACCCTGGCTTGCCTGAGAGAAATCCCAGCTCTCGGCGATTGCGCCAGTCTTGAACTGTGGGCGGTCTGCCGCCCAGAAGGTGGTCCCGGCTCCGGCTGGACCAAGTGCCCAGTCACCTATCCACAATTCCTCATTGGTGAGGTGCATCGGAAGGGGACCGGGGTTGCCCTCGAAGCCGTACACGGCGTCGAAGTCAATTATGTTGTACGCACTGCCGATGACGATCTCACCGCCGTACTTCGGAGTTTCGACCGAAGGGGCTACCGTGGTGGTCGCCACTGGGGCAGTCGTGGGCGCAGTGGTCCTAGGCTGCGTAGTTGCAGGGGTCGTGGTGTTGCTGGTTGTAGTGGTTGCGGCCGGGCCGCAAGCTGCCAGGGAGACGGCCGCCAGCAGGACGAGGGACACAATCCAAATCATCTTGGTACGTCTCAACGAAAATCCTCCAAATCTTCAAAACAACTATCTCGCACATCAACTCGTCCGCTTGTCCATTATCGTATTGACCCTCGACTGGCCGTTGGCCCGCAATCCGCGAGACCAGGAAAGGGAATCGAACTTCTTGCTCTTGCTGGCTTGCTTGCTTTCACCTCCCTAAAGTCGATGGCGAGCGCTTCAGACGCGCCTCAGTCACAGGGCGTTGTTAAGTGAATCTGCAGAATGTGACAGGCGAATGACAGCGCTCGGCTAAACCAACGTTGGATTATAGCACTCTGGCCCGCCGCGTCAAGTCAATCAGAGGCCGAAGAGAATACTGCTCTTCGGCCTCAACAGTGCATCAGGCTCTACTGCCAAAGCGAATGACCAAGGTCTCCCTCGAGCACTCCGTGCACCCTCCCATCGTCCTGCTTCATCACCCCGAGCCAGCGCAGGTACTGGACTTGCAGCGGCTGGTCGAGACCGAGCTCATGACGAAGCATGGCTTCCATGGCCTTTGGATCAGCGCTGGAGCCTCCTGATCCCATCATCTCGGCAATCATGAGATCGATTGTCGACCCCGGAATGAACCTCACCGTCATAAAAACCGCGATTGAGACCAGGAGCAGCGTCGGGACTATCAACAACAACCTTCGGACCAAATAAGCTTTCATCTCCAGTCCTCCTTGACATGCCCATCGCTTTGGCTCTGTCATTAAGATATAGCCAATCCAGGAGCGAAAGGTTCACGTCTAGCCGGACCGGGAAATCACGTGCCTAGATATCGCCGACGGCGTTCTCGATCAATTCGATGCGAACCGCCTTCCCGAACCTGTCCATTTCAATCGCCACAAAATCGATGCGCCAGAGATCGGGGAGTTTGGCGTGGTTGAGGCGATATCTGCTTGCGGCCCGTCTCATCCTCGACTGTTTGGCCGCAGTTATCGATTCTTCAGGGAGACCAAACGCATCGCTCGTCTTCGTGCGGACCTCGACAAACACCAGATAGTCCTTCTGTCTGGCAACGATGTCGATCTCCCCCTCTCTGCATCGGAAATTGGTTTCAACGATTCGAAACCCTTTCTTCTTGAGAAAATCAGCAGCGAGCCTTTCCCCGAGGGCACCGGTATCCCTGCGCTTCATTCAGGAGCGTCGCCTTCCGGCACCACCCGAATCGCAGAATCAGCCACAGGCTGGAAATTGGACCGGTGGATAGGGCAAGGCCCAAGATTCTTCAGACACGTCAGGTGCTTCTCTGTGCTGTATCCCTTATGCCTCGAGAATGAATAGCCGGGGTATCGCTCATCAAACTTGCTCATGATCCGATCACGAGTGACCTTGGCAACTATGGATGCGCAGGCAATAGAAAAGCAGAGCGTGTCGCCGTCTTCAACCCCTTTCTGAGGAAGGCTTGATATCAGGTACGGTGAAGTAGTCTATCAAAACGGCGTCGGCTGCGGGCGAGAGCTGGGCGACTGCCTGGGCCATGGCAATCTGACTGGCTCGTCCGATACCCAAAGCCTCAATGGTCCATGAGTCCACAGACCCGACTCCATAAGCGATGGACGCCCGGCAAATTGGCTCGAATAACGATTCTCGTTGATCGGGAGAGAGTAGCTTGCTGTCCCGAACCTCAACTCTCCATTTGGCCCTCAACTTCTCAGGCAACACAACAGCCGCCGCCATTACTGGTCCGGCGAGTGCGCCTCGGCCGACCTCGTCCACGCCTGCGATCAGTCTGTAGCCTTGTCGGCGGAGCTGTTCCTCTTCTCGAAAGGAAGGAACCCGAGATCTGGTCATGGAGGACTGCTCCCTTCAGCCCGCGGTCTCTAGCTTTCCGAATCGGGGGTATCAGGAGCGGGCTCCACAGATGCTGCATCTTGGCGTTCCGCCTTGAGTCCCGCCGCATCGCTTCGATCAGGGCTGTTTTCCGTCGGCTGGCTGTTGCCATCCAGTTGGCTGCGTGCCTCCAGCTTCACCTCCGAAGACAGAGCGTCGACGTATGCATGGCTTTCGTCAAGCTGAACCGTTACAGAGTCCTGCAGCGGGTTGACTCCCACGACACGCCCGGCCCCTGTCGGTGTCACCACGCGCTGCCCCTCTTTGGGCAGGTTCTTCCGCATTTCGCGGTACTGCTCACATTCGTAACCAAGACAGCACATTAGCCGACCGCAACACCCCGAGATCTTCATTGGGTTCAACGGAAGGCCCTGGTCTTTGGCCATTTTCATAGAAACAGGAGCAAGCTCGCTGAGGAACGAGCCGCAACAAAGTTGTCGACCGCACCTGCCAAATCCACCTATCAACTTAGCCTCGTCCCGTGGCCCGACCTGACGAAGCTCCACCCGTGTGCGCAGCCGTCCGGCCATTTCTCGAACCAGCTCACGAAAGTCCACCCTCTCCTCGGAACTGAAATAGACTGTGACCCTGCTACCGTCGAGATTGTAGTCCGCCGATATCAGTTTCATCGGCAAGTTGAGTTTGCCAACGAGTTTGGCACCTTCGACCAGAGCCTCTTTTTCCTTTGCCCTAAGCTCCGTACTCTTCAGGAAATCATCTGGCTCCGCCTTTCGAATCACTGGTTTAAGAGGCTCCGGGATTTGTTCCGCGGGGAGTTCCTTGGGAGGGATCACGACTTCCCCTAGCTCAAGACCCCTCGCTGTCTCAACGACGACGTAGTCCTTAACAGCCAGATCCAGACCGACTGGGTCGAAATAGTACGTCTTGCTTACTCGTTTAAATCTGATTCCGACGATCATATTGAAGCTCTCAATCCGCTGTGTTGCTCAAACAGGATATGGCGACACAGAATCAAACGGGACGTCCAACCCGAACAATATACTTACCCTAAAGACTCGGCAGCCGAAGCGCTAGCACCTCCAAAGCGAGCCTGGCATTCGCATTCTGCCTCAAATTCTGCACAGCCGCATCGATGTCCTTTATGCTCGCCCTGATTTCTGATATTTCCAGGCTAGCGGCCAACTGAATCAAAATGTCCAGCCTGTTGACGTTCGCTACCAAGTCTCTTGTCCCTGCCTTCACCAGCAGAACGTCTCGCCAAAACTCCACCCACAATGCCAGTTTACCATAGACTGTGTCCCTGGCCTGGGCGAATTCGGTGGCGAGCGTTGAGACGTAGTCGAGTCTATGAGACAACCCCCCGGTAGTCGCGGCCACGATCTCGTCTACGCGGTCCATTTGCGCTTCGAGAGAGGAGTCGTTCAAAGCGGAAAAAGCCCATCCCAAACAGCCGTGCGACAGGTGGGCCAGCAATTTGGCCCGTTGGATATCGCGCTCTCCTCTGTGCAACAAGACTCCCTCGATTTCAGAGGGACTGGCGGGGACTACTTCAACCCGCTGACACCGCGAGGATATGGTGGAAAGCACTGTATCCTCATTGGCAGTCAGCAGGATGAACACCGTTTTCCCGACGGGCTCTTCCAGCGTCTTAAGAAGACAATTAGCGGCCTCACTCGAAAGAGCTTCAGCACCGTCTATGATGAAGACCCTGTAATCACCCTCGAATGGGGGGAGACTCGCCGAGTGCTGGATCCGACGCACGTCATCGATACTGATCTCCGTCTGCGCCTTCCCATCGAGTCCCTTGCCAAGACTAAGAACCTGAAGGTCCGCGTGCGACCCGGAGGCGATCCGCAGACAGGAACCGCAGCTGGCACAGGGACGTTCGTCGCTGTGGCAATTGAGGGCCATTGCCAGATCCCTTGCCAGCGTCATTTTGCCAACATGAGCAGGACCTACGAACAGGTAGGCATGCGAGACACGATCGTTCTTGATGCTGTTCTCGAGCAGAAGAAGAGCCCGCTTCTGACCTATGGTAGTCCACATATCTGTCTAAAGCCCCAGCACCGGCCAATTCCTACACATCGCAAGCCAGAAGATCATCCACAGTCTCGCGCCGCCTGATTAGCCGCGGCTCGCCATCTTTGACCATTATCACTGCCGGCCTGCAGAAGGCATTGTAATTGCATGATTGCGATATATTGTAGGCTCCTGAGCACGGTATGGCCAGCAAATCGCCGGGCGCTGGAACGGGCAGGGCAATATCGCGCACCAGCACGTCTCCCGATTCGCAGAACTTCCCCGAAATCGTAAAGACTCCGCCGTTTAAGTCGCCCATTCTGTTCGCCAGCACGCACTCCATCTTTAGCTGATATAGAGCGGGCGCAATGTTATCGGCCATTCCGCCGTCAACGGAGACATAGGTCCTGACGCCAGGAACAGTCTTGCGCGTGCCTACCTCATAAAGCGCCACACCGGCCTGAGCCACCACGCTGCGCCCGGGTTCGATGACCAGCCGCGGCATGGCTAACCCCAGGGATGTACACTCGCTTTTTATCTTCGACGTGATGAAGTCCGCGAATACCGAAGGACCGGGAACAGGACCGTCAAGGGTGTATTGTACCGGGTACCCTCCTCCCACACTGAGCTCTTCAACCTGGAAATCGTAAAGCCGCCGCATCTGAGCGGCGAAAGAAAGGACGACTGCAATTGCCTCCTCGTGAGGACTGGTCAGCAGCAGTTGTGAACCAACGTGAAAATGGAGACCGACGGGATCAATATGACCGAGCGACATTGCCGCACGGACGGCCTCATCTCCCAAAGCGAGAGGAAAGCCGAACTTGCTGTCGATCAACCCTGTCGCCTCGTAACGATGAGTGTGTGGATCGATTCCCGGGGTGATTCGCAAAAGGACTTTCTGTCGCACGCCTCTTGAAGCGGCAACGGCGTCCAGCATCAATAGCTCATCGAGGTTGTCTACCACAACACGCCCAACACCCAGTTTCAAGGCTAGTTCGATTTCCTTGCGGCTCTTGTTGTTGCCAGCAAATGAGACTGTTCCCATGGCAAAACCGATCGAGTGCGCTATCTCGATTTCCCCTCCCGAGACAACGTCGAGTCCAAGGCCCTCTTCCACCACCATTCTCAAAAGCGATTTGTTGGAAAAAGCCTTGCATGCGTAAAGCACTCGGACGTCAGGGTACCTGCGACCGAACTCATCTTTGAGAAAACGCATCATTCGCCGAATGGTGGTCTCATCGTAGACATATAGGGGGGTACCGAACTGAGAACAGAGACCCAAGACGTCACAACCACCCAAAACGAGACGGCCGTGCTCGTTGACGGCAGAGCCGAAAGGGAAAAGAGCGAGTCTGTCAGTCTGTGAATGCATTATGTCAGCCCATACTACCAATGGTGCTGGTGCGAGTCAAAGAAACCGCGTATCATGGTCGTCGAAAAAACTCAACCCCGTTTCGAGTTCATCACGCTCATTGCATACGGCAAATCCTCAACGCGGAGACCTGATGCGCCTGCACGGGCAATCTGGTATATTTGGGCTGATGGGCAGAACACTGGCCGAGAAGATTTTAACCTCCAAGTCCGGAGCCGACGCTATTGCCGGCAGCTTGGTGGTAGCGGGCGTGGACCTCGCGTTCGTACAAGACAGCACTGGACCGTTGACACTGAGGCAGTTGGCCGAATTGGGAGTCCCGACACTGAAGGACCCGCGACGGACTGTGGTGTTCATCGATCATTCAGCCCCCAGCCCGGCCAGAGAGCTTTCGAATGATCACCAGTTCCTGAGGACGTTCGCGGACAAAGAGGGCGTGTTGCTCAGTGATGTGGGTGAAGGCGTCTGCCACCAACTGGTGGCTGAGTCTTGGGCTAGCCCCGGTCAAGTGATAGTCGGATCTGACTCCCACACAGTCATGGCAGGTGCACTCTGCGCCTTCGCCACCGGAATGGGTTCTACCGACATTGCAGTCGCGATCGCTCTTGGCAAGACATGGTTTCGCGTGCCTGAGACGATTCGAATTGCCGTTTCCGGTCATTTGCACAGGGGAGTCTACGGAAAAGACCTCATCTTGCACGTAATAGGACGTATTGGTGCCGATGGGGCGACGTACAAGTCTCTAGAATTCGGAGGTGAGGCCATCGACGGCATGGGCATGTCCGACCGGCTCACCATCGCCAATATGGCCGTTGAAGCTGGAGCAAAGGTCGGCCTGTTCCCTTCCGACGAGATAACCCGAGGCTACCTGCAAACCCAGGGCCGCCCCGAAAAGTACAAGCCGTTGGCTCCCGATGCCGACGCCGTCTACGAACACGTTGTCGAGATCGACGGTCCGTCGCTCGAGCCGACAGTCTCGAAGCCGCATTCGGTCGACCACACGGCATTGGCCCGCGATCTTGGCGGGGTGCGAATCGATCAGGTTTTCCTCGGAACCTGCACGAACGGGAGACTCGAAGACCTCCGCGTGGCTGCCCAAATCCTTAGAGGCAGAAAGCGAGCACCGAGGACGAGACTTGTCATTGCCCCCGCATCAAAGAAAATCTATCTGGATGCAATCGCTGCCGGGTACTTGACGACGTTGGTGGAGGCTGGGGGGACCGTGGTGCCCCCAGGTTGCGCTGCATGCCTGGGAGTTCACCAGGGAGTTCTAGGAGACGGCGAGGCCTGTCTATCCACGGCGAACCGGAATTTCAAAGGCAGAATGGGGAACCCCAATGCCTATGTCTACCTCGGCAGCCCTGCGACAGCAGCGGCAACTGCCATTACCGGTGAGATCACGGACCCAAGAGAATTCCTCAAAGCCTAGACTGTTTTTCACGAGGCAAGCATGCTTACAGGAAGAGTCTTCAAATTCGGCGATGACATCTCAACGGACCTCATCATACCGGGCCGATTCCTTCAACTTCGCAGCAATTTGCCAGAACTGGCGAAGCATGTCCTCGAGGACGCAGACCCTACTTTCGCTCAGAGGGTGAAACAAGGTGATTTCGTCGTCGGAGGAAACAACTTCGGATTGGGCTCCAGCCGCGAGCACGCCCCCATTGTGATGAAGATGGCTGGAGTCAGCGCAGTCCTCGCCAAGTCTTTCGCCCGCATCTTCTTCCGTAACGCGATAAATATCGGCGTGCCAGTTCTCGTCTGCAATACTGATCTAATCGATGACGGCGATAGACTCGAAATAGACCTCGCCAATGGTAAGATCAAAGACGTCACTAATCGCAGCGAACTAGCCTTCAACCCTATGCCGGACATCATGCTCAAAATCCTGAACGAGGGCGGGCTCGTCCCGTACATTCAGAGGCACAAAGACCTTATCCTGGGGAAATAGCCGTATGAAAAAGGCGGCAACCCCGTCGCATTGGGTTGTTTCGCTACTACGGACAAGAGAATCAACGGCTCAATGCCTTTCTGTCTCGAAGGTACTCGCCAATTCCGAGAACCGTAAGTCCGGAGGCAAGTTTTGAAACATACTGTAACTGTCATCCCCGGCGACGGCGTCGGGCCTGAAGTCATTCAAGCTGCGATACGCTGCGTTGAGGCAACAGGTGTATCTTTCGCCTGGGAAACGATAAACGCTGGCGAAACCGCCCTCAAGACCGAGGGGAGCCTGCTTCCTGATCGATTGCTTGAATCGATAAGGAAGAACAAGGTCGCCATCAAGGGTCCAACAACAACACCTGTGGGCACTGGTTTCCGAAGCGTGAACGTCGCTCTGAGGAAATCGCTGAATCTCTACGCCTGCCTCCGTCCATGCCGTTACTACCAGGGGGTTCAGGCCACGTATAAAGGCGTGGACATAGTGGTGGTGAGAGAGAATACCGAAGACCTATATACTGGAATTGAGTTTGAGCAAGGCGCTGCAACGACGAAGAAGCTGCTCTCTTTCATTAAGGCCAGCCTGGGCGAAGACGTTCCTCAGGACTCCGGGCTGGCGATCAAGAGCATCTCTGAGCAGGGCAGTCGTAGGATAGTCAAGTACGCATTCGACTACGCAAGGACCAACGGACGAAAAAAGGTAACAGCGGTTCACAAGGCCAACATTCTCAAGTTCACCGACGGCTTGTTTCTCGAAACAGCCAGACACGTTGCCCGGTCGTATCCGGAAATTGAGTTCGAGGATCGGATAATCGACGACATGTGCGCCCAGTTGGTGCAAAGGCCGAATCAATTCGACGTTCTCGTCCTCCCAAATCTGTACGGCGACATAATCTCCGATCTTTGTGCTGGCCTGGTCGGGGGCCTGGGGGTGGCACCAGGGGCAAACATCGGCGATGGCTTGGCGGTGTTTGAGCCTACGCATGGCAGTGCTCCAAGATACGCCGGCCAGAATAAGGTGAATCCACTTGCAGCGATCCTTTCTGGGATAATGATGCTAAACTACATCGGCGAGTCAGATGCCGCCACCAGACTTGAGGCCGCGGCAATGAAAACGATAGCCACGGGGAAGTCTGTGACTTATGATCTCAAGGCCGACCGCGATGATCCCACTGCGGTAGGGACTTCGCAGATGGCGGACGCGATAATAGATTGCATGCGATAGCAAGTCCTTATTTGTGAATCGACCTGGTTCAGGCCCTGGAGCGACGATGCCAATCTACGAATACAGATGTCCAAAATGCGGCAAGCGATTCTCCGAACTGGTGAAGATATCGGGCCAATCCAGGCCAGCTTGCCCCAAATGTGGAGAGCCGAATGTCGACCGCATCATGTCTACTTTCGCTTACCACAAGTCGGTCAAGGACATCCACGAGGAATCGGGGGAACCAGCCGCTCTAGCCAACCCCGACTTCTACAACGACCCGCGCAACATAGGTCGCTGGACCGAAAAGAGATTCAAGGAGATGGGAATGGAAGTCCCAGCGGAACTCGAGCAGGAGATCGCGGCTGCTAGAGAAGGTGAACTCCCTGAAGAGCTGAAGGACTGAATCTTGGGTGCTTCTGATTCGTCTCTGAGGATAATTGATGCCAACATGAACCGCGCTGCGGAGGGTATGCGCGTCATGGAGGACATCGCACGCCTTTCCTTGAATAGTCCGACGATCAGCGCCGAGCTGAAAACTATCAGGCACGCACTGGTCGAAACGACGAGAGAGTTGCAGACTCATCTCATCCGTTCGCGTGACGCGGATTCAGATGTTGGAAAAGACACGGAAGTCTCAAGTCAAAGCGAGGCCAGGGACCTGTATTCTGTCCTCGTCGCAAACAGCAGACGCGTTCAGGAATCCCTCAGGGTCTTGGAGGAGATGGCGAAAATCCCAATTCGCGGGGTGGCCCTCAAGACCGAGAGCTTCAGGCAAACACGCTTTCGACTGTACACGATAGAGAAGAATATGCTGTCGCTCCTCACAGACTCCGCATAGTCCCGGGTAAGGGCAGAGAAAAGTTCAGAATAGACGAAGAGGACCACAAATGTCTCGACTGACCGACAATTTGGACACCATTGCTGAGCAAATAAGATTGAGCCTGACGGCAAAGGACGCAGCCAGGGAGAAAGCTCTTCCCATCTGCCGCGAGGCAATTCGATTCTGCAGTCAATCCATCAGGTCAGTGCACAGGCAGGAATTTGAAGCAGCAGTTGAAATGCTCAAGTCAGCCAAGGCTCTGCTTGTTGAGGCCGAGGAGTCTCTCGTGGGAAGCCCGGAGGTAATGAACACCGGTTTTCTGAGGGATTCTCAGAAGGAGTACTCCGAGGGCCGTCTGCTTCTGGCCCTGGTAAGGGGAGAGCAGATTCCGAGCCCTGGGGACCTGGGAGTCGACTCGGCAGCGTATTTGAATGGGTTGGGTGAGGCAGTAGGCGAGCTTCGTCGATATCTCCTGGATGGGATGAGACGTGGTGATTTGACTCGCGCAGATGCTCTCCTGGCCGCGATGGACGACATTTACAGCGTGCTGGTGACCATAGATTTCCCGGACGCTATCACAGGCGGCTTGCGCAGGACCACGGACATGGTGCGAGGTGTCCTCGAGAAAACGCGAAGTGACCTCACTCTCGTAGTACGCCAGGAAGCTCTGGAGAAAAGGCTCGCAAAATTCGACCAGGCGATTTGATGTCCGGCGCTTCGCCACTGTATTCGGCGCAGCGAGATCAAACGCTTAGCCTTGTTCAACCCATGACGTACTGACCGTGCTTTCTTCCCAGTCGCCAATCACGCGTCCAAATAGTCGACATTCGATCCTCCGTCCGTCAACTGACATCTTGAGCACAATTACTCAGGCGACAGCCTCGTCCGGCGATTGGCGCCAGCCAATGCAGTCTGTCCAATACGTCACCGACTGTGGTATGCCTTGACAGAGCGTCTCCCAATGGGATAGGTTGGTGCCGTCGCGGAGGAACGCGAGAGATGGAAGAAGGGAAGCGCTCCGTGACGAAGGAGGGCGAGCGTTGGCTGAAACAAGGTACGGCAAATACATACTGAGGCAGACCAAAGCCAACCCAAAGGGTCTTCCAGCGCTACCAGTTTCATTCGAGAATGCCAGGGACTGGTCAGGGATACAGCACCGAATGGAATGGAATCACGTTTCTCGTCCTCTTGTCCTTGATCAGGAGACTCATTCGCACGACTTTGAGCAATTCCTCTGCTTCCTTGGTAATGATCCAACCGACTCTTTCAACTTTGGGGGAGAGGTGGAACTTTCGCTCGGCAAAGAGTCGGAAAAGCACGTCATAAACCACACGTCGATAGTATGCATACCGAAAGGTCTTGCGCACGGTCCAATTGACTTCAAGAAGGTAACGAGGCCGATCCTATTCTGCACCATTTCGATGGGCCACTAGGAACAATGGGTGGCTACAAATCAGCGTGACGGAGAAACAGGATAATGGCTAAATCAAAATACGGACAGTACATCTTCGCCGACCCGAAAGGGAAGGGCCCACCTGTCAGGAAGATTGATGAGCAGGGAATTAACCTCAGTGAGGAATTGGTGGCCGGCATTGGCGGTTTCGATATCAACTTCAACTTCGTGGGGCAAATTTCCCCTCACGTGCTGGCTGATCCACCCCACAAACACGACTGCGACGAACTCCTATTCTTCATCCCCGGTGACCCTTCTATTGCTCCCAACCTGGGCGGCGAGATGGAGATAGCCTTGGGAGATGAATGGGAGAAGCACACAATTACGACCGCAGCCATCGTTTGTATTCCCAAGGGGGTCGCCCACTGCCCGGTTTATGTAAAGAAGGTCGAGAAACCGTTCTTCTTCGGGCATTGCCTGCTGGCCCCGAGATACGGGTCGAGCGTCACTCCCCCGGCCTAGTGGCTGGAACACTGCCTCAGCGACGGTCAACGCCCGCAATAAGGCTACAGACGGGTCTTCCTAGTTGATGACACCCTGTCCGGGTGCCAATGGCACCCGGACAGGCTCTGGCCTCAATGACCTGGCGGGGGCGATGAACCCTTGCCCGACTCAGTGTTCTCAGAAGAGAAGAACCCCTTCAGTCTGGCCGCCATGTCTTGCAGATTCTTCTGTACTCGAAAGTTCAAAGTGCCTTCAGGGTAGGTTCCGTCAGCCTGGCGCTGTCCGGCCGGGACGCCGGTCAAGACTTCGATTCCCTCATCTATGGTCTTGGCAGAGTAGATATGGAACTCTCCGTTCTTGACTGCCTCGACGACCTCCTCTTTGAGCATCAAATTCCTGAGGTTCGTCGAAGGCACCATGACTCCCTGGTCTCCCGTGAGCCCTTTTGCCTTGCAGACTCTGAAGAAGCCCTCTATTTTTTGATTGACTCCGCCGATCGGCTGAACCTCTCCCTTTTGGTTTACCGATCCGGTGACCGCGATGTTCTGTTTCAGGGGAACTCCCGAGATGGCGGAAAGGATACTATACAACTCTGAAGACGATGCGCTATCGCCTTCGACGCCCTCATAGGACTGTTCAAAGCAGATACTCGCTGAAAGGGAAAGTGGATAGTCCTGTGCGTATTTCCAGCCCAGGTATCCGCTCAAGATCATCACGCCCTTATTATGGATCGGTCCGCTTAGTTGCGACTCGCGTTCAATGTTGATCACACCGCCGCGGCCAAGGAAAGTCTTAGCGGTAATCCGCGATGGTCGCCCGAAAGTAACGTCGCCCAGAGAGTACACCACGAGACCGTTCACCTGGCCCACGATCGAACCTGCGACGTCGATCATGATCGTACCTTGATCAATCATGGCGCGGATCCTCTCGTCGGGAAGATTGTGCCGGAAGAACTTCTCGTCCATGGCTTTCTGAACATGCTTGCCCTCTATGTATTTGGCGCCGTCCAGTTTGGCCCAGTAGTCAGCTTCTTCAACCCACTCTTTGATAACCGAGAATCTGGACGACAGCTTCTCCTGGTCTGACACCGCCCTCGCGGAGTATTCAAGGATCTTGGCGACACCTGACGGATCGAAATGCTTCGATTCGCAGTCGACGCAGCATCCGGCCAGAAAGGCCGCATAGTTGGTCATGTTCGCTTCGGTCCTATCTATCTCGAAGTCAAAATCGGCTTTGACCTTGAAGATCTCCCAGAAGTCCTCATCCTGGGCGGCCAGCAGTTGGTAAATCAACGGGTCGCCTATCAGAATAATCTTCACGTCTATAGGCATGGGTTCGGGACGCATCCCTTGTGGGGCGATCAACCCAAACTGTTCGTACGGGTCTTCTATTCTGACTTCTTTGTTCCTGACCGCTCTTTTCAAAGCAGGCCAGACTCCCGGATTGATGAGGGTATCGTTCGCGTTCAACAGAAGATACCCACCATTGGCTTGGCTCAGGGCACCAGGCTTTATCATGGTATGGTCGCTTAGATAGCCACCAAAAAGGAAACGCCGCTCGATCTTGCCGAAGATATTGCCGAAAATAGGATTGCTTTCCACCACTACCGGAATGGATTTGGAGGAACTGTTGTCGACAAACACGTTGACTTCGAACGGAAGGTATGGATTGCGCCCACCCATCATCATCTGGCTCATGGGAATTCCGAGGATCGGATTGACCTGCTGCTCCTGAGCCCCTTTGAAGACGTCTATGTTCTCCATCACGTAGCTCTTCAGACCGTCCAGGTATTGGCCTGCCTTCGGCGCGTCTCCAAATTCCTTGGCTACCGCTTCGAAGAGCCGGTCCACGGTGTAGGCACCAATATCTTTGTCAGCCTTCAGGAGTTTCTCTCCGATGTCTTGCTGCACTTTGCTGGCTTGCTCAAAGCTGTCCCTCAGTTTCCTTCTTAGTTCGGATTGCTTCGCTTCGATCTTCTTCCTCGTTCCATCATCTAGTGCCACATACTCTTGTTCGGCCATTGGACGGCCTTCGACCATCGGAACGAGCGCAGGACCCATAGGAGTCATTTGAAGAAGGAAACCTTGCGACCTTGCCTCACTTGCCATCTCATCGAAGACTTTCTGCTGCTGATTTTGTCCCTCGTCGATCGTCTTTTGCCTGTCGGACTTGTACTCGTTGCTGGAGAACGTCCTTCCGAGCTCCTGCTTGGTGTTCGAAAGGAGGTCGGTCACACTGCTCTGGAACCGCTTTGCTTTTCCTTTGGGGAACGAAATAATCTGCGGCTTGTCTGGGTCTTTGAAATTGTAGACGTAGCACCAGTCCTGCAAGGCGAACTTCTCTCCCTTGGCTTCTCTGGCCTTCACCGCCCGGTCGATATATGACTTGACCACTGACGTCCGGCCGGTGCCCACCATGCCCGAGACAAAGATGTTATATCCACCGTTCCTCATGTTGAGGCCAAAGTCAACCGCCCTCATGGCTCTTTCCTGGCCGATAAACTCTCTCAAGGGCGCCAGGTCTGCCGTGCAGGCGAACTTGAACTGTTTGTGATCACACTGCCAGCAAAGTCTTTCTACTGGGACTTCATACTGCTTTAGCTCCATTCAATGCCTCCTGTTCGCGATTTGTGAGAATATCCCGGCTTGCGAGAATCAGTCGTCAGTCAAGAACAAGGTGATGCTGCGTCGAACCCGTGTGTCAACGGCTGGGAGCAGATCAAACAAGGACAAAGGCGCATGGTCGAGGCATGCTTACTCCATTCAATCCTCAACGCCGATTGTACACATAGCGAGGCGGCTCGGTAACATCACCCCGAAAACCGCCCATCCCCACCTGGGTCACTGCCAAACACGTTTCAGTAGCTGAACCCTATCAGCGTGATGTTTTGTGGTTCGTCGTTGACCGTTTTGGGGGTCGAGGTCCGCAACTGCGCGATGGTGTTGCGATTCCGAGGCCCTCGTTCTCCCTTGTAAAATCATCGGTATTGTAGTAGATAATCTATAGGTTTCGAAGCAAGAGCCAATCGAGCGTTTTTCCGATCAAGCCGCTTGAGGCCCGGTCATTGGCGCAGGACTTGGGGCCTTAACCTTTCCAGAGTGGCGCCCACCGCGCTGAGACTGATTCTCGAGAGCGAGCCATAGAGGTGATTCTAGATGAGTGTAGAGCTGGATAGAGTGGTAAAGAGCACGTGCAACCTCTGTCAAATCGGATGCGGAGTTCTAATTCACCTGAACGACAAAAAGGTCTCCGGCATCGAGGGAGACCCCTCAAACCCTCTCAGCAAAGGGGAGCTTTGTTCCAAAGGACTTGCCTCACTGGAATACCTCTACCATCCGGATCGATTGACGCATCCCATGGAACGAGTAGCGGGAAGGGGTGGCGGTGAATGGAAACGGCTGTCATGGGATGAGGCGCTTGACAAGATCGCGGCGAAGATGTCAAAGGCCAAGACTGAGTTCGGCGCTGAGTCGGTCTCATTTATTGTTGGGGCCTCAAAAACCGGAGCAAGCTATCCCAAGAGATTCGCTAATGGATTCGGCACGCCCAATGTTAGTTGGATGGGGCACGTCTGCTTCTCACCGAGGGTTATGGCGTCAAGGTTCACCTATGGGTATTATGCCATTCCAGACTACGAATTCCCGCCGAAGTGCCTCGTCGTTTGGGGCAACAACATGGCTGAGACTTTGCACCACGTTCACAAGCGAGCGATCCTCGCCAGAGAAAACGGCGCAAAGTTGATTGTTATCGACCCAAGAGAGATAGATCTCGCGTCTAGGGCCGACTACTGGGTGCAGCCAAGGCCAGGTTCAGACCTTGCCTTGGCCCTGGCGATGATAAACGTGATCATCAGTGAGGATCTGTACGACGGCGAATTCGTCAGCACCTGGACATCAGGATTCGACCAGCTCAAGGAACACATCAAAGAATACTCGCCAGAGATTGTCGAAAGGATAACCTGGGTCCCTGCAGAAAGAATCAAAGACATCGCGAGACTGTATGCCTCCTCGAAACCCGCTTGCATACAGTGGGGCAACGGCATCGATCACGGAGTAAACAGCTTCCAGACTGCGCGAGGCATCGCCATCCTCAGAGCAATAACAGGCAATCTCGGAATTCCCGGAGGCGAATCACTGTGGTATGTGCCACTGGCGCCCCTCGCTGACGAACAGCCGATACCGATGAGCAAAGTTCCTGAAGACCGCTGGGCTCGCCGCCTGGGGACCGAATACCAGACGCTGCCAAGCATAAAGAGAGTCCTCCCTCAGGCAATCATCAAAGCGATCTTGAACGACAAACCCTACCCCATTCGCGTACTGAGCGTTCACGGCTCAAACCCGTTGCTTAGCCTGCCAAATTCCCAAGAGACCTACGATGCACTCAAGAAGGTGGACTTTCTGGTGGTGGCCGACCTATTCATGACGCCGACCGCGGCGATGGCCGATATTGTATTGCCAGCGGCCACCTACCTCGAGTTCGACGCGGTGGTCTCACCACCCTATTCGGACGCAGCCATTCTAGTCCAACAGCAGGTGACCCGGGTCGGCGAATGCCGGTCCGACTACGAGATGCTGGCGGAACTGGCGAAGAAGTTGGGATTCGGAGAACAGTTCTGGGATTCAGAAGAACAATGTGGAGACATCATCCTCAAACCCGCCAACCTGACCTTCCAGGAGCTCGAGAAGTTAGGGGCGGTCCCTGGCACCAAATATTACAAGGACTACCTGACAAACGACTTTGACACGCCATCCGGGAAGGTGGAACTGTATTCAAGCTATCTGGCAAAATGGGGATTCGACGCGCTTCCGAAATACCATGAGCCGCCCGAGTCACCTCTCAGTGCTCCTGACCTCGCTGCCGACTACCCATTAGTCCTGACCAGCGCAAAGTCAGGCCCCTACCGCCATTCAGGGGGAAGGCAAATAGCCAGCCTGCGCAACAGTCACGCCGAACCCATAGTGAACATCAACGCCGATACGGCACGCAAGGCAGGCATCAAAGAAGGCGACTGGGTATTCATCGAGACCAAACGTGGCAGGATACGACAGAAAGCCTCAATCACCCACGGTATTGACCCCAGAGTTGTCGTAGCCGACTACGATTGGTGGTTCCCCGAGCAAGGGCCGGCAAACCTGTACGGATGGGCAGACTCGAATCTCAACATTTTGACTGACAGCGACCCGCCGTATAACCACGAGATGGGCTCAACGAACTTGAGGGGCTTGCTCTGCAGAGTCTACCCAGCAACCTCCGGGTACGACCTTAAGCACTGATCGCAGTCAGAGTGCGAACGCTGACGAGGCCTGACCCCGGCTGACAACCAGCGCGCCTCGTTCCTGTTCCTGTTTAATACTCATCAGGCAAGATTGGACCGACACGACTCAGGCTAGAGCGATCAGCTACTGAACCGCGGCGCCTCGCTCAAGCCTGCGAAGCACGCTCCGGAAATGGTAGCCGTAGACCGCCAGTGTGATGGACAACGGGAAAGAACCTGGACGCTTAAAGAGTGTGGCACCCATGAAACGCCAATACTGTATCCGGGCCGAATCCTTGACACCCATAATCCAGAGCGACCTCACCCATGCGACCGCTTGCCACCACTTCAGCTGCGACATGCCGTGCTTGTTCTTCGGTTTGTACTCAGAGAAGAACGTGCCTATGCGCCGATAATAAGCCGATGGCGAATACAGAGTCCTCAAGACTTCCATATAGCCTTTGACCAACGTGACTCGCTCCATCTTGGGCACAAAATTCATGGAACAATCGGTATTATCGCCAGTGGCCAGGTCTTGCGTCAGTCGCTTCTCCTGCTGCATGCGTTTGAAAAGCCGCGTCCCCCTAGGAGCATTCAGCAACCCCACCATGGCCATCACAATGCCGCTCTGCTGCACAAATTTTATTTGGCTTTTGAAGACCGATACCGGATCGCTGTCAAACCCAACTATGAGTCCGGCCTGGACCTGAAGCCCGTGATTCTGCAACCGTATGACGGAAGCCACAAGGTCTCGATGCTCATTCTGATGCTTGTTGCACTCGGCCAGGCTATCCTCGTTGGGACTCTCGATGCCCACAAAGACACCTTCGAAACCGGCAGCAGAAAGGAGATCCATCAACTCGTCGTCGTCCGACAGGTTTATCGACACCTGTGTTGACAGGATAAATGGGTATCGTTTGGCCCGCTGCCATTCGATCATGGCAGGCAAGATTTCCGCTTTGAGCTTCTTCTTGTTTCCGATGAAATTGTCGTCTACGATGAACACGCCTGAACGCCAGCCACGGTTGTAGAGCGCATCCAGCTCCGCGATTATCTGTTCCTTTCCTTTTGTCCGCACGTTCTTGCCGTTCAGCACGCTGATGTTGCAGAAATCGCAATCGAAAGGACAACCTCGGGAATACTGGAAACTCATCTGGATGTATTTCGCCGGATCAATGAGCGACCACATGGGCAGCGGAACGAGAGACATGTCGGGCCGCTCCTGTGAGGTGTAAACGTGCTTGGCGCAACCGTTCTGCAAGTCCCTGAGAAACAAGGGAAGAGTGATCTCAGCTTCGTCCAGCACCAGGTGGTCTGCGGCCTCAAACTCCTCAGGTTCGCTGGTAAACAGAGGGCCTCCGACAACAACTTTCACACCCAACCGGTTGCATGAGGCAACGACTTCACGAGCGCTCTCCCGTTGAATAACCATGGCGCTGACCAATACGATGTCGGCCTGTGATATGTCTTCGTCGCGAAGCCGGTCCGTGTTCATGTCAATGAGGCGTTTTGCCCATTCACCAGGCAACATAGAGGCCACAGTGAGCAAACCAAGGGGAGGAAAGACAGCCCGCTTGGTGGTGATTTTGACAGCTTGCCTGAAGCTCCAGAAGGAATCTGGATGCTTTGGATAAACTAACAGTACGTTCATGTTGCCCTCTTGTTGAAATCAGCAGTGAGGCCTGTCAAGCCGATGCCAAGACGCTAGCCTGAGCTGCGCCGTTAGGCCCTCGCCATGGCAGGCCGCCCCGAAAGCTTCCGCCCGTGGAACCGCGTTGTCCCAGGAGAGCGGCCCACAGGTGGAATCGAACTGGCATAGTCAAAGTCGGGAAGGGTGCGCCGTTCGAGCTTAACGTTGAGAAGACTCTCCAGGTGGCGAACGGCAACAGAATCCCTCGGAGTGACGAAGGTGATGGCGCTGCCACGTTGATTGACACGCCCGGTCCGGCCTATCCGGTGAATATAGGAATCGGTGTCCTCAGGCATGTCATAGTTGATCACGTGGGATATGCTCAGGACGTCAAGACCGCGAGACGCAATGTCAGTAGCTACCATGATCTTGAACGTGCCATGACGAAAACCATCCATGACGGCCTGACGATGCGATTGGCTCATGTCGCCTTGCAGCGATTCAGCGCGTAGACCGGCCTTCTGCAATTCCCTACCCAAACGCTCAGCCCGATACTTGGTGCGTGTGAAAACGAGCACGGAATCAGTGATGGTCTGGCGCAAGAGCTGCCTCAGCAACGGAGTCTTCCTGTCGTCAGAGACGGGATACAGGGCGTGCGACACAGTGTCTGCCGGGAGTGCAGCTCCGATCTGAACGGTGACGGGATCCTTCACGATCTCATTGACGAGCTTGCGGATTTCGTCCGGCATCGTTGCGGAGAAAAGAAGAGTCTGCCTCGGCTGAAGGATGCACTCGAGTATGCCACGTATTCCCGGCAAGAAGCCAAGGTCGAACATTCTGTCCGCCTCATCGATGACGAGAACTTCGATGCGCGTGAGGTCAAGGGTGCCTTTCCAGAGATGGTCAAGCAAGCGACCCGGGCAGCCAACCACAACATCAACGCCTTTCCGCAGACCACTTAGCTGCTGAGCCATCCCGACGCCGCCGTATATGGGAAGACAACGAATCCCAGCATACCTTCCGAGGTCATTGAACGTCTGGCAAGTTTGCTCTGCCAGTTCGCGAGTTGGGGAGACTACTAACGCACGAACCACTCCCCTTGGTTTGTTTAGCAATCGCTGGAGTATGGGCAAGGCAAAGGCGGCAGTTTTTCCCGTTCCCGTCTGAGCTAGTCCGATTACATCGCGTCCCTCCAAAATCGGAGGAATGGCCTTGGTCTGGATAGGTGTCGGCTCTTCGTACCCTTGCGCCTGCAATCCGGCCGTGATGTCCGGATGGAAATTGAATGGATCGAAACTCATGTTGCTCCTTGTGAAATTACTGGTTGTGTCCCCGAACAGAAGAGGGCTTGATGGTCAAAACACGCGCTCCAGCGCATTCGCGCTGAGTGAGGGACTTCACACTCTGACAAGCCATCGGGGCAAAGATAGTGTTCAGGTAGATCTCGGACCCTAATACCTGCGGCTCCTGTCGCCGTAGCCACCCCCGGATCCCGATCGGCCCCCGCTATACCCGCCACCACCGCTTTTGTTATCAGCGCGAGGCCTGGCGGCACTGACAGTCATAGTCCTTTCCTTGAGGGTCTTGCCATTTAGTTTGCCTATGGCTGCCTGCGCTTCTGTAACCGATGGCATCTCGATGAAGGCAAAGCCCTTGGGTCTGCCCGTGTCCCTGTCGGTAATCAGAGAAACCGATTCGACAGCGCCGATCGCACCAAATTCTTGCTGCAAATCTTCGCTGGTTACATCGTATGATAGATTTCCTACGTATATCTTCACTTGAACGTCCCCCCTTTGGTTCTTAAGGTAAACTATACTTGCAATCGACGCTTTCGGGCAGCCTTCTTGGCCTTTATCCTGGCCGCGTCCCCTTTTGAAACGAAAGCCCGCTTAGCCTTGGCCTCGCGCAGAATTCCGCTCATTTGAACCGACTTTTGAAACCTTTGCAGAAGCCCTTCCTGAGATTCTCCCTCTCGGAGATGTACATCTAGAGCCATTGTCCTAGCCTCCAGTTAATTCATTCGTTGCGACGACCGTTGCCTACGACCATAGCGAGAACACGATCAGCCAGCAACCACTGGCATGAGCCGTAATCGCCGTACAACTACCAATAATCATAACCGATACGACCCACTGAGAAAACCACTCGACAATTTAGCGGCGAGCGTTCTCTTCTTGTCTCTTTCTGTCATTTGCCCGCGATTTAGATCTGAAGATGAGTATCCCGATGGTCCCGACTACCATAAGACCTACGAAAATAATAATCGCCATGATTCCTGCCTCCTATATGAATGGGCCAATCTACATTTGAGGAACGCCCATGAGCCCGCTGGGAACCCGAAAATATCAACCTATACGCGGAAATCCTTCACCTTTCCGCAGATTTTGCATATTGATGGCTGGACATTGCAGTTCCACCAGTGACCACCGGTGGGAGACTTTTCGCACTTCCATGATTCTCCCTTGACATATTCCCGTTCGGTAATCGCCAATGGACGTTTGGAACCGTGGTTCGAGCTGAATGCCATTACACATCGCCTCCGTACAACTTTCCCACTTCTCTTTGGGTGCAAAGAGACCGGTTGCGCGAACAAAGCTATCTAGTTCGCTGTCCAGGGTTGGTGACGGGAGGGTGGCCGGAGCAACGGCCAACCTACGGATTGGAATGCTGCGGGCTATCTGCGTGGTGCCATCTGCCGATAGCAATCGGAGCAGTACACTGGCTTGCCTGTCCTTGGCTCAAAGGGGACCTCCGTGTCCTTCCCACACTGCGCACACTTTGCAGGGTACATTTGACGAGGGGAAGAATAGCCACCAACCCCACCGTCATTGCCCCTTTGGGTCTTGCGTGCCTGCCGACATTCGGGGCAGCGCTTTGGTTCGTTGGCGTAGCCTTTTGAAGCGTAGAATTCTTGTTCCTGGGCAGTGAAAGCGAATGTCCTGCCGCAGTCAGCGCACTGGATAGTTTTGTCTTCGTAAGTCATCGGATGACCTCCATAGTAAAGCGGAAGTTCGGGCCATCCAACACTCAGAAGAGGGAGAGGTAAGTCGTAATAACCTAAACTCTACTTCTCCCAAATATAGCACGAACGAGGCAAGGCCGTCAAAGGCAGGTGCACCGGCCGCGCCATATTCTCCGGTCAAAACGCGTGCCCGGCATTTTGCCCAAGTATCACGGGGTTGCTTTAGAGCTCTCCTGCAACTAGAATACAGATTAGGTGCTCAGTTCGACAACGGGCTGACTCCATTTGAGGGAAAGGAATAGCCCGATTCGAAGTCTTTTTTCAAAACTAACTTCTACCGTCCGGAAACATATCGCCTCTTCCAGTCGGTTGCGCAGATTCAAGCCAGCCCGCAAGATGTACAGCGCCACGCTAATGGGCATCGGTGCTGCTCCGGTTATTTTCCAATCGGTTTCGGTGATTCTGCAGCGATTTACTGCTGGATATGATCCTGTGCGCGAGGCTGTGAGCTCTTTGGTCTTCGGCCCTTATGGCTGGGTGCAGACAGCCGCCTTCTACCTCTTCGGACTATCGCTAATCGCGTTGACCGTCATACTGTATTTACGAGTTAGGCCCAGATTCAAGGTAGGCTTCATCGCTTTGGGGCTGCTTGGAGCCGCGTTTACCATTATCGGCATCAACCACGCAGCTCTGCCAGGAACAGCGGCTTCGGTGTCGACAACGATCCATGTGGGAGCGTCGATATTCATTGCTGCAGCTTTCCCGATAGCCTGCCTGCTGTTGGGCCCAATCCTCAAAGCGCGCGGACATCGCTTCTTGCGCTGGTACACCATCGCCGTGGGAGTCTCCTCCCTGCTATTCTTCCTGATTGGCGGGGCAATACTGGTCCTGCGCTTGTCGATGCTCGGGATCTTCGAGAGGATCATGCTTTGGAACGGTCAGCTGTGGGTAGAGTTGGTATGCGTGCAACTCCTGATCGACAGGTATCGCGACAGGCCGAAGCGCCAGACACCCTCCGGTCTATTGTTGACTGATATCAAGCAACACTAGTCGCATCCCGAAAAGCCGCAGCAGCTGAAAGCGAGAGCGGCGATTTCGAAAGCCCCTGCCTGGGCCAACTTGACCAACTCAGACGATCGACCCCAACCCAGGGCGAATGTCAATGCGCTCCTGAGAAGACCCCGGAGACGCGGAGAGGTACTCAGGAAAACCCTCAACTCCAAGCACTAAACGCTAACAAAGCCAAAGCTGCAAGACCGACGACTAGACTCGAGGGCCAGAGTGCTGTCGAAGGACGTTTCCCACCCAAGATGTCACTCTCCAGAGCAGCCAGAGCGCGATTCCTGTCACTACAACAGCAACGACGGCAATGTACACTTCAACCTGGGTAGTGGACAGGACGCGCCCAGCAAGCAGTATCACCGCATAGTTGGCCGCACCGTGCAAGGCTGACGCGATGAGATAAAACTGCCAGCCCCACTTCCGACCCAGGCCATACCCAGCGATAGCCGAGCTTCCGATGTGAAACCCCACGGTAAAGAACCGCTCCCAGAACCCGAGGAGGGCCAGATATCCGCTCGCCTCTACTGAGTGCCAGCTCCACCCAGACGCAAAGATCGTATTGAAAACCCATACGGCCTCGAACACCCCGAAGCCCGCCCCGGCCACCGCACCCGCGATCAGGCCTTCTCTGGGATTCATTGAGCCATGATTTCGGAGCCGGCACACAACAACCGGCACCAACTTCGCTGCTTCCTGCACCAGGCCGCTCAGCAATACCACGGGGATACCGGTGAGAAGCACCCACCGGGTGAGCGTCTGCGGATTCCAGAAGAACTGAAGGGCCTGCCCCGTCCATTTCTGCAAGGGAACCTGAACGAACGCGATGGCCGCCCAGGTAAGAAAGGCGCTCGCCGCGAAGATGAGATAGAGCCACGCGTTCTTAACGGACGGCCGATACAAAGCCAGCCAGATGAAACCGACCGCAATGCCGAGAATGACGGCCAGGATAACCCTGGCTGCGCTTTCCGATGGAAACTGGAACGCAGAAAGGAACGTGCTGATCATCTGATGCCACATGGTTCGCTTCTCCGTAGAGGCTTGTTTGAGGCTTCACGCCCGCTGCTACCGGTGCCTCGCCATCTGAACAGGAGTTCAAACGTCTCGGATCGCACGAAGGCACAAATATCAAACAGACTCGACTGAGGTCACAACGTCTGAAAGAATATGCGGCGGCCGAAGGCGCTCGAACCTCTCTTACTCAAAAAACTGGCCAGCCACCAGGTGGTCGGCCCCGAAGACCATCCTCACTTTGACATCCGCCTTCTCGAACTTCACGGTGTAATGGACCACGACATAACCACTCTGGTTCTCAGTGCTGAGAAACTGGATGGAAATGAACTTGCCGAGCTGGCTGGCAACCTGGGCGGCAATGGGATCGAATACGGCCTGAGTAACCGCAGCCTTGAATTGGGCATCTCCATTCTGGACGTACTTCGCCAGGCTATCCTCGCTCAACCCTTGCATAGTCGTGACGGTGGCCGGGTCCGCATAGGCCTTTATGGCAGCGATGGTAGGACCCTCAGTCGTAATGCTCGGGGTGGTGACCCCGCCAGGCTTTGACGAGCAACCGGCCACAATCACAGCGAGTGTGAGTGCAGCCGCAATCAACGCGGTGTATCTCAAGATTCTCATTATCCACCTCCAGACTTCTCGTATCAGTTACAAATCTTGACCAGGCGTTCCGCAAAGACTTGAAGTCTAGCATTTGAATAACGCCTTGCCAACTGTCATCAGAGGCGGTGTTGAGATACAAGTCACATACAGCCTCAGAACGAGCAGTCATTATGAAAGCTGAAAGTGAGACCAAGGAGAAAGCCAATGGATGCCAATTTCAGCAACATAACACATTTTGAAGCAGACAACTTTGACGATGAAGTCTACTACGGAGAGATGCATGGATGGAGAGCGAGCGTCGAGGATGACGAAGCAGGTTCGAAACTTACGTCGGCCGGCAACAGAATCACACCGTGCGAGCATCCTCAACACAGGAAGGCGCGATTGAACGCGGAAGGATTAGCCGGGATAGGCGTTGGAGATGTACCGTGCTAGGTGGTTCAGAGTTCAATTGTCAAAGAAGGTGACGAGCACCCCGCTGTCACCTTCTTTGCTTTTCAGGGAGTTGACCTCAATTCGAAGCGCAACGAATTTGTTTAGACCAAGCATGACCTTGCATTCCAGCACCAAACTATACTCTTTAGTGTGAACGTCTTTCTGGCCACTTTTCAGGCGGTGGCAGCTCTGCTTGTTATCGGAATTGCCGGCTTCTGGATAATAGGCAGACGTCACATGCCGGCCACATCATTATCACTCTTAACCTCTATCGCAATTGACATTACCCTGCCCTGCCTCGCCCTGGGAAACATGCTGACCAAGTTTTCTCCTCGGGAGTTTCCGGGTTGGTGGCATTTGCCACTGTGGTGGGCAGGGTTCACCCTTGTCGCCCTGGCGTTATCTCTCGGATGCTCGCTTCTGGCAAAGAAGGAATTCAGGGGCGAATTCGCGATGAGTCTCTTCTTCCAGAATGGCATATTCTTTCCCTTGATCATCATCGGCGGCTTGTTCCCGGGTCAGGTAGCCCAGTATGTAGTCCAACTCTTCCTGTTCATCTTCCTGCAGGCATCGCTCATATTCAGCACCTATGCGCTGTTCTTCAGAGGTAAGTCCCGGACACCCGGCACTGAACTGGAGAAGGATCATAAACCCGGTCGCCGTTTTTACCGTGATTGGCATCGTGATCGGGCTGGCGGGAGTCAACAACGCTATTCCAGGCTTTCTCGTGTTGGACCTAAATCTCATAGGAGCGATGGCCATTCCTCTTTTCATGCTCATACTGGGAGGCAATATCTACAACGACTTCACCGGAACGAGAGAAAGGAAAGTCTATACAGGCGAGGTGATAAAGTTCGCGCTGATCAAGAACATCCTCTTTCCACTGGTATTTCTCGGCTTACTGATCTGGGTCCGTCCCGATTTCCCGGTGGCACTGATCATCATCCTGCAAGCGGCGATACCACCGATCACAGCAATTCCGATCTTCACCGAGCGAGAGGGGGGCAACCGCGCATTGACGAGTCAGTTCATTGTAGCTACTTTTGTTCTTTCGGCTGTCTCTATCCCAGTCGTTCTTCACGTGTTTGGTCTATTCTTTCCCTTTCCCCCAGGCGCATTAGTCACCGACCGTCTGTCCAACGACGGACTAGTATAGATTATGCGCGACTGGGCGAACCGTTATGCACAGCAGAGGTGACGAGGCCGATGCACCCACATGCAGACGCCTTAGCTTAAAACGTCCATGTTCCTGACCGACCGCTTTAGATCCCTGGTCTCGAGCGCCCTGAGCCCCACCCACTTCCGGTACCTGAGGAAATGGCTTGTTATTGCCATTCTTATCGGAATAGTGGCGGGCATCGGTTCCATATTGTTCTATTCGGCGATAGACTGGGCCACGAGACTTATGTTGGGTCTGGGGGCTGGATTCATTCCACCCGGTCCCGGAGGGGAAGGTCAGACTGTCTTCAAGGCTGCGGTTCGCCCCTGGATTATCCCGGCTGTCTGTGCCTTTGGAGGTCTGGTTAGCGGGATAATCGTCTTCAGATTCGCTCCAGAGGCGGAGGGTCACGGAACTGACGCCGCCATAAACAGCTTCCATAACCGCGATGGCTTCATACGGCGTCGAGTCCCGATAGTGAAGCTTCTCGCTTCAGCCATTACAATCGGCTCGGGTGGCAGCGCTGGCAGGGAGGGGCCTGTGGCCCTCATCGGAGCGGGTTTTGGCTCGGCTGTGGCCGACTTCTTCAGGCTCAATTCCCACGACAGACGCATAGCGCTTGCTGTAGGAATTGGAGCAGGAATCGGGTCCATATTCAAGGCACCCTTGGGAGGGGCTCTCATCAGCGCCGAGATAGTCTATCGAAGCGACTTCGAAACTGAAGCACTCCTACCATCTTTCATCGCCTCGATCGTTGGATACAGCATATTCGCATCATGGAGCGGCTGGAATCCGATCTTCACTTCGAACACAACGTTCGCGTTCAAGCGTCCCGAAGAACTGCTCGGTTACGCCATTTTGGGAGCAGTCTGCGGTCTTATCGGGATCTTGTACGGCAGGACGTTCTACAAGGCCCGCGATCTATTCAAGGCCTTGAGAATTCCCAACTATGTCAAACCAGCGATAGGTGGACTCATCGTCGGCACCATCGGTATGTTCCTGCCTCAAATCCTGGGCATGGGATATGGTTGGCTCCAGTTCGCCATGAATGGTGATCTCTCGAGTCTACCACTCGGCATAATGATCGCACTCCTGTTCGGTAAGATTGTCGCGACAAGCCTGTCCATCGGGTCGGGAGGAAGCGGCGGAGTCTTCGCACCGGGACTGGTCATCGGAGGCATGGCAGGAGCAGTGCTCTGGAGTGGCCTGAAGGGATTTTCCAGGATCGTACCTTCTGATCCGGCGCCCTTTGTTGTCCTTGGAATGATGACTCTGTTCGGAGGCATTGCGAAGGCGCCATTGGCGATGATGATCATGGTCAGCGAGATGACCGGGAATTACAGCCTGCTAGTGCCAAGCATGGTCTCCGTAGTGATTGCCTATTTTATTACCGGCAACGCCTACATTTACGAGAATCAAGTTGAAACCAGAGCCGACTCTCCCGCCCACAGAGCCGAGTATTCCGTCCCCTTGCTGGAGAGAATCCCCGTCGCAGATGCAATGGCGACCAGATTCACCACAATTACGCCTGAGATAACAGTCCGGGGCATCTATGCGATCATGAAAGCGAACAAGATCGATGCTCTTCCGGTCCTGGACAGAAGCCGCTTGGTGGGCATCGTTACCTCGAGGGACCTCGCGAGAGTCCCTGAAGGCGATGAAAATAAGATCGTGGCCAGCGACATAATGAGCCGGCGGCTCACGCTGGGATATCCGACGGAGAATTTGGCGTCCGCCCTCAGCCGGATGACTGATAACAAGATAAGTCACCTTCTCATAGTTGACACCAAGAAGCCAGACAACCTTATCGGGTTCCTTGCCATGCATAACATAAGCAGTACTTACGATCTTCAAAAGAAGACCGTCCATACTGACCGTGTCTAGGTTGAGAACCACGATCGCTGCTATGGCTGAGATCGCCGGAGGATAATATCCGGTCGCTGGGCTTCCTGACGGTCGTCAAGATTCCGGTGGACGCGGCTTCGGCCAAAGGGACCTGGCTCAACAGGCACTTTGGCAGGCGCCCCGCATGTTCGAGGACTCGGTCCAGCGACGTCTTATTTCTTCGAATCCGGCGTTTCGCTGAGTGGTATGTCATCCGTGTCAACTGTCGCATTCCGGGATACCCCGAACTTGGCAAACAGCCGCTCGTAGAGTCTCGAAACCGGGGTGTTGCGCAGAAGGAAGACCATCACAGACGTCAGGAAAATGCTGAAAAGAACCACTGCGAAAACAACGTTCTGAATGGCTTCTCCGCCAGCCACACCTCTTTGAAGTGGGATGGACGCCAAGGCCGCCGCAGCAAGCCCTTTGGGCACCATGACCGCCATCACGGAGGCATCTCTAGATGTCGTTTCCTTGGACACGGACAAACGCACGACCGGAATGCGGACAGCAAAGGCGAGGACTGTTACAATTAGCCCAACCATCATCCACCAGGAATTTGATATCTGAATTGACACCCCCACATAAACAAAGAAGAAGGTTTTCAGAACAAACACAATTTCGGAGAAAAAGAGCTTGTCAGTCTCGTTCACGCTTTGAGGACTGAGAGTTCGCCAGAACACGTTTACCAATCTAAGAACCGGTCGGAAAGAACCCACATTGCCCAGGGTAATACCGAAGGCCAGGGCAGCTATGTATCCAGCGGCTCCAGCGAGGTCCGTTACTCCGAACACCAGCAAGACGAACGCTAGCGTTGCGAAGATGGAATCCTGCAGGCTACGCATCTTGGCGATGAGAAATGCCCAGATGAGAGCCCCGACGATTCCCAGAAAAGACGCCAGAAAGAAACTCACCAGCACCCTACCGACTGCTACCGCCGGATTTGCCCCGTTTCCCTTATACGCGTCCAGGAGGGCAAGCGCCACGACTATGCAGAGTACGTCAGTGAGCGCAGATTCAAGCAGGAGAATCGCGCTGGATTCCTCCCGCATCTTCAGCTGTCGAAGCATCGGGATGACGACCGCAGAAGAAGTCCCGCCCACCATGGCCCCAACTATGGCAGACCTAAGCGGGTCCAGTCCGGCAAGCCACCAAATGGCAGCACCCACAAAGATGGTGGTCGCCACGAAGTTGAACAAAGTCAGGAGGACTCCTCTTGACGAGGCTTTGACAAGCGTCTTGAGACCCATTCCGAGCCCACTCTGAAAGAGGATTACGATCAAAGTCAAGGTCACCATTAGAGTCCCCATCTGCCCGAGATTCGCCGGGCTAACCAATTTGAGCAGAGGGCCAATGATGAGTCCAACCAACATTAGACCGAGGACATCCGGTATTCCGGAACGGCTGAAAATCTGCGCGAAAAGGTGAGCGAGGAAGTACAGAATCCCCAAGAACACCACAACTAAGACGATGGTCATCTGACACCTGCAGCCTACGACTTCAAATTGTCGATCCCTTCAGCTAACACACCGCGTGCTATAGAGTGACCAGCTACTTTCTGCAAAGAGCCTGAAATGAATTGTACTACCTTAAATCTACCGATTCCTGTAACTTTGAGGTACAGACTTAGTTGCCGACGGCGAGTAGCAGCGATACGAAATCAACGCGTGAAAGAGCGAAAACGCCAGCCGATTTGGATCCGCGAGGAACCCAGGTGGCGGTGCCGGACGAGATTGTATTCGTCCAAGCAAGAAAAGTGCGTTGACAAGGTGCCACGACCATCGATAGACTGAGGTTCGATATTCACTACGTATGATATTCCGTGAGGAGTCAACGACACAGTGCGGTTCAGTTGGTCGACCGCTATGGTCAAATCGAAGGTTGGCTCAACACTTAGCAGACGTACTGAACAACAAGGCACACCGCCAGAATAATGCGCCCCTACGAATACCGTCTCCTGAAATGAACGATCCTGAGACCATGAGGAACATCGACACATAACCGCTGGAGAGTTTTTACTGTTTCATCTGATGGGTTCGTTAACATACGTGGCCTCAGCAAGTACACTGCCAACCCCCTGGAATGCCACGGGCGCACCGAGCGCTAGCCCGTGACCGCTTGGCGGTCGAAACCCCTCCCAGCGATAAACGAATCATAAGGATCAATAGCGTGCTCAGTACATCCATTCTTGGCAACCCGGCATTCCAGATGAGCCTGCTCATGTTTGTTGCTTTGGCTGGCTACCTTATTGCTCACCGTATTAACCAACCATCCGCCGTAGGCATTGTCATTGCCGGAATAGTTGTTGGACCGAGTCTTCTTCGTTGGGTGACTTATACCGACTTCGTGTCTTCCCTGGCAAATCTCGGGGCCATCATACTCCTGTTCACAATCGGCCTTGAATTCAGCATCAAAGACATTGCCAAATTGCGTTACTTGCTGATTGCCCTGCTGGGGGTAATAGTACCGGCGCTGAGCGGCTTTTTCCTCGCCAAGGCCTTTCATTTCGACTTCAATGCATCGGTTTTCATTGGCACCGCTTTGACTGCCACGAGCATAGCGATTACCGCCAATATACTCAGGGAAATGGGCAAATTGAACACTGATGCAGCCCGAGCAATAATAGCCGCTGCTGTTATCGATGATGTTCTGGCTCTTCTAGCGCTCTCTGTTTCCGAAGGACTTGTTTCGGGCAACGTCTCTATTTCGAC
The DNA here is from genome assembly GCA_963745605.1 of uncultured Chloroflexia bacterium. Classification (GTDB taxonomy): domain Bacteria; phylum Chloroflexota; class Dehalococcoidia; order Dehalococcoidales; family UBA2162; genus JBBITI01. Next base: position 156,613 of record CAVUYC010000022.1, on the reverse strand, counting down.
TCTGATCCTGACCGGCCTTAAAGCTGTTGGCTTCATTGTGGCGGGGATATTCCTCGGCAAACCGCTCGTTAACAGGCTGATTTCCACTCTTGACAGAACGAAGATGGCAAAGAGATACCCTGAGTCTATCTTGCTCTTCGCAATAATGGTTGCTTTCTTCTATGCCCTTGCAGCTGAGCTAGTCGGTTTGTCCGGGATCGTAGGGTCCTTCCTGGCTGGGGCGAGTTTCGCGGGACTGAGGCTGTCAAGCGGGGCTTCTTTCAAAGAAGGGGCGGAGCACCTTCAGATAATCTTTGCATCGATATTCTTTGTCTCTCTAGGGGCAGTAGTCGATCTCCATCAGGTTAACCTTAGCCTTGCATGGTTCATCGTCGCACTCACCGTCGTCGCAATTCTCACAAAGATTGTCGGTTGTGGGCTTCCCGCATTGATCCAAGGAATGAAGTTCAAAGATTCGCTGCTAGTTGGAATAGGAATGTCGCCAAGAGCGGAGGTAGCGATGCTTGTTGCCCTTATAGGCCTCAATCAGAGACTGATCACACAAAACACATACACTGCCATCATACTAATGGGACTTCTCACCGCAGTACTACCACCGCTTTTCCTAAAAAGGCTTCTCACCCGAAGGCAGACGGCAGCAAATTAACAATTCATCTCTGACTGACAGCTCCCAAATCTTTTGGTTTTCTCCTTCAGAACCGGCCTCATCTGAGGCCGGTTCGCCTTTGTGTCTGTGGTCACTGAGTCATGATGACGAATTGAAGATAGATCCGCCACGATCGGCGGCCGATATTCTGAAACATATTGAATGCCTCAAAAAACAAACAGAGCCCGGATCGTCCCCCCCGGGCTCTGTTCAGGATGTTGTTGAACGGAAGCAGACTGAACCCCTACACTCTGGGCCGCAATACACGCAAATCGTTAGCTCGTTCGAGCTGATAATGGGTGGGCTCCGGAGATACTTGCGCAAGGGGATCGTTTCGGGAAATATCCAGCGGAATCGTTCGCATGGGGTGGGCACCAGACAAGGCTGGCCAAGTCCAACCGCTACATGACATTCCCTACCACAATTTCAATCTGCCTTCACCATGTGTCTGCCTTCTCTCTTTGCGAAATGTCCGGCGGGCAAGTGTTCACGCAAGTATAAGTGAAACGACTGAGAAGGTGAGGGGACTATCAGCTAGTCATCTTGCCTTGACTGTTTGGGTGGGAGGGCGCTTACGATGAGGCCGCCATTGGCCTCGAACCGTGGGTCGGTTGGTGAGCCGTGCAGGGCTCGAACCTGCGACCAGCTGATTAAGAGTCAGCTGCTCTACCAACTGAGCTAACGGCCCAACATTACAAGTTTAGCAAAAGACGATCACGCCTGCAAGGGCAATCGGACTCCTCAGCGAACGGCGTTTCCTCGAATTCGCGCCGCGCCGTTGCCCTGGTCGACAACGAACGGAGCCAGACGGGACGCCCTGGATTTCCGAAGCGATACACGACGAGAAGAGGGACGGAGGCTACCTGAGAACTGTGACGTTCTGCCGAAGCGCCAGTTGGAATTGCCTCTCCAGTTGCTTAGCAACATCCGCCCAGGAGTGCCGGAGAACGCTGGACCGGACTGCCTCCGCTTGACGGGCCGTACGCTCCGGCCAGGAAAGCACCTCAGCCATCTTAAGACTCAACGCTTCCGCGGAATGGTCAGAAACCACGAATCCGCTGCGCCCTTCGCGAATGATATTCTTGAGATCGCCTACGTCGGTGGATACCACGGGGGTGCCACAGGCCAGGGACTCCAACGCGACAAGCCCGAAGCTCTCATAGTAAGACGGCACAACACAGACATCGGCAGCCGCGTAATAATAGGGCATGAAATCATGCTCGACAGTGCCTCGAAAGACAATGGAATCGCCAAGCTTGAGATCCTCACTCAACTGCATCAACCGTTCTGCTTCAGGGGATCCCTCATCGTCGCCGCCAATGATCACCAGCTTCGTGCCATTTCTGGACGGTAGACCGGCGAAGGCGTGCAACAGAAGATCAATGCCCTTCAGCGGCTCCATCCTTCCCGCAAAGAGGACCAGCTTTTCATTTGAGAAGCCCAACAGGGCGCGCGCTTCAGGCTGCGGAACAGGGTGGAACCGGGTGAGATTCACACCACATGGCACTACCCCCACGCGGTTCCGGCGAGCTCCGATGGCTTCAACAAGAATTTCCTTTTCGCCTTCAGTAGCGGCGACAACCCGATCGCTTTCTCTTGCCAGCGTCTTCTCTCTCTGAATCCTCAGTTCGGGCTCATCCTCCCCAACGTCCAGGGAATTCTTGATGATACCGATGGTGTGAAACATGGTGAGATTGGGGACTCTCCACCAGTTCTTGACTTCCTGCCCCACCTCGGCTGAGAGCCAGTAGTTGCTGAATATCACGTCGTACGTGAGCCCGAGTTCTTTCCGATGAGCCTCGAGTGCGCAGGAGAAGTCAGGAAGGTAAGAGAAAAGAACGAGCTTGTGTATCGCCTCCTCGCCGCCAACACGCAGATGGATCAGGTTGGCGTTTTCGCCAAGGCTTTCGATCAGAGGGTCGCGAGGATCGTGGACCCTGGTGTAGACATCAACGGTGTGTCCGAGTTTGCCCAGTTCGCGAGCAGTCTCACGAATGTAGACGCTCATTCCACCGGTATCTTTGGTCCCCAGTTGCCCCACAGGGCAACTGTGAACGCTGAGCATGGCTATCCTCAAATGATGTCCCCTTCGCGGGTCAGGCAACGGAGATACGACACCGGTAGAGTGGGATTTCCGTACCGCCCAAACGCTGCTTATAGATCTCGTTGCCTTTCAGGAATTCGAACCTCTTCTTGCCCTGCTGAGCAATCTCACGGATGCAGAAGACTTTCGATAGCAGCCCAACGCTCAATGAATCATATTGAGGGTCAAAGCCACTGTTGTAGAGGTAGACGGTGTCATTATAGTCGAAGGCCATTATCATGGCGGCGACCTTTGAATCGAAGGTCAATGTCCCCAGGCGCAAGAGCCCGGCTTTCGCCATGGCGAAGGCCAGGTCCCGGAAGAAGCTTGACATCTCCGGCGTCATGAAGCCCGCTTTTTCATCTTTGGCAAGAGCGAACAGACCGATGAAATTCCCGAATTCGGCATCAAAATTGTCGATGCCACCGTCAAAAGAGTAGGAGACGGCCCCGGCCTCTTCGAGCCTTCTGATCTTCCTTCGCACCTCATGCCTTTGCTTCGTATTCAGAGTCTGCAAGTAGGCATCGAAATCCCCCGGAATGTCCATTTCGGCGGACACGTCCTCGGCCTCAATGGATACGGCACAGCCCTGCCGTTTGGCGAACTCAGCGAAGCCGGAAACGATGACGGAGTCAGGTCTCAAGAGACCAAGGTCCAATTGGGAGACTCCCTTCGCCTTCAGTTTGCCGAGCAGCGCAGAAAAGAACGCCTCTTCGTGACCGGGGAGGGTGATCAAATCGCCGTAGTCGCACACGTTTTCGCTGCCCATCAGAGAGGCGGTGTCGCCCTTCAATTTGAAGGGGGCAATTCCGATGGGAGTTTCGCCGTCACCAACGACACAAAGCAATGGCTCAAATCCGTTGCCAAAGTGGTCCCACCACACGTTCATCCAGGACGGCAAAACGAAAGGGCAATTCCAGAGGAGTTGTGGATTTGACTCTTTGAGGGCGGTTAGAGCTTCGAAATTGACAAAGGTCACTTTAACCATTAACCAAGCAAGTGTAACACCGTAAAAAAGAGGCAGTCAAACGACCCGCCAGAATCCTGAACCGGAGAAGAGCGTGCGTGCGTTGACACCAGGAACAACGGTGATTAGACTACTCGCTGTGCATTCAGGAGAGCGTCCCATTACTCCTAACGCGTTGACATCCGCCAGAACCAGGCGCGTCGGTCTGCTGGTTGCCACGCTGGCTTCATTCTTCACCCCATTTATGAGCTCATCCGTAAACGTGGCATTGCCATCGATCAGCCAGGAGTTCCAACTGGACGCGGTTTCGCTCAGCTGGATCGCGACATCTTTCCTGCTGGCCGCGGCGGTGTTCGTTATTCCCTTCGGTCGGCTGGCGGACATTTACGGCAGGAAGAGGATCTTCAACATCGGTGTCGTCGTCTTTACATTAGCCTGCCTTTCCGCAGCGCTTTCGCCATCAGGAACATGGCTGATCATCTCAAGGGTTTTTCAGGGGATCGGCAGCGCCATTCTCGCGGGCACGTCAATGGCGATGCTGACCTCGCTGTTCCCCGCAGATCAAAGAGGAAAAGTGCTTGGGTTCCAGGTAGCCGCAGTCTATTCAGGCCTCTCGCTCGGACCATCCATCGGCGGTCTGCTAACGGAACACTTTGGCTGGCGGAGTATTTTCATCTTCGGGCTTCCACTGGGGGTGGTCACACTGGGCGCTGCGCTGTTGTACCTCAAAGGGGAATGGGCAGAGGCAAAAGGCGAGAAGTTTGACATATTCGGGGCAGCCCTGTTCGGGCTGGCCCTGGTCGCTATCATGTTCGGGTTCTCCAGGCTACCACAGCTTCCCGGATTCTGGCTGCTCGCTGCAGGAGCCGTCTGTCTCGGCATTTTCGTCATGTGGGAAAAGCGTGTACCCAGTCCGGTGCTCGAAATCTCGCTGTTTAGCCTCAACCCTGTTTTCGCTTTTTCCAATGTGGCCGCACTGATCAATTACTCCGCAACGAGCGCGGTCGGCTTTCTCCTGAGCCTGTATCTGCAGTACATTAAGGGCCTCAGCCCAGAAAGCGCCGGGCTTGTCCTGATAGCCCAGCCAGTTGTGATGGCCGTGCTCTCCCCGATCGCGGGCAGACTGTCAGACAAAACGAAGCCCCGGCTTCTTGCGGCCATAGGCATGTCCATCACCACATTGGGACTGCTGTTCCTCACCTTTCTGAACCAGGAGACGCCGATCCTATTCATATTGGTGGCGCTGGTAGTTCTGGGGACCGGATTCGGATTCTTCTCATCGCCCAATTCGAATGCGGTGATGAGCTCGGTAGAAAGAAGACATTACGGCGTAGCTTCGGGGACTCTGGGAACGATGAGGACCACCGGTCAGATGTTGAGCATGGGCATAACGATGCTTCTGTTCGCCGTCTTTATGGGCCAGGTGCAGATAACTCCCGAACTATATCCACTCTTTCATGAAGAGCGTCGCACGTGGGGTTCATCATCTTCGCCGTCCTGTGTTTTGGTGGCGTGTTCGCCTCATTGGCAAAAGCCAGGACCCCACTCGTGTCAGAAGCTTCGCGCTAGCAGAAATGTAGCTGCGATGCGGCCGTCAGATGTGTTGCATTGTCCGCCGTCAAAGGGGATAATCCTCGCGGGAAGGCAGTCTAGCGGGAGGGTGAACGAGGATGGCATTTTCTGAAGAGATCCTCAGGGAAGCATGGGAGAGGGCAGGGTCGGCGTGTGAGTGCATGAGAAGGACACACCGTCACTTCTACACCCCATGTAGCAAGTTGTTGAGGTGGAGCAAGCGAGGGGAGGCGGCGGAGGGAGGCTGGAATGTGCGAGCCGTGGACGGGGGCGCGGGAGACACCGCCTCTAACTGCGAGTTGCTCTGCACGGATTGTTATGAATCCATCCACTAACAACGCTGAAAACAGGGCTTCGATCCTCAAAAGCGTTTCAATATTCTCAACGCTCGGCACTGCCGAAATTGGAGAGCTTGCAGCAGCTTCGTCGATCCTTACATTTTCTGCCGACGAATTCGTCTTCCTGGAAGGCAACGCTGCCGAGCATTTCTTTGTACTTGCTGAAGGGCAGGTAAAAGTCGTGAAGCATTCTCCTTCCGGAAAGGACTTTGTAGTCGCATTCTTCAATGCGGGCGAGATGTTCGGCGAAGTCGCAGTATTCGAGGATAAGCCGTATCCGGCCTCAGCACAGGCAAACTCGCAGATCAAAGTGCTCGCCATACCGGCGCGGGCTTTTGTCGATTTTCTAGCCCAGAGGCCGAGAGTGGCGCTCAAAATAATAGACGTCCTCGGGGCGCGCCTGACGAGAGGCCCAGGCCCGACTGAAGAACATGGCCACGGAAAGGGTGGAGCAACGTTTGGCGGGTGCTATCGTCATGCTGTCAGCAAAACTGGGGCCCTCTCTTCCTTTTACGAGGCAGGAACTCGCGGGGATGACCGGGACGACGACTGAGACAGCGATCAGAACGATAAACAGGTTCAAAGACATGGGTGCCGTCCGCACTGCAAGAGGCAAGATTACGGTCGCCGACCCGGAAATGCTGAAGTCCCTGGCTGAGGGATCGAGCTAGACGCTCCGAAACGCGTCCTTCCCCAACCCAGCTCCGCTACGCATCTTCGCCAGGCCGACCCCCGGCCAGAACTGCCCCCAACCAATCTGCTCCAGTTTCGTGGGTACGCTGTGTCAATCTTCATGACCTACATCATGGAACGAGGGCTCAGGAAGGTACTAACATAATGTAGAAACTCGTGAAGGAGGGCTGAAGATGGCGATGAAATGTCCGGGACAGGACATGCGTAACCTGAGGGTATCGGTGCACAAGTGCCCGGGTTGTGGTGCTGAAGTTGAGATATTCTCCGACGAGATAAGGGCGAAATGCCAAAAATGCGGAGCTAAGGTTTACCGTGACCAGGTCCCTTCCTGTATTGACTGGTGCGCACACGCCAGGGAGTGTCTCGGAGAAGAACGTTGGAACGAGCTCAGGGGCATCGTTGAGAATCGCATAGACAAAGAGGGGAAGAAATAGGATGGCGACGGCAGTAGTGAGAAAACTCGTCCATATTGACGAAAGTAAATGCAACGGCTGCGGGGCCTGCGTTCCCTCCTGCGCTGAAGGCGCCCTGCGAATCGTTGATGGAAAGGCGAAGCTGATAAGCGAAAGTTACTGTGACGGACTTGGCGCATGCCTGGGGCAATGCCCGCAAGACGCGATTACAGTCGAGGACAGCAAAGCCGAGGTTTTTGACGAGGAAGCCGTGGCCCTGCATCTGGCAGAAAGGGGGCGGCAGGAAGCGCCTCTCGCCTGTCCTTCAGTGGCGGCGATTCAGTTCGCGGTAGAGACGGAGAGCGACGCAGAGACAGGGCAAGCCCAGCCATCACGGCTGTCAAACTGGCCGGTACAATTGACGCTTGTAGCTCCAGGGGCGCCGTTTCTCAAGGGCGCAGACGTTGTTCTGGCGGCGCATTGTGTGGCTTTCGCGACAAGGTGATTTCCACCGGCGATTCCTGCCCCATCACAGCCTGCTCATCGCATGCCCAAAACTGGACGACTTCGGGGCCCATCTGGCAAAACTCACGGAGATCCTGAAGAAATCCGACGTCAAAAGCTTGACCGTGGTGCACATGGAAGTGCCCTGTTGTTCAGGGCTGACCTACATGGCAAAAGAAGCCGCGCGGCTAAGCGGAAAAGGGACTCCAATCAAATCTTTGACGGTTTCAGTGAAAGGTGATGTCAGCGCGGACAGGTGATCCATGACCTTCCCGTCGTCACTAGTATCCTATAGAATGGACTAAGGACTCACTAAGGAAAGGGAGGCTGCCATGGCGATTTCAAGAGAACCTGCCCCGTACTCTGTCAAGGACTTCACCAAGCTTATCGGTTTGAAAGGGCTCAGCGAGACGTTGCTGAAGAACCATTTTTCGCTTTACCAGGGCTATGTCAACAACACGAACAAGGTCATCGAGACGCTGATGGCCATGATGAAAGACGGCAAGATGTCGACTCCCGAATACGCCGAATTGAAGAGACGATTTGGATGGGAGTTCGACGGCATGAGACTGCACGAGCTGTACTTCGGAAACCTGGGCGGGAACGGAGTCCTCGGCAGCGAAGGCTCACTCGGAAAGCGGCTTAGCGATCAGTACGGAAGCTATGAGTCGTGGGAAAAGGACTTCAAAGCTACCGGAGCCATGCGTGGCATCGGGTGGGTCATTCTCTATCAGGACAGCGCAAGCCGCGCCTTGTGCAACTGCTGGATCAACGAACACGACGGTGGCCACATGGCCGGCTGCACTCCGTTACTGGTAATGGACGTGTTTGAACACGCCTACATGACTGACTACGGGACTAAGAAAGCCGACTACATTGAGGCGTTCTTCAGGCTCATTAACTGGGACGAGGTTGGGAAAAGGGTGAAGTAGCCGCGCTCCGGGCACTGTTAACAAAAAAGGGGGGATGACGAGTCATCCCCCCTTTTTTCGGTTGCTCCGATACTCTGTGATAGAATTTCTATGTATCCAAAGATTCCTGAATTCCTTATCCAGGTCAAGTTCAATCGGGGGGGACGCAATGGACAGTGATCTCACTGCTTCGAGGCAGGTGGCCCAGAAGCTTATCGACAACGTCCACAAGGTGATTCTGGGTAAGGACAAGACGATTGAACTAGCCGTGATCGGGCTGATGAGCAAGGGCCATTTGCTCATTGAGGACGCCCCAGGCGTCGGGAAGACGATGCTCGCAAGAAGCCTTGCCCGGTCCATCGACTGCCCGTTCAAACGTATCCAGTTCACGCCTGATATGCTTCCCGGCGACATAACGGGCGTGTCCGTCTTTAACCAGAAGACTTCCGATTTCGAGTTCAGACCTGGACCGATAATGGCCAACATTGTCCTTGCTGACGAAATCAACCGGGCAACCCCCAAAGTCCAATCGGCCCTTCTGGAATGCATGGAAGAAGGCCAAATCAGCGTCGACGGCATCACTCATACAATGCCCTCGCCGTTCCATGTGCTGGCAACCCAGAACCCCATTGAGTATGAAGGGACGTTCCCTCTTCCAGAAACGCAACTCGACAGATTCATGCTGCGAATCAGCCTCGGGTATCCGTCGATCGCCGACGAGATAGCCATTATGGAAAACCAGCAACTCGCGCACCCGATCGACAGCCTGACCTGCGTCACCGACGCCCCCGAGGTGCAGATGCTGGAGACGGCAGTGCGCAAGGTTTTTGTCGACGAGCTGGTGAGACAATACATCGCTGCGCTTGTCGCGGCGACAAGGCAGCATTCCGGCATCAGACTGGGAGCATCGCCAAGAGGTTCGTTGGCCCTTTACAGGACGGCACAGGCTCGAGCATTGCTTCAGGGACGGGAATACGTGCTGCCAGACGACGTCAAATACATGGCCGAGCCGGTCCTTGCCCACCGCCTCATACTGAGGTCGAAAGAGCAGTCTGAAGACCGAACCGGGCGAAGCCTGGTGGGCGAATTGCTTGATTCAGTACCCGTGCCCGGCACGGTTGTAAAGAGATAGGGCACGTCTTCAGGCGTAAGGTTCTGGTGTTGAGTTGAAGATACGTCCCTTCGTGTATCTGGTGCCTCTGGCAATTCTGGTTCTCTCCCTGGCGATTGGCTCAAGCCTCCTGCTGCGGGTATTCATCGTCCTCATCGCCGTCGAGGCAGCAGGTCTCGTGTGGGCATTCCTGGGTCCCCGAGGATTGAACGTGGCAACTAGTCCGCTTCCCGTCGTTCTGCATGCGGGCGCGTCAATCGATCGTGAGCTAACGGTGGCCAACAGAGGCAGAATGCCAAGATTTCTTCTTAGAGCGGAAGAGAAGTCAGACATCCCTGGATACCGAAATGCAGCCTTGCTTAAAGTCGGCGGTGAGAGTACTCAGGCGTGGCGTAGTGCGATGCAGCTCCCGGTCAGGGGAAGGTTCAACGTCGGCAGCATAGACGTCACTGCTCAAGACCCGTTCGGCTTGTTTGGCAGGACGATTCGACTGGGCACGCCTTCACAGATTACCGTTTTTCCCAAGGTGTTGGACTTGCCTCTTTTCCGCACGTCGTTTTCGTCGTTGATGGACTTCGGTCAGGGAGGCAGCAGCCGCAGAATCAGCCAGATAAGCCCAAGCGCCTCCAGTGTGCGGGAAATGGCGAGCGGAGATAGCCAGGAACACATCCACTGGCGAAGTACTGCCCATGTCGGCAAGCTGATGGTGAAAGTGTTCGACTCCGAACGTTCCAGCGACAACTCGAAGAATGTCTGGATACTCCTTGACATGGAAAGAGGTTCGCACCAGGGAAGCGGAGCCGAGAGCACCGAGGAATACGCGGTAACCGTAGCTGCGTCCCTGGCCAAGAAGTATCTTGACGATGGAATGAGGGTCGGCATGGTTTCGTCGGCCGAGAAGGACTACCGAATCGCACCCGGCGACAGCTCGACCCACTTCACCAAGCTGCTGGAGGCTCTGACTTTCGTCAGCGCAAAAGGGACAACTCCCGTTGACAAGCTGGTGCAACAGATCGAGCAACCGGGGGATGCTTCTTCCATCGTATTGATCACGCCCAGCTCATCGGAATCGGTGATGAACGGCCTGAGGTTGCTCAGGGCCTACAGTCATCCGGTCGCGGCAGTGCTGGTGGATTCATCCAGCTTCGGAGGAGCCGACGACCCATCGTACCTGGCCCAATCGCTCGCCGCCATCGGAGCCCAGGTATACGTGGTGCGAAAGGGAGACAACATCTCCAGGGCACTGGACAGCAGGGGAGCAATCTGGAATTCGAGGTATGCTTAGGCCGTGAAAGAGCGAAGTGACAGGAGAGCACGTTGAGCGCTTATTCAAGGATGCCATCTCCTGGAGTTGAGACCCCGATTATGGGGTACGGCTCCTATGCCCACAGGCGACAACGCACTGCGGCAACTTCCTCTCGGCCCGCTCGATTCGCGTTGCATCTATTCGAGGGCTCAGAATGGGCAAGGCTGGCACTGGGATTCCTGACCTTCGGCATAGCCGTCTACTCGGTGCAGCAGGCGGATTGGACTGGGTCGAAGCCTCCTCTCGTTCTCCTGCTGGGGCTTTCCTTGCTCTCATCAGCGATCATGTTCAAACTGCAACTGCCCCGATTCGTCAGACCATCGATAGCCCTGATACTCGGCGCTCTGGCCGTTCTCTGGCAGGGGTCAAAGGCTGCCGGCGACCAGGGCCTGACTGCCGCCCTCGGTGCCCCCCTGAACGAGGGAACGATCTACTTCGCCCTGTTCGTTGTCGCCGCAACCTGGCTCTGCGGTTTCATCTGCGCCTGGTCATTGATCAAGAGGAAAAATCCGTGGGTGCCCGCTGGAATCGGTGGCGGAATCCTGCTCATCAACCTCAGCAACCTCCCACCGGAACACATGAGACTTTTGCCGGTCTACTTTGGGTCGGCACTTCTCCTGATAGGGATAAACGCTCTCCTTGATCAAAGAGCCTGGCTGCGTTTGAATCGGGGCAAGGCGATTCTCGGTGCATCCAAGCACCAGATAACAGCGATCATCGGTATAGGCGTAGCGGCGATACTGGCATCAAGCATCATACCGACTGCCCAGGTAAATCAGTCCGGTTTCGATGCCGGCGGCCAGTTCATGAGCACGATGCAAAATGAGTGGTTCAACATTTTCGCCAGCGTCCCCGGAAAGTGGACCATCATACAGAGTCAGAATCTGAAGACACTGCTTTTCAGCTCCCCAATAGATAACCGGGACACCGTGTTGTTCGTGGTGACCGCTAATCAAGGGGCGTACTGGAGAGTCAATCGCTACGACTCATACAGCTCATGGGGCTGGACAAGCACTGTTCCGGCAGAACAAGACCAGAAACCCGTAACGGAGAGTACACCCCCAGCCGAACGATCGACTGTTCGCGCGACCTACACCGTCGAAAACCGCTCGAAGACAGACGTGATCCTGCTTGCGGGCGAGTACGTTTCGTCGAGCGTCCCCGTGCGCCTGGAGAACTACTCTGCCGCAGGATCATCGAGCGCTGAGACTGACATTCTTGCAGTGACGTCACCCGAAATGTTGCCTCCATACCAGCGTTACACGCAGGTAGTTAGCGTCAGTTCTGCCAGCCCCGCACAACTGAGTAGCGCCGGAACGGCATACGCGGCATGGGTGAAGTCACGTTACCTGGAATTGCCGACAATATTCTCGCCGCGTATACGTCAGCTCGCGACGACGCTATCCAAGACTTCAGCAAGCCCTTATGAAAACGCAGTGGCCATTCAGACCTACTTGAGGACCTTGAAATACAACATCGATGCCAAGTCTCCCTCCAGAAATGGCGACGAAGTAGCATCGTTCCTGTTCACACAAAAAGAGGGGGTGTGCACGGACTTTGCCACGGCAATGGTAATGATGCTCAGATCGATCGGAATCCCGTCCCGTCTGGCCACCGGGTATCTACCGGGACAGCACGAGACCGGCACTGACACGTACCAGGTGCGGGCGAAGGACTATCATGCGTGGGCGGAAGTCTATTTCCCCAATTACGGATGGGTTAGTTTCGACCCCACTCCAAGACAGGGAACAGTGGCTGACGAACCGATTACAGGACCGACGGGGACGCCTGAGATTCCTCCGGAAGACATGTTCTTTCCTGGTCCGGACTCTCTCCCTGCATCATCGTCGGATTTACCCAGCAAGCCAGCCAGAAACATCGTGCTGCCCATTGTGATCCTGGTGCTTCTCTCGACATCGGTGCTCGGTCTGTTCTGGACCATTGGACGCCGTCTCTACCTCGGGATCAGGCGCTCGACCAACCCGTCGATCGTGTACTCTAAGATGTGCCGCCTCGCGGGAATGCTCGGTCTGCGGCCGATTCTGAGCGAGACAACGCTTGAATACAGTCAGCGGCTCTCCGCGGCGCTGCCTGAGGGCGCCGAGTATATCGACGGCATTGCCAGACTATATACGGAGTCGAGCTTTAGCCAGAGAAAGGACCTCGACGACGAAGGCATGGCCAAGCTCGATAGCTTCTGGGTGAAGCTCTACCCAATCATATTCAAGCGCCGCCTTCCCTGGAACCGTCGGTAGCATCTAGCGCCTGGCAACGCAGCCAGTGCTAGTGTCTTAGAAAGGGATTGCTTTGACGTTCAGACCCAATCGTCGATGACGGACCGTGGCCCGGATAGACCGGGGTCTTATCCGGCAGGATCAACAGCTTCGTCTGAATGCTCATGAGAAGCTGTTGCTGGCTGCCCCCGGGGAAATCCGAGCGCCCAATGCTGGAGTTGAAGAGAGTATCTCCAGTGAAGACGACGCCTTCACCATAGAGGCAAATGCCTCCAGGGGAATGACCGGGGGTATGGAGCACGAGGAAGCTCAGCTTACCCACCTTGATGCTGTCGCCTCCTTTGAGTAGCCGGTCTGCGGCAGTCGCCATATCCGATCCACGCCCGAAGCCCATCGGCGGTGGCGATCCCAGAATGCTTGCCTCATCGGCATGGACGCAGACCTCGGCCTTGGTGGCTTCCTTGACCGCTTTGACTGCACCAATGTGGTCGGGATGGGTGTGAGTAATGACTATCGACTTTATGTCAAGTCCCTTTTCCCGTACTCTCTTCGTGATCTGGCCGGCTTGAGCCCCAGGGTCGATGATAATGCCTTCGTTAGTGGTTTCGTCACCCACGATGTAGCAGTTTGCTCCGTAGGGCCCAAGTTCGAGTGTCTCCAATATCATGCTTTTTCCCCTTCAAAACGCCTTGGGACTTCACAGTCACAAGCTCAGCCTGATTCTATCAAAAGGCCCTGTGCGCAACAAACGACCTTTGTCTTGACACTGTTTCGCGCCCGTTGCTACACTCACGGAAATGCCGAAGAAGAAGGATGCAGTGAGCAACTCCAGGAGTGACAATAAGCCCGACGCCGAACCAAGGGTTGGGCTGGTTCAGATCTTCACCGGGGACGGAAAAGGAAAGACAACGGCAGCTCTCGGAACAGCCATCCGGGCACTTGGCCACGGCCTGAGAGTTTTCGTTGCCGTGTTCATGAAGGGCGACTACCCCTACGGAGAGTGGGACGCGCTCGCATCTTTCAGCAATGCCACGATACGCAGGTTTGGCTTCAGGGAATTTACCGATCCGCACAACGTCAAACCGGAGGAGCGGGAACAAGCCGAGGCGGCTCTGAAGGCGGCGCGGGATGCCATGCTCAGCCGGGAGTATGACCTGGTGATTCTCGATGAAGTGAACGTGGCCTCTGCCTGGAAGCTGATCAAGCTCGAGGATGTGGTGCGCCTGGTCAAAGATAAGCCTCCGGAAGTGGAGCTGATCCTCACCGGGAGGCGAGCGGCGAAAGAACTGATTGACATGGCCGACCTCGTCACCGAGTGCGTTAAGATCAAACATCCCTTCGACAAAGGAACTCTGGCCAGGCAAGGCATCGAATTCTAGTATTCCGGCAGGCAACTGGCGGTCTGCGAAACCGGCAGACACACGGCGAAGCGGGACGCCGGATCTCAAAGCGGCGAGTTTTAGGTCAGACTGCCATGCACACGTTTAGATAGCAAGGACGAAGTTGTGACAACACTGCTTCTCGCCACCAACAACAAAGGAAAGGTCGAGGAATTCAGGCAACTCCTGAAAGGCATGTGCAAGCAGATCGTGAGCCTTTCCGAGGCCGGGGTGAGCAACGTCGTCGAAGAATCCGGCGCGTCGTTTGAAGAAAACGCTCTGATAAAGGCGGTGGCGTATGCAAGGCAAACCGGCATGATGGCCCTTGCCGACGACTCAGGACTCGAGGTCGACGCGCTGGGAGGCGAGCCGGGAATCAAGTCGGCGCGCTATGCGGGCGCAGATGCTTCGGATGAAGACCGGGTCCGCTTCCTGCTATCCAGGCTTGCCAACGTGCCCGTGGAAAGACGTGGCGCACGCTTCCGGTGTGTCATCGCCCTGGCGACTCCTGATGGCAGGACCGCAACCTGCGATGGAGCGTGCGAGGGCGTTATCGCACTGGAACCAAAGGGAACACACGGCTTCGGATATGATCCGGTCTTTTACTTTCCCCAATTCGGAAAAACGATGGCCGAGCTAACGCCGGAGGAGAAAGCAAAAGTGTCGCACCGGGGCAGGGCGGCAGTCAAAGTCCCGGCCCTCTTTTCGCTACCCGCGTTCTCACCATTTTGCGCGGGCTGAAGCCACGCCACGGTCCCCTAACGGGCTGTGACTTAAAGCCTCATCGAGCCTGACCCCACGCTTATTGTGCGTCATTACCTTTTGTTATATACTACCTTCTACCTCAAAATCCTCAGGAGGGTTACCGTGAAATTGTCTTGTTCTCAGGCCAATATTAGCCGCGGTCTCGCCATTGTCGGAAGAGCCGTTGCCACCCGCACCACTCTCCCCATTACGAACAACGTGCTGCTGATGACCGACAAGAACCGTCTGAAGCTTGTAGCCACGAACCTGGAAATGGCGATCAGCTTCTGGATCGGAGCGAAGGTTGAACAGGAAGGAGCGATCACGGTACCGGCGAGGCTTTTAACGGAATTCATCAACTCTCTTCCAAGCCAGGAAAAGGACGAAAAAGGCGCCGCCAAAGAAGCTGAGATTAAGATGGAGCTCGGCGGCAAAGGAAAGACGCTTTCGGTCAAGTGCGCCAGGTTCGAAGCAAGGATAAGCGGAGTAGACGCCAAGGATTTCCCCCCCATCCCTACCGTAGGCGAAGGGGTCACCACCAAGATCGATATTGAAGCATTGAAACTGGGGATCGGCCAGGTTGTGTTTGCAGCGGCGACCGAAGAAAGCCGACCTGTCCTCACGGGAGTGGATGCACGGCTTGAAGAAGGCCAGATGACCCTCGCCGCGGCGGACGGATTCAGGCTGGCAGTTCACAAGCTTCCTCTGATGTCTCCCGCCAAGGAAAAGGCAGAGGTGATCATCCCCGCACGTACCATGGCCGAATTGAACCGCCTGATCTCGGACGGAGACGAGACGGTAGATGTCACGCTGAACCCCAACAAGAGCCAGATCCTGTTCCGCCTCAAGGACCTGGAACTGGTCTCGCAGCTTATTCAGGGGACGTTCCCCCAGCACAACCAGCTTATCCCCCAGAGTTTCAAGACAAGGGCGGTGGTCGACGTCGCTGAATTTCTACGGGCCACCAAGACAGCCTCCATCTTCGCGCCGCGACGGCAGCGGGATAGTGAGGATCGTCATCGGCCCTGGAGTTGATTCGTCGCCGGGGAAAATGACAGTCTCTGCCCGATCGGAAGAGCTTGGCGACAATGTTGGCGATATCGACGCAACGGTGGAGGGCGGGGAGGCCAAGATCGCTTTCAACGGCAAGTATCTCACCGACGTTCTTGGCGTTCTCAAGGAGCCCAAGGTCGCGCTGGAAACCACAGGACCATCCAGCCCCGGCGTAATCCGGCCGATCGGCTCGGAAAACTATGTACACGTGGTGATGCCGATGTTCGTTCAGTGGTAATAAATTTCGATCGTGCCTGAATTCGTCAGGTGATGATTGTGCAATGGTAAGTAGAGGGCGTTCAGCGAAAAGTTGGACGCCCTTTTTGGTATAGTATGACTGGCAAAAACAGATGCGGGGAGTAGCTCCAGGCATCGCTTTACCATATTCACGAGATCGCCTTGTGTATTCAGGAGACTATTCAGAAGTTTTCACGAGGGATTACGATGTTGATAGCGAGAAGCGCCTCCATTATCAAGGTAGGACTTAATCTTCTAGCCGCAATCAGCGTCATAGCATCAATCGGCTGCAGCTCAAAGAGCACTACTACTCTAAACGTGCGTGCTTTTAGCGCTGTTGACAGCCAAATACTAAAGTCTGCCAACATTGACTACGAAAGCTTGAAGGCGAACTCCTCGCCTGAAGCCGCCAGACAGGAACTCGTGCGAATACTGAACACTGAGAAAGGCGTGACACGAGCCTATTTGGGAGCCGATGGGACTTCGGTCTTCTTCAAGCTTGAAGATGGGTATTTAGGCATTGTTGACACCTATGACCCTGCCGAGACTCCACAGAAAACCACGACCTATCTGCCCAATGACGACCGGTCAGTTGAGCATGATGTCAATGTAACCAAATTGAGCTTCAGTTCAAATGATCCACGCACAGTAGACAATCTTGTATATGTCACAAATAGTAGGCCGGACCGGTACCAACCCCCGGTTTCTTTGACAGATGCCCAAATAGCCAACAAGGCGCCAACCGTGGTATCCGCATCGAAAAGAGTCTTGGTCTTGCAGCCCATCTGCCCGGGGGAAAAGGCATACACGCCGGTAGCTTCCGATCTGCCAGCGTTTTTTAAAGCGAATGGATGGAAGGATGACGACATAGATCTAAGGCTGAACACTGAAGAAATTAACGAGGATTCCTCTCCGTCTTCCTATAAGAGCGATGGATCAGGTCTACTAGTCGTAAAGCCCGAAGATTATTTCGGTCTTAACAAGTATGGAGTCATCTTGTTCTTTGGACATGGTGCCACAGGAGCGGAGGTCGGTGATCCCCAACAATACTATTTGGAATTCGCCAATATTACGTCCCAGGAGTTGAAAGTAAACACGCAGTTGAGAACATGGGCTTTGAATAACCAACTTGCGGTGGGGTTTTTGGCACGCTCCCCTAATGCCAAACCAGACGATTTTGCATCTGATATATATCGTCTATTTATCAGAAGTGATTTGCTGGCGGAGAAAATGGGAAAGCTTCCCCAAAGCTATGTTCAATTAGCCAGCTGCCATGGAAGCGGTTTCCGAGACACATTTATTAGCAACGGAGCTACTGACTTTATGAGTTGGGATAGTCGAGTAGACCCGGGCGTTGCGGATGACAATGTGAAGAATATGGTCAAGCTCATGCTGGCAGGGAAATCCGCCTCAGACTCTTATAACGATACTTCGGTGATCAAGATAGACAACGATCGCGAGCATTGGGGTGCAGAATTTGTGGCAAACATGAACTCTGGATCTAGTTACTACCTGCCTGCATGGATTAACCTGAAAGTCCCAGCGTTGCCGGCGGGGACTTCACGCCTAAAAGTTGAAATCATGGATACTGCCAAGAATAGCTATGTCACGGAAGACAAGGCGATCACGCCGGGACAAACTTCTTTGGAGATTAGTGAATTTGGAGGCAATTGTTTCCCTCCCGGTCCATGTAGTGTTTCAATTAAGGCACTTGACGGTAAAGGATCGACACTGTTGTCTAACACATCTGAATTCGATCTACATGTTGGGGCAAATAACCTGACAGTGGGTAGCAGCAAATACCAATATGCGATAAGCGGTAGCCAGAATACTCAGACTGGCTTTAGTTTTTCCACCCAAGGCGTGACGGCGCTTCAAATCACGCTAAATGGACAATATTTGGGTGGGGCGAATGGCAATTGGACTGGCGTGCTTGAGTTTGATGCGCAACCCGGCGATGTGCTGGGAATACGCATAGCAGGCACTACTGGAGAGTATGCTTCACCGGGCATCTTTTCAACTTCATTGAGTCCTCTATGGTTAACCTCCTGGGCGATCGGTGATCAAGTGAAGATCACCGATGGAGGTAGTTTCAGCCAATATTTTAACGGAGCTGAGACAGTCGTCTTGGATGTAAAATTCACAATCCCCGGAAAAAGACCAACGACGACTCAACCGCCGATAAACACTCCGAGATCTGCAACACCTACTAACTGTCCCCTCCCCGACAACGTCAGTTCCTGTCACCACGACGACCACAACCCCTTTCCCAACTACCCAACCACCATCCACACCACTAACTAGCGTCGACGTCTGGTTGACGACAACGAATGACGCCAAAGCTACTCCCGTTAGTAGCCTGAAAACTGGTTCGGTAACGGTACTCTACATCTGGGCACAGGGAGGGGTTGGTCAGACGGGTGATTTTACCTTGTCCGGGACTCTTCAAAAAGGCACACAAATGCAATTGGGAGGCACCAGACATGCAACACCGGGAAGTGTGATATATTGTGGCCAATGGAATGGCGGGTTCTTGGACACCGTCGGTCCCGTTAGTGTGAACGCATCATCTGGTGGCAAGATAATAGGTAGCACCACATTTACTATCACCAACTAGTTCCAGCACATTTCCGATTTGGCTGCGAGGCAGCGCTTGTTCACCAGTAATAAATCTCAATCGTGCCTGAATTCGTCAGGTGATGTTTGTGCAATGGTAATTGAGGGCGTTCAGCGTTAAGCTGAACGCCCCTTTCGTCTTACCGACTTCCTCGACGGCAAGGCAAACAAACCCACATGATCGCAGACCCCCATATTACGGTTCGTTTGACTGCAACCACTAACTTCCATCACCGTACTTGATGACTCGTACATTCTCCATCGTGATAAGACCGCCGCCTATCACCTGCTGTATTTGTGGCAACACGCGTTCGATGTTTTCTTGAGAATCCACGACTTCAACGACAATGGGCAAGTCTTGACTCAGGCGCAATATGTTTGTCGTATGCGGATGGCTGTGTGCGCCGTACCCCATGATGCCGCGCAGAACAGTGGCACCGCTTATGTTGGCATGGCGCAACATCTCCACAATCACCTGGTAGGTAGGCTTTCCGTGTGTCTTATCTGATTCGCCAATCAGCACGCGTAGTAGAACATGTTCTCCACTCAATTCCTTCATCAGATGCCCCCCAGAGTTACTCTTCCCAGCAATATCCCCAGGAAAGTTGCCAGCAAACCAGCTCCAACATTCAAGGCAATGTTCAGGATAGCAGAAACAAATACGCCGTCCTCAAGGAGTTTCACCGTTTCATAGCTGAATGTAGAGAACGTGGTGAATGCCCCCAGGAATCCGACAGTAACCACCAATCGAACGGAAGGCGCAATAATATCCGTAGTCAACGCAATCTGCATAACATATCCGATGACCAGGCAACCGACTGCATTTACGACCAGAGTGCCGTACGGAAAACTGCTTCCAGTGGCTCTTTGGATTACTCCGCCCAGGGCATAGCGACTCAGAGCGCCTAGAGCGCCTGCCACAGAAAGGAGGACAAACTGGTTCATCTCGATACTCCACAAAAACAATAGCTTCTACCAGCACGAGACCAGTAGAAGCTATCAGTTCGCAATCAGAACGGTTTGAGTCTCTAGGACTTCAGGCGGGCTTCATCACCCTTGTTTCAATCTTAACAATGGAAGTGTGTGCTAATCAAACCTTCGATTGAACGCCGGCATCCAAAATGACCTCAATAATCCACACTTCGCATGTACGGCTCGCATTCCATCCAGAAATTCACATCCGTCTCCGACTTGCCTTTCGCAAACGCCCGCTCACGCTCAATTCCCCCGGCTTGGAAGCCGACATTTCGAAGCCATCTCAAGGTATCAATCAGCTATGCTTGACATGTGCCCGGTACAGGCATAGGCTGTAGCCGTTTCACCTCCACCAGTTCTAACCACTCTGCGCGAAGGGGTCGATTTGCCTCGGAGGCCGAGATGGCGGATCCGATCATCGTCAACAGCCAGACCCTGGAAAAGACTTTTGATGAAGCTGCACCCCTGTATGACGGTGGCGGGGTATTCAGAAAGTCAGGGCAACGACTGGTCGACCTTCTTAACCTCAGGCCAGGGTCGCGCGTGATGGATGTTGCCACCGGCGCCGGGGCTGTGTTGTTACCGGCAGCCAGGCAAGTTGGGAGCGCTGGGCAAGTCACCGGGATCGACATATCAGCCAACATGCTCCAAAGAACCAGGCAGGCCGCGGCGGCGGAGGGTCTCGCGAACGTCGAGTTGCTCAAGATGGACGGTGGATATCTGCAATTTCCTGATGCTTCATTCGACATTGTCACGTGCGGATTTGGGATCTTCTTCCTTGCTGAAACCGCACTCAAGGAGATATATCGTGTCTGCAGACCGGGCGGAACTGTCGGTCTGACTGTTTTCAGCAAGACCGTCGCACAAGAAAGCAGTCCAGGGACGATCTTCGGCAAATTGACGAAAGAATACGGCATCGAGCTGAAGTTCTCGATGCCGTTGCCTGCGAGCTACGAACCCGAGGAAATCGAATCCCTGCTTGCCAGCCACGGATTCGTGCAGATACAGACAGTCAAGGACACGAGAGAAACGGTCTACGCAGACTTCGAGGAGTATTGGAAGACCATTCTGGGTTCGGGTAATCGCACGGTGATCATGAGTATGGACGAGGGGACACTGGAGCGGTTCAAAAGCGACTTGTTCGAGAGAATGAGGCCAATAATGAGGCCGGAAGGGATCAGTGCTCTTTTTTCTGTGTTGTATGTAACCGCGCGGAAGTAGATGACGACGGCTATTCAGAGCGCAGGGATGGGTGCGTGGATTGACAGGTGGTCGTAGTCGGGCGTAGGTACGAATTGTCACCAATGAACAACTGCTGTATGATCTCACGTAATCACATTTCTCCCGCCGCGATCTGCCCAGTTGTTGGAGAGTGAACGTGGACACTCCCTTGCTGGCGACCAAACTATTTGTTCCGCAGCCACGCCCGGGACTGGTGGCCCGGCCTCGCCTCGTGGAACGTCTGAGCGATGCGCTAAACTCCGGTTTGGCACTCGTATCTGCCCCCGCCGGCTTTGGAAAGACCACCGCCGTTGTCCAATGGGCACTACAGAGCAAGGACGCTTCGGTTGCCTGGGTTTCGCTGGACGACGGCGACAACGATCCAGCCCGGTTCTGGGACTACTTCATTGCCGGCATCAAGAAGTTCAACCCGGTAGCCGGAGATGCCGCCTCATTTGTACTTCACTCGGACCAGTCGTTCACCTTCGAAACGGTCCTCACTTCTCTCATCAACGACATGGCTGATATCACAAAGGATCTCATTGTGGTCCTCGATGACTATCACCTTATCAAGTCCGACGCCATCCATGCAGCGATGGCCTTCTTGCTTGATCATATGCCACCAAGAGTGCATCTGATCATAGCGACCAGGGCTGACCCGCCGTTGCCTTTGCCGCATCTACGTGGCCGGGGAACCCTGGTCGAGGTAGTCGCCGACGATCTGCGCTTCACCGACGAAGAAGCGGCACGACTACTTAAGGAGATGTTGGGCGCACCGCTCTCCGCAGAACAGACTGCCACAATGAATGCTCATACCGAAGGGTGGGTGGTGGGACTGAAGATGGCGGCGTTGTCAATGCGTGGAGAGAAGGATATCGATGCGTTGATATCCGGCTTCACCGGCAGCCATCGCTATGTCATGGACTACCTGTTGGAAGAAGTCCTCAAACGGCAGACCGACGAGGTACGTGACTTCTTGATGACGACGTCCGTTTTAGAAAGGATGACAGGCCCATTGTGCGATTACATCACAGAAAGAATCCGCGGTCGTGAGATTCTACTTGAGCTCGATCGCGCCCAACTGTTCCTGGTTCCGCTGGACGACACGAGGGAATGGTACCGCTACCATCATCTGTTTGCCGAACTCCTGCGTCATCAACTCGAAATACGCCGCGGATCAGAGATAGTGAATCAACTCCACCGGCGGGCGAGTCAGTGGTACGAAGAAGGCAGGATGCCGGATGACGCCATACACCATGCTCTGGCCGCCAGGGATTGGGAGAGAGGCATGAACCTCATTGGGGCCGAGAGCGAATTGCGATCAAAGCGGGGCGAATGGGGTACACTGCTTGGCTGGTTCCAAGCGATACCCGACGAGATATTACCGCGCGCGACCGCGGCTCTGCAGCCAGTACGGCAACGTTCTCGTTACCGCCGGCCTGTTCGAGGCGGCCGAAGACACGCTCGGCTATTTGGAAAAGAACGCTCAGGAAGATGCCGGTTTGTTGGGGGAGCTGGCTCTCTTCCACGCGATGCTACGCCAGGGAGCGCGGCAACGTGCCTTACCAGGTAGAGCAGCTGAAGAAGGCTCTGGCGCTGTTACAGCCTGACCAAGCTGACTACCGAGCCAGGGCGAGCTACCTGTTAGGAAACTTCGAGTATCGCGGGGCCAGCTCGCGGAAGCACAGTCGCTTCTGAATGATGCTTACCACATGGCACGCAAGTCGGCGGATTATTGGGTATGGGCCAGGGCTGCCTCTGAATTGGGAATGATACTCTGGTTGCGCGGCAAGTTGCAGAGCGCTTCGGGAATAGCCCTGCAGACAGCGAACACGGCCGGACGATCGCCGGTCGCGGCGCCACCCCGGTGATTACTGGCCACCGTTCTGTATGAGCGGAATGACCTGGAGGGAGCGGCAGAGAGCGCCCGGCTGTCGGTTGAACTCAGCGATCTGGGCGAAGAAGTCGACCACAAGATGGGCGCCTATTTCTGCTGGGCACACAAGCTGATCGCTGAGGGTGATTCAGCCGGGGCTCAAGCTATCATTGAGAAACTGGACCGGGTGGCCCTCCATCCTTCTGCCCCCAGAGCGGCCCACGCGGCCTATCGAGTCTCATTAGCTCTCGTCCAGAAAGATATGGCATTAGCCCTGGAATGGGGCAAGCGGCTGTCAGAATTCGACGAAAGCACGCTGGGTACCTGGAACCAGCACATTCCTGCACGTCTCTTGATCGCTCGCGGGGAGAATCCCGCGGCAGCGCAAAAGCTGCGCGATCTGTACGAAAAAGCCATTCAGGCCGATGCGCAGGGTTATGTGATAAGGGTGCGAGTCTACCAGGCCCTGGCGGCAGACACCTCCGACGAGGCGCTGGCTTTCTTGTCGGAGGCCATTACGCTGGGAGAGCCTGAGGGATTCATACGCACCTTCGCAGATGAAGGCGAGTTGCTGGCGCCGCTACTCCGCAAGGCGTTGGACAATGGCATTATGCCCGAGTACACGGCCAGACTGCTTGCTATCATCGAAGCCGAGGAGCGATTGCGGCAAGCCCGGAGTGGAGCAGACAGACCCCGAGCACCATCCGGGACCCTCAGCGGCCGCGAACTCGAAATCTTGCGGCTCGTCGCGGCAGGCCTCTCCGACCGCCAGATCGCCGATAAGCTGTACATCAGCCCTGGCACCGCCAAGAGGCATGCCCACAATATCTTCGAGAAGCTCAATGTCAAGGATCGCTTGCACGCCGTCAACAGAGGCAGAGAACTGAAACTGATCTAGCGCTGCAGTTGCCATCTTTCGGACCCTCGCCACCCCAGGCGTTCCCGAATCCTCTCCCTTTGACCCCGCCAGCGTGCCGTCCGCAGCGGTCGGTTTTGCCTGACTAACGCACCCCGCACGACGACACCGCAAACCTGACGCTACGCTCTGCCTACCCTTTGCAGAGTTCCTGCTGCTGACTCCACGCCGTCCCCCAAAATCAACCATCTAATGTATCTCCGGATACATTCACACTACATCCGTTTTGCCTCTACCATGGAGCCGCCGAGAGAAAAAGATGCGTCAGGGGACAGAGGCAGACACTACGACCTCGAACCGACACCCTTCGAGATCCCCACACCGTGAGGGTATCCTGCTCGCCACTTGGAGCGAACATGCAGAACGTTGAGATTCGAATCAAGGGGCACATCGACGGGAACTGGTCGGGTTCGCTGGGCGGATTGGCGATCAGCTACACCAAGTTGGGGGACACCGTCTTGACGGGACAAGTCCGTGATCAGGCGGCGTTGTACGGCCTGCTTGAGAAGCTCTCCAAAGTCGGAATGCAGCTACTGTCGTTCACTTCTCAAGGCGTCGGCATCACGAGAGCCAAGGAGGGCAGCAATATGTGAGGGAATGGAAGTGACCTGTAAGCCGGGGTCCCAACCCGGCGGCGCGGTCTTAACCAACACGGGCAGGAAGCTGCCCGTCTCCGACAAAGGGAAAACAAAAAGAAAGGGAGAACAAACATGAAAAGAATCTGGGTCCTTGGTCTAGTGCTGGCCCTGGTGCTGACTGCCACGTGTGCGCCGGTCAGCACGAGGAACTACTCCGAATGGTCGCCACCTGTGCGACTCGACAACATCAGCACTGCCGGCATGGATAGTTGCCCGGCTTTCACCAAGGATGGGTTGAGTCTCTACTTTGTTTCCTACGACCCGACAATCGCCCCATCATTGAAGCGCGACATCTACGTCTCACAGCGGGCCAGTGAGGACGAGCCGTGGGGCGCAGCGCAGAAATTGGGGAACAACATCAACACTATCGCAAACGAGGAACGGTGCCCGTATGTCACCCCGGACGGGCGCAGGCTTATCTTCGTGAGGCAGACTGCCGCCGGAGATGATTTCTTCATGTCTATTCGGCGTGATAAGAAGGACGACTTGGGATGGGGCGATCCGGCTAAGATAAGCGCTCTCAGCAGCGACAACATGGAAACGGCGGGTTGGGGGTTCGAAGATAAGGGCGGCAATCTGACGTTCTTCTTCGGGTCAAATCGAATCGGAAATCAATTCGACATCTATCAAACGACCATGGACTCCGACGGGAATTTCACGACGCCATTCCCTGTGACCGAGCTGAACGATCCCTCCGCAATCGACTACTTCCCCGTCGTTCGCAAGGACGGACTGGAGATGTACTTCATCTCGAGTAGAACCGGTGGTCGCGGCGGACAGGACATCTGGGTTTCCACCCGGAACAGCACCCGGGAGAAGTGGGAGGCGCCCGTCAATCTCGGACCCACTATCAACAGTCCCGCCAACGAATGGCGATCCGCATTGACATGGGACGGAATGAACATGGTCTTCGCTTCGAACGTCACCGGGAACTACGACCTATACGAGAGCCAACGGACTAAAGTCACAGGAGCCAACAAGTAGCTCCAGCATAGCCACAAACTACTTCTCGATCAGATCTCACCTCACCCAAGGTGGCGAACCAGGGAGTTCTTCGCCCGAAGGACTCCCTGCCTTGTGTTATGAAACGAGAACTCGTTTTGTGAGATACGATCAATGCTGCCATCACCGCCAATGCCTCCCGAATGGGAAGGTTGTGGGCGTCAGTGCACCTTTGACGCTGACTTGGGGGGATTCAACCCAGACACATACAAGCTCGCCAAGCAATGGTCCACGAGTTACGAGGGGTTGAGTTCATCAGGCAATAATTGTCTGCAGATAGCACGCTGGCGGCCGGTCATTTGCACCTTTGTTCCAGTATCGCGGCCACATCAATACCGCTGAAAGTGAAGCCCTTTCTGAACGTCATTCCAGGCGGAATCCGGATTGTCGCATCCGGTCTAGAAATGTCATCTGCGCGGGTTGAAGTCCAGGACCCATCCGGGTCCTTACGGAACGTCTGACAGTTGACTTTGACGTCCGGATGCAAGGTAGGTTCGCTCATGTTCTCCGACACCTCAGACCAAAGTAATATTCGCTTCCGCAGTCTATCATGATTGCCTCAAGGACGCTCCTGTTGCGGCAAATGAATGAATTACTGGGCAGTTACCTCTGGATGATATCCGCCCCCCTCTATCCCGTTATGTCAAACAACCGGAGGTGGCAATCGCGATGCCGCGATGCGCATCTGACCCACAGTTGACCGACATCCGTTTTCTGGTCACAATAGGCCAAACGTTGAGAGAGTCATCGGCTCACACTGAGATCGAGCGGGCTCGTGAAGAAAAAGGGGGGGACAGTTCGGAATGGCAGTCAATGTGGCAACCAGCGCACTTCGAAACAAAATCCTGAAACTGAGCGAGGAAGTCGCGAGGAAACACAGCAAGACCATAGACCAACTCCGTAACGAAAGGGAACAGCGTGTCTACGATGCCATCACGTTGAAGATACCGGACCGTGTACCCGTGACCATGCAGACCGGCGTTTTTGCCTGCAGGTACACTGGCCTGCCGCTCTCTGCTATGTACTATGACCACGTCGCCTACTGGGAGGCTTGTGTAAAGACGGTTGTCGACTTCGATCCAGATACCGGCGGCATGATGGCCGTAGGAACATCCGGGCTGATCAACGAAGTGCTCGACACCCGTACGCAACGCTGGCCCGGGGGCAATCTTCCTCCCGATGTCCCCTACCAGTTCGTCGAGGGCGAATACATGAAGGAGGAGGAATACGACCTCTTTCTCTCCGACCCTTCCGATTTTGTATTGAGATACTACCTGCCCCGTATCTACGGAACGTTCAAACCTCTCTCTGACTTACCCCCGCTCCGGACACTTGCCGGCGGGTTCTTCACGGGCATGCTCACCTTGCTTGGCAGGCCGGAATTCAGAGAACTGGGCGAGAAGCTGGCCAAGGCAACCGAGGAGCAGGAGAGGCTGAACCAGATTGGGATGGAACTGGCGCAATTGGAGGCGCAACTGGGTTACCCTCCTCAATTGGGAAGGCTGGGAGGGAGAGCGGGAGGCGGGGCGCCATTCGATGCCGTCTCCGATTTCTTGAGGGGAATGCGGGGTGCAATGATCGACATGTACCGCTGTCCGGACAAGTTACTCACCGCCTGTGAGAGGATCCAGGAATGGCGCTTTGCTGAGGCAACCCCGGCGACTCTCGACGCGCAGGGCCATCGACCGCGAGTCTTTATGGCGCTCCACCGGGGATCGGACGGCTTCATGTCCAGGAAGCAATTCGAAAAGTTCTACTGGCCCGGCCTGAAGAACGCCATCCTCAAAGCGATTGACCTCGGCTACATCGCTGCCCCGTTCTTTGAAGGCATCTGGGACGACCGGCTTGAGTACCTTCTCGATTTGCCGAAGGGAAAGTTCATCTTCTGGTGCGAAAAGACCAATGTATTCAGGGCCAAGGAAATTCTAGGCGACCATGTATGTATCCAGGGAGGTGTTCCTCCGACTATTTTGCAGACAGGTTCGCCCCAGGACATAGAGGAGCACTGCAAGAAGCTCATTAAGGTGGTCGGCAAGAACGGCGGCCTCCTTGTCGGTCCCGGCTCGGCGATGGACTACGCCCGACCGGAAAACGTCAGGGCGATGATCGACTCGGTGAAGAAGTACGGCCAGTATTAACAGCATCGCTGTACCATCGAAGTGATACGGGGGGGGCAGGCGGCGCGCCTGCCCCCCCCGTTTTTCGAAGAACAGATTTGCTGCGGGATGCCTATCGTGGTTGAGTACAATGGTAGAATGAGTGTCTGGCGAGTGAATGAGAGGGCCTGAATAGAATGAACACTCATATCAAAATGCCGGTATATTTGTTTGCCCAGGTGCGTGAACTGGCACGAGAGACACATACGGAATTTGAGATCGAGAAGGGGACGGACGTTTCTGGGCTGGTTGACCAACTGCATGCGCGATTTCCCAGTCTGCGCTCGGTTGAGTTCAAGGTGGCGGTCAACAAAGAGTATGCGGACAATGACCGCGTGCTCGTTGAGGGCGATGAAGTGGCAATAATACCACCGATCAGCGGGGGCTAAATGATCGAGATAACGAGTAATCCGATTCAGGTACAACCGGTCATCGATGGAGTGAGAAAGGATGGCCACGGCGCGGTCGTCAGTTTCGTGGGGGTCGTCAGAAACAATGCTGAAGGCAAGCGCGTGCTCTACCTGGAATATGAAGCCTATCCGGATATGGCAGAGAAGAAACTGAAGGAAATCTGCGCCGAGGCTGAAAGCCGGTGGCAGACTGAAATAAGCGTAGTACATCGCGTTGGTAGACTCGAAATCGGCGACACTGCGGTTGTCATAGCAGTCGGTGCGTCCCACCGGCAGGAGGCATTCCGGGCCTGTGAGTATGCCATTGACCGCATCAAGGAGATAGTCCCGATCTGGAAGAAAGAGTTCTATGACGATGGCTCAAACTGGGTTGGGCATCTTCCGAAAAACACATGAAGGCCGTCGAAGAGCTTAGTTAATATCTGCCGGCACCACAAGGGAGCAGGAAGAAATGAAGAAGTGGACAATTGCTGCCGCGGCTATCGTCATCCTGGCCGTGGTTTTTGTTGGCGTCTCCTACGTCACGCTGGGCAACCGCATCGGTACTGCGCAACGTCAGATCGAGGCCCTGAAGTCAGATGTTTCGAAGCTACAGGGCTCGAGCGGTCAGTACGTGCCTGCAACGTCGTCCGCCGTGTCGTCGCTAACGATGGTGGACCTGATCACAGCCATTCAGCCCATTATTGTGAGAGTCGACGTGACCGGCTCGAATTTTCAAGCATCGGGATCAGCCATCATTATAAGGAGTGATGGCTACCTGTTAACGAATCAGCATGTCATAGACGGCGCCACATCCATCGTGGTCACGGTCAGCGGCGATCAACAATTCCCCGCTAGCGTCAGCAGTAGCGATGCCAACCTGGACCTGGCAATTCTCAAAATTGGTGGCAGCCCTGCGGGCCTGCAGCGCGGCGACGTTGGGTTCGGCCTCCGACATAGTCATCGGGGGAGTAGCCGTTGCTGCTGGATTTCCGTTGGGACCCAGCCTGCCGGGTCCGGCTTCCTTCACTCAGGGGATAATTTCCGCCATACGCACTCTCAATGGTCAGAGATACGTTCAAACCGACGTCCAAATAAATCCGGGCAACAGTGGGGGGGCATTGATCGCACGGACTTCAGGCAAAGTCATCGGCATCACCACAGCAGGCTTAGTCCCCAGGGGCCAGGATATCGAGGGAATCGGTCTCGCCATACCGATTGACGTCATCCAGACCTATATTCAAGCTAACTTGAAGTAGCGGCCCGCGGCAAAACCGGTGGCCTCCAGCTCGGGACTAACAATCGCGTGCACAGGTCGAGGTCCCTTGGGGTAGTACTCCCTTGAAGCCGTCCCGGTGCTCATGGGACAGCCGTATTCTTTGAAAGTCACTTTCACCTTCTTTTTCAGAGGACATTCTTACTGTCCATCGAGCCGACAGTTCATCTCGTTCCTGAGTGATTATGCATAGCCGTATAACACTCTGAGATGCGGTATTGTCGCAACCACGCCTCTCCAAAACATTGTTTGCTATTCGCGAATGCCATTCGTCCCGATAGCCTAACGCTGTCGCGAACGCCCGAATTGCGCTTTGCGGCCTCACCAACGTAGACCATGGCGCACCGGCAATCTTTGAACGATTGATCACCTGTCAGCAAACGTCCTACAAGAAGATCAGGCCCAGTCCTATATCAAAGACTTATTCGGCCTCGTATAGTTCGAGTGTTTATTACGAGACAAGATATTCTGGAACCGTGTGTGATCGAGGAGGCAGCATGTCACTAGCTGTCGCAGCCATTCCCGCACCAGCACTGATCCTCTGATGGCATTGGTGCTACGTTTTGGATTCATAAGAAGCTTAAGGAGGGACAACTGAACATTATGAAGACATCACCCAAATTAGGTGGAAACATCGCCGGAGCCCTGTCCTATCTTTCTTTCTTGGGCGTGTTTGCCGGTTTTGCATTTACGGGAAGTAACGCACTAGGTTACGTTCTTTTGGGTCTCCCCATTTTGATTGCGGCGATCATCTTACTGCTGGTGAAATCTGGAACCACGTTTGTTCGCTTCCACGCGATGCAATCCTTCGGGCTAGCGGTCACGCAAGCGGTACTATATTCCCTGCTTTCACTGACATGGGTTACCACGCCGGCTCTTACATGGGTTGGGACAATAGGAGACGTGGTCATCCTGGCATATGTTGTTGTGTCCGTATTCGTGATGTTCAGGGCTTATTCGGGACACATGACAAGACTGCCGGTGATTGGCAAGATGGCCGCGGCTGGGTCGAATAAGCTTATCGCCCCCGCTCCGGTGCAATAGGTTGCGCAGATCACGTCTCTCCAGTTGTTCGGACTGAGGTGCATCATCTAAAAGTCATTTCGATGTCTGCTTAGCGAAAACAAATCTCGAACGTGCCCTGGGTTAGTCAGCTATATTCCTGGAGGGGCAATGGTACATGGGTGCGCGTCCGGGCTGCGTCGAGGAATAACGCTCCCAGTGATCGTCGAACGCACAACGGAAGGCCGGGCCAAGGATCAGGGAAGTCTGACGCCAGGTCGATTCCCGAAAACAATCAAGCCGGCGAGGGCGAGGCCAAGCACGCCCATCGAACAATAGAATACGAACCGGGAAGGGTCAAACGAACGGAACAGGCCGGTCACTCCAACGGCAACAAGAGCGGCTGCCAATGACCCAACCAGAAGTCCCACCTGACGCCTCATGGTAATGATTATGCAAGCGCATCAAGGAAAGGGACATTACCTGTTAGTACTAATGGGAATCAGCCTTTAGTTCGCCACGGCAGGGCGGGGCACTCCACCCCTCTGATGAAAGTGCGTATCGCGACCCCTAGATTAACAATTCTTCATCCCTGTGTAATTTGGCGTTCACCGCACTGTGGTTTGATGTAGCTATCACCATCAGAATCGACCTCACCCTTATCTCCAAACGGGTCTCTGGCACACAATAGAAGGAGGTCGCTATGTCTTACACTGTGACACTTCCCCATGACCAAGGCTACAGAATGGGAAGCATGAATGACCATTTTTCACGCATCGCGTCCGACTATCACCATCTGCGTACTACGGACACAGAACCGATCTCGCTTATGGCACAGAAACTGGACCTACTTCCGTCGGTAAAGGCAGCAGACATTGGTTGTGGTGATGGAAGATACGACCAGATTCTTTGCCGGGAGTTGGGCAGGAAACTGCTCCTAACCTGCGTCGATTCGAATGCAGACATGCTCAGAGCTCTGGACAAGAATCTACGTGAAGGAGGCATCGGCAATTACGCAGCAATTCAGTCTGCTGCGGAGAAGTTACCGCTGCCGGACAACAGTTTCGACTGCATTTTCACTTTGAACTCTGTGCATCATTTCGACCTTGCCAGATTTGTCCAACAAAGTACAAGGGTATTGAAAGAGGGGGGCTATCTGTTTATCTACACCCGGCTCCGCGACCAGAACAAACGAAATATCTGGGGCGCGCATTTCCCCGATTTCATTCAGAAGGAAACGCGGCTTTACACGCTGGGTGCAATAACCAAGGCCCTAGATTCGGTAAGGGGGATGTGGCTTCAGTCAATCGAGTACTTCAAGTACGGACGACTGGCCTCCTTGATAGAGTTAGAGAGGAAGGTACGATCACACCACTATTCCACGTTCTTTCTGTACACGCTGGATGAGCTCGAAAAAGCCATCGATCAATTCAGGGACAACATCAACCGGGTCTATCAGGACATCCAAAGAATTCGGTGGTACGACGAAAATGTGTTGTTTGTTGCCCGGAAAGTGGACCAGTCTGCGTAAAAAAGCTCTCTCAAACATTCTTCCGGGAATATTGGATCGCGTTGGCGCGCTTTCCCGTCGGAACCAGACAACCCATCGAACGAAGGCAGTAGACCATCTTCTGTACCAGTCTTCTCGGTTTTCCGATGGCCTCGGCCAGGTCGGTCACTGAAAAAGGCTCTGAAAGTGTGGGAGGCAGGAACGCGAGCATGTCCGTCGGCCCGTTGAAGACCAATCTGTCCACTACTCCCAACAGCCTGCGCTCATCGGTGACCCAACCGCCCCTCCTCCATCCGAGGAGCCCATCGTGCCGACGCATTTCCTCTTCCTCGATGAGGAGCACCTCCAGCGAGAAATTGGGGTCCATGATTAGCTCCGGCAACCTGATCAGTTCCTCGAAGACGTGGGCAAATTCGCCGCGTTTAGGTGATCTCCGCCGGCTTACAAACCCCTTCCTATCATCCACGAATTTCACGATCCATTTCTCACGCGGTATGGGATAGACGAGGCGTACTGAATTCTTGGCCAACAGGCTTTTGAGTTTACGTTTTATCGCGCTGAAGTTGCGCGTCTGAATTTCTACCAGAAGACCGCCGCGCACGATATCAACAACGAATCCGTCTACCGGAACCTCAAATTCGTCCCCTGGTTCCGTATACCACCGTTTCAAAGCTTCGTGAAGCGGCTTTTCGTTTAGTGTACCTATCCCGGACGTCCCCAAATCCACCTTCCCCTGGGCGCAGTCATTTAGTCCGCTCAAGTATACCAACTACGACTCAACAAAGATGCAGTATCCACCCGACCTGCCGAATCCTGCAGGGAAGACCGTAGTATTGAACCTGCCGATCGGATTGGTTCAATAACAAATTGATCGGCGAGACCCATTTGTTCACCGTACTTTTTCCACGGCGAAGTGGACGCGAGTGCACGCGTAGGCTTACGATATTAGCGCTTGCGGAGCGCAGAGGAGCGTTTAGATGAAGACGTTTGTTATCAGGCCTATTCCATTGGTACTCGGCGCGTTCAGCCTCGATGCCCGGGTGTTCCGCAGCAATTTCCGCTGGTCCATTCCCCATGCCAATACGTCCTTTCTGATTCAGGGATCTGACAGAAATATACTGGTGGATTCCGGGGTGACAGTCGAGGACTTCATCAGGCATGGCTCCTTCGGCAACCGGCATATTCAAACGCTGCCTGAAGGACTGGGCAAACTTGGCCTCAAGGCTGAGGACATAGACACAGTCATCCAGACTCACCTGCATTTTGACCACCGGTCTTATGCCCCCATCTTCAAGAAAGCCAGATTCATGGTCCAAAAAGCCGAACTCGAGTACCATCGCGATCGACCTCCTTACGAGCCAAGACCGTGTCCGAAAGAGATTCTGGACACCATGAATTGGTGGGTCATTGATGGAGACTACCATCTCGAAGACGGGATCGACATCCTCTTCACTCCGGGACACACTGCGGGCGGGCAGTCGGTTGCCGTGAGAACAGCCAAGGGGCTGGCAATAATCGAAGGCCTGGATTCAAATGACGAAATCTACAATCCACCTGCGGGTATGGAGTGGACCGGTCCCGTAGCGACGGCGGCGATTCACAACGATCCGGAGCTCGCATACAAGAGCGCGAAGAGAGTCAAGGAGATGGCAGACATCATCGTGCCATTGCACGAGGCCCGGTGGGTGTGGACAGATACCATCCCTTGAAAGCTAACAAGGAGAGGCGGAATTCTATTCTTGTGTGGCATCGACTCGGTGTTACAGAACGGGCCATAGTCTCTTCGTGGACTGCTGGGGCAACCGCCGGTCGGCGGTCGCCCCATGTCATTACTGTATCGTCAAGGCAACACTTGGCAGTCAGTTCTTCGCCTGGCGGCGCAGCCGGTCCATCTCCTTCTCCACCTGTTTCTCATGCCAGGCATTGTTGCTGCCAAAGACGAAGACGCTAAGAAAGTGGAAAACAAGACCGATGCCCCAGCCCAGAAGAGGCCAGACAAACCAGGGGTAGCCAGCGCCGGTGAAGAACCAGATGAGGAAAAGTCCGGCGTTGATGACAATGTAGGCCCCGAGGTCCCAAAAGAAACTCCTCTTCTCCTCAACTCGCTTCTCCGCTCTCTGCCTAAGATCTCTGTCGTCCATGTCAGCCTCCTTCATCTCGTTCTCAAAACCGTTATGCTTCCAGCGAGAATGGGGGATATTTATCCGTTACCAACAGGAAGGCATAGGCCTCCACCCGCAACGCCCATCGCGAAACGCCAACGGTAAAGTCAAACAGGCCCCTGGGATAACGCCCGGTGAACAATATGGCAAACCAGGCGATGATCCACACTACAAATACTGCGATGCAGAGGAAGAACAGAACAACGTAGTGAGGGATGGCGAGAAACCACTTGATAAGCGGCCAGCCCCTACCGAGCTGAGTCATAGTGTCCGGGTACTCCAAATTCAGATGTACAGCCTGTTCTTCATCAGTCGAGGGATACTCATCTCTGAGAAGAAGGAGGTACGTCGAAACTCGATAGCTGAACCTCGAAAAAGCGAGGTTCCAATCGAACCACCATTTGGGATACTTCTTTCTGAACAGGATCATCAAGACGAGGGGCAGGAACAAAAGGCCTCCTGTCGTAATGCCAGATCTCCAGGCCTCGGGGTGGGCGCTCCAAGTCCATGCGCCCTCGCTCAAAAAGCCAATGACGATGGCAATCGGGATCACCGTGAATATGCGGAAGAAACTCGTCAGCCTGTTGAGGCTCCGTTCGGGGTAGTCAATCCTGAGGGTCGCAGGGTAACCTGGTAGAACTACCGGTGCGTTAGGCATTGCAGACAATCCTATACCTCCATCTATATTGCTGATCGGTCAGTGTGTTGCCTCGGACAACAATCTTTCATTGTCATGAGCGCCACCAATTCCGCCAGTTCACTCGATCTACGGCCCCGCCCAACGACTCCCGCCGACCAACTGGGTCCGGGGACCAGGGATCTTCCATTTTTACGTCAACTGGAACGTTCGTCAAAACCCGAGTTCAAGGGAGACTACGAAGCTACCGTGATCTGGGACGCAAAGGCCTCCACTTTTTTCTGCCAGCCCTCTTCCAGGGGACCCTTCATGCCCAACACCAGGATCTTACCTTCAGCGACCTCGATCAGACCCTTCTTCTTCAGTATTTCGTTCATGACCGGTCTAATGCGTTGCCACCTGGCTTGCTCTTCTTCGGTCGGGACCTTCCCTGTCTTCTTATCGGGCCGGGGTGCACCCTCAGTCGTCAGGATGGCGTATTTCGTCCCCGATGGCAGCACAGCCTTCTTCAAGAAGCGCCGAACACCCCAGGTAGGCCTGCCCATGCGCCCGGGTGAACTGAAGAGATACAGGTCGGCACCCGGCATTTCTTTGGGTCTGGCATCGCGAATGTGATGCACGTTAACAGTAACCGTCCTGACCGCCATTAGCCTCCGGAACTCTTCCGCAACCAGGGCTCCGTTTCCATACTTGGAGTCGTGAAAGTACTCTATGCTGGCCATCGTTCGCCCACCTTTCGTTTTCGCTATCTTCAGCATTACATGTGGCCTCAACTGAAACACCATGCGCAGAGACAGTATCTGCCTGGTCGTCCGACCAGATGAGCAACTGGGAACTCACAGCGCGGCGAAGTTAGTAGAGCCGAACAACTAATCGGAATCGGGCACATCTCGGCAGTCAACGAGTCGTTGAAGTCAACGGGTCGTTGAAGTCAACGGGTCGTTGCGGTCAACGGGTCGTTGCGGTCAACGAGTCGTTGCGGTCAACGAGTCGTTGCGGTCAACGAGTCACTACCGGACACCAGCCGGAGATATAATGGCAGGGTGGAGCCTGCATCTAACGCGTTGAAAAGGAACTTTTTTATCATTGCCGGCACCGCCGCCCTGGGCGTCGGGATCCTCGGAGTCTTCATTCCGATCCTTCCAACGACGCCGTTTCTGCTGCTTGCGGCAGTCTGCTACATGAGAGGTTCCAAGCGGCTTTACGGCGCATTGTTGGGCAACCGCTTTGTCGGCGCCTATATCAGGAACTACCTGGAAGGTCGGGGAATGTCACCGAGAGTGAAGATCGGGACGCTCGGCCTTTTGTGGACCGGAATTGCGTGCGCCGCTCTCTTCGCAACAAATAGTCTCGGAGTTCGGATCGTGCTGGCAGCAGCCTTATTAGGAGTTACAGTTCACATTCTTCTGCTGAAGAGCGTCAAAACCAGCGCACACCCTGAAAATAGTCTCAAATAACGTTGAGACCAGTTTCAAACGCGTTCCAATGGCCAACAAATCACACCACCAGCCGCCCGCGGAACTCGTCTGGACAACGATTCGCAGGCAAAGGGTTTATGAGCTGGTCAAGCCTGCGCCAAGTCCAACTCCCTTTGCTCGTCCTGTCGAAAAGCCCAAATCAAGCAAACGAGCCAACCTACGACAGTCCATCCCAGAAAGAGATTCACCAGGAATATAGTGCCCGCGGCATTCTTGTCTCTGACCAGCGAAGCGATTGCAGGCACAAAGTAGGCCGCTACCGGCAGTGCAATGAGGAACAGAATCATCTGACCTGCCTCCTTGACGCGACGGTCAGAAACTGAGCGATCTCCCCCATGCTCATGATAGCAAGGGGCACCGGCAGTTGACTTCCGCCCTGATGCCTAATCGGTTGCGTTAAATATATAGTCCTTTGGCAGTGGATAGCCCGGCTCACTCAAGCTCGTGCAGCACCGGAATCCTCGCGCTCAAGAGGTCACCACGGGCCGGAATGCGAACTATAATTCAGGTCAACGAACGAATATCGAACGGAGGGTAGGAACTATGCCTCAAAAAGCATCGGCGCCAGCTAAGAAAACCGGAACGGCGAAAGCCACCAAGAGCAGGGTTGCCAAGGGCGATGCGGTGGTGTGCGAAGTCTGCGGCTTGTCGGTGGTAGTCGAAGAGGTGGGCGGCATCGCCGTGAGCGAGGAGACCACCCTGGTTTGCTGTGGCAAGCCCATGAAAGCGCGCAAATCGCCCCGAGAAAGCAGCGGCCAAGCCAATCAAGACGACACTAAGTGGCGAGCCACTGAGGCAAGCTGCCGGCGCCTCAGGACTTGTACCTGACCCCAAAGAGGAAGCTAACCAGCAGTAATAATACCTGGACCTGGCGGGCTGTTTCACAGCTCGGAGATCTTGCCCCATGGTGGCAGGACGCGGGCTGTCGGTATGTTCGCCGAGGCCGCACATTCGGATTGAGCAACCGCTAGTCCAGTGGCAAAAGATCACATCCATGCCTGAGTTAGTCAGGCGATGATCACGGGCTGCAAATAGGGCGGCGGCAGGCCTTTTGCCTGCCGCCGCCCTTTGTCTGACCACAATCAAGTAAGAGCCACCCGACTTCTGCGGAGAGCGGGCCATTCCGATTCGCTTGCCCGCCGTTAGCTGCCCTTGATACAATTTAGGCACCAACATGCTTGGAAGCCCGAAGTTGGAATAGGCTCACTGGGTAACAAATGAGAATCTGGTCAAAAGTAGCGTCTTGCCTCCTGGTCATCGCTTCGTCCGCCGTGTTCGCCGCCTGCTCAAGTTCGTCATCTCTAGTTGGGAAATGGGAACAATCCACTCCCGGTGGCGCAGTCGAGTTCACGCGCGACGGTGGTGTTGCTCTGGCTTCAGGGGGCGCCTTCAATTCCGGAACATATCAGCTTGTCAACAACCAGATTGTGAAGATGAACTTCGAAGGCCGGTCGATTGCCTGGCAGTACAAGGTGACCGGAAACACGATGACCCTTTTCGAAGACGGTATCCCGGCTACGTTTCGCCGCGTCGATTCCTTCTCGGCGCTGATATTGACAACGCCTCCCCCCAGTTCGGCTGCAACAGGTACGCCAACCGCACCCGTAACGCCAACCAAATCGGTGGAGCCGCGGCCGGCTGTAACTGCGATGAAATGGGGCACCCCACCCTCAATGACGATAGATACCAATAGGGACTACAAAGCCACAATTAAGACTAACTACGGGGACATCGTGGTACAACTGTTTGCCAAATACGCTGCCCATGACAGTCAACAACTTTGTCTTTCTTTCGAAGCAGGGCTTCTACACGGGGGTCAAGTTCCACAGGATTATCAGCGGATTCATGATTCAGACGGGAGACCAACAGGGCACGGGAGCAGGCGGACCCGGATACGAATTCGCTGACGAGTTGCCACCAAAGTACTCTTATGATCCCGGCATCGTGGCGATGGCAAACTCCGGCCCGAACACCAACGGGAGTCAGTTCTTCATCTGCAGCGGGACCCAGGCCAAGAGTCTGGACTCGAATCCCAGTTACACCCAATTCGGTCGAGTGATATCAGGCATGGACGTGGTCACGGAGATTCAGTATCTGCCGGTCGGCAAGAGATCGATAGGAGATACCGAGACCTCAACCCCAAAGGTTGACGTCTACATCATCAGCGTAACCATAGAGTAGATTCCAACGCGTGAATGCATGGAGGGGCAGGCGCCCTTCTGTGCCTTGAGCGCTACCGAGGAGGACATCCGGCAGAAGCCAGATGCCTTTCGCTCTAACTGGGAGGCAAAGATGAATGAACTGATGCTGGTACTCGGTTGGGGATCTCCTATTGGGACGGGGCTCTTCCTGGTGTGCCTGGCAGCGATGATTTACATTCTATCGCGGGTCAGCAAGAAACAGGCATAGGGCTTCCGGCGCGTTTGGATGAACCACGGAACCTAACCGGGGTCAGACGGCGAAATTTCATCCAAGGTTAATTCTGGTGTCACTGTACAGTCATGCTCACGGGCTAGACTAATAGTAAGCGCAGTCCCAATTTGGTCTGGAGGAGCATGGCGATGTGGATTTTCAAATACGTGAAATGCCTGGCAATCCGCCACATCTGGGTAGGTTCCCACACTCGATATTGTCTGAGGTGCGGAAAGTGGGAAGCCGTTGCTGAAGGCGCCACAGACTCACAAAGCAGCAATGCGGTGCTTACCACGTAGAACCACGCCCAGGGTAAGCGTCCTAAGTGCGGCAATAGCCGGGGCACCAGGGTCCATGCCTTTGCCGCGCTCTGCTGACCGCCGTTCCCGCTCGGGATACTCGGCGCTAAGTTGCAGCCTCGCATTCAGTTAACACCACGCCCGACGGGGACCGAGCTCAGAATCCGATTCGAACATGCCTGGCAGTCATACGCCGATCTGAACCACCCCAAATCTCGATTGCCAATCCTCATCCACTACATATATACTTCTTCCCCAGCTACAAGTTTGGCGAAGAAAGATTGGGAGGATGAGGTTTGACCAGCGCAAAACCGGCAAAGCAATCGGCTCAACAGCTTTACGCTGAGCGCAATAAACGGGTGGACGACGCTGTGGCGTTGCGGACGCCCGACGTCGTTCCGGCCCATTTGTTCGTTGGCTACTTCGCCTCAAGGTACACGGGCGTGCCCTCGTCCGCACTGTATTACGAGGCCGCAAAGTGGCATGAGGCTAATCGCAAGACCGTCGTCGATTTTGCGCCTGACACCTATTGGGTTCAGACAGCCGGAGTCTCCGGGGCAGCCATGGAACTCCTCGGTCCCCACCAGATGAGATGGCCCGGCTTCAACTTGCCAGCGAACCAAGGCCATCAGATGATCGAGCTCGAGCCAATGAAAGGCGATGAGTACGATGCCTATATGGAAGACCCTTCTGACTTCGTTGTCCGTACGTACCTGCCCCGCGTCTGGGACGCTGCGGCTCCCCTGGCCAATCTGACGCCTTTCCGGGGCATGGTGGGGGGATCGACTCTACCTTTCTTCCTCGCCCAATTTGCGCGCCCCGAAATGGCCTCCACCCTTGAGGCATTTCGCAAAGCGGCCGAGACCCAGGCCAAGTGGCAAACAGCGGGTGGGAACCTTGCTGATGAATTGACCAAACTCGGTTTCCCCGCCTACACAGCGCCCCGGATGATGGGAGGGGCTCCGTTCGATACCATCTCGGATAACCTGCGCGGCATGCGAGGGGCCATGATCGACATGTACCAGCGCGGTGACAAGTTGATCGAGCTCTGCGAACTCCTGGCGAATCAGCGGATCGAAGTCATTCGCAGGACGCCGGCACCGAAGGAGGAGGGAGCGATTAAGAGAGTGTTCATTGCTCTCCATCGTGGATCCGACGGTTTCATGTCGCTGCCACAGTTCGAAAAGTACTATTGGCCCACTTTGAAGCGGGTGATGTTGGCCTTGATCGACGCAGGATGGACCCCTGCCCCGTTCTTCGAGGGGATCTGGGACCAGCGGCTGGAATACATACGCGAGCTGCCAAGAGGCAAAGTCCTTTGTCACTTTGCGGCCCAGACGAGCGCAGAGAAAGCGAAGGCAGTACTCGGCGGACATCTTTGCGTCATGATGGACGTACCACCTTCACTGTTAGTCACAGGCTCAGTCTCAGAAGTAGAGGACTACTGCAAGAAAATGATAGGCCTTTTCGGCAAAGATGGCGGCTTCATCGTGACGAGCACGTCGATCGATGAGGCAAGGCCGGAGAACATCAAAGCAATGATTGAGGCCACCCATCGCTACGGGAGTAACGCCTAGTTCGAAGGGGCTCTTCATTAACTAATCGGCAAACTCGAGTTGGCCCGGTGGATTCCCAAGGAGAAAGAATGGATACGGACAAGAATGAGCTCATAGAACTGTATCGGACCATGCTCACCATCCGGCGGTTCGAGGAAAGGGTTTCTCTGGAGCATTCCCGGGGAAATGTTCTGGGTTACGTCCACCTCTATATTGGGCAGGAAGCTGTAGCCACAGGTGTATGTAACAATCTCGGTATCCAGGACCGGATTGTCAGCAGTCATCGAGGCCACGGACACTCGATAGCAAAAGGCGCCGATGTCAAGCGGATGATGGCGGAAATATACGGGAAGAAGACCGGTTACTGCAAAGGCAAAGGCGGATCGATGCATATCGCCGATTTCAGCGTCGGCATGCTTGGGGCAAACGGTATCGTGGGAGCGGGCCTGCCAATAGCCGTTGGCGCAGGAATGGCGGCTCAACTGGAGCACAAGGGGAAAGTAGCGGCCGTCTTCTTCGGAGACGGAGCTACACAGGAAGGTGAGTTTCACGAGGCCATGAGCCTGGCGTCGATATGGAGACTGCCGCTCATCTTTGTCTGTGAGAACAACCTGTATGCTTCCGGGACGCCGGCACGGTACGCCCTCCCCATAAGGGATATTTACAGGAAGGCGGACTCTTACGGAATGCCAGGGATGGTAGTCGACGGCAACGACGTCGTCGCGGTCAACAAGATGGCAAGGGAAGTGGTGACGCGGACGCGCAATGGGGGAGGCCCAGTCCTGCTTGAGTGCAAGACCTACCGATGGCACACACACTTTGAGATGAGCACTATGCCAGATCCACGACCCAAAGAGGAAGTCGAAGACTGGAAGACCAGATGTCCGGTTGCGACGATGGAAAAACGGTTGCTGGCCGAGGGCGTGCTGACGTTCCAGCGAAATCGGAGCGATCGATCAAGGCGTTTTGGCTAAGATCGCGGAGGCCGTCGAGTACGCTGAAGCGAGTCCCTTCCCCAACCCTGAGGACGCTCTGGAAGACGTGTATTCCGACTAACAGTCGGCCGACCAGCAGTCGGCAACTAGCGCAGTCGGAAGGAAGGATTGAACCCAATGAGAAGAATCAGCTACAACCAGGCATCGTCAGAAGCCTTAGTCGAAGAATTTCGTAAGAATGAAAAATTGGTCCACATGGCCGAAGATATGCCACCGGAACTACTAAGCGAATTCGGTGCCGAGAGAATAAGGATGACCCCGATATCCGAGTCAGCCTTCGTCGGAGCGGCGATTGGGCTGGCAGGTTCGGGCTTCAGGGCAGTAGCAGATGTCAGGATGGCCACTTTTGCCTTCGTGGCTTTTGACCAGTTCGTGAACCAGGCAGCCAAGATTACCTACATGTTCGGCGGTCAGGCGAAATTCCCGATTCTCTACAGGCAACGAAACGGCCTCGGCGCGTCTGCTGCCGCTCAACACTCGGTGAATCCCTACTCGATGTATATGAACGTACCCGGTCTGAAGATTATCATTCCTTCGACTCCCTATGATGTCAAAGGGCTCCTGAAAACTGCGCTGCGAGATGATAATCCGGTGATATCGTTCGAGCATATGAAACTGGGAATGATGGAGGGTGAAGTACCTGAGCAGGAGTTTACCATTCCGTTCGGACAAGCATCGATCGTGCGGGAAGGTACCGATGTTACCGTGGTTGCCATATCACTGATGGTCCACGAGGCCATGGCGGTGGCCGAAAGCATGGCAAAGCGAGGGATCTCGGTTGAATTGATAGACCCCCGGACGCTGGTACCTTTGGACAAGGAGACGATCAAGAATTCGGTGAAGAAGACGGGAAGGCTGGTGGTAGTGGACGAGGCGTGCCGGACATGCGGCGCAGCGGCTGAAATAGTCTCGGTTGTCGTCGAGGACGCTGAGGTCTTCAGGTCCCTGAAAGCTCCGGCAAAACGAGTCTGCGGGCTGGATGTCCCTGTACCTTTCAGTCCGCCGATGGAGCAGTTCGCAATCCCGGACAAGGCTCGCATTGCTGAGGCAATCAATCAAGTGCTGGGCATCAAGAATTGAGAGAACAGGCCAGGGCTCTCGAAGCAGAAGGTTTACCTGTGCAGCCGGCAGGCACCCATGGAGCATGACAGCGGTATAATCACTTCGGGGGAAAGTCATGGGAGAAGTACATTGGAAACCATACGAGGACACCGAGCGGGTAACCTGCACCTGTGACTGCGGAGAAACCTACAAGACCCAAGTCGTGGAAACCAACGG
This sequence comes from uncultured Chloroflexia bacterium, assembly GCA_963745605.1. GTDB lineage: Bacteria > Chloroflexota > Dehalococcoidia > Dehalococcoidales > UBA2162 > JBBITI01. The sequence goes on along the minus strand of CAVUYC010000022.1, from coordinate 114,049 downwards.
CAAATTCCTTCCCCAGGAGAAATGTCCCAGGTGCAACAGCCAAACACCTATGGTCCTTAGAAATCAGAAGCGGCTTCTTTAGCTGGCCTGCGCTTCTCCGGTTGGTCGATGCACAGGGACTGTGAAGAAGAAGGTAGACCCCCTACCGAGTTCTGATTCGACCCAGATCGTGCCTCCATGGGCCTCAACCAGGTGACGGCATACGACCAGCCCCAAGCCAATCCCCTGTATGGACGAAGCGGCAAGTGGATTCCCAAGCCTGGCGAACGGTTGAAACAGCCTGCTGATATCGTTCTCAGAAATGCCGACTCCCCGATCGCTTACCGCCACCAGCAGGCGTTCGCCTTGCGACTTTGCCGAGACTTTAACTTCGCCACCCTCAGGGGAGTACTTGATGGCATTGTCAACAAGGTTGTCGAGTATGCGCTCGATTCGAGTGCGGTCGGCGCTGACCGCGGGCAGGTCCGGAGGCACTTCGGCGACTATGACGTGCGTTGTTGACTTCTTTGAGGACTGGGCGACAATTTTCTCGATCACCTGCCTGATATCCAGAATGGTCTGACTCAGGACCAGCCGGCTCGATTGCCATCTTGACAGTTCCAGCAGATTGTCCACAATGTCTGCCATGGCGTCGACGCCCCAGACGACATCCGCCATCAGCGCCTTCTTGTCGTCCTCGGGCAGTCCTTCAGTCATCATGACACTGACAGCACCAGCCACAACGGTCAGCGGCGTCCTGAGTTCATGGGATACCATGCCAATGAACTCGTCTTTGACTTCGTCCGCTTTCTTGCGCTCGGTTATGTCCAGGACTTGAGACAGGACGGAGACAAGCCTTCCTTGCCCGTCAACCAGGGCCGAGTTGTGCCACTCACAGGTTATGATTGTGCCGTCTTTACGGTAATTGCGGTTAACATTCAGCGTCCGGGGATGCTCACCGCCGAGCATTTCAGAAGAGATTCTGTCAACCGCCGCTGCATCCTCTTCAACTACCCAGCGCAACTCTCCGATAGCCTTCCCCAACACCTCCTCCGCCGCCCATCCAAAGATTCGATGGGCTCCTTCCGACCACCGGATAATGTGATAGCCAGGGTCGAACTCGATAATGGCCAAAGCTGAATTGGCAAAATGAGCGTCCAAGCGCCGAATGGCGCTATTCAATGTCTCCTCCGCATTCTTGCGCTCAGTGATATCGCGGAACACGAGGACCACGCCAGTCGTATCACCGGCACCGTCCCGTATGGGCGCTCCGCTATCGTCGATAGGCACTTCTCTTCCGTCTTTCGTTATCAATATCGTGTGGTTAGCCAACCCCACCACCGTGCCTTCCCTAATCACCCGTGCGACCGGACTCTCTACAGACTGGCGCGTATACTCATTCACGATATTGAAAACATGCGAAATACTGCGGTTGGCGGCCTGGATCGAGGTCCATCCGGTAAGCCTCTCCGCCACCGCGTTCATAAACGTGACCTTGCCCTCACCGTCGGTGGCGATCACGGCATCGCCGATACTCGTCAAAGTCGTAGCCCAACGCTGCTCACTCAACACAAGCGCCTTGTGCACGCGTTTGCGTTCCTCAATCTCGTTTTCAAGCTCCTTCTTGGACGCCGTAACAGTCTTAAGACTGGCTGACATCCTATTGAAGCTGCCCGACAGTTCCGCAAGCTCACCTGGGCCGGTCTCAGGGATTCGATGCTCCAGATTTCCCGCGCCGATAATGGCAGCGCCCTCACTGAGACTGGCGAGTGAAGCGATGATGGAACGCCGGGTCCGAGTCAGAATGAAAGCAAGTAAGGCAGTTGCCACAACCACGACAACCAGAATGACGCCGATGACTCTGATTTGGCTTACTCTTATCCCGTCATCGACAAGATTCCGTAATGCCGAAGCGCTGGTGTCCGCCTCGTATGACTTGAGTAGAAGCAGTCCCACCAGCCTCTCTTCTGTTCCCGTCGGAATTGGAGTTCCCGCAGCAACCGAGCTCTCATGGGTAGTCACCAGCTGCAGAAACAAGCTCGACATGTCGGCGCTGTCTTGCTTGACGCCATCCAGAAGACCTTTCTGGGTCGATCCGGTCACCGTCGCGCCGCTGATCAGCCGGTCCAGGTTCAAAGTCTCCTGCTGAAATTGCACTTTGGGTCGATCTTCATGGTAGAGGACGTAGGAGAAGAATTCGTGGTTGAGTTCGGTAATGCTGCTCCTAATCTGCCGGACCATGTCCCCAGTGCGCTGAATTCTTTGCATATCCAGGTAAGACAAAACGAGGGCAGCGACAATAACAATGCCCATGACTCCAGCGGAGTAGACCGCTATTCCGAGTCTCTTGCTGATCTTCAAACTATTTCTGCTCGCCCGAAATCGTGACAGCTTGAGGGTAAACGGACCTTAGGCCATCCACGTAAATGAAATCCAGGTAATTGGGGACGGTCTCTGCATCTGTCAGGCCGTTGCCTATCAGCCAGCGAGTCTCGTCCTCCATAGCAAGAATCAGAGGCTGTTCAAGAGTAAGCCCGAACTTATGCTCGGCCCAGGCACTTTCAATCGAAGCGTTGTCATAGCCCATCTCCTTTTGGACTATCGACTTAGCTTCTGCGGGCTGACCAGCAACGATCTTTGAGGCTTCATAGAGAGACTTCAGAAAGCGACGGATCGTCTCGCCATGACTGACGATCCAGTCATTTCTGGCCGCTAGTACCGCGTAGGATGCTTGACCGCTCTGGACCTGCCATTCTATGACCCCAGAGCCCTTCTGTTGCCTTATCTGCTTAGCGAACGTGCTCCAGGCAACCACAGCATCCACGGTGCCGTTATTCATAGCATCTACGATTTGAGATGGGGATACATCAACCAGCACAACGTCTTCGAAGGTCATGTGGTTCAACTCAAGAAAACGGCCGAGATAAAAATCAGTTATCGTGCCGCGGGACGTGCCGATTCTTTTCCCTTTGAGGTCCTGGACGCCCGCAATCCCCTTGTCCTTGAGCGCGAAAAGATAGAAATACGAAAATTGATCAACCGTTCCGATGATACTCACGTCCTCTTTTGCCAGAGCTTTGGCAATAAAGGGAAACTCAGCAGATAGCCCGACGTCAATGTCTCCTGTGAGCAGGGCGTCGGTCACGGTTACTCCCGTATCATAGTCCTTGGTGACTACGTCGAGTCCGTTTTGGGCAAACAGTTGTTTGTCTTGGGCTATGTAGATCAGACCGGCAATTTCATTGGGAGCCAGCGTGCCAAAGGTCAGCGTTTCGCGCTTGGCGGCCGGAGGAGTGCCTGAACAGGAAACGACCAGCGTCGCGGTGAGGGCGGCCGCCTGCAAAACGAAAAGTGAGAACAGGAGCTTCCGTGAGAAACGGTCGGACGTCCGCATATTTATCGGATTGTATCACGGTGTTGCATCCATTTATCAAGATACTCGGCCACACACATCGAAAAACCCAAGTGCCAGGCTTGCATCGGAACGGCTCTGCAAAAGGCTGAGCATTCCCCGTACAAACACATTCTTGACCCCTGTATGACTTCACAGTAAAATGCCAGACGTCCCAAGATTCAATTGTTTCCTTGTCATCCGCTGGCTGGGAGCGATCGAACCACCCTGTCAGTGACAATACCTGATGGCTGCTGAACAAGGAGATGAAACCTCAAGACTTGGGACTGGTTACCTCGTTTCACACACCATCCTGAAGACTCCAGAACCAAATTAGCGACTTTGACGGAGGTATCAGTAAGTGGCAGAGAAGTTCAAGTGTCTTAACCCGGTAGGAATTCAGACCCCCGTGACCCAGCACGGCCTGGCGCCCCGCCTCGAGAAGATCGATGGCAAGACGATTTATGTAACGATCAACGCCGGTGGAGACCAGGACATAACAATACCCCTGCTGAAACGGCTTCAGGGCGACTACCCAAGCGTGAACTGGCAGATCAGACGAAAATTCGGATTCAATGCAGAACTAACTGACGAGGAGCGAAAGGATGCTGACGCTCTTATTGCCGGGGTGATTTGGTGACATGGCGCCATCTGGGGACAGTTGTCCCAGGTAGCCGAGAACGAGCAGGCCGGCATCCCGACGGTGTCGCTGATATATGCTGATCAGGATGAATGCTTCCATCAAGCAGCCACGCTGAGCGGCTCGCCAACTTTGCGCCGTGTACATGTCTCGCGTACGTTGCCCGGGCCACAGGACGTCGACAGGTTCATCGGGTTCATATTCGAAGAACTGACACGGCCTCTGACCAAAGAAGAACAGGCGGGCGGCCGTTTTGAGATAAATAGCAACCGAATTCTTTTTGAGGGCACGCTTGACGAGGCGCAGGAATTCTATCAACAGACCGAAAGGATCGCGTCTCTGAAGAACGCGGCCCCTATCGCCAGGTACACCGATGGCCTCCCGATTATCATTCCAACTGAAGAGAAAGTGGCCAGAATGCTCAAGGGAACGAGCCACAAACCAGACGAGATGATAGTCTACCAGTCCACTCATAGAGGGTTCATGGGCGGCGACCCGTTGGAAAAGGGCTCCTCGGTGTGGTTCCAGCCAACCAGCCGCGAGGCCACTGTAGAGAAGGTGGCCATCAACGCGGTGATGGCCGGCTGCAAACCGGAGTATCTTCCGGTTGTGCTTGCGATCGCCGAGGCCGGCGGAGGAGGCGGTGGTGATGGCCGTGGAAGCCAGGCCTACATCGTCAGCGGCCCGATATTCAAGGAAATCGGCATGAATTGCGACGTTGGCATTTTTGGCCCCGGAAACCCGGCCAACCGAAGTATCGGCCACGCCGCAGAGTTGATGTGGAGAAACTTCGGCGGCAACATTCCGGCCGTAACCAATTGCGGGGTGATGGGGACTCCGCTGTTCAACTGTATTCCAGAGGATCTGGACAATCTGCCCTCCGGAATGGCGCGGCCTGAACGAAGAGTACGACTACAAGAAGAGCGAAAGCATAATCTACGTGGCTAACCTGGGACGAGGCGGCACCACCAATATCCACCGCACAGAATTCTCGCCCGGTGGCTATCGGGCGTTCCAGAAGAGCGGCCACGGCGGAATCGCCCGCCGTCTTGGAGTCAAGGGCCAACCCGGCCCCAAGAACTGGCTGGAATACATGGTGACGGAACTCTGGGCGGGCAGAGAAGGCGGCATCACTTTCTTTATGCTTCCCCAGATGGCACGTCATCTGTACGACGCCGGTTTCAAATCAAAAGATGCGGTGTACGAATGGATTCGAAAGGCAAGCTTCCGGACCGTAAGCGAATACAGGACGCACTCGTGGCCGGATGTCCAGACCAATGCCTGGAATGCGATCGAAAAGACCTCCGGAAAGCCGTGGAAAGAACTCTCGGATGATTACCTGGTGCCCTTTGTAAGCGATCCTTACGAGAACTGCATTATCGTGACAGGTGGGGGCGAAGAATATCCTCAATGGATTGGAGCGCGCCGTCCCGGCTCCGATCCTGCCTACAGCATAGACGCCTGGCGGTAGATCCGAATCAGTAGGGCGAGGGGGTCTCCTCGCCCTACTGAAGTCGCAGGCGGCCTGAAGACAAGACGAGATGGCCATGGCCGTCGCGACCGTCAACGGGGCTGCATCTTTCCGTCAGTTGTCGTCCTCCATGTGTTCAGATACTCCACGGCTTAGCCTTGCGCGTTTCATTTTGGCAGCTGCCAAGCGCAAAACCTGACCGACTTCTTCCGACTATACTCTAATTTGGCAGAAGCCAGAATCTGAAACAGGAGGCCGAACATGACATCAGGAAGATGGGGAATACCGCCTAATATGGGATCATGGAGAGCCCCTCGAGAACTGGAAGAAATGGGCCGATGGATCGAACAGGAGGTGGCCCGACCTTTCATGCGCGCCGCATGGTCGCGCGTTCCCGAGGAAATGAAAGGGTGGTCGCCGTCTATCGACGTGATAGAGAAAGGCGACGCATTTATCGTGCGAGTCGAGCTTCCTGGCGTAAAGGAGGCGGATTTTGCAGTTTCTGCTGCCGAGGATTCTCTAGAGATCAAGGGAGAGCGAAAGGTTGAGGGCGGCGTCAAGAGCGAGGAGTATTACCGCAACGAAATCGCCTACGGCCATTTCTACCGCTCTGTGGCATTGCCTGCAGCTATTGATACCAAGAGTGTCGAAGCGACCTATGAGGACGGCATCCTCCGCGTAACTCTGCAAAGGGCGGTTGGATCCAAGCCAAAGAAAGTGACAATATCAGTAAAGAAAGAAGCGGCTTCCAACCCAGGATCTTAGCGACTCTGTCACGCCCTTCAGAAGACGACAGAGTCTGCCGCGATCGAAACCGAGTTCGCTCATGGGAACACGGCATTTTGTGCCGCGTGGCACAAGGTCTGCTATTTTGGTAAGCCGACGCATCCAACCAGTTGCTTGATGCCAACTGCCGGAGGGTAGATGCTGCTTCTCGACACTCCGATGAACCCGTTCAAACGCCTGAGGCGCTTCCAGCACGTGGTCAACGTGCTTGCCAAATACGGATTTGGCGATGTGCTGACCCGGATACGACTCTGGAACCACTTCAATATCGAGAAGCGCATCTTCCACCATGAACACGAGATCAACCCTCTCACCGCAGCGCAACGACTGCGTCTGGTATTGGAGGAGCTGGGGCCTGTATTCATCAAACTTGGTCAGGTGCTCTCCACGCGCCCCGACATGGTTCCCCCTGAAATCATTGCTGAGCTTAAGAAGCTTCAGACCTCTGTGCACTTCGTCCCGGTAGATACAATAAGACGCATCATCGAGGACGAACTCCACCAACCGGTTGAGACCCTGTTCGAGAGCTTCGACGATAGGCCTCTCGCCGCGGCTTCTCTGGCTCAGGTACACAGGGCAAAGTACCACGGTAAGCAAGTAGTCTTGAAAGTTCAACGACCGAATATTGCCGCGGTTGCCGAGGAAGACCTGGCGATTATGAAACAGATCGCCGACCTTGCGGAACGCTATTCCGCGAAGGTCTACCTGCTCAACCCACTGGGACTGATTGACGAATTTACCCAGCAGATGCGAAAGGAGTTGGATTTCCGGGCGGAGGTGAACAACCTCAGGCATTTCAAGCAAAACTTCGTGGAGGACGAGACCATTCACGTCCCTGAGGTCTATCCCGAACTCTGTTCCAAGCGCGTCATAACCATGGAATACCTGGATGGCATTGCCATCTCGGACAGAGACAAGCTGGTTAGAGAGGGCTACGACTTGAAGGCAATCGCCCGTCGCGGAGCCGTCCTCGGTTTCAAAGCCACCTTCCTTCACGGGTTCTTCCACGCCGACCCGCACCCGGGCAACATACTCGTGCTGCCAGACAACGTCATCGGCCTGGTCGACTATGGCATGATGGCGACGCTCTCTTCGCGGATCGCGAGCGGTTGGCCAAACTGGTCTATTTCATTTCAGTACGTGATGAAGGCCGTATTGCTCGGGCGCTAAATGAACTGATGGAATCTGAAGATACGATTCCGGCCGAGGAACTGGAACCATCGATGTCCGCGATCGTCAAAGAATACGGGGATCTCGCCGCAAGTGAAATGGCTATGGCTTCAATGCTCTTTGCCATGATCAGGGCCATAGTATCGCACAGGCGCGAAGCTTCGTCCTCAGCTCTTGTGGCTCACAAAAAGCATTGCTACTCAGGAAGAAGTCGCTCGTTCTCTGGGTGCTGATTTCAACCTCATGGACCTCGGCAGGCCGTTCGCCCAACAGACTCTTTTCGAAAGAATGAATCCGCTTCGCCAACCGTACGAGATCTTCATTGGATGGGCGATGCTCTCGACCTCGCCAAGAACCTGCCCTACGATATCGGGATAATCGTACGCGAATTCCGAAAGGGCAGGCTCAAGATCGAGTTCGAACACGTCGGCCTGGAGCCGATTCGCCAGACATTGGAGCGCATCGCCAACCGTACGTCGCTAACCATCATCATAGCTGCGCTACTCATGTCTTCATCCGTGATAGTGCTGGCCAAGGTGCCCCCATTTGTGGCAAACATACCGTTGCTCGGGTTTCTGGGGTACGTGCTCGCCATCATCCTGGCGCTAATGCTCACTGTATCTATCCTGTTTCGGCGCCGCTGATAGACCCCGCGTTCCATCTGCTCGTGTTTGCTGCGCTGCAGGTATACGCCCTCTGAAGTCGGCAAAGTGCGAAAGAGACTGTGAGGCTGATCCCGAAACAAGAAGAATCAGTCAGCCACTACGAGCGTGACTGTGGAATGTATGCATCACGGCTGAGTTGCCGCGCCACCATCGCCGATGCCTAAGCCAAATCTGGCTGCCCTTTCGCGAAACTCTGCCGGTCCTTCGTCATCCCAGGGAAGGTAAACCAGCGCATCCGGACTCCTGACCGTATATAGAAGTGCGTCAATTATCTCCCTTGAGGGATTACCGAGCTTGATTACCGAAGCCCTCCTTAGCGTTTCTATCTGGCCGACCGCGAAGAGCGGCACATAGGGGTGGTAAACATTCACGACGGTAAACTCAGCAGGGCTTGCACCCAATTTCACCTTTTCCTCCGACAATATCCACCCGTAACAGAGACATGTCGGCGACGTCATAACAATGCAGGGTTTGAAACGATCGAGGCGAGTAGCGGTCATCACGCTGACACCCTCAAAGAAGAAGGGCCCCACCAGGGGAATTCTGACGAGCAAGTCGGTTACTCTCTTGAGCCTCAGTATTATCCCGGTGAAATATAAAACGAGGACCAGGAACGTCACTCCGAGTCCTGCGAAATAGTCCCTTCCGGGCAGAACTCGTAATAGAACAGATTCGCCGATGACTTCGGTTTGATCCAACAAGATCACGATCAGGTAGATCACCACCGCCAGGGGAAGCCAGAAAGCAAGCCCTGAGAGGAGGATGCTCGCTTGGGCTTTCAAAAACGTCTTCATTCCGCCGCCAGACGCCAATTGTCTCCGGATAACGAGTACTCGTATCCTGCTACTTGTCGGCTCCAAGTCAATTTCACGCATCCCCAAGCTGACCAACGTACCAGCTCAAAGGGTTACCAATTTCGCATTTCCAGTGCAACGACAGTGTCGCATAATGAGGAAGGTAAAATGGGTGGGGTCAATCATGGACCAGAAGTCGGACGGTAATAAGGACATTGCCGAAGTGCTTGGGACACGGTTCAACCTCGTCAAGAACGGGTTGTCACCGTCCCAGGTGGCGTCGTTTGTCACCGGCCTTCAGAAGGAACGGGACGATCTCTCCGAACGCATCGAGCACCTTATCTCCCTGGAAAAACTAGCTGAGAGGAAAGTGGTTGAGGCCGACAAGTTGGCCGGCGAGTTGAGACAAGAAGCGGAGTCCCGGGCCGATGAGATCCTTGCTGACGCGGATACTGAGGCCGGGAAGCTGCTCAAGCAAAAAGAAACGGAGGCTGTGGCGGCAGCCAAAGATAAGGCAAAAGACATCAGAGCAGAAGCTGAGAGACTTGTAGCTGAGTTGATGGCTAAGGCAGAGTCGCAGGCCGCGCAAATCGTCAGTGACGCTGAATCAAAGGCGCACAGGATCATCGAGAGGAAGAAGGCTGAGGCTGCCACTGTGGCGCAAGAGCAGGCGGACGAGATCGTGTCTAAGGCCAGGGCAGAAGCATCGAAACTGCTTGAGCGCGAAAAAGCCAGGATTCAGCCTGAGCTTGCGGATCTCACCAAGGGATTTTTCACCACTCTGATGTCAGAGATGAAGGTAATGACTGAACAGTTGGAAACGGTGGGAACTGGCCTTGAAAATGATGCTTCCAACCCCGCCGGTGAAAATCAAGGAAAGCGAGCGAATAAGCTGGAAGAGGTGGCTGGCCGCTAGCCAATCTCTGACAGAATCGCCTCGGCTCAATTCACCCGCCGATCAAGAAGAATGCTCTTGTCCAGATACTCCCAGCCTATTCTTCAACCTCTACGCCTCCGTTAATAGCCGATACAGTCTCCACCTTGACCAATGCGCTGTGATACGAAGACTAAGTGGTAGAATGATCGCACGCGCTTAAGGGAGGTCTTCAAGGTCTGTGTCGCTACAACGAAACAAGGTAGCTTCAGTGCAGAAAATAGAGTTGGCCGGTAACGCGCGAATGACCCCGTGTGGCCTGCCCTGGTTGGCCATTGTTTTTCTTGTTTCGTTCATTGCGTTCGTTCTGCCTGCAAGCGGTTGCACGCAACCGAAGGCTTTCGGTCCTGCAACGGAGTCCTCCAATCCCGCGGCAACCAGGATGGCAGCCCTCGCCGGAATACCGCCTTCCGACGACCCGCCACCGGCGGCAGTAATACCAAACCCAGCGCCCTTTTTGGACTCAGCCACTTTGGCGGCTGCTAACCTCGAGGCGAACACGCTCAAGATATTGATTCGAGGATTTCTTGCAGAGCATCCCACTTCCAGAAAGGTCGCCTCCGACGAAGTGAGCGCTCTATACTCAGGGGGTCCCCCCAGGGCCAGATACTATTTTGATCCGGTTTCCGCCAGAATCGTGGCCGTTGATGCGGTCTTAGGTGGCTGGACTGGAATCGTGTTCAGCCTGTCAAAGCAAGGATGGGGAGCGGGAATGCCGGATAGCGACCGTGCGGGTGATCAAGACACTCCCTAGCAGTCGGACTTTCTCACCCCTATTGCAGCGGACGGGCCCGCGCCCGATTTCTTGCGAGCCTCGCTGTTGTGCTCATCCAAGCAGCCGACCACACTTGAATCAATAGGTGTCGTCCTATGAAAGCCCCCTCCTCCAAATCAGGACGGACTGGGTCGTCTATAATTGGAAACGGGGTTGACTATGGAAATGATCGTTAAATTCGTCCTGCAAGACGGCTCGCTCGTGAAGACTCTCTCCGCACGCGAATTGGACGATATTGCGGTGGCCGATAGGGTGATCAGCCTTGAGGTGGGAGATACAGTCTACCTCGACGGAAGCTCCGGCCCGGGAGAGTTCGAGGTCGTAGGGGTCCAACAGAGCGAGGTCTTTCCCCTGCAGTCTCCGGGCGGCCAACCCTTCCCACGCATGATCATAGAGATCGCCGCCAAGTCCACGACTCCAGGCAGATAGCCGCTCCCTTCTGTCAGACAGCGCGTCGCCGGCGAAACCCAGGCCCCTCCTCGGTGCACCGGGGCCTAATGGCAAGGTCGGCTGACTATCAGTCGCCCGCGTTGTCCAATTCTTCTTCCATAAAACGCGCTGAAGGATGCAGACCTTTCCATTCGAACCGCACCATGTACCAGAAGCCGCTGGCACGCTTCGAAGGAGACGAGTATGTCGAGGGATTTTCGTCAACGACCCCAACGCGTCCCCTGTAGGGGGAATGAGACTCTAGTCGGACTCGCACTTTGTCGCCTTTATTGAACTTTGCCATCTGTCCCGCCTCCGGCCCCGAATATCTTCTCGTACAGGTCCAGCCCGAAGCTTGTGTCCAAGGGCTCGCCCTCGGCTAGCTTGTAGGAGCGCGTGCCATCGCTGTTCCTTTCGGCGCGAAGGAATAGCATCGCCTTAGTCTTTCCGGCATGAAGGTCGCTGGCAAACTGATACAGGTGAGAAACGCAGAACACTTTAACGCCACGTTCAACGAGCGCGTCAACTATTTGCCTGGCGATCTCAGATCCTTCTTTTTCGTTAGTCGTCGCAAACGCCTCGTTGAAAAGCACCATCGAATTGGTCCGGAGGTGGTCAGCAATTTGACTCATGCGGCCCAGTTCCTCATCAAGTTGACCGCTCTCCATGTTGGCGTCGTCCTTGCGCTTGAAATGCGTGAACAGCCCGACGCACGAATTGGCCGAGAAAGACCTCGCTGGAACAAACATCCCGCACTGCATGAGAATTTGAGACAGACCTACGCTACGCAAGAACGTGGTCTTGCCGCCTTTATTCGCTCCAGTCACAATGATGAGGCTCCTGCCATTCGCGTCCACGTTGTTCGCCACAACCTTCTGTTTGAGTCCCAATGCCAGAGATGCGTCGTACAAATCCTCACAGCGCATTGCCCTTTCTTCAGTCGGGGCCAAGGAAGGAAAACACACCGGTTCGCCCAATTCCGCGAGCCGATCGTGGAGATTGATCGCTCCCATGTAGAACGCTGTCTCCGCTCGCAGCGAATGGAAGAAATTCGTTATTTGCTCGGATGATTGAGCCGCGGCATTGGCGAGCGAATTGATACCCCTGCTGTTGAGATCGCCTAATTCCCGAGCCGCAGCCTCGCTGGAATCATCCACGCGGAAGGTATACTCCTTCGGTCCTCTGTCGAAAACGCGCTGGACCCAGTTCTTCTTTTCCTGGGGCTTGAGCAACGAATAGTGGCTTCCACGGTTGCCTCTGCCAAGGCGGGCGGAAATCAAGAAACCCTCTCGAAGCTTCAAATCGCTCAGGAGCGCCTCAGTGCTCTTGAGATAATCATCGGTGATCTCTTCTTTGATCCTCTTGAAGAAGTCGACCAGGCCCTCCGAACTAATGACGAAGTCCTGGTTGGCAATATCCCTCAATGCCTTCAGACTGCGGAGGAATATCTCCAGCGTTTCGATGGCGCCGGACAAAATGGACGGGGGGTAATTGGCAACACCCGACCCCCAGTAGGACCTGTTCCTGCTCTCAATTGCCCCTCCGGCGAGCTCGTAGAGACCCTTTACTAGACTGGGATTCTTCAAGCAGTCCCGGAGGACTGCCTGTCGATAGAGGGCCGACTCCGGTCCTGTTTCGAGACCTTCCAGCATCGCGCCCTGAGCGACCCTGTGCAGAAACTCATCGCCTACCGCCATAGCGCTGAGGAGGACATTAAGTTGGAGGTCCTGAATCAGGTCGGACCCGTTCCATGGGGCGGGTTTCTCGAGGTCGAAGTCTCGGTCCCGGTACATCAAGCAGACTTTCATGGCCGTACCCGCTCCTTGAGAGACTGATAGGTCAAACCATACTTTTCGACCATTGCCGAGGCATACGACACCCCATGCGCTGGCTTTCTGACGATCTTGTAGGTGCGTAGCCCAGGATTCTGACTGTCAATTGTTCCAATCATGCTCACCGTCTTCTCACTGTAAGATGCGAGTTCTTCAACGAAGGTCACCCAAACGCAAAGGGCATCCAGATGGCTGATACCCTCCATCACTTTACGGCCAAGGAAGACGGCGTCGTTCAACGTAGTGGACGTCAAGATCTCGTTGGCTATTACTATGCTGTTTGCCGTCGCCTCGCTGAGGATCTCCCGTATTCTGGTCAAGTCGTCTTCGAGCTTACTTCTCAAGTCCTCGACATTTTCGCCCTTTTCGAAGTGGGTGAACAACCTGTCAAAGAGGAAAAGGCGAGCTTCCTGCCCCGGCACAGGCAGTCCAAGACTGGCAAGAAAGTGGACTTGTCCGAACATGCGGGCGAACGTCGTCTTGCCACCCTGATTGGGCCCTGAGACCACCAAAATGCGTTCTTTCCCGCTCATGGAGAAATCATTGCAGATCACGGCCCGGTTCTCAGAAATCAGTTTCTTTGCCAAAGCAAGATCAAAAGCTTCTCTGTCGAAGACCTCTTTGCTCGAATCGACCTGGGGATAGCAGAATTCAAGACCGGAAGGCTTGATCGAATTGATGAACGCAAGATACCCTACGTAGAATTGAATTTCGCGGTCGAAGGCAGCTATCTTCTCATCAAGGTAGTCGCCATGTTTGCGGCTGTATTCACCCAGATCTGCGAAGACTTCGGGGTATAGCTGAGCGACGGTCTCGACAACCTGCGCTTCCAGGAAATTCAATTCTGATGGTTCCGAGAACTTGGCCCTGTAGTCCCTGACCTCACCCCGATTGAATCTCTCGAATGCCTTTTCCACCTCGGCGGTATAGTCCAGCTCGCCTTCGCACTTTCGAACCGTTATCTTCTTTCCCTTGATGCTCGCACAATAATGTACGGCGGAAATGTCAGCCTTCAGCCGCAGCGTTTCCTCTTGCAGAGATTGGAATCTCTCCGAACTCGCGTATCCCTTCAGAAACTCAAGAAATGACTGCAATCCCCGGGATACCAACTTCGCCTCATTGAGATCATCAGACAACTGACTGACCGCGGCACAATACACTTCGACTGCATCGAGAAACCACCTCTGTCTCTGCAAATCATAGTAGAGCCGTTCCGACCTGGCGAGATAATCTCGCATGGCGTGCATGCGGTCGGCAAAAGCGGTGATGCACCGAAACAAATATTCGCTTTCAAGGTCGTGCATCACCTCATGCCGGTAGTGGATCGCTCCGAGTCGCGCCAGCGGAGACCAGAACAGGTTCTTCAGGTTATACTCTTGCTTACCTGCGGTGGCGGCGTCCACAATCTGGTCAAGGTTCAAGTCGACGAAAAAGCTCGGCAACTCAAGCTTTTTCGTCGGTCTGTCTTCCTGTTTCTCGAACAGAATACTCTCAAAGATCACGGAACTACCTCTCTGCGGATTTGCCTATTGACAACAATACAGGCTTGAAATATACTGTCAACCCAATTCCAGGGATTGATTTAGAGTGTGTGTTAGTACTCGATGAGAGTTTCCAGCGACTATACTTGTATTGACTAACTAACTCCCTTTTCTGAGAACCTACTGTTGGGACAAGGAGGCAATCAGATGGCATTACCCCTGTTCATCGTCGGCGTCGTCATCCTAATAGGGGCTCTGGTAGTGTTCAGGTATATGGCACTCAGAACCGACCGGAGAAAGGCTCAAGACGATTCTCAGCACTAACTGGCAAATCAACTGGGAATCCAGTTCAAATCGCCCCTCTTGAGTGCGCACTGCCGGGATAGCACCCAGGGTCATCGGTCTAGTTGGCCTTTGGCCGTGCTTTCTTAGCAATGGCGAGATCCTTCAAATCGCGCCAACCATATGCCATTTCGGTGAGCAGGACACCACCGATATTGATTTCGCGTTCGCCGCAGGCACGACCGCCAAGGGCTTCATAGAACGGCCTCGACGGGTTCTCTGCCAGCACCCAAACCAGCATCGAGTTGTAACCGCTTTGTTTTAGCCTGCCCGCGACCGTACGGACCAGCGCCCTGCCCATACCACGGTGCTGAACCTTTTCAAGCAGATCTACCATTCCAAGCTCGCCCGAAAAAGGCAGGTTACCGGCTTGTTGCGGTCCCCCGGCAGCGAACCCCACTATGTCATCCTCATGCTCTACGACATAGTAGAACCAACCCGGCCACGATGAAGTCGTATCGGAAAGGCGGTATTGCCACCGGGTTCTCGCGGTCTCATAGGAGAGCGAATCCAGAAAGTCATGGGGAACCACGCCGCCATAGGTCGCTCGCCACGTGTCCACTGCGACTCTGGAGATACCAGGGGCATCAGTCTCTCTGGCCTCCCGAATAATCACCGAAACGTCCCGTTCAAGGATATGGTCATCAGTCATTCTATCCTTGCACGACCTGGCGTTCAAATGAACCCTCGACGTCCACCGATGACGACGAGAGAGTCAGCGGGCGTAGTGGACGCGACGCTGGGGTTCGAAAAGACAGGGCTATCAGAAGGTGCACGAGACGAACGCTCAAACGTCGCCGCCCGAAAAGCAAATGCGAACCCCGATGTGGCTAACGTACCTGCTCGGCGTCGGAGACGCTGGGAGGTCGTCGCCCCGCGCCGATGAATCTGACCAGATCGATGGGTAAGAATGAGGTCAGGTCGATCCGGCGCCTTCTCATTAGCTTCCTTGTCAGTCCCCCCAGGAGTTGGCCAATTGCGAATGCGCCAACGAAAACGGGGAGCAGAAGCCAACTCCAACCTAAAAAGATCATCCTCAGCGCAATCGAAATAGGCACGGGGATATGAATTGCCAGTATCCATTGCGGTGACATTCGCCGAACGTTGGATCTCCAGTACCCGAACACCACGTTGATCAATGCCACGGCGGAGACAACTGGAATGGTAGCTGAATTGATGGCTGACATCTGTTTTCGATACACCCTCGGTTTGTATTCTAAGCTAGAAGCAGAGGAAATCGGGATAGAGTTGCAGGTCTGCTGGGAAGCGGCAATTCAATCCGTGAAAACCTGGTTTTCGTTCAATCTGGTTGGCCCCCGGGGGCTGGAATATTCAATTTCAGTATAGCAAAATCCTCACTGTTGCCGGCTGCCGGTCATCTCGGACGCCTACCAGTGCACTCCGTCAGGGCGAAGTCGTTGTCGGAACTGGGGTGAGGTATGTGAGCTCTATATCGGCTTGAACGGTGGTTAAGTTCTTGGACCATGCGTTGACAATGACGATATGGAAATTGCCGTAGCCCGAGGGGATGCTAACATCAAACTCGGCCCGAACCGTCTGGCCGGAATTGTAGATCGGGCGAACAGAACGTCCC
This sequence comes from uncultured Chloroflexia bacterium, assembly GCA_963745605.1. Taxonomy (GTDB): domain Bacteria; phylum Chloroflexota; class Dehalococcoidia; order Dehalococcoidales; family UBA2162; genus JBBITI01. The sequence goes on along the minus strand of CAVUYC010000022.1, from coordinate 97,766 downwards.
TGATTCCAGCTATCGTAGTCCGAGCTGTCCAACACGACTACCTGGATCACGGAATTCCCGGTAGCGTGAGCCCAACCCGAGAGTCTTACCCCATTCTGTCCGTTCAGAGAGAATGGCACGTCGTGCTGCCCTCCCCCGGTCACCAGGAGGGCACCGTTGACAATACTCAGCGTCTGCAGGATCATTCCGGGCGGCGGAGGTTTTGAGGTCTGGGCTTGACCGCCCCGCCCACACCCCAGGCTTCCGCTTGCCAACAATGCCAGGACGACAAGAGCGATACAACCCCAACGCGCAGTTTTGAAATGCAGAGTGTTCATTCTCGGTCCACTTGATATTGCCACACCGGCTTGCCACCAGTCCAGTAGTCGGCAGATTACCCAGGAGGATAGCTTCAAATTGTTAGCACAGCATTAAGTCAGTTAGCGTTCTCGACCTATTTGGAGAAACACAACGGTATGCTTTACGCTTTAGACAATGAATCCCCTTCCGAAAGTAGACGCCAAGGACCTCTGCATGTCTTGCCGGAAGGCGTTCGAGTGCATGGGCCAGGGGATATTTGGGACGGAATTCTGCAGCGATTGGGATCCAGTGCCTCCCAAGGACGATCCAGGGAAGGCCACATTGCCAGAAGGCAAGCGACCTTCCCCAAAAACCGATCGCAGATAACGTCAGCCGCCTGACGTTGTCACAAGTGAAATCCTTACTCCGACCTCAATGCCTGGATCGGATCCAGCCGAGATGCCTGCCACGCCGGGTAGAACCCGAAGAACAGGCCTATGCCCACGGAAACCGCCACGGCGAGAATCACAATGTCTGGGGTGACCAGCGTCTGCATTGCTCCCAGCTTGTCGATCAGGTAGGACTCCCCACCCAACACCCACCACTATGACCCCACCGGCGAAGGGCTCGTTACTGTCGCTCCCGGAAAGAGACAGGTGCCAGACAGATCCAACCTTTGACTTGTTCTTTTGCCGCAGGTACCATCTGCTTGCTCGACCATCGAATCGGGAGGCATCCATGGAATCAATTGACGCTTTGATGATTATGCCAAGCGACAATGTGGCCACTGTCCTTGGTGAAGCGGCTCCAGGCACAGAAGTGCGGGTCCGCCTGGGCAGAGAACCTCGCTTGGTGAAGGCACTCGAGAAGATACCCTACGGCTTCAAGATAGCAGTGAGTCTTATCGCCAAAGGCGGTCCAGTGATCAAGTACGGCGAGACAATTGGAGTCGCATCCGCAGAAATTCGGCCGGGCCAGCTCGTGCACATCCACAACATCCAGGGAGCTCGCGGACGCGGCGACCTGGAGAAAGGAGCGCTCAAATGAATTTCCTTGGCTATGAGAGACCGGACGGCTCCGTTGGTATTCGTAACTACACCCTGATAATACCGGGGGGATTCCTCGCGACCAAGGTCTGCGAGAATGTTGAGAACACGAAGACCATAGTCACCGCAGACTCGGGCTCGGGCAGAACGAGCCGGGACAGAGAGACCATCGCCCGTACGCTGATCGGGCTGGGCAGAAATCCCAACGTCTCATCCGTAATCGTTCTTTCATCCAGTGTCGCTTCGGGGTATCCCGAGCTCAAGCCGGCTCGTCTGGCGAAGGAGATCGCCGGTACCGGGAAGCGCGTCGAGTTGGTTGACATCGCCCAGGAAGGAACGTCCTTCAGGGCGATTGAAAAAGCCGTGCTGCTGGCCCGGGAAATGGTGTTCGAAGCTTCCCGGTTGAGACGGCGCCCGTTTGGCCTGGACAGGCTGATGATAGGGGTCAAATGCGGCGCGTCGGATACCACCTCGGGAATTGCGGGCAACCCTGTGGTCGGTGACCTGTTCGACCGCATAGTAGGCGGTGGTGGGACGGCCCTTTTCGGCGAGACCACGGAAATAATCGGTGCGGAGCACATACTTGCCAGACGCGCAGCCACGCCTGCCGTAGCCAGGAGGATCATCCAAGTTGCAGCGGAAATAGAGAGAATCGCTAAGTCGACCGGCGAAGACATCCGCACCATCAACCCCGTTCCGGCAAATATCGCCGGTGGCATTTCCACCCTCGAGGAGAAATCGTTGGGCGCTGTTCACAAAGCGGGATCTTCGCCGATTCAGGGAGTCCTGGATTATGCCGAAAGGCCTTCGGGAAAAGGTCTGTATTTCGTGGACAACTGGATGAGCCTGGGCTCGATCTTCGCCGGATACGCTGCGGCAGGTGCTCAACTAGTCCTGTTCCAACTCGGAGGGGGAGGTTGGGAAGGCAACGATCTTCTGCACAACTCGACAGGCGTGGTCTCTCCTCTCATGTGGACAACGGCGAACCCGAAGACTCTGGCAATGGCGCATTCGAGCATAGACTTCTATTCGGGAACGGTGATCGAAGACGACGAACCCATCGAGGACGCCGGTGCCAGACTCCTGGACAAAGTCGTGGACACAGCGTCCGGCACGTTCACCAGGGTCGAGACGATGAAATACGCCGACCCCACACAAATATACCTGCGGGACCCGTCTTTTTAGCGGCTTGGTACGGGCGCAATACGGTCCTGACGCGAGACTCCACGGGACTGGCTCGCCGGAGCAGGCCTCCTGGAAACCGAGGTAATCTTGCCGCCTTCTCCGTCTACTGCGGCATCGATTACCGTGACTTTGCCAGGGCAGGCTCCTTCTTTGCCGCCGCGATGCTGGCCCTGAGCGATGCCATGAGATCCCCGATCTCGATCTTAGGCTCCTCCGGCGTGACTATCTTCTCGCCCTTTATCTTGGCCTCGACCATCTCTTTGAGAGCCTTTTGATAGTTGTCCTTGTACTGCCCGGGTTCGAAACGGCCGGCCATGACCTTGATCAGGTTGACGGCCATATCGAGCTCTCCCTCGCTTATCTCCGCTGCGGGTGCAGTAAACTGTGTCGCGGAAGCAACCTCATCCGCAAAGTGCAGGGTATCGAGAGCCAAAATCTCGCCCACGGGCCGTACACAACAGAGGTGTTCTCGGCGCTGCAGAACAACTTTAGCCACTCCGACAAGCCCCGTCTTCTGAAGAGCCTCTTTCAGGAGCCGGAATGGCTTCGCCCCCAATTCTTCCGGTTCAAGGTAGTGGGCTCCGGAATAGAGAGTGGGGTCAATCTCCTTGACATCGACGAAGCGCGATATAGTGATCGCATGGGCCGTCTTCAGAGGAATCTTTTCGAAGTCAGCATCGGTCAGAACGACGTATTTGCCCTTGGTGAACTCATAGCCTCTGACCGTATCCTTTCGATCGATGTACTCGTTGTCGGCAGGGCAGAACAGGACCTGCTTAACACGCGTCATGTCTTTGCCATGAAGCATGTGAAAAGCGATAGATTTTGTATCAGCGGCGGTAAACATGCGTACTGGAATCGCGACCATGCCGAAACTGATTACTCCCTTCCAGAAAGCTCTTGGCATACACGCCTCCCTTTAGTGAATTGACTACCAAGAATTATAGTGAAGGCAATCCACTTCGGCCCACACGAAGCCGAAGCCCGCTCAGAAAAGTTGCGGTCAGATGGGCCGCAGAGTTGACAGTCATGAGCTTTGTGTCTACCATGGGAGCGTTATCCGCCCGAGAGGAAGCTCAGTGAAGCAGTATCGAGTTCTTGTAGTCGATGACGAGCCCAGGATTCTCAACTTCCTGACAGCCAAGCTTCGTGCTGTCTCCTACGATGTTATCACAGCGTCCAACGGTGTCGAGGCACTGGAACAGGCCCAGGCCCAGGAACCCGATCTAATCGTCCTCGACGTTGTAATGCCCAAGATGGACGGCTTCGATACTCTGAGAGAACTACGGGCATTCTCGCCGGTGCCGGTCATATTCCTCAGCGCAAGAGGCACCGACATCGACCGGATTAAAGGCCTGGGACTTGGAGCCGACGACTATCTGTCCAAGCCTTTCAGCCCGGACGAGCTCGTTGCCCGAATCGATGCTGTCCGGCGCCGAGTGGGGCCATCCGAAAGTCGCAAATCGCACGACCGCTACGCAGCAGGTAGTCTGGATATTGATTTCGCCAAACGTTTGGTGACTGTCGACAACAAGGCAGTCCGCCTTACCCGTATCGAGTGGCTTCTGCTCAGCGAGTTGGCTCAGAACGCCGGCCGTCTCATGCTCTACGAGGAACTGCTCACACGAGTCTGGGGACCGGAGTACCGCGACGACGTGCAGTTGCTCAGAACGTGGATCAGCCGCCTGAGGTACAAGATCGAGAATGACCCAGGCAAGCCCACGTTCATCCGCACCATGCCCAAGACCGGCTACATCATGGACGAGCCAACTCTCGAGTAGTCCACTCCCCCCTGGCCACAGTTCTTTATACCTTTGTAACTATTTGTCCCGATATTTTATGACTTCTACATTCGCCGCCATCTAGAATGCACTCAGTAATGAATGGCGGAGAACTCCTATGACACTTGCTACCAGGGAAGTACCGATTCCTCAGACCCGCGAGGCAATTCAAGCTCCGGCAGCAGACATCGTCGTTTTTTGCCCCAAGTGCAAGGCTTTGCAGACGGTGCAGATAAGCGGCACCAGGTTGCTGCCCACGCGGAAATTCTTTCAGCAGGGACCCTACATCTACCACGACTGCGGTTCCAACTTGCCTTGCCGGATCTACACTAAAATTTAGTGGGGAGTCGGGAGTCTCTAAAATTGACAGTCACAGCAAGGACCGTAAAATTCTCCGGCAAGACCGCGTCTCTGGACGGACCGGAGTTGCGTCCTGGCGATAAGGCCCCGGATTTCAATCTGCAGGCGATCGACATGTCTAACGTCGATCTCTCGCAAAGCCGGGGCAAGGTCAGGCTGTTCAGCGTGGTTGTGTCGTTGGATACCCCGGTCTGCGATCTTCAAACACAGCGTTTTGAAGAAGAGGCAGGTCAATTCAAGGCTGTCGTAATATACACCATAAGCATGGACTTACCTTTTGCTCAGGCGCGCTATTGCGGAGCGAGAGACATCCAGAACCTCAAGACGCTGTCAGACCACCGCGACGCCTCCTTCGGACGGGGTTATGGAGTTCTCATGATCGAGCCAAGGCTTTTGAGCCGGGCCATCTTCATCGTGGATACGCACGACATCATCCGGTACGTCGAATACGTCCCGGAAGCGGGTCAGGCCCCGGATTACGATAAAGCCCTAGAAGCCCTCGAACAGATTGCTGCTGGCTGACGCCACCACGAACCTGGCTTGTGAGCTCGCAGCAAGGAAGGGCATGGCACCAGCCTTGCTTCGCGTAATCCAAAACACTTATCCTGCAGCATCAACATCATACGGGGGTTAGCAATGCCACTCGATTTCAACTACATGATCGCCGGAGAGGCAGGTCAGGGCATCGCTTCGGTTGCCCTCCTGTTGGCAAAAGCCTTCTCAAGGGGAGGCTACCACGTATTTGGAGACCAGGACTACGAGTCGAGGATCCGCGGCGGCCACAACTTTGTCCGCGTCAGGGTCAAAGATACAGATGCCCGGGCCATTGACGAGACCGTAGACGTACTGGTTGCCCTCAACGCCGAGTCCATCAGCCTCCACCTGAACGAGCTCGCCAGCCGGGGGGCGGTGATTTACGATAGCGACAAAGTGCAGGAAGTGCCGTCAGACTCCAGGCTGTTTGGCATGCCTCTGGAACGGCTGGCCACCGAAAAAGGCGGCGATCGCATTATGACGAACACCGTCGCCCTTGGCGCAGCCCTCGCCGTTGTCGGTTACGACGCCGCTATTCTCAAGGAAGTCCTCACAGAGCATTTTAGAGGCGGCGATGTAGCGGCAAGGAATGTGACCGCCGCCATGGCGGGGTTTGAACACGCTGGCAACGCATACCAAGGGTCGCTTCAGAAAATAGATCCCTCCTTGCCGGCAAAGAGACTCCTCATCAGCGGCGCAGAGATGGTTGCCATGGGAGCCATTGCGGCAGGGTGCAAATTCATGGCGGCATACCCGATGACGCCTACTACTCCCATAATGGAGAACTTCGCCGAAAGAGCAACGTCGTTCGGAGGCGTTATGGTGCCGGCCGAAGACGAGATCGCTGCTATCCACATGGCAATTGGAGCGTCGTACGCCGGAGTCCGCGCCATGACCGCAACCTCCGGAGGCGGCTTCTCGCTGATGGTGGAAGGACTCGGCCTCGCCGGAATGACCGAGACACCTCTGGTCATCGTCGAAGGCCAGAGGGCAGGGCCGGCGATCGGGCTTCCCACCAGGACGGAGCAGGGCGACCTTCTCTTTCTGATACATGCCTCGCAAGGAGAGTTCCCCAGGGCCGTGCTGGCCCCCACCGATGTTGAGGACTGCTTCTGGGCGACGGTGAAGGCATTCAACCTGGCCGACCGCTACCAGATTCCAGTATTTGTGGTCATCGACCATTTCATCGCCAGTTCCTTTGCCTCAGTCGAGATGCCTGATTTGTCCAAAGTAAACGTCGATCGCGGCGAGCTGTACGCGGACACCGACGGCGACCCTGCCGGGTACTTGAGACACAGGATTACGGAAACCGGTGTTTCCGCCAGAGGCCTCCCCGGGAAAGGGAAGGCGCTGATAGTCACCGATTCTGATGAGCACGACGAGGCCGGCCATCTGACGGAGGACGCAGAGATGCGGACGAGGCAGATGGACAAGCGGCTCAGGAAGATGGCTCGCATGAAGCAGGAAGCTCTCGAGCCGCTCGCATACGGCAAGCAGTACCCCGACATCCTCCTCGTCGGGTGGGGAAGCACCTTCGGCGCTCTTCAGGATACAGTGGACCTGCTCAGCTCCGAATTCAGCGTCGGTTTGATGCAGTTCGGCCAGTTGTGGCCGTTTCCCGCGGAGGCCGCCATGGCACGTATGGCCAGGGCAAAGGCTACCTTCGTCGTCGAGAACAATGCCACCGGGCAGCTATCAAAGCTCATTAGAGCGGAGACGGGCAAGGAAGTAACCGGAAAAGTCCTCAAATATGATGGCAGGCCGTTCACCCCGGCGATCGTCGCTGAGGCGATCAGGAAGGAGACTCGCAATGGTATCGTTAGCTGATTACTCAGGCCTCAAGCCAGCATGGTGCCCTGGATGCGGCGATTTTGGCATTCTCCGGGCACTGAATAAAGCGCTTGTCGATCTCGGACTCGAGCCGCATCAGATTCTGCTTGTCTCGGGCATAGGCCAGGCAGGGAAACTCCCGCACTACACCAGAGGCAACGTTTTCAATTCTCTTCACGGCCGGCCCCTCCCCGTCGCCGTGGGAGCCAAGATCGCCAATGCGGCACTACATGTTATCGCCGTCTCCGGAGACGGCGATGCCTACGGCGAGGGCGGCAACCATTTCATGCACACCGCCAGGCGCAATCATGACATCACCTACCTGGTGCATGACAACCAGGTTTACGGACTGACCAAAGGACAGACTTCGCCAACAAGCGATCCCGGGTTCGTCACGGCCACCACCCCCTCAGGGGCAGCCCCTCCGGTAAATCCGATTCTGCTCGGTCTCGCGAGCGGAGCCACCTTCATCGCCCGGAGCTTCGCTGGTGACACAGAGCACCTGTCCGGTATGATCGCCCGAGGTATCAGACATCGAGGTTTTTCCCTTATCGACATATTGCAGCCGTGCGTGTCGTTCAACCACAAGAACACCTACGCCTGGTACAAAGAGAGAGTGTATAATCTCGACCAGCAACAGCACGATACTTCAAGTAAAGAACAGGCATTTGCCAGGTCCGGCGAGTGGGGAGAGCGAATACCCATCGGCGTATTCTATGAAGCTCAGGCTCCAACCTACGAGGACGGCATTCCAACGCTGAAGGAACGTGCGTTGGTAGACTCGAGGATCGACCCCCAGGCCGCCGCTGCGATCCTCGAAACCTTTGCCTAAAGGAGGGTTAGAAATGCCCACGTCCACGGTTGCTGAAGCGCTCCAGATGGGAATCGAGCGTGAGAAAGAGTCGCAGAAGCTCTATTCTGAGCTTGCCGCCATGGTGGCCACCCCGAACCTTTCGTACGCCTTCTCACTTCTTCAGAAACAGGAGGCCAACCACCAGGAGATACTCGAAAGATATCTCAATCGCGGACTGACCGATGGCGCGCTCGAACCACGCACCGTAATTGACTATCACATTGCCGAGCACCTGGCTCAACCTCAGCCCTCTCCCAACATGCCTTTGCAGGACATATTCGTGCTCGCCGCCAAACGCGAGCAGATGTCGAACGAGTTCTACACCGCTCTGGCAGCAGTACATCCGGAGGGTCTGACGAAGAAGCTGCTCCTCCGCCTGGCATCGGAAGAGCTGGGGCACAAGCAGAAGGTGGAGACCATGTACTCGGAAGTGGCATTCCCGCAGACTGACGGGGGTTAGACACATCCCTTAGCGGAGGACGATATGCTTGCAATCGCCAGTAACATCACCACGCGGAATCCGGTAGTGAGGCGCATCTTCAGGGATGCCTCGGCAGACGGATGGAGAACCTCAGGCCCGGCGTTCGCACGGCTTGCGGATCTGGCTTCAAGGTGCGCCGCGGCAAGCCCTGACGCCATCGCCGTAGATACCCAGCAGCACTTCGACAAGCCCGAGGCCATGGAGTTTGCCGTCGCTGCCGCGCAGAAGGCAGCCAAGTCGCGGCTGTGCCTCAGCTCGAACAACCCGGAAGCCATCGACGCCGGATTGAAAAAGTGCACCACCCCTCCAATTGTCAACTATGTTTCCATAGATAAAGACCGGCTGGAGAAGGTCCTTCCTGCGGCTTCGAGAAGCCGCGCTGGTCTCGTCCTCCTCGTGAGCAACCCCGCTGAACCAGCAGATGCTCGCGACATGCTCGAAAAGGCAGCGATTCTGGCCGGGGCGGCAAACGCGTCCGGCATTCCCAACAACATGATATTCGTCGACCCGGGAGTGATACACATCACCAGTGAAGCCGGACAGCACCACATGGCCGAGGTGCTCGAGTTCCTGCGCAGCCTGAGCGAAGCGGTCGACGAAGAAGTCCGCTCCACCTGCTGGCTTTCGAGCTCGTCTTCCGGAGCGCCGTCGCGAAGGCGGTCGATCATTGAGACATCGTTGTTATGTGAACTTGCTGGAGCCGGTCTCGCTTCCGTCTTTGTGGACGTGCTGCGCCCCGAGAATCTGAGGGCTTTGCGTCTGGTCAAGATGTTCGAAGATAAGTTAGTATATGCTGACAATGAACTTGAACTCTGAGGCCCGCCTGCGGGCCTGGAGATTGGAGGCAGCATGCTGACTGAGCTAGCCAAAGGCGTTTACTGGGTCGGTTTTACAGACTGGACGCTCCGCCATTTCCACGGTCATGAATTGACCACGCACCGCGGCTCGACCTACAACTCCTACCTCATTATCGACGAGAAGAAAGTCCTCGTTGATACGGTATGGGGACCGTATTCCGACCGGCTGCTTGATAATATCAAAGAGATAATCAATCCTGCAGAACTCGATATCATCGTTGCCAACCACTCAGAGGTCGACCATTCCGGTGCGCTCCCCGCGGTGATTGCTGCGGCTCCCAATGCCACTCTCATCGTTTCGAAACGGGGCAAGGATGTCGTGGAAGGCCACTACCATCAACCCTGGAATTTCAAGACGGTGCAGACCGGAGACAAGGTCAATATCGGCAAGCGCGACCTCGTTTTCGTCGAAGCGCCCGATGCTGCACTGGCCTGACAGCATGTTCACCTACCTCACCGGCGACGACCATTCTGATGTCAAACGACGCCTTTGGCCAGCACTATGCGACATCGTCGAGGTTCAACGACGAAGTCGACCAGGAAGAACTGTATGCCGAAGCAATCAAATACTACGCCAACATTCTCACCCCTTTTAGCCCGCTGGTTCTCGCGCAAGATCCAGGAAGTCCTGGCTCTGAATCTCCCGGTGAGCATGATCGCCCCCAGCCACGGGGTGATCTGGCGGCAAGGACCCGCTCCAGATCGTAAAGAAGTATCAGGAGTGGGCGGCCCAGAAACCGGAAAAGAGCGCCGTCATCGTCTTCGACACCATGTGGGACGGGACGCGCAAGATGGGCGAGGCCATCGGAGAAGGGATAGCTTCTGAGGGGGTGCCCTTCAAGAGCTTCTATTCGGCCGTCTCCGACAGAAATGATGTCATTGCGGAGATATTCCAGGCCAGGGCCGTCGTCGTCGGCTCTCCAACCTTCAACGGAGGGGTTCTTCCTACCATCACCCCCATTCTCGAAGACCTCCGGGGTCTCAAGTTCCAGAACAAGATCGGGGCGGCATTCGGAAGCTACGGATGGAGCGGCGAGTCGGTCAAGATACTGGAAGAGCATCTGGCCGCCGCCAAGATCACCAAAGTCGCGGACGGGGTACTGGCCAAGTGGCAGCCAAAAGCGGAAGACCTGGCCCGGTGCCGGGAACTCGGAGCCCAGGTCGGGCGCGCCATCAAGTCCGACGAAAAACCCTAAGCCTTAAACCCTGAAACCTAAGGAAATTCTAAACTCCAAGTCCAAAACAAGAGGGGGGCCGGGTGGGGACCAAAGAAATGGACGTCCCTACCACTCAGAGGAGTCCGCCCCATTACCGCCCGAACAATGTGGAGTCGCTTGTTGGTCTTTGCGAGGAGTGCCTGCGGGCATGCCGGAGGGCACAAAAGCCTGTCCTGAGTCTGACGAAGGATGGGAATCTGAGGCGGGCAGTGACCTGCATCCCTCGCCTTCCCCCTGAGGAGGGGGAAGGGGTTGTCCTGTCCCATACTGGGGAGAGGTTTGGGGAGAGCGAAACGGTCTCCAGCGATACCACTCAGAGGAGTCCGCCCCATCGCCACCCGGACGACGTGGAGTCTGGGGCTGGGGGTTCTGCACCCCAGTCCCTCGCCTTCCCCTGAGTAGGGGGAAGGGGTTGTCCTGTCCCATACTGGGGAGAGGTTTGGGAAGATCGAAACGGTCTCCAGCGATACCACTCAGAGGAGTCCGCCCCACTACCACCCCGGACGACGTGGAGTCTGGGGCTGGGGGTTCTGCACCTCAGTCCTCGCGTTCCCCCTTGTGGAGGGGGGTTGATGAGGGTGAACCATGGGCCAGTTCCCAGGCAATGGCCATTCTTTTGGAATTTGGTTCTTGTGATTTGGAGCTTGTTTAGGGTTTCGGGTTTAGTGTTTGGAGCTTTTGCCACCAACGGAGCTAGCCCTCGAGTGAGATAACAAAGCGCCGCCTGTTTTCGGGCATGCAGCCCAGCGGAAACCTCCACATCGGGAACTACCTGGGCGCGATAAAGCCGTGGGTGGCTCTGCAACACCAGTACCGGAGTGCCTTCTGCATCGTCGACCTCCACGCCATCACCACCTTGCAGGCCTCGGAAACGCTGTCGGCCAGGACGCTGGAGCTTGCAGCGATACTCTTGGCTTCCGGCATCGAACCAAACATCTCATCGCTTTACGTCCAGTCCAGGATTCCGGCCCATGCCGAGATGGCCTGGATCGTCGAATGCCTGACTCCCTTCGGCTGGCTGAGGCGGATGACCCAGTTCAAGGACAAGTCAGCCAAAGAGGAGACTGTCAGTGCGGGGCTATTCGCCTATCCCGCCCTCATGGCGGCGGACATCCTCCTCTATCAGGCGGACGTCGTCCCTGTCGGGGAGGACCAACTCCAGCACATCGAACTCACGCGGGATGTTGCCCAGCGTTTCAACTCCATGTACGGACACACTTTCGCTCTGCCGGAGCCGATCGTAACGAAAAACGGCAGCCGCATCATGGCCCTCGGTGACCCGGCAAACAAGATGAGCAAGAGCGACGCCAACCCGGCCAACGCCATCTACCTTCTCGACTCGCCGGACGTCGTGAGAGCGAAGATCAGCCGCGCCACCACCGACTCGCTAAGGGAAATCAGGTTCGATGCGGAGCGGCCGGGATTGTACAACCTGCTGTCGATCTATCAGTCGTTCACGGGCGACTCGAACCAAGCGGTCGAGGCGAGGTTTAACGGCAAGGGATACGCCGACCTCAAACGGGAGCTTGCAGACGTCGTGACGGCCACCCTCACTCCTCTGCAACAACGATACAGCACCATCAGTCAGGACGCGGAACATCTGCGGGCCATCCTCGATGCCGGCGAGGAACAGGTCAGACCAGACATCCAGTCCACTCTCTCCTCAGTAAAAGAGAAGATGGGATTCTGGCACTAGGGTTTCTTACAAGTGAACCAAGGACTCCAAAGTCCCGGTTCTTCCGGGCTATCTAAGCCATTGTCCCAGGTAGAACGGCCAGATCACCAGGCCAAGGAGAATCTTCCACCACACCAGCGGCACAAACCCGATGGTGAACAGCCATCCGGCGAACCAGAACGCGCCGGCGAAGGGGGCTCCCCCCGTATGCATGCGTCTGCCTTCTGACATAGTCCTCTCTCCTCGTTGTCGTTAGGTACGGTGTGATTGTAGATCGGTGAGGGTGAGACTGACAGAGAGTAACACGGGCGCTGGCGCCCGTCAAACTGTCGCGAAGCGGTTTACCAGGTACGAGCCTCTGCGTCAACCTCTGCATGTTTGACTGCGTTGAGCACAGCCTCCTGACCGTATGCAGCAACTCCGATTCACCTAATGAATCCATGGGCAGTCGTAAGCCGATAGTCTCAATTTGGAGCATTTCCCCCTTCGAGAAAGCCGACAATCAGTAACGATCAGGACCTGAATGTAGGATGGTCAGGGCAAGAGTCGGCGCCATGTAGACTTAGGTTGCCCGGACTGGACTGTATTCCAGATGCATCGTCCGAAGAGAATGGACTCTCGCAGTCCGATGTTATCGTCCAGATAGTGCGATTCGCGGTATTGGCTGCGGGTATTCTCCATCGCTCAGTTCGAGCGCCACAAGGGCAATTTCACCCGATGAAACCCAGACCGCAGGGAATTTAGCGGAGAGCCGAATTGTGTGGGCCAAGACTCAGGCGTTCGACGGGTCTTGAGACGCAGAGCAAGGTTCTCTTTTTTGGCGGGGGGTCAGGTCACACAGGAATAGTACGCTATTTGGCTTTAGCACTATGAAGCAAATAGTGTGTTAAGTGAGGAAAAGTGAGTTTACATGAGGCGATTTGGCGAGTAAAATACCCTCAAACAATATGAGCCCGCACGGCTGCCTGGTTCGAACAACTCCCGGATTCTGACAATGTACAGGCGTGTTTGTTCCAGGCGAAAGACGCCGTTCAAGGCTGCCCGAGAACCTCCCTTCGAGAGTGGGACGTCTGGAATGGATGATTTGTCTCGTGCTGCGGGGTCTTGGGGCAGGTTGCGAAAGCATGGAGGCTTTGCTGCTGCCTTCTACCGTGTGTTCGCGTTCGCGATCGCGGTTGCACAAATACTGGCGTTTCGGCCGCATACAGACTTTTTGATTCAGCCATCCTGGTTGGTGTTCGGCATGGGCCTCCATACTATCGCCAGCATCATCCTCTCTGTCTTGCTCACACCGTCCACGACCGTTGTCCGCGTCGGACTTGCTTCGGATGTTATCTTTTCCACGTTCCCTATGGTGTTGACCGGCGGCGTCAATAGCCCTTGCCTGGCATACGCGCTGACGCCAATCCTCGCATCGTCGTTGTCCCTTGACCGCCGCGTGACCGGCGCCGTCGCGCTCGTATCCGTGACACTCGTATTTGGCAGCCAGTTAATGGTGCCCTCCTACAGGAGCGATATTGGTCCGCAGGAATTGAAAGCCATCTCGTTCTACTTAGTCGCCGCAGCGTTAACAGCACTAATGCCTTACGTTATCAATGCCCGTTTGAAAGAACAGTGGCGCTACCAGGATACCGTTGATGAGAGGAGGAGGGTTTCGAGGGAGTTGCATGATGGCCCAGCTCAAACGACTGCCGCTATGCGCTGGCAGTTGCAGCGTTTGCGGAGTCGTCTCAAAGTCATGGGCATCCAAGTTGACGAGTTGAACGAAGTTGAGAGGCTTGCCGAAATTGGTCAAACGGAGGTTAGGGACTCTCTTGAGATACTGCGCACAAGTGTCGGAGATGGGCACTTCATACAGCATTTGCGTGAGCACATCGAAAGCCTTCGCCGGCAAACCAGCATGGATTTGCTCCTGCGCGTTGATGTAGTTGACCTCAACTTGGCTTCGCCGGTTGAGGCCGAATTGTTGTATATCTGCCAGGAAGCTTTGAGCAACGCCGTTCGTCATTCCGGCGCGAGAAACGCTGTCCTGTCGATCTCGCCGGCGAAAGACGGTGTCCAGTTGAGAATCTCGGATAACGGGCGTGGCCTCGACTTGGCCTCCCTTCACCGGGAAGGGGCTAACGGCTCAGGGCACGGTCTGGCCGTTATGCAGGAACGGGCGGTTGCCATCGGCGCCGATTTCCATATCTTCAGCAAACCAGGGGGAGGCACGGAGATCGTGGTAGTTGCGCCCGCCAACAAACGCCGCCATAAAGTGAGACGAGGAGAACAGCGTTCGGATGGGTCTGCAGATCGGCAGGTTTAGGCATCGCGACATGGCAGGACAAGTGACCCTTTCACTACCGTTTACGGCTGGAACGCGGTATATCGCATATTCTCTTTGGGCAGAGTCGCTAACACAAGGCAGTTCCCTCGACTATACTGTCCACTGGTTGCCTTGAATACAGCTTGGGAGTACAGGAATGATCACAGTCCTTGTCGCTGACGATCATCCCCTCTTACGCCATGGGCTGGCTTCGGTGATCGCGGGCTATCCCGAGATACAGGTCTTGGGGGAGGCTTCGAACGCTGCCGAGGCACTTGTGATGGCGAAAGAACTGCATCCGATGGTGATTCTCATGGACCTCATGATGCCTGGAGGTGGGTCGGCGGCGACCGCCACCCTCCACCGCACACAGCCGGAATGCAAGGTAATCGCTCTCACCGCGTCTGAGGCCGACGAAGACCTTTTCGAAGCAATGCTCGCCGGAGCGAAGGGGTATCTTCTCAAGTATGTGGATACGGACGAGCTGGTGGCTGCGATCAGAACCGTGGCCATGGGCGAGTTCACCATCTACCCCTCGATGGCAAGCAAGCTCATGCTGCACCTCGAGGCCAATCGCGACCGTGCCTCGCGGCATCAAGGTTCTTCGAGCGAGGACCTGAGTCTTCGTGAACTCGAAGTGCTCAATCGCGTGGCCGGCGGGGCCAGGAACATCGAGATCGCTTCTCAACTCCATATCGCCGAGTCGACGGTAAAGGCCCACTTGCGTAACATAATGGACAAATTGCGCGTGAAGAACCGCGCCCAGGCCGTCTCAATAGCCCAAAGCCTCGGCTTGATCAAGAACTGAGTCCTGACGCCAGACGACCGTCGCACTCCAGGCTGCGAGAGAGAACCATAGAGCGGCGCAACCCTGACTGACCTGCCGGTGGATTTGTCTTGCCGTCTTCAATTCCTGGCTCTCCAACTTTTGGATGACTGGCGCTTGTCGGGTCCTCAGGGCTACGGGTCTCGCCGCGTCCTGATCTTGTTTCAACCTCATGGTCTCGCCCTACCTACCTTTACCTCACTGATCCTAGCGGACTAGTACTTTCGTACAACCGATAGCACTGTTCGAAAACTATCCCTTGGGTGAATTGGCCGGCAGGCGGATGGGTGTTTACTGAGAACGTGGCAAAAAGAGAGGGCTCCAAGTCCCCCGACAAGAGGCCTGGAACCCCCGCATGGGGAGAACCCCCATGCTACATAGGATTTTAGCACACCCGTTGACCCCGATTAACCTCCCTAGGTCGACATGCGGCAATAGCCACGGACTTAGGTACTCAGGAAGTACCATTCTATTTTCCCAGGCTTCCCAAAATCTAAAAAGGAGATCAAGAGTTGAAGAAACTTATTGGCATACTCCTGGGCATTTTCGCCTGTGTGGCGATAATCGTCCCCGCTGCCAGTGCTGAGGTTACGACCAGCGTGACGGTCGGGAACGGCGGCGTAACGCAGCCCATCGTCCTCGCGATGGCCGTCGTACCGGACAACAACGGCAGCACGACCAACCTTGGAGATGTGGAAGTCGACCCTGAGGCGGCTCTTCCTGTCAATCAGGACTTCGTTCCTGCGACCCTAGACCCGCTCAGCGACGGATGGAAGAGAGTCAAGTTCTACGTCGTCGCCTACCATCCGACCGAGTTTGAGTTCAACATCAACAAGGTATCCGTCAACGTGTTCTATGACGCTGGCCAAGCCAACAGGAAGTTCGAGCTGGATGGCATTAGAACCGGCACATCCCACACCTGGGTCGGAACCAACAGCTACAACACCCCCTCAGTCCTACCCGTCCGTGTCGCTTGGCGACACCCCCGAGCTGGGCGTCCTGCCTAACTGGACTGCAAAGGAGCTCCTCTACACCGCAACCCAGAAGGACAAGGTTGACACCAACGCCGACGATGACTACTCTGGTGAGCCGGATGTCGTTCAATTCCTCACATCCTACGGGAACCGCGTTAAGCTCTCCAGCGATCCCTTCGCAAACTTAGCCAGCATCCAGAACCTGCTGCTCGAAGAGCAGGCAATCGTTCTCGAACTGACCGGCTTCTTCTGGTTCCATCAACCCGCCCAGACTTACTCCTGGGATTCCAAGGTCTCCTCAAACGGAGCCGACAGTGACGTCTTGAGCGACAGCTTCAAGTTCAACAAGCTAGTCAGTTTGTACCTGGATTACCAATAATGTCGTCTACGGAACCACACGTCCCAATTCCGACGTCTCCACGCAAGCGCCGGCTGACCGGTTGCTGTCCACGTCGGCCAAACCACGATCTGGGACAACGGCAATACCAACGCCCAGGTATATGTACAGTCCACCAAGATGGTACTCGGCTGGAACGGGCAGGCACCTAACCCCCGACTACAACAATCCCCTTAAAACCATCACAAGCTTCGACGCTGCCCTGTACTACCAGACCCGGTCGGCGCGAGCGTACAGGTCGGACACGTCGACTACACTGCTGACCAAAGTCCGATTTTGATATCAAAGGGCAGCCCGTACAATCCGATCGAAACTGGACCCGATGGGCCAGTGTCGCTGCAGGCGTGCCGTCCCGCCAAGATCGAGTTCTCCGTAAGCACTGGCAACATATGGCAGGGCGTATACGGAGGCCGTTTGACGATTTCGGCGGGAGAGTATAACGGCTCACAGGAGCATGTGCCCCCGGTGTGACGATACCCGCTGAATGGATGGGGCGACATTCTCGCGAAAAACGACCATTGCCTACGAAGAGAAGATTAAGCTCGCTCATCCAGGAAGAAGCCAATGAACACAAGTGTAAAGTTAGTTCCCGTGATCTTGGGAGCAGCCATCCTCGCCGTGACGCAGGGTATGGTCCTTGCGGGGCCGAGCAGATCGACCCCGATAACCATGGAGATATCGCCGGCGACCATTTCGATCACCCCTCCCAGCCCGGTTGCCCTGGGACAGGCGATGCCAGGTGACCTGGTTGGGTCGAGCGCCACACCGGGGGTGATCACGGTGATTCCAGGCACATCTGGATTTCCCCGTTGCTCACTCCGTCTACGCTGCGGACGCCAACCAGGGGCCGGGCCGCGGCTTCATGATGAAAGGCAGCGTGCCGCTGAGCCAGACGGACAAGTTCCTCATCAGCTCTAACGAGCACTGCGTTCACCCCGGCTGATACAGGGATTACCTACACCGGCATGGCTACGGCCAACTCCACTAACATCCTGCCCTTCTTCGTGAAGCAGCATATTGCCGGCGACGAACCGAAGGGGAGCTACAGCATAACGGTATCTTTTCCAGCAAGCCTGCCGTAGAAGTGCCAATGGCATTTCTGTCTCCTTGAGAGAAGATTCAGACCGGCAACACGATGAAGTGCCTGGCAGTGGTATTGGTTGCTCTGGCGGGAATTGGGGCCGCCCTTCCTTTATCCACCGCCCGCGCCCAGTCAGGCCTCACCGTGACCGGGGCCAAGGTGGTGGCTGAGGCAATGCCCGGCGCCATGTTCGTCCACCAGATGAATATCTCCCTTTCCAAAGGCGAAGAACCGGCAGATATCGACCTGCGTGCGACTCCTCTGGCTCAAGGCCCGGACGGTGCCCCTTTTCCGGCCTATCAGGCGGGGATAAACTCGGCTTCGGACTTCATTCACCTTGACCGTACCTCGTTCCGCCTCGAGCCCGGGAAGAGCGCAACGGTCAACGCCGCCTTCCGCCTCCCGGCTGACCCTGGCGCAGGCGGCAGGTATGCCCTTATACGGATCACCGCCAACCGTCCGCGGGCAATAGCAGCATCATCACCGGAGTGGATGTTCCGGTCTACATTACCATCAGGGACACTGCCCTGATACCGCGGGCCAGGTTTCAGGCCTTGATTTCACCTCGACCGAGGCTGGCATGCAGGCCTCTGCCTTGCTCTTGAACACAGGCAACCACGACTTTAAGGCCGGCGCCACGTTCCGCCTCTTCGACGCTTCGGGCAATGTCCTGGTGCAAGGAACAGCTTCTTCCCTGTGGCCTCTTATTCCGGGCATGACGCGTGCCCTTTCGGCCTACCTCGTACCTGCGGCGGCTATACCCGCCGGGGAGTACAAACTTTGAGTGCGCCGTCTCCCTGGAGAGCGGTCCGGTGATTGCCCACGCTGCCAGGACGGTCGCAGTCCAGGGGGTCGCCGCCAGCTGCCCCTGCGTCACCACCAGCCGCCGCAGCCGCAGCCGCACCCGCAGACCGCGGCCCGGCGCCCAGTGCCTATTCAAGGGCTTCCCTGGTGATCCCAGCAAAGAAGAGGCTTGACCCGTTCATAATCGGGGTGATCGGGGCACTTGTTCTGACGCTCATCGCTGGCTATCTCACCATCTTCGGCATTACCTCACGCAGAAGAATAAGAAGACGATGATGGCAATCGATGGCGACGCTAGGAGGAGTTGGATGCTGGATCCCGCAACACCATGGTTGCCGCTTGAGTTCCATTTATGGCCGAACGTGCGCAGCGGCTATGTTCATTGCCCCAATAGCTTCCGGATTCTTGACCTGCTCAACTACGTCGGGGACGCGCATCCTTTTGTGATGAGCGAATTCTTTGAGTACGTCGATTTGGCCGCGGTTAGTACCGACTCACCGGCTCCGGACGCTGAATCGGAATATGTCCGCAAGAGCACCGTGGACATGGTTGCCGTCTCCAAGGGCAACGTGGGGAGGGGTGTCGGGGCTATTGTCGGCAAGAGAGCATACCCCTACCGGCATAAAGTGCCCGTTTCAGTCAAGGTCGAGCTTCGCCACTATACACTGTACGGAAGCCTCCATTGCAGTGCAGGGCATACCATCAGGAACGTCCTGGGAATGCCGCTTGCCTTCTTCCCTTTGACCGATGTCACCATTTCCCATGATTCCGGGCTCTATGGTACGAGGCCGTTTGTGGCCGTCAACAAGAGCCGTGTTGTTTCAGTGAAACGGGAAGCAATTCTATCGTAGATTCATCCTGATGGTGGGGAGGGATGTCAGGCAAACGCCGGACCGAATCAAAGTCTTCGATCTCCTTGAATCTCAGGTTATCCAGCTTGACTCAACTCCCTTCGGCTGACTCCGATGAGCGTCTTGCCCAGGCGCTTGGAGTTGGCAAGAATCAGCTTTGGATTTGCAGGAGGAAAGATCACCCCTCAGTGAGGTTGATCGCAGCCGGAGTTACCAACAAAAGCACCTGGGACAATGTCGAAACCTTCGAGAAAAACATCCTGAGGCGTC
Organism: uncultured Chloroflexia bacterium; assembly: GCA_963745605.1. Classification (GTDB taxonomy): domain Bacteria; phylum Chloroflexota; class Dehalococcoidia; order Dehalococcoidales; family UBA2162; genus JBBITI01. The sequence continues at coordinate 78,157 of CAVUYC010000022.1, read as the reverse complement.
ATGACCCGCGAGCCTGGACAATGGCTCCGGATCAACGGCCTCAAAAGCACGCGAGCCAGTGCCCAGAAGATGCACTGTGCTAGCGGAGATTACGACCTTGGCATTGGAACCATTGTGTCGGGCGGATAAGTAACCACGCTCCACGAGCTCGGATTCGAATCGCTCTCATAGGCACCTCCGTAGTCTCGCCAATCACATCTGACCTGACAGCACTGGGTTTCGTCCGCTTCATTCGAGGGCTCCCGCCTTGCTCGTATGCTGGTGAATGACGCGGCTGAAGTGAACTAAGTCGAGCGGGGTTTTGGCAACCGCAAAACCGCCTTCCAGAAAGAGAAGGATGGAGTGATCGTTCGGGCCGCAGCCCGACGCAGGCCTTAGCCCGCGCCAGCTTGGGGAGGGGTCGCAAGAAGGCAGGTCCACTCGGGTGCCCAATGTGCAGAACCGTACCATAGGGGCGGCACAACGGCCATAAGTACTAAACTGGAACCGCGCTGTAACCCGCGTAACCCCCTCCTGTAACCCGTTGACAGCCATCCTTAACCACGACGCAACTTGGCCATGCCATGATTAAATTAATAAGACACGAGAGGGTATGAAGATGAAAGAGAAGATCGCAAAGAAAGTAACCCGCACAGTACGCACCATTATCAGTGCATTCCTTGGCGAAGGGATTTCCCCCAATACCGACCATGTTCGCAAGGTTCGCAAGACCGATTTCGCCGACATCAACTGCTAGTTTCCACCAGTTATTGAAACGGCCCTGACTCTCACGAGTCAGGGCCGTTTTTGTTTCGTCTTTCTGCCATCGCTAACCGCCGTCAGGTCCTTTTGACGTGCCTCCCACCTCTTGATAAGATGCCTTGAAACACCCAATCCACCGCACCCTCGGAGAGCACTCTGGCCTGAGGTAACAAGCCCGATGACAATTTCAGGCGCCCCCGCCGCCGAACGCACCCGAAGCGTCAGCACGTTCGCCTCGTTCAAGATCCACGGCTACAGGATGTTCTTCCTGGGCATGGTGGGCCAATGGGCGTCCTTCAACATGGAGGCCGTCGCCCGCTCCTACCTTATATACGACATCACCGGCTCGGCGGCGATGCTCGGGTTGATGTCGCTCGCCAGCGCTATTCCCATGATCTGCCTCGCCCTTTTCGGGGGCGCTGTGGCCGACCGTCTCCCCAAACGCCGGCTGATCCAGTTCAGTCAGATTGCGATGTCGATCGTATCCCTGGGAAACGCCATCGCCATCAGCGTCGGATACCTGGGGGCGGCACATCCCGAATCGTGGTGGGTGCTCATGGTGGGAGCGGTGATCATGGGGACGATCATGGCCCTGGCCATGCCATCCCGGCAGGCCATCATCCCCGAGCTCGTGGGACGCGACCATATCATGAACGCGATCTCGTTGAACACCCTGGGGATGAGCCTCTTCCAGCTCGTCGGCCCGGCCATAGCAGGATACATCATCGCCGGTCTCGGCTATGCAGCCGTGTTCTTCATCATGACAGCTCTCAACGCGGGAGCGATCGTGGCGACTTCCTTCCTGCCCAAAACCATGCCGTCGATGGCCAGCAGGAAGAGCGTGCTGGCGGATGTTAAAGCTGGCATCAAATACATCGCCGGCCATAAGACAATTCTACTGATCCTCGTAATGATCGTGGCTTCGGTGCTCCTCGCCATGCCTTACCAGATGCTCATGCCCATATTCGCCAAGGACATCCTGAAGGTGGGAGTGTCCGGCCAGGGGACGATGATGAGTTTCAGCGGACTGGGAGCCATCGTCGCTTCCATAGGTCTCGCCTCTCTCGCCTCCAGAAAACGAGGCATCCTTCTCCTCGGCTCGAACATCATCATGGGGGTGGCGCTGGTCGTCTTTGCCTTTTCCGTCTCATGGCCTCTCGTCGCTGGCAATGATGGTGTTCGTGGGGTTCGGGAGGACGGGAGGAAATACGGCGGGCGCCGCCCTGCTGCAGTCTCACACCGATCCTGAGTACCTGGGACGCGTGATGAGCATCATGATGATGAACTTTGGCCTGAGCAGCCTGGGGACGTTTTTTGCGGCAGTTCTCGCCGAGAGCATCAGCGCTCCCGTGTCAATAGCAGTGCTGGCCGGAGCCCTCATCGCCGTCTCGGTAGCTGGCGTCTTCTTCATGCCCCGGCTGAGGAAACTCGAGTAGCAAGAAGCCTGCATTGCCAGGCGCAAGCGCGGTATTTGCCCCCGATCATTGAACACTCTATAATGCGCGAGTTTTTGCAGGCGAGCCTGCACGTGTCAGATCAAGAGGAGGGTTAGATGCCGGAAAAGAGCCCACAAGAGCTTTTCAAAGAACGAAATACGCGGATCAATGACGCCGTACAGCTTAAGGTCCCGGACAGGGTACCGGTGGAGCTGTCTTTCGGCTATTTCCCGGCTAAATACCTGGGTCTACCCTGCTCTGTGGTCTACTACGAGCCTCAGAAGTGGCTCCAGGCAGTGACCCGGACAGCGATCGACTTTCATCCGGACGGACTCTTCTACATACAGGCACTATCCCCGGGAAAGGCACTGGAGATCCTCGATCCCAAGACGACGAGGTGGCCCGGTCACGGGGTGCCGGAGAACCACGGCAATCAGGCGATCGAAGGCGAGTTTATGAAGTCGGACGAGTACGACCATGTGAAGTATGACGCCACCGACTTCGCCCTGAGGGTGTACCTCCCCAGGACGGTTGGCTCGATGGAGGCCTTCGCCAGTTTCCCCCAGTTCGGAGCAGAGAGATTTGGCTTCAACGGGGCGATGACCCTGGCGGAATGGCTGGCGGCACCTGAGAACGCTGCGGCCATCGAGCGGCTGCAGAGAGCGGGCAAGGCAGCTATCGAGTGGCGCGAAGAGCATCCCCAATCTCAGCAAGGAAGTCGAGGCACTGGGCTTCCCGGTGGGAGGAATCGGGGGAGGCGGGGCGCCTTTCGACCAGATCATGAACAGCCTGCGCGGCATGCAGGGAACGATGCTGGATATGTACCGCCAACCCGACCGGCTGATGGAGCTGATCAATTCCTTCCTCGAGAAATCACTGGCAAGAATCGCCAGGATGCCCCAGCGGACCGATGCTCCAAGGGTCTTCATGGCGACGCATCGCGGCGCTGACGGCTTTATGAACCTGCAGCAATTCGACAAGTTCTATTGGCCGGGTCTCAAGAAAATAGTCCTGGCCACGATCGACAAAGGCATGGTGCCAGCGATTTTCTTCGAGGGCAACTGGACACAGAGACTGGAATACCTGCTCGAGCTCCCGAAGGGCAAAATCCTGGCGCACCTTGATTCCACCGATATCTTCAAGGCCAAGGAAGTGCTGCACGACCATATGTGCATCCGCGGCAACGTCCCCGGCTCGCTATTGACGGCGGGCAGTCCGCAGGAAGTCAAGGACTACTGCAAGAAGCTGATCGACGTGGTGGGGAAGGGCGGGGGGCTGATCGTGTGCCCGAGGGTTGTCCCCGACGAGGCGACGGCACAGAATCTGCACGCCATGATCGACTTTACGCAAGAGTATGGCAGGTACTAGGGGGCAGTCAGGTCAGATCGGCTAGATTCTGGGGGCCGCCTTCGGGTGGCCCCCATCCGTTTGGGGCGGGGAGCCTCTCTATCCGTTCTTCGCTCCGTAGTCACGCGTATCACGGACCATTCAGAGCCTCACGTCCCATCCACCCACCGTGAGGCGTGGAATCTGGGGCCGGGGGATCTGACGAACTTCTCGGCCACGATACTGAGCGAAGCCCTCTGCCAAGAGACTCCACGTCATCCAGGGCATGTTCCGGATGGACGACTCTGAGTGGTTCTCTCTCCATCCGGTTCTTCGCTCCGTAGTCACGCGTGTCACGGACCATTCAGAGCCTCACGCCCCATCCACCCACCGTGAGGCATGGAATCTGGGGCAGGTGGGGGATCTGACGAAACTTCTCGAACACGATACTAGAGCCGGAGCCATCCGCCAAAGACTCCACGTCATCCAGGAGGTACCGGGGGAGCGACTCCGGGTCGCCCCGTGTTCTACTTCTTGGCCTTGGCCATTACCTCGTCGACGCGCATTTTGACGATCCTGGCCACGAGGTCATAGGGGATGGGGCGGTCGAGATAGAACCGGATCGTCCCTTTCGAGACCTCAAACCTCGCCAGGTCTTCCTTGAACGACTCGATCCCCGACGGAGTGGGGTAAAAGCCGATGTGGCCCTTGAACGCGGCAAAATGGACCAGATTCTTGCCCTTCAGCCTGAACGTGGGCATGCGGTAACGAATGGCTTCCTCCGCCCCGGGTGCGTTCTCTTTGATTATCGCCCTGAACTTCCGCAGAATGGCTCGGACATCGCCCGGGAACGCACTGATATACTCGTCGATAGTCCCACTATCGCTCTCTTTCATGGCTAAAGGCGAGGCTCCTGAGTGCCCTTGGGTCTCTCCATCTTCGAAGGCTGAGCCAATTTCTTGCCCAGTTCCCGGCATTGGCCGAGCACTTCAGGCGTGGGCTGGCGAGTGGCCATCAGGCTGTCAGCCGCTCTCGTCATCTTGAGCCCGTCGCAGATTCGCTCGACGCTTTCCATGGCCTGAGCTCCACCACCGCCTTTGCTCCCGAAAACAACGTAGGGCTTGGCGGCCACCTTATCGCGAATGGTCCCCCAAACCCTGTCGAAAAAGTCCTTGATCATGCCGGCCATATAGCCGAAGTAGTTGGGCGTGCCGATAGCTACGATGTCTGCCGAAAGCACATCCTCAGCGTTGGCGTCGGAGGCTTTCTTCAGGACAGCGGTCGCGCCGGCCGAGACCGCTCCTTCGTACACCGCCTTTGCCATCGCTTCGGTATTGCCGCTCTGTGTGTGAAAGACGATAAGCACCTTGGACATATTACCCTCCAACGCGAATTCCAGCGGTACTATACACCAACGGGTCAAGCACTTGAAACTGGTGGGGGAGCGAATCTTTCCGCATACCCAATAGTTGAGTTCTTCAAAATGCGCTCAAAGTATTCCCTGAGAGCCACGGCGGGGTCAGAGATGATCGTCTCCTCGATAATGCCGCCGCGGAGGCGGAAAATACGGCTGGCCATGGCGACAGCCTCGGGGAAATCGTGTGTGACGTAAACGGCGGTGGCACGATACCCCGAAAGCACCTGCTTCAGGTCTCGCAGGAGGGCATCAGCGAGGGAGGCGTCAAGACTGCTGAAGGACTCGTCCATAAGCATGATCTGAGGCTCAATGGCAAAGGCACGAGCGATAGATACCCTCTGCGTCATGCCGCCACTGAGCTGGCGCGGGTAGTAGTCATAGAATCCCTGAAGTCCCAGGCGGTCCATCCATGACCGTGCCCGGCGGCGGGCTTCCTCTCGGGTTTTGCCTGAGGCCATCCGTGGCAGAGCAATATTATCCTGTGCCGTTCTCCAGGGGAGGAGGCGATGGTCCTGGAAAATGAAACCAATTCGTTGGCTGTCGACCTCCACGGTCCCCGAATCAGGAGTGACCGTCCCGGCGATGAGCTTGAGAATGGTGGTTTTGCCGGACCCGGACGAGCCGAGAACGGAGACAGTCTCGTGGTCCTTTATTTCGAAGGTCACATCGTTAAGGACCACAGCATCACCGTAGGACTTTGTGACATTCTTGAAACGTATCATGCGGACGCCTTCCAACGCATGAGGCGGTCACGCACCGGCCTCAGTACCCCGAATTCAACCAGGCCGAGCAGGGCGAAGGTAACCAGAATCCAGGCAAAGAGGGCAGGGGTGTCGAGGAACGTCCACGACAGGAAGAGGCTATGACCGATGCCGTCACGAGCGCCGATAAACTCTGCCAGTATGGCCGCCCGCACGCCTATCCCAGCGGCCAGCGTAAGCCCCGCCATCACCGACGAGCCGATTCCGGGGAGGTATATCTGAGTAAGGCGAAGCCGTGTCGGAATTCTATAGACCCTGGCCATCTCGGTAATCCTAGCGTCGATGGCGAGCATTCCTTCAAGAGTGCTGACATAATTCGTGGGCATCGTTATGACGGCGGTCACCCATACCACTTGACCACTCCCCATGCCGAGCCAGAGCATGGCAAGGACGGACAGAACAATCATGGGGACGGTCATCATCCCCCAACGCATTGGCTCAAGAAAGTGCCGCAGGCGCGAGTTGATTCCGGCGAGCACGCCCAGGGCGATCCCGGCAAGGGCTCCTGCGCCGAGTCCCAGGACAAGCCTGGCGAGCGTATGGCCAAATGCGCTCCAGAGGTCGCCGTCCTGGACCAGATGCCAGAGGGCTTTCAGAGTGGCCTCTGGAGAAGCGATGATCACCTGGGAGAAAAGGAGAGAGAGAACCTCCCAAACGAGCAGCATCGCAGCGATCCCGGCGAATACGAAGGCCGCCGGGCGTCGGTAGAGAGGAGCCCGCGCCGCTTTACTTGCCGTAATAGAAGCCATCGTCAGGCAGCTTGCCTCCGATGAAATCGGGCGAATCTGCAGCCAGGGCAGTGAAGAACGCTTCGATATCAGGCTTTGCAGTCTGCGCCGGAACGAATCTCCAGTCTGTGCTCTGCAGGGACTGGGTCAGAATGGACGGGTGAAAAGCCCTGCTGGGAGAGGTACTTTGCGCCCAAAATACCGGCCTCGGCGGGGTTGGCGAGCATCCACTGGACCGCCTTCTCATATTCGGTGAGGAAGAGGTTCACAACGTCAGGTCGGTCCTTGAGGCGGCCCACAACGATATTGCCAGCGATGGGGGTGGACGTTCCCTGTCCCATGGACCGGTCCCACTCAGTCTTAAGATTGAGAGCCCGGACAAAAGTCTTGCCGAGGGCCTGGCCTTTGACTATAACGGAAGTGGCCGAAGGTTCGGAAAGAAGGGCGTACTTTTCAGCGCCGCTGAGAAGCAGTTGCGCCGCCTGGACGGGATCAGGCGCATAGAAGATATCGACATCCTGTCGCAATGTCCAATCCTTCCTTTTCGAGAACAACACGGAACATTGCGTCGGGAACCGCGCCCTGATAGGGGACGACGACCTTCTTGCCTTTGAGATCAGCGGCGGACTTGATCGATGCATCGGTCGTCACCAGGTAAAGGATGTTCCAGACCGAACTATCGAGGAGCTTGAGCGCTATGCCGCGATTGTAGTAGAGGGCCGCGGAGTTGGTAGGGACGGCGATAAAATCGCCCTGTCCCGAAGTTACGATCGCCTGGAGCTGGGTGGGATTGGCCCAGATGTCCAGGGTAGTGTTGTTGGCCACCGGGCCCAACGAGTTGTGCTCGACCATGTAGGCGAGCGGGATGGTCATGGGACCGATGGTCCCGACGAGACGGATGGTCGAGATTCTGGGAAGAGCGGAGGTAGTCGGCGGCGCGGGCTTGCTGCACGACGGCAGGGAAAGCAAAACTGCTAGCCAGCAAGGCGGCGGAGACAATTTTCAAGGTCGGCATCTTTATCCTCTATGACGGTCGGACCTGCTCGCACTACGCGCAGGTCATTGTATCAGTCTAAAGGAGGACGCTGGCCGGGTAATCGTACCTTTCCGCTAATTTGCGCTCAGAAAGGGATCAGAGAAAACGCCTATACACTGCGGCTATCTGAAACGCGCAGCGCTGCTGAGGAAAACCCACGTCTCCGCCAAACGCGGAACCCGGGCCGTCCCTACTTCGTCGGAGATGGCCGCACCAGCAGCAGCGGGGCGCTGCCCTCGTGGAGGATTCTGTCCGCCACGCTGCCGAGGACGAGGCGCCCTACTCCAGACCTTCCGTGAGTGGACATGGCGACCAGATCCACGTCCAGACCATCGGCGAGGGTCATGATCTCGTCAGCAACGGAACCGAGCCTTACTTCAGAAGAGACAGAGATGTTCTGACGTTTGAAATCGGCGCCCAATTTATCGAGGTAGTTCTTAGCGTATTGAGTGTTCGTATCGACTTGGTCATCGGCGAAAGAGACATAGCTGCAACCATCCGCGGTCGTGGCCTGAAAACCCCTGGCGAGTATCTCGCAGAGGACGACTCGCGCTCCCAGTTTTCCCGAGAGAGCCAGAACCCATGGAAGGACCGCCTCGCTTTCTCGAGAGCCGTCCACAGGCACGAGTATCTTCTTCAAGATGCCTTTTTCCCGCACCGCCTGTGGACCCCCGGCGCGAATCAAAGCGACCGGCCTGGCCGAAGCACGGACAACCCTGTCAGCGACGCTGCCCAGGGCCCACCTCGTTACGCCCGAGCGTCCGTGGGTCGCCATAACGATCATCCCGGCGTTGAGTTCGTCAGCATGGCGGACGATTTCGCCTGCCGGATCTCCGGAGAGGACTTTCGCGGTTACGACAGCGGCCTTCGCTCTTGAAGCCGTCAGCCTGGCCGACATGCCTTCAACGGCTCTGTTGATATAGGAGGAGTACATGTTGTCACGAGCGTCGGAGTTGTCCCTGACGTAGACAAGGGTCACCTCCGAGCCGATCCTCTGAGCCAGTTCTTCGGCATAGGGAAGTGCGACTTCAGCGAGTTGCGAACCGTCCAGAGGCACGATTATTCTGTCGTACATGGTCCTCTCCTGGTCAGGTATCACGTTTAATGCTGTGCCCTGCCGCTTATTCCAGAGCTACTTAATCATAATCCGGGCGTCAACCACCCAGTAGCCCTCGCCGTCGGGCCTTACGTTAACTGGATTGAGGTCAAGCTCGGCGATCTCGGGTATATCCTCAACCATTGCCGAGAGCCTCAAGAGAAGCTCTTCGACGGACTTCACATCGGCCGGAGGCGAGCCACGATAGCCCTTGAAGAGCTGCGCCATTTTCAAGGAATTGATCATCTCGGAGGCATCCAGATCGGTAATAGGATGGATCTTGAAGGTCACATCCTTGATCAGCTCGGCGTAGATGCCGCCCGAGCCGAACATCATCAAGGGACCAAAAGACGGGTCCTGGGCCACGCCGACGATGGTCTCAATCCCTCCAGTGACCATGTGCTGGATGGTGACCCCAGCCATCTCCTTTTCTCTGCCAAGTTTCTCGAGATTCTTCTTTATGGTCTGAAAAGCCTCTTCAACGCCTCGCTCCGAGTTCACGTTGAGCACCACGCCGCCAACGTCTGTCTTGTGGGTGATAGTAGCGGAGGCCAGCTTCACGGCCACCGGGAATCCGACCTGTCTGGCAGCGGCTTTGGCTTCGGTGACCGTGCGGGCGGCGACCAAACCAGCCTCGCGAATACCGTAACAGGAGAGAAGCGACTCGATCTTGGTTGCCGAGAGTTGGATGGGACGAGCAGTGCTCTCCTTCATGGCTTTATCAATGAGCTCGCGAGCCTCAGTCCGGCGGACGTCTTTAAAAGTCGGAATCCTGCCCACGGGCTTGCTTCTCTCTTCGGCATATTCCACCGCCCTTCTCAAAGACTGAACCGCTTCCTCCGGGAAGGTATAGAGGGGGATGTAATGCCCTTCCGTGCCTATCTGCGAGGAGAGTCCTTTTTGACCGATGAAACAGCCAAGCAAAGGCTTCTTAGCCTTCCAGAATACCGGCGCCAGGCGGCTCAACGTGTCCTCCATATCCTTCGTCTCTACCACGATGGGAGGCACGAATATGGTGAGAACGGCATCGACGTTTTCGTCCGCCGCCAGGACTTTGAGTATCCCTTCATATTCCTGGGCGGTGGCGCCAGCCGTGGTGTCCATGGGATTGCCGAGATTCACATCGCGCTTCAACACCGGCCTGATCTTGTCTTTGGTCTTAGGACTGAAATCCAGGACTTCAAGGCCGGCAATCGACGCCGCATCGGCGGCGAGAATGCCAGGTCCGCCACCGTTGGTAACTATCGCGAGCTTCCTGCCGCGGGGGAGCGGCTGTGTGGAGAGGAAAGTGCCGAGGTCGAAAAGTTCCTCGACGGAATTGACGCGGATGATGCCGGCATTGTGAAAAAGGACGTCCGAGGCAACGTTCGAGGAAGCCAGGGCCCCAGTGTGTGACGAGGCGGCCTTGGCACCCGCGGGGGTTGTTCCTCCTTTGACGGCGACGATTGGCTTCTTGGCCGAGACGCGCCGGGCGATGCGGGCAAACTGGGCGGGGTCGCCAAACGACTCGATGTAAAGCAATATCACCTTGGTTGCAGGATCGTTCTCCCAGTACAGCAGGAGATCGTTGGAAGAGACGTCGGCGCGGTTCCCGACGCTGACGAACGTCGAGATACCCATGTTGAGGTTCTTGGCGTGTTCAAGGATGGTAAGTCCCATGGCTCCGCTCTGGGAAAGGAAGGCCACATTGCCGGGCGCAGGGTAGACCTGGGAAAACGTCCCGTTAAGCTTTACGGCTGGATCGGTGTTGATAACGCCCATGCAGTTCGGTCCTACCAGCCTCATACCGTAGCTGAGCGTAATATTGCGAAGCTCGTCTTCCATGGCCGCCCCTTCAGCACCACGCTCGCGGAAGCCGTCGGAAATGACGATCAGGGCCTTGACTCCTTTCTTGCCGCATTGATCAGCCACTTTGTTCACGGCCACGGCCGGGACGGCAATAATAGCAAGATCGACCGGCCCTGCAATGTCCAGCACCGACGGGTAGGACTTGACGGAAAGAACTGCCTCGGTGTTCGGGTTTACAGGATAAACGATGCCTGAAAAGCCGCTTTGAAGAATGCAACGCATGAGGAGGTTACCGATAGTACCCTGATTCCTAGCCGCGCCAATGATGGCGACCGATCTGGGACTGAGCAGCGGCTGGAGAGAAGCCACCGTGGCGGCGCTGCTTGCGGCGTGGCGGTCTCCATCCTTCCTCTGGCGAATGGGGAAGCTTACGTGATATTCTTCCGCTCCCACCACTCCCGAGAGATGAAAGCCGTAATCTCTAAAGATCTCGAGTACCAGAGAATTCTGCCCGAGGACAATCGCCTCAAAGACGGATATATCATTGTCCCTTGCCGCATCGGCCAGGGCATCGAGCAGCTTCGTTCCTATCCCGTTGTCCTCGTAAGCATCATCGACGGCAAATGCGATTTCGGCGGACCGCTTGTTGGGCAATCGATAGTAGCGCGCGATGGCCACTATCTTCTTCTCGCTTCCGGTACCAACCTCGGCGACGTAAGCGAAGGAGTTCACGTAGTCGACAGTGCAATAACGCAGGGCGTCCTCTTCCGTCATCTGACGCGGAATGTTGTGGAAACGAAGGTAACGCGCCCTGTCACTAAGTCGGGCAACAAAGGAGAGCCACAGAGGCACGTCGGCTTTTTCGATGGCCCTCAGCAGCACCTTTTGACCGTCGTTAAGAACATCGTTCCGGCGAAAACCGGCAAGGTCGGCGACAGGCTTGACCTCTGACATACGTTTCACCTCATCAGCTTCAAGAAATGTATCGCGGCAGCGGGGCGATAAGCGGCCTCAAATAGATGCTATGCTTTCGCCGCCCCAGCGGCAACGTACTTACCACGTATCAGCACGCGGGCTCTCCGTCTTGCCAGCGCGAACATCCCCCGGACTCGCGCATTTTGGCGCTGAGACTACCTGCAGCATCCCACAAAAGCAAGTGGACCCCACCGCACCGAGCGCCCACAACAGGTTGGTTTGTCTAGAGAATAACCTCCTCAGCCTTAAGCCTGGAGATATCTTCCCAGCTGTAGCCGAGCTCCTCGAAGAATTTGCTCGTTATGCTGTCCCACCTCGGGCGACGCGAACCTGACCGTGGCCGGATTCTGGCGAAAATCGACGGGCATGGTGACGTATTTCATCCTGCCCGTCTTGGGATGGTCGATCTCAGTAAAGAAAGCGTTCGCATGCGCCTGGGGATCTCTCACCACTTCGGCAGGAGTCTCGATGCACCCATAGATAACACCGTTCGACCGGAAGCGCGCCTCCCACTCGGAGCGGGGTTTTCCGGCAAAGACGTCATCCATCACGCGTATAAGCTGCTCACAGTTCTCGGATCGCGTGCGCTGGTTCTCGAAGCGAGGGTCTCGTTCCAGGTCCGGCCTGTCCATCGCTCTGCAGAGTCCTGCCCAATGAATATCCGATTGCAGCATGGCGAACTGAAACCATCTATCGTCGCCGGCCCGGTACGAATTCCACAGGGGAGAACTCGCCTTGCGGCGGTCGTTGGGCAGAGACGGCATCCCATTCAGGGCATTCTGAATATCGGTACCTATGGTATACACTCCAACATGGTAGAGAGACAGCTCGATCTCCTGTCCCTTGCCGGTACGCTCGCGGTTATAGAGTGCGGCACAGACACCGGCGACCGCATGCATCCCTGTAGTCCGATCGTACATTCCGGCCCGCTGCGATGGAGGGGTTCCTCCTTGTTCGGCCATGAGATGCTGAGTTCCTGAGCGGGCCCACCCGGCGGTGAAATCGAACCCTCTCTCATCCTTGTCAGGCCCCATTGAGCCGTAGCCTGTGACGACGGCATAGATGATGCGAGGATTGACCTGACTGAGGGTCTGGTAGTCCAAATGGAGCTTCTTAAGAGCGTTCACTTCATAATTGGCGATGAAGACATCCGAGGACTCGACGAGCTGGTGAACTATCCTGGTCCCCTGAGGCTTCTTCAAGTCCAGCGCAAGTCCTTTCTTGTCGCGGTTGAGCAGCTCGAACTGCATGTTCACTGACCCCATTTGCACACCCTGGACACGGCCCATGCCGCGCATCATTTCCCCGCTCAGCGGTTCCACCTTGATGACATCAGCGCCCCAATCCCCCATGATGGCTCCAGCAGCCGGAATGGCGATATTGTTCCCCATTTCAATTACTTTCAAGCCTTCGAGAATGCCGGACACTTAGACACCTCCGAAAAACAATCGGCCGAAGAATAATCGGCGCGGCCTTGGATGAACCCGCTGCGGAAGAGTTCTCACAAAGATGACAGGCAGGAAATCAGTCACACGCTATTTCAAGATTGAGCGTGTGACTGCGATGAAACCCAAGCCTCTCGAAGTAGTCCAGAAGCTTGGCGTCATCGTCCTTCACGAGGGCACGAATTGTGGAGACGTGATTCGATGCGCATTGGTCGTAGAGAGTGTCGAGCATCATGGACCCGACGCCCTTACCTTGCTGGTCGGGTTTCACAGCCATGAGGTGAAGCTGGCACACGCTAATCATGGGACGACCCACAAACACAACGCGGGCGAGAATGAACCCTATCAGCTGCTGATCGAGCTCGGCGACGAGACTGGCATCTATCTTGCCACCGAGCTGCAGAGCGACCATGTCCTTCTCAGGTATTTCCGACCAATCGTAGCTCAGAATGCTGGACAGATCTCTCCCGGTCATGGCTCTTACTTTGACATCGATAACGGCTTTGTCTTCCATGGCTAGAACCCTCCTGCTTCACTGATATCGACGGTTTGCCCGACGGGCTCTCGTTTTGCCCATTGCCACCCGAATGGCGACCGGTTCCCATCTTGATCACAACCAGTCCTTTGAGGATACGCCACAGATCGCTTATCGGTCAGGGATTGCCCTGTGTTTCGTTCCCGGTGAACTTCCACAGGTACTGTCCTCCCGTCAATACTGAGAAATGGACGACAGGAGTGCCAACCCTGTTGAATGTCAGGGGGCAGTGCTCCAAACCCCTTGGGACAAAGACAAGGCAAGTTTTGGTTAGAGATATGCTTCTCGTCTCCAAGCCAGAGTTCAATCTCTGCGTCGAGCGAGCGAGGGTTGCGGACGTTTGTTCCGATGAAGCCGATGATCTCGTCCTTGTCGTGCGTGTGGGGCTTAACCCAGACTCCGCTGCTCTTTGACCCTGGCTCGAGCAACACCACCTCCATATAGAAGGCGTCCTTGACGATCTTCTCATCCAGCCAAACAAGTCCATTTCCAAAGGGGACCCCTTCTTCTCTCTTGTCGGGAGTTCGACCTCGCGCGATCTTCTCCTCATCGCTGAGGTAGTCCGTCACAATGTACTTTCCATACTTGGTGTCGTTCGTCATGTTCCCTCCTTGTCGACTCCCGATCATGCCCGGTTTGCTGCTCAGAGAACCATTTCAGGTAACGTCATCGGGATCCGGAATGCCGCAAGTGCCATCTGCACACTCCTCCGCGGAGGTGGCGGGACGCCAAACATCGACGGATGAACTAACCGTATGGCGATAGTCGGACGATTTCCACAGAGGGCTTGTCTCGCCACCAACGACGACGATGTTAATCTGTTCAGGATCGTAAAACGGCGCTATCAACTCGTTTTCAGAGGCCTTTTTCCATGAGGCGAAAGGCTCAACTCCCTGCTGAGCCTGCGAAGAAACGAGCATATCTATGTGGTCGGCGCCCCAAAAGCGCCCAGCCGGCATCTTAACGTTTTGTGACAGCCAGCGACAGAAGTCCTGCTTTGTCTGAAATCCCTGGTTCTCTTTCAAATTCCGAGCGACCAGAGGGTCGACAATAATGGTGGCTGCGGAGTTGGTGGGTGGCATCACGCCGAGCTCAAGCTGCAACTCCTCTCCCAGAGAACGATTGGCCGCGGTACCTGGGCTGCTGAAGAGCGTCCAACCACGGAATATGCTGACAACGCTCTCCTCGGGTTTGAACCCTTTTTGAACGTGGAAGGGCTCCCAGACACTTCTCTCTTCGTTCTCAGCTACGCAGGAACTATTGTAGGTGAGATTGTTTCCCTGGGAACTCCACAGCGTCTTCATTGGCCGGTTGTAGCCCCAGCAAATACTCATTAAGGTCCACGCCCGACCAATGACAGAGTTGGCAAGATTGACCGCACTGAACGCACCAATCCCCGAATTCATCTTGATTTCATTGCGAATAGGTCCGTTGACGAGAAGCATGGCTGAGAAGGCGGTGGTCGACGGCATAAGGGCGGTCTGTCGCGTGGCGGCGATTGCTAGGATCACCGGGAAATGTTCGGGCCTGGCCCCGGCCATCACCGAGATAACGGCAATATTCGCCACGGTGTACTTGAAAGTCTCCCTCGTGTCCATCTGGAAGACTTCGCCGACGACCTCACTTGCGGGATGGCCGGTCCCGGCAAGCATAGCTGCTAACCCTTTCGTCCGTGGGCAAGACTATCGGCAGACCATCAGTCCAACCCTTTTCGTAGAAAATCCTCTGGAGATTGTCCTCGGTATCGGGACCAAGATACGCCTGTGTTTCCCATGGGGTGCGGCCTGGGGGAGGCCACGACGTCAATTCGAGCCTTGACGGGCTTGGTGAGGTCGTCGATGATCTCGTCGATGACCTTTGCACCTGTTTCAGGGTCCTCGCCCTCGATATACTCGTCTAACGCCTCTGGGGGCATCCCGATCACTGGATGCGGAGTAAAAACGAATGGCAGAGGCACCCCGGAGTTGCGAACGTTCTCCCGAACCAGCCCAAGAAATCCGTGTGTGGAGATGGGAGCAACGGGAATTCCGTAGTCCTGTTCAAGCTTGCGGCTGCTTGCGGCGACCGCCGCGACGCAGCCCGGTCAGCCGGCGACTCCTAAGACCGCAGCATCGCCTTTTGCTTTGATCTCTTCCCATAGCCCGGTCGTGTCGTCGGCGAAAACATGCCCTGGCTTACGCTTTCTGATTGTTGTGACCGACGGCATGTGCACAGCGAACCAACTCTGAAGCTGCTGCATAAACTTGTTGCTTCCGCCGAAACCCGTATCAACCAGGTACACGGTCTTGTTCTCCAGCGAATCCAGGCGCTTCGCCATAGGAAGCGAGCGCTGAGGAGCGGGGTTCGGAGGACGGGGCGAGGTCGTGCCCGAGCCAGGTCTCAAGCCCGCTAGCCCCCGCAGGGGGTGGTGACGGGGGCACGCCAACCAACCTTTCGACGCCAGCTTCAGGAGTCATTACGGTATAACGCACTTCGACAGTCATACAAGCCTCCGCCTAGCTGCTTTTCTTAACGTGCGACTACCTGTCCTTGATCCAGGTGATATCAGGCCTCGCCTTGCCCCACCCTGCCTCATCCGCGCCTTGAATGTTGGGCGGCGGACTCTTCTTTCGTTCTTCCCTGCGCTTTCTCTCGAGTTCGTCCTGGCGCTTCATCCCTTCCGGCGTCGTGTAGTTGATGAGACGCTCGAAGTTGTCCCTCAACGCCTTCTGCGGATCTGGCATGGGGACGACGAGGAAAATCCCGTCTTCGATTCCCTTCTTCAAGATGCGGGCGAGATCAACCGGGTCAACTCCGAAAGAATAATGTTTTCGCATGAACTCGATCGTCTTTTCACTGGTGTTGTATCCCGTGGTCAAAAGGTTCTTCGGTCTGGTGTATTCGGATTCGCCAATATTGGAGACTATGCCCGTCGGACAGAGGACTGATACGCCAATACCATAGGCCTTGAGAGCGAGGTGATAGCTTTCCATGAGGTTGATTACCGCTGCTTTGGCGGCAGAGTAAGGGGCCGTCGTTGCCCCTCCCATCATCCCTCCCCAGGAAGCAACCGTGGCAATGTGCCCCCCTTTGCCGGCCTTGATCATGCGCGGGACGAAAGTGACCATGCCATTAACAACGCCGCCGAGGCAAACCCCAAGTATCCAATCGTAGTCCTCGAAAGTGGATGCCTCCGCCGGGCCGAAAGCATTTACGCCAGCAGTGTTGAAGAGGAGCTGCGGCGGACCCCCGAAGACCTTTTCTACCTCATTTGCCGCCCTGGAATAGGCTTCGCGATCGGTTATGTCAAGTTTTATGGCATGGACGGGCGCCTTCTGCGCGTGAAAATAGTCCATTGCCTGATCAAGGTGGTCCTGGCGAATATCTGCGATCACGACTTTGCAGCCTGCCTCCGAGAACACCTTGGCCTGGCCGAGCCCCGCGCCTGACGCACCTCCGGTAATGAATGCAATCTTGCCGGCGAAGTCGTTCATTGTTCCCTCCTGTTTTCGATGCTCTTAATGTCGACTGATCGAGGGAAGTCCCTGTGGATACCGGGATTATACGCCCGCGACCCAGCGCGCTCAATACTGTCTACAAAGACTCCTCCGTAGCGTTCGCTGAGAGGTTGCGAGAGAGACGATTCAAACTCTGAACTAGCCTCACAGAGATTCCATGGCCCGCCGGACCATATGGCGACAAGACGTCCGGCAAAAGAAAGAGGGCGGCATCTGCCGCCCTCCTCATATTCTCAGAAGGAAAATAGCGCAGGGCTATTTCAGCATGCTTCTAACAGCAGCAACGGCAGAATCCCTGTCGTAGCCATACTTCTTTCGTTGTTCCGGACCGCTGCCAAAACCTGCGTAAATCTGCGGAATGCCGAGACGTTTGAACTTCTTCGGAAACACTCCGCTGTCCAGGAACACATCAGCTACCGTGCTCGCCAAACCACCCTCCATAAGGTGATCTTCGTAGACCAGGATATTCTTCGTCTCTTTCGCAGCCTTAACGATGATGTCCTTGTCCACCGGTTTGATCGAATACATATCGACCACTCGGACGTCAATACCCTCCGCCGCAAGAGTCTTGGCCGCTTCCAGAGCTTCGAAGACCATCTCGCCATGGGCGAGAATGGTGGCGTCTTTGCCCTCACGAGCGACGAGTCCCTGGCCGATCTTGAACTCTCTGGTCCCGGGTTCATAGAGAACGCGATCCTGCTTGCCCTGGGCGAGGCGGATGAACATGGGGTGGGGATAAGTCATACCCAGGATCAGAATATCGCGAACCATGTTGGGATCCCCGATGGAGAGCACCGTCATGTTCACCATGGACTTCATAATAGCTATGTCTTCCATCGCGTTGTGCGTGGAACCACCGCCCGAGGTCAGTCCGCCTCCGGTTCCAATCATGCGGACCGGCAAGTCCTGGTAGCAGATCTCAGTTCGAACCTGTTCGCAGGCGCGCATCGTCATGAACGGGATCATGCCCGAAATGAAGGGAACATTCCCCTCGAGAGCCAGACCGGCGGCAATGCCGGCAAGATTCTGCTCGGCGATACCGACATCGACGAACCTGTCCGGAAATTCATTCTTAAATGCAGACAGGGCGCCACCGGTATCGGCGGCAAGCGCCCAGACATTGTCATGCTTCTGGCCCAACTCGTGGATGGTGTTGCCTAGAACAGACCTTGCAGAGCCGAAACTACCAAAGTTGAAAGTCCTCTTCTCGGTAACCATTATTTCGCAGCCCTCCTCGTGGCGTAGTTGGTTTCGACCTCTGCGATAGCCTTTTCCATGTCAGCTTTGCTTAATGAACCAGCGTGCCAGCCGATAACCTTCTCCATGAAGGACACGCCCTTACCCTTGATCGTATTGGCGATGATGACCGTGGGCATGTTGCTGTTGTACTTGGGCAAGATGGTCGAGAGTGTCGACGATCTGGTTCATATCATGGCCGTCGATGTCTATGACGTTCCAGTTGAATGCCTTCCATCTATCGGAATAATGCTCGAAGCTCATGGCGTCACCGGCAAAGCTGGACATAAGCTGATTGTTCTTATCAACCACACCGATCAGATTGCCGAGTTTATAGGAGCCCGCGGTGTTCGCAGCCTCCCAGATTTCACCTTCGCACGTCTCACCATCGCCCATCATGCAGAATACGCGATGTGACTGCTTCTTCTGTCTGGCAGAAAATGCCATTCCTACCGCAACGGCCAGGCCCTGGCCCAGCGAACCGGAAGAGCACTCTGCACCAGGAAGGTAAACTTTGCAGACATGCATCCCATACTTGCTGTCGAGCTTGCCATAGGTCCTGAGTATTTCATCGTAGTCGAAGAACCCTCTGAGAGACATGGCAATGTACATGCAGACCGCGCCGTGCCCTTTGCTCAGGATGAACCGATCTCTTGTTGGCATCTGAAGATTCTTGGGGTCCACATTCAGGCCGTGATGCCAGAGCCCGATCAGGAGATCTGTCATCGACAAATCTCCACCGATGTGTACGGCGCCTTCGTAGTTGCCGCACAGATTCAGGAGTTTCTTGCGCATCTCAAATGCGAGTTCTTCAAGCCGCCTTACTTCCTTTGGATCCGCCATGCAAATAGCCTCCAGTACAAAATTGTGATCGCGTTATCCGGTCCAGGACTCGAAAGCAACAGATTCGAGTATAGAGGGTGAACTTCGGACCTATGGTATTAACAACACGTGGGTTTGTCAACCTAAAAGCCACGTCGGATTTCCGTTCCGAAAGGCGGTAATTGACCCCATCAAACGGTGCCTGATTCACGCCGATACATGAACTGCATGATGCGAACGTCAAGTAGCTTGCCGAACTTCAGGCCAACCTCACGCATCGTACCGACATTGTCAAACCCGGCCGCCTCGTGGAGGCGGATGCTGATGGAGTTGCCCTCCGTAATCCGTGAGAGGACTGTGTGCAAGCCGCACTCCCGGCCTGCATCCATAACCGCCATCATGAGTTGGGTTCCAATCCCCCTTCCCCTCGAACCTTCTTCGATGTAAACGGATAGTTCCGCGGTGTCAGCATAAGCACATCTGATTGACCACTCGCTCAATGACGCCCAACCAGCAACGCGACCCTCGACCTCGGCAACAAGAATCGGATGCCTGCTATCGTGACCTCTAAACCAAGACAATTGTTGCTCTTGTGTCTTGGGCTCGTTATCGAAGGTGGCGTCCGTGCGCAGTACAGCGTCGTTGTAGATTTCCGTTATGTCGTTGAGGTCCTCTAAAGTGGCCCTTCTTATTTTCAATTGTCTTCTGTTCCTGATTCCGGCTGAATTGAATAGACAAACCATTGATAGCTTGCCACAAAGCGCGTCCCGTTTCCACCGATGCAATGGACAACAGGATGACTTTCCTCATTCTGTAATGTATAATTCGGTGCAAAACAGGTACTTTAGTAAGGAGGATGCATGGTACAAAGGCCTAAGATGCTTTACCTGTCCATGGCTCTTGTGGCTCTACTGACCGTGTTAGGTTCGGCCTGCGCCGGACCCGCCGGAACCGCTACCAGTTCAACGACCGCGAACACCCCTCAGGTGTTGAGAGTCAACCTCGCCGCCGAACCAGCAACAATCGACCCTAACCGCGGCTTCCTGGTCGCAGGAACGCACCATTATCATGCCCGTCTTCGAGGGCCTGCTCGGTTTCAATCAGGACCTCACCCTTAAGGCCGTCGTAGCCAAAGAGATCCCGTCACTGTCGAACAAGGGGATCTCGGCTGACGGCAAGACCTACACCTTCACGTTGAAATCGAACGTCACATGGAGTGATAACCAGAAAGTCACCGCCAAGGACTTCGAGTACAGCATTAAGCGCATGTTGAGCCCCGACCTGGCGGCCGAATACGCCGGTTTCTACTTTGCTATCGCCGGAGCTGAAGCATACAACAGCGCTGCCGACAAGGACGCTGCCACAAAAGACCAGCTCAAGGCGGCAGTCGCAGTCAAGGCCGTCAATGATACGACTCTGCAAATCACACTTGCCCAGCCCAGCCCCACCTTCCTCCAGGTGATGGCCCTGTGGCCTTCGTACCCCGTTCGTGAAGACATCGTGACCAAATTCGGCGACAAGTGGACCGAGCCGCCAAACTACATCGGCAACGGCCCTTACCTGCTTACCGAGTGGGTGCACCAGGACCACCTCACGCTGAAAGTGAACCCGAACTACTGGGGCACCAAACCCAAGTTGTCGGAAATTCAGATCAAAGAGATGACCGACATCAATGCCTCAGTAGCCGCCTACAAGAACAACGAACTGGACATGACCCAGGTTGCTCCGGGAACCGAGAAATCCTTCATGTCCGACCCGACGTTGAGCAAGGAAGTACTCCGCTACGCTACCCTGACGACATACGGATTTCGTTTCAACATGACCACCCCTCCCTTCGACAATCCAAAGGTCCGGCAGGCCCTGGCGACCGCTGTCGACAGAGACGCCTGGATCGACAAGGTAAGGGGCGGCGTAGGAAAAGCGGCAACCAGCTGGATTCCGCCGGGGATGCCTGACTACGATGCAACACTTGGAAGTCAGTACAAATTCGATCCAGTGAAAGCCAAGCAACTGCTCGCTGATGCAGGCTACTCCGATGTCAGCAAACTGCCCAAGATCAGTTTCCAATACTCTGATTCCGCGGGGAACAAGACTATCGCACAGTTCCTACAGGCCCAAATGAAGGACAACCTGGGCATCGACATCACTCTCGAGCCCATGGAATCTAAAGCCTTTTCCACCGCCGTGAACCAGAAGCAGTACATGTGGAGCTACTACGGTTGGGGAGCCGACTATCCCGACCCCGACAACTGGCTTCCTGAGCTTTTTGGGACAGGTGCTGGCAACAACAAACAGAACTACAGCAACAAGGCGTTTGATGACATTTCCAAGCAGGCGAAAGTCGAGCTGGACAACACCAAACGGCTGCAACTGTGGGCACAGGCCCACAAGATCGTTGTTGACGATGCCCCGATGGTCTTCTTGAATTACAGAGAAAGGTTCTTCCTGGTCAAACCTGCGCTCAAGGGCATGTTGACCACCGGCATGGACGGGACCATTCCAGGAGACATGTTCTTCCCGTCAATGTATTTACAGAAATAGCGTGACATAATTAGCCCATGCTAGAATGGGGGGGCGCGGAGGAGACTCCGGCCCCTCCTGTTTTTTTGGACTACCAATGGGTAAGTACATAGTTCGCCGCATTCTGTGGCTGGCAGTCGTCCTTCTTTTTGTTTCGATAATTACGTTTGCCCTCATGCACCTCATTCCCGGCGGTCCCTGGGATAAGGACAAGGCTCTTGCCCCCCAGGTGATCGAGAACCTAAACCGGCGATATGGCCTGGACAAGCCTCTTCCAATTCAGTTCCTGAGCTACATGGGAGGGTTGCTCCGCGGTGATCTTGGAGTGTCGTATTCCTTCCAGGACAGGAATGTTACTGACATAATCATGACGGGTCTCCCAAAGACGGCGACGCTCGGGCTCACGGCGTTTGGGATCGCGATTCTCCTGGGGATACCTTTCGGAATGGCCGCAGCACTGAGGCAAAACTCTGCGATCGACTATGCCTCGGTCCTTTTCTCCACCATATTCGCCAGCGTACCGGGCTTTGTCATGGGTATACTCCTGATAATCGTCTTTTCGGTACAGCTGCATTGGCTTCCCACCGGCGGCTGGGGTTCTTTCAGACAGCTGATAATGCCAGCTCTGGCTCTCGCCGCCTTGCCGACGGCCTTCATAGCACGCATCACGCGCGCAAGCACGCTGGAAGTGATGAGGCAGGACTACGTGAGAACGGCCCGGGCAAAAGGCCTTCCCGAGAGGATCGTCCTCCTTCGGCACATCTTGCGCAACTCGCTCATACCCGTGATCACGATTGCCGGGCCTGAACTCGCCGTCCTGATCTCAGGCTCATTCATTATCGAGAATCTCTTCTCTGTCCCCGGCATCGGCCGGCTTTTTGTACAGGGTGTATTCGCCAGAGACTACGGTCTGATTATGGGGAGCATCCTCTTCTATGCCTTCGTCGTCGCACTCATCAATCTGGTGGTTGATATTCTGTACGCAGCCATCGATCCCAGGATCAGGTATGGATAGTCCAACCGCATCGATCGGGCCAGTCGAGGCACGACACCACCGTTCTCTGTGGGGGGACGCCTTCATCCGACTGAGGCGAAACAAACTCGCGCTCATTGGTGGGGGTTTCATCCTCCTGTTGACTCTGGCGGCACTCCTCGCCCCGTTTCTCACGCCTTACCGTTTTGACCAGCAAAACTATAACGCGATTATGCAGAGCCCTGGAGCGGGCCATTTTCTGGGGACGGACGAGTTGGGGCGCGACGTTTTCACCAGACTGATCTACGGCGCCCGGACATCGCTGGCCGTCGGTGTATTTACTCAGATAATCGTTCTAGCAATCGGTCTCCCAATAGGCGCCTTCGCTGGATATGCCGGCGGCAGGATAGACAATGCGTTGATGCGCTTCGTCGACGTCATGTACGGGTTCCCCGACATTCTTCTGATAATAATATTGAGGTCGATATTTGGCGGAAGCATCTTCATGATCTTTCTCGCCATCGGCCTTGTTAACTGGGTCAACATAGCCCGACTTGTCAGAGGGCAGGTTCTCTCTCTTAAGGAAAGAGACTATGTGAACGCTGCTCTCGCCATGGGAGGCGGTGGCAGCTACATTACGGGCCGGCATCTTCTGCCTAACGCTCTCGGGACAGTAATAGTGGCCGTCACCTTCAACATTCCTCGTGCCATTTTCACCGAAGCCGCACTGAGTTACATAGGCATAGGAGTGAAGCCTCCAACGCCAAGCTGGGGCGCAATGATCAGGGACGGGTACGACGTGATCTTTGCCGCCCCTTATCTTGTCGTCGTACCGGCTTTGGCAATCGGCCTCCTTATGCTCGCTTTTACCTTCCTCGGCGACGGGCTCAGAGACGCGCTTGATCCGAGGCAACGAAGATGAACAGCGGATACCTTTTCAGCGTGAACCACCTCACAACCCACTTCATTACCCAGGACGGCGTTGTGAAAGCAGTTAATGACGTATCCTACAACGTCGCCCGCGGCGAGACCGTCGCTCTTGTCGGGGAAAGCGGATGCGGCAAGACAGTCAGCGTTCTTTCATCCTTGCGCCTGATCCCTGAGCCCCCGGGAAAGATAGTGTCAGGGGAGGTTATCTTTGACGGTGTCGATCTTCTGAGGCTGAACAAGGAAGAGATCCGCAAGGTAAGAGGCGCCAAGATAGGAATGATATTTCAGGAGCCGATGACCGCTCTGAATCCGGTGCTGACGATCGGCCGACAATTGACCGAGGGGTTGGAGTACCATCTGGGCATGGGCCCCGCCGACGCAAAAGCAGAGGCCATTCGACTTTTGAAGCTGGTCGGAATACCGCATGCTGAACACCGAGTCAACGAATTTCCGCACCGTTTCAGCGGAGGAATGAGGCAGCGGGCGATGATTGCGATGGCTATCTCCTGCCACCCCAGGCTGATCATAGCCGATGAACCAACTACGGTGGTTGACGTGACCATACAGGCGCAACTTCTGGAGTTGATCAGAAACATAACTCGAGAGCTGGGCACGTCACTTGTTCTGATCACGCACAACCTTGGCATCGTCGCCCGCTATGCTAACAGGGTGTTCGTTATGTACGCTGGGCGTATAGTAGAATCAGGTCCGGCGAGGCTTGTATATCACGAGCCTTGCCACCCTTATACGGCCGGTCTTCTCGCATCTGTACCACGCCTGGATGAGCCGAGGAAGCTGCGCCTCGCCCCGATCGACGGCCAGCCACCGGACCTCATCTTCCCGCCCGAGGGCTGCGGCTTTTGCGACCGGTGCGCATACGACGTTGAATCTTGCAGCACCACTGCCCCTCAGTTGATGAGCGTAGGGGACTCACATTTCTCGGCATGCCGACTGGCCCAGGAGGGAAAGACTCCGTGGCGACAGAAGTAGTCCTCACCGTCAGCAACCTTAAGAAGTATTTCCCCGTCACTTCAGGCTTTCTGCGCCAGAAGCACGTCGCAGACGTGAAGGCTGTGGACGGGGTCTCCTTCGACCTGCGGGCAGGGGAGACGTTGGGGCTGGTAGGCGAGAGTGGATGTGGCAAAAGCACTCTCGGCCGTTGCGTCCTGCAACTGCACAGGCCCACCTCTGGCAGCGTGTTCTTCGGAGGACAGGACTTGACCTCTCTCTCGGTTGGAGAATTGCGGCCCTTCAGACGAAACCTGCAAATGATCTTTCAGGACCCCTACGATTCGCTAAACCCCAGATTTACGGCCGCTGACGTTATCGGAGAGCCGCTCAGAATCCACGATACGGGGAGAGGCGACGACTATCGCAACCGCATCAGCGAACTGCTCAAAACCGTTGGTTTGGCCCCATACATGGCTGATCGATATCCTCACGAGTTCAGTGGAGGTCAGAGGCAAAGACTGGGCATAGCGCGAGCGCTGGCTCTACAACCACGACTCATAGTATGCGATGAGCCTATTTCGGCTCTGGACGTTTCCATTCAAGCTCAAATCATCAACTTGCTCGATGACCTCCAGGACCAGTTCGGAATTGCCTACCTGTTCATTTCGCACGACCTCTCAGTGGTGCGCCACATCAGCGACCGGGTCGCTGTCATGTATTTGGGCAAGTTCATGGAGCTGTCCACTCAAATCGATCTGTACAAGAATCCTTTGCATCCGTATACCCAGGCGTTGCTCTCGGCAGTGCCCATACCGGACCCGGACGTTGAAGCGCGACGTTCAGTCGTGATCCTGAAAGGGGAGATTCCCAGCCCTTTGAATCCCCCTCCCGGATGCGTCTTCAACACCCGTTGTCCTTTCGTGTTCGAGCCGTGCACCAGGATAATACCGCCACTGGAGCAGGTGAGCCCTGACCACTATGTGGCGTGCCACTTGCGACATCGAACAGAATCCTGAAAACCGGAGCCGCCGCGCGCCTTGGGCAAGCATGCCGTAAATCGACCTTGCTTCTCCGCGGCTAACGTCTCACAAATGCACTCGTAGCCCGCGAACCCCGCCTGCGGTGGCGGTCTCTATCCATGCCGGCGCAAAAGCAGGCGATGAAACGCGTTTCGGACGAAAGTGAGCAGACTCGCTGTTGGTCCAAGAGTCCCAACTCTGCAAGACTACAGCCCAGCTGGTTGCCTCGCGGACAGATTCAGTTCTAAGTCCGGTGATATACTTGTCTCCTTGACCATGAGCTTGCCTTTCTCAACGACCCTGAAGAACGTGATACGGCGTTTCCCCAGCGGTATCTGGCTGATGATGGGTCTGGACACGCTGCTGACCATCGGCTGGTCAGTGGCCTCTCCATTCCTGGCTCTCTATCTGCACAACACAAGAGGCCTGTCGATGAGCGCAGTAGGGGCCATATTTTTGGGGGGAGGGCTGTGCACTGGAACGGCGAACCTGATCGGAGGTATGCTTTCTGACCGTCTCGGCAGGAAGCGGCTCATATTACTGGTCTCCGTCGTCAGCACCTTTACCTCGGCTGCAATGGCACTGTTGATCGGGTCATCTGGACCTGTATGGACCATCATCGTCATCTACTTCGCGTCAAGAAGCGCGAATGGTACTATCGGTCCTACAATATCGGCTGTGGTCGCGGACCTTTCCCGTCACGATCGATTGGCGGAGTCGTATGCATTGGTCAGGGTGGGAAGCAACGTCGGTTTCGCCATCGGACCCGCCATGGGCGGCTTCCTCATCGGCCATATATCCTATGGCTGGCTCTTCAGCATTCCAGCAGCGCTGACTCTGGCTGTTGCGATTCTAGTCCGCCTTTTCCTTCGTGAGTCATCCTCCGGAAGCACGGCGCGTGTCGATTTGAGGAGCACTCTTGCAGTTGCCCGGGATTCCCAATTCATGATCTTCGCCATTGTGAGCATACTTCTCGTTTTATCTATTGGACATTTGGGCAGTACTCTATCGGTCTTCACAGTCGACCGTCTGGGATTCTCAACGGCCGAGTACGGGCTGTTGCTGACGACCAACGGCCTCTTCGTCGTTCTTTTCCAATACCCCGTGACCCGAATCGTTTCCCGACTGAGCCGTGCCAGCGGCCTCATAATCGGCAGCCTGTTGTACGTTGTAGGCTACGGAAGCATGGGTTGGTTCAGGAGTTTTGATCAGGCCATCCTGGCGGTGATCTTCATCACCGCGGGGGAAGTGACATTGGCCCCGATTTCATCGGCCGTCGTCGCCGAGTCAGCGCCTGCTGATAAGAGAGGGAGGTACCTCGGCTTCTTCACCCTGAGTCAGACCATGGGGCAGTCCATGGCTCCTCTATTTGGCGGGATACTGCTGGACAGGTTCTCAACAGAGCCACGGCTGTTGTGGGGAACTATAGCGTCGGTAGGCATCCTGGCCGCACTTGGGTTCAGAGCCTGGGGATCCTATGTCGAAAGGAAGCGCCTCCAATCCGCGTCGCCATAGTGTGAAGCGATGGTTCCCGATCGCACGATTGTCACCCGCGGAAGATGCCCTCCCGCGAGCCTAGGCTTTGACGCCAGAGTTCAGGTCCTCGCCAAAGACTCGGCCGTAGTCCTGGCAAGCCTTCATACCAACGGTCTTGCCAACTTCGCCCTCGACCAAATTGAATGATCCCAGCTTAAAGGGACGCATTTTGTACACGTAGCGCATGGTGTCGAAGATAATAGCCGGTGCATCGCCACTGTGGGTGTACGACCCAAAAGCTCCAGCCAGTTTATCGTGCAGGTCAACACGGCGGGCCAGAAAAAGGAATGTCTTCATAGGCTCAGCCATATCCCGGTGAAAGGTAGGCGAACCGAAGACGTACCCGTCGTAACCCTCTAAATCAGCCGTTGCCTTCAGATCGGATACACGCTTACTCGCGGCTTGATGGCCACTAAACCTTATGCCCTCGGAGATGAAGTCGGCCATTTTCTCAGTGTTCCCGGTCAACGAAAAGTAGGCCACCAGAACTCTTCCCACGCTTGTGACTCCCCTTTTTTATTGAACCCCCAACCTATCGTATCCTCCACCAACAGAGGCCCCAAACCGGTACCGGACGGCCTCATGTTTCTCCCAATTACAAATCCGTTGCGTTAAACGAGCGCGTTTCACTTGGAGTCCGCTATCTGCTATGACTCGGCGGAGCCGATTCTACCAGAAGTTGGAGGCGTGTTCTACCGTCGGATTCAAACGTTTTGTTTGCCATTCTGTCGGCTTACACAATACCAGAGAGCGAAGCAGTATTTGACGGCCGGCATTCTAGAGGCTCTTAAGCCCGTGCGCCAAGTCGTAGGAGGCCATGTAGATACGAAGGCCGAGGCGAAAAGACTCAGGGCAAAATGAATCCAGACCGATGAAAGTAACGTTCCCCTGAGCTCCCGCCGCACCTCCTATCTGGACTGGGTAGAACCTGCACCGCGCCGGCCTGTCAGAGTAATTGGAGCATTGGCCCTTTTTCACAAACTTGCAGGGGAGAGGCAATTGCATCTGGCCCTTGCTGTCAGGGGTCCCTTTCACTCCAAGCCTGACCGCCTCGGAAGGAAAGACCGATATGTACGTCGACGGCCTGTTGCAGCAAAGCCCATCGCATCGCCTGCAATCTACGCCGGCAAGGACACTGGCCGCCGAACCCGAGCTTGCGCTCAATGGCAAAGGGAACGCTGCTCCCCTCTTCTTCAATTCCTCAAACAAACCCTTCACGTTGGCGGCGAACTCCCGCCTGGGCAGTGTCCAATCGATGCTTGTCTCAAGCCCGGGTTCGTTGAAATCCTTGTTGAAGACGTCCCTGATCTCGGTCAAACGCGGCTTCTCCTGTGGTGACGAATCGCTCGCGTTCTCAGAATAACACAGCGACCAACTGGCCGCAGAGGGAGTGGTCCGACACGAGCCTGGTTCTTCACAGCTCGTCTGCATGCCAGAGCCGACCGTTCGCGCACAATTCCGGCCCACTCGAGCATCTCCAGATAGAGCCTGCGAGGACGGGGTCGCCGGCAGAGCGACCCGTTATTACCTGTCTTCAGAATCACCTATAATGATGTGATGTTCACTGACTCTAGAACCAGAGTTGCCCGCAGGCTCTTGTGGGGGTTGACAATAGCGATTGTGCTCTTGTCCGCCGTGCAGGTAATCAGCGGCCACTGGGTGACCTTCTACCTCCTGTGGCCAGGAGGCCCGTCCCTTGGAAGCCGGGAGACATTTATCCCGGCCATGGTGAAGCTCGGCTCGTTCCACAAGGTCTTGGGCTTGGCGATCGGAGCCCTGGCCCTGGTCATCCTTCCCACCGCGGTCTGGTCAAAGTCATCGCGCTATGTCATGGCGTGCGCAGTCGTCGGTCTCGGAATGGCCGCCCTCACAGTCGCAGGCGGAATACTGTTCGTAACATCGGGATTTCAGGACCGGTGGAGTCTGGGTCAGATGGCTGACGCATCGGTGGGAGTGTCGATCGCGTTCCTGGTGCAACTTTTCTTTATGAACGCGACGCCAAAGTTTCCCTGGAGCGTTCGCACGGAAGGGAAGCCTTAACTCGACTTTTCCGTCCGTTTCACTGCACCGGAAGAGGTTGCAGCAGATCTTTCATCTGTAAGGCGTTCCTGACCGGGTAGTCCGCGTGCTTGTTCTTGAAAATCACGAGGACTCTCTCGGATTCCTGCGCCAGCTCCTGGATACGTGGAACCCATTCTGCAAGTTCGCCGGGTGAGTAGAGATAGTTGTACTTCTCATCAGGGGCCGCGCCCTTGCGCTCCCAGTCACTGGCGTTTCTTCCGTGGAAGCGAACGACGGCCAGGGTAGAGGTCGCTTTCACTACAGGAGCGACGCTAGTCTTCAGTCCAACAGGTTCATCAACACAGACTAGCGACAGGCCTCGAGACTTGAGAGCCTGAAAGGTTATATCCTGTTGCCCCTCATCCAGCCATGATCCGACTCTGAACTCAACGGCGGCAGGAATGCCGCTGAGCCGCTCTCCCACTTCATCGATGTAGGCATAGTTTTGTGGCGTAGGGAAAAACCAGGGCGGAAACTGCAGAAGCACGGCGCCAAATTTACCCGCATTACGGAAGATATCCGCGGTCGCTCGAAAACCGGCCCACAGGTCATCGACCGCTTCGGCCGTAAGATGGTGAGCGTATACGCTGGCCTTTGCCTGAATCTGGTCTCCATATCGCTCACGGAAGCTGCGGGGTAGAGCCTTGTAGGGCGTGGGATGCCCGGTAAACATGCTGAAGGCTTTCAAATTGAACAGGAATCCCTCGGGGACACTTTCAATGTAATTCGACACGAATCGACCGGTGGCAAAAGAATGGTATGTACTGTCTAACTCTGCAACGGTGAATTTGGTCGCATAGTATCGCAACTTGTCCGATCCCTTCTTTGCCTCCGGCGGATAGAAGCCTGCCTTTGCCAGGTCGGGGTCTCCCCACGCCGAAATTCCAGTGTAGATCTTTGCGGCCATGATCATGTCCTTGCGGAATATGGAGCTGCTGAGAGAGACTATGATTATTATATATGCCCAAGCTTGAAGAATACCGGCAGAAGAGGGACTTCGAGAAGACCTCGGAGCCAAAGCCAGAAATTGAGCGCGGCAGCGGCCCGCTGGTATTCGTGATACAAAAACACCGTGCTACAAGACTCCATTATGACCTGCGACTGGAAGTCAATGGAGTGCTCAAGAGCTGGGCAGTGCCTAAAGGTCCTTCGCTCAACCCCGCCGACAAACGGCTGGCGGCCATGGTAGAAGATCACCCAATCGATTATGCCTCGTTTGAGGGTACCATACCTAAAGGAGAATACGGCGCCGGAGAGGTCATCGTCTGGGACAACGGCTCGTACTCGCCGGACGAGGACAAGAAATACCACTTCACGGACCGCGAAGAGGCGGAAAACCAACTAAGCCAGGGGCTTGCCTCGGGCAAGATCAGCTTCCATCTCAGAGGCCACAAACTGCGGGGTTCTTGGACGCTGGTCAAAGTCCGTGGGCGCGAAAAGGACTGGCTTCTAATAAAACATCAAGACGATTTTGCTGCGCAACGACTATGACGTATTGACTGAAGAATTGTCTGTAGTCTCGGGCCGTACGTTGGAGGGAGTAAGAGACGGTGATCCGTCCCAATCAGAAAGGCCATCGATCATAGTGCAGGATCTGGCCAGCGCTCGGCAGACTGCTTTTCCTGGATTTATCGCTCCCATGTTGGCCAGCATTGCCAATGCGCCTTTTTCCAACCCGGCCTGGCTCTTCGAGCCTAAACTCGACGGCTACAGGACTATCGCCTCGGTCAGAGACGGCAAGGCTTCATTATATTCACGGCGCGGCAACAACGTGTCGGATAAATACTCTCCATTGCTCCCGGCCATGTCATCGCAGCCCGCATCGGAGCTGGTGATAGATGGTGAAATGGTAGCTTTGGACGCCAACGGACACGTCTCATTCGAAGCCCTGCAACAGTATCTCCGGGCCGCAAGATCCAGTCCGGCTAAGGCCGCCCTTGATCTATTACGTGTTCGATATCCTTCATCTTGACGGCTATGACCTCAAAGGTGTACCCCTGCGAATCAGAAAGGAGATATTGAAAAGTACTCTGCGTCAAACGGGGGAGGTCAGGCTGGTCGAAGGATTCGAAGGAGACGGGAAAAGTGTCTTTGAGGCGGCTGTGAAGAACGGTCTTGAAGGCGCAATAGGAAAGACCCTGGAGAGTACATATCAATCCGGGAGAAGATCCAGGGACTGGCTTAAGATCAAGTCCGTACAGTCGGGTGACTTCGTGGTAGGCGGATACACCGCAGGAGAGGGCAACCGGTACGGGTCCCTCGGAGCGCTTCTAGTCGGATACTTCGACGACAAAAGGAACCTCGTCTACGCGGGTCACGTGGGCTCTGGCTTCGACGGCGCCAATCTATCCGAACTGAAGTCTATTCTTGACAAATTCAGGACTGAACAATGTCCTTTTTCCGAGATACCAGTTGCCAATGCACAACCCACCTGGGTGCGCCCCGAGGTAGTTGCCGAGGTAAAGTTCAGCCAGTGGACAAGGGACGGCCGTTTGAGAGCCCCGGTCTTTCTCAAGCTGCGCGAGGACAAGGCAGCGGAAGAAGCAGTAAAGCCCACGGTTGTGGAAGTCCCTGAAACGGAAGACGACCATTCAGGAGTAGACGAAGTGCAGCCTCTAATTGAACGTCTGGCGGTTCGAAAAAGCGACTTCACTATCGATGCCGATGGATCGCTGATCGAGCTAAAGAACATTGACAAGGAGCTGTGGCCCGAAACGGAGACGCACCGAGCCCTTACTAAACGCGACTTCCTCTCCTACCTGGTCAGCATATCTCCATATATTCTTCCTCACCTCAAAGACAGACCTTTAACGCTGAGCAGGTACCCCAACGGAATTCTCGGCGAGCACTTTTGGCAAAAGCACTGGAATTTCCGCGTGCCCGGGTTCGTGAAAACGGTAGGTATCGAAGACGAAAACGGGAAATCGTCCGAATACATACTGTGCAACAACCTCGCGACGCTCCTCTGGTTGGGGCAGTCTGCCGATGTCGAGTTTCACACCTGGTATTCAAGGGTAGCCAGCATTCCGGACATCAAACTTGACGCTTCAAAACCAGATCGGGTATTGGACTTTCCCGATTTCATAGTCCTTGACATTGATCCATATATCTATTCAGGTAGCGAAAAACCCGGAGAGGAGCCCGAATTCAACCGCCGGGCTTTTGACAAGGCGTGTGAGGTGGCACTCCTGGTCAGGGAGGTCGTCCATTCGCTTTCGATGAATGCGTTCGTCAAGACGTCGGGCAAGACCGGACTCCACGTATACATACCTGTGGTAAGGAAGCTGGAGTTCCTCGCTACCAGAAAGGCAGCAGAGACCATAGGACGCTACATTATGCAGCGCCATCCGGAAGAAGTAACCCTTGATTGGGCGGTCGAAAAACGCAAAGGTAAGGTGTTCATCGACTACAACCAGAATGTTAAGGGAAAGACCCTGGCGTCGGTATACTCTCCAAGACCAAACGCTGAAGCAGGAGTGTCTTTCCCACTGCGCTGGGAGGAACTCGGAAAGAAATACCCAACTGACTTCAATCTTCTCACAGTACCAGGGTTACTCAAGCGAAGGGGCGACATATGGTCCGATATCCTCAATGCCCGCACCGACGTCGAGAGGACGCTGGGCCTTTGAGGACGTCATCAAGTCAGAGGCTACATCCACGCCACAGCATCGAAATGGAGTCACGTTGAAGTGGGAATCGCACTGAATCTTTTCGGTATCGTCATCCTCTCCGCTCTCATCATTGACTACGCATTGGGGATACTAGCCGATACGCTCAACCTCAGGCAGTTGAGCGGTCAGGCTCCACCATCCCTGAAAGGGATCTATGACGAAGAAGAGTATCGGCGGTCCCAGGAGTACACACGGGCATCCACGCGCTTCGGATTCGTCACCGCCAGCGTTAACCTGGTGGTGGTGCTCGCCTTCTGGTTTGCGGGCGGCTTCAACGCGCTTGACGTAATCATCCGTGGCTGGGGCTTTCCTGAACTGGTGAATGGGCTGGTGTACATCGGCCTTCTGCTTTTCGCTTACAGCCTCGTCAGTCTGCCCTTCGCAATCTATCACACCTTTATCATCGAGCAGCGATTCGGGTTCAACCGCACGACACCCGCACTCTTCGTCGCCGATAGGCTCAAAGGTCTGGGGCTTGCCTTAATCCTGGGCATTCCGTTGCTCTCAGGTGTGATACTGCTCTTTCAGGGCGCAGGAAGTCTGGCCTGGATCTATGCTTGGGCTGCTGTCGTGGCAGTCTCGCTGGTGATCCAGTATGTCGCTCCAACCTGGATCTTGCCGCTGTTCAACAAGTTCTCTCCCATGCCGGACGGCGAACTCAGGAAGGCAATCATGGAGTACGCCCGAGCGCAGAATTTCCCTATCGCGAATTTGTACGTCGTCGACAGCTCCAAACGTTCGACGAGAGCCAACGCCTACTTTACCGGTCTCGGCAAGAATAAGCGCATCGCCCTGTTTGATACTCTAGTCCAGCAACATTCCGTCGCCGAACTGGTGGGAATCCTGGCTCACGAGATAGGTCACTACAAGAAGAAGCACATCCTGAAGGGGCTCATCATCAGCGTAGTCCACATGGGAATTGTGTTCTTTCTTCTGTCGCTGGTTCTTCAGAGTCCGGGGATGTATGAAGCTTTCCGAATGGGCAAGCAGTCGGTCTACGCTGGATTACTGTTCTTCGGCCTCCTGTACACCCCTCTCGAGCTGGTCCTGTCAATCGCCATGAACATTATGTCAAGGGCAAATGAGAGAGAGGCCGATGCGTATGCCGCGGCAACTGCCGACGGCGAGTCTTTGGTGAGTGCGCTCAAGAAGCTTTCGAAAAACAACCTCTCGAATCTCAACCCCCACCCTTTCTACGTGTTCCTAAACTATTCCCATCCGCCACTCCTTGATAGAATGCTCGCCATCGAGCGAAGATCTTCGACGGCGGAAGGAAAGGACCAAAGCACTGTGGTCCACGGCCAGTGAGTTAGCTACAACGCCGCACGCTGCCCCGGAGCAAACATGACGCGTTTGAACTGCGTGCACGACGCCAGCGAAATCACGATAGTTCTGAACCTGGTCCTGAAACTCACCAACGCTCCACCCCAGTTTTCTACCCATCTCAAGTCCAACGGTCTCCACGGCATCAAGACCCTGGCACGAAGACAGCCCAATCGTACCGCGCCTCAACATGAAGTCACTCACGGTGGCGCAACTCTCCTCATCAATCGCGTGCCACACCTGGGCGAAAATGTCTTTGGAATGCGGGCAAATCTGCTTTTTCCCATTTTCGTCTGCAACGGCCAGCTTCACCACTTCGTTGAGGCGGGACCCATAAATCTCGTTGAGGTGCGCAACTGTCTTTATATCCAATCCGCTTTCCACAGCGACTTTGGAGACCTGATCATCAGTGAGGCCCGGAGCCCCCGGAAGAAAAGTGCTTCCCGTGGAGCAAGAGGCGCTGACGCCGAGTTTCCTGGCTATGATATCAACCGTCTCCTCTGCGATTGCCCGGTAGCCCGTCATCTTGCCTCCCAGCACCGAAACAAGGCCTGACACGCCATCGGTCGATTCGTGGTCGACCACTTTGTGCGACCGCGAAACGTTCGAGATCTTCCGCCCATTCCCCCCCACCAGAGAACGCAATCCAGCGAATGCCCAGTAGATGTCTTCAGCCTTAAGCTTCGGCAGATACTGACTAACCTCCTTGAGAAGATAAGCTACATGTCCTGCTTCGGCCGAAAGGTATTCTTTGTCGCCTTTGTATTCGGTGTCCGTAGTGCCAATGAGCGAATACTCCTGCCACGGTATGACGAAGATAAGCCTGCCGTCGCTCTTGGCAAACAAAACAAGCGCCTTGCTGGACAGTCTCGGCGTGACAAGATGCACGCCCATGGTCGTGGTTACGTGATCTTTCGCGTGAGGTATTGCCAGCCCAACAACATCATTGGACCAATGCCCCGCCGCGCTCACTACCGCTTTCGCCTCTACTTGAGCCGTCTCTCGGGACAAACCATCCTTTATCTTTACTCCGACGACGACACTCCCGGTCTTGTTGATGGCGACGACCTGGGCATGGTTCAGCAATACAGCTCCGCTTCCCGTGGCGGACAGGGCATTCTCCACGCACAGCCTCTCGGGGAAGGCAACTTGAGCGTCAAAGAACTCGTAGGACCCTTTCAAGGTTGGCCAATTGATCCCAGGCTCCATCTCCATAGTCTGCTGTCTGGACAGGTGCCTGTAGGAAGGAACGCTCTTGCCCTTGGCAAAAGCATCATACATGCGCATGCCCGCTCCCATGATCAAGTGCTGATACGCACTCCGGAGGGGCAAGAGGAAGGGTAGAGGCTTCACCAGGTTGGGGGCGATCTTTAGGAGGACTTCCCGTTCTTTCAGATCTTGTCTGACAAGTTTGAAGTCCAGGTGGCTCAGATAGCGCAATCCACCGTGGATGAGGCGAGTTGAGCGCGACGTCGTCCCGTAGCCGAAATCCTCTTTCTCCAGAAGCAAGGTCCTTATTCCGCGCAACGCAGCGTCACGGGCAATACCCGTTCCTATGACCCCACCCCCGATGACTACCAAATCGAACTTCTTATCGAGTCCGCTGAATTGTCGCTTCATGTTTCCTTTCACCTTCGATCGATGGGTCCCATTCAAGTCCCCATCCGACTATGTCAACACGCCTGCCTGCAAACAAGGCTAAGCCGGTAGTCGAATTACGTTGAATACTCGACCAGGAGCGTCAGGCCCAATCGAGACTTCGTCTGCACCGCCTTACGCCAACCAGAGTAGAGATTGGCTCTGGTGCTGGCTTCCATTGCAGGGAGCCAGGTCTGGGCAACTGCCCATTTCTTGCGTAATTCGCCGGTCCCCGTCCAGACACCGGCGGCAAGCCCCGCTGCGTACGCCGCTCCCAACGAAGTCGTCTCGATGACTCTTGGCCTGACGACTGGGATTGAAAGAATATCAGCCTGAAACTGCATAAGCAGATTGTTCGCCACCATCCCACCGTCTGCCTTCAGGGTGGTCAACCCCACCCCGGAATCTTCTTGCATCACATCGAGAAGATCGCGTGTCTGGTAAGCCGTTGCTTCGAGAGCAGCCCTGGCGATATGCCCACGGTTGCTGAAACCGGTCAGCCCAACCAGGATTCCTCTGGCCTTGGCATCCCAGTATGGCGCCAGCAATCCCGAGAAGGCCGGCACCAGATACACGCCGCCGCTATCGGGGACACTTGCTGCGAGGTCTTCGATCTGGCTTGATTTCTCAAAAAACCTCAGGTTATCCCTCAGCCATTGGACGACCGATCCAGCCATGGCTATGGGAGCCTCAAGGCAGTACACTGCAGGAGCCTGCCCTATCTTGTAGCCAACCGTCGTTATCAGCCCGTGAGAGCTGGGTTTAGGCGTAACTCCAGTATTTAGCAGGATGAAACAGCCGGTCCCGTACGTGTTTTTCACGTCGCCCGGTTCGAAGCAAGTCTGGCCGAACAAGGCAGCCTGCTGATCTCCGAGGTCACCACATATCGGAATGACTGCGCCGAACGGGCCGTCTTTCAATGTATACCCGTAGCCAACAGGGTCACTCGAAGGCCGAATTTCGGGAAGCATCTCCCTTCGAATCCCCAGGACACTGAGCATGGTCTCGTCCCAGCGCAGCCCACGCAGGTCCATCAGCATGGTACGGCTGGCATTGGTTGCATCGGTGACGTGAACGCCCCGTCCCGGACCCCCGGTCAACCACCAGATCAACCAGCTGTCCATGTTGCCAAAAATGGCGTCTCCCCTTTCGGCCGCAGAACGGGCCTCGGGCACATTGTCCAGTATCCACTTGATCTTGGGCCCCGAAAAATAGGGCGAGATGGGCAAGCCGGTTACCGCCCTGAAACGGTCTTGTCCGCCTTCGCGCTCGAGGGCATTGCAGATAGCCTCAGTGCGAGCACACTGCCACACAATGGCGTTGTGAAACGGTTTGCCAGTCTTCCGATCCCAAACGATAGTTGTCTCGCGCTGGTTGGTAATTCCAATGCATTCCAGGGAGCCAGGATCAATTCCGGACTCGCCGAAAGTCGCGGCAATCGCAGCCTTGGTGTTGGACCAAATCTCCATAGGATCGTGTTCGACCCACCCCGGTCTCGGAAAAATCTGCCGATGCTCAACCTGGTGACTGGCTACGACGTCGCCGTCTTGGTTAAGAATGACGAACCGCGTGCTTGTGGTTCCCTGGTCGACCGCCCCAACGTATTGCCTTTTGTTCATCCCAGGCCTACTGAATGAAAACGACCCATCACAGCGATAGCCCAAATATCTTTCTTGCGTTAGCTGTCGTAGCAGAAGCCACACTATCTTCAGACTCGCCTCTCAGCGCCGCAGCCGCTGAAAGCGACCGCTTGACGTCGGCGGGTCTCGCCTCAAACTCGGTTTGAGAACCACGCCCATAGGTTACGGGAGAATCGGTCTCCAGAAGGAGCCGCTCTGGGGGAGCTCTCCTTCACGGCACGTCGATGCTCCTCGTGATACTCCGTAGCCGGGGTTGCCGAAATATAGTAGCCCCCTGCAATGAGATCTCTGAGCACGCTCGAGGGACCAGTGAACCAGTGGAATACAGCTCCGGCGCCTGACCGGATGACCAGATCAAGGCTGTCGCGCCAGGCATCAGCGCGAATGGACAAGTGCCGGCTTCCGATGCCTTACGGCAATGTCGAGAAGCTCAAGGAAAATGTCCCGTTGCCTTTGCTTGGAGGCGAGTGCGACAACCTTTTTGTGGTAGTCCAGGCCCACTTCTCCGATGGCGGACGCTTCATCTGCGTGCCTGTCGATGAAATCGAGAGTCTCTTTGAGCTCCGCTTCCTTGATGTTCCACGGATGGAGGCCCAAAGCCGGAAAAATGAAGCCGAGATGAGACGCCGCTATCTGCAGGACCTTTTGGTTGGAAACAAGGTCGGACCCGACGGCCACGATCGAGCCGACTCCGGCTGCTTTGGCAGCAGAGAGGACAGGCTCGATATCAGCGAATTCCTCCAGGTGGGCGTGCGTGTCGACCAGGCCCCTCATAGCAGAGCGATTATATCATGCCTGCTCTGGCCAGCAGAGCGCGCCCGGCTTCAGAAACGCACGATGCTGCTCGCATGCCTCGCGATTCTCATCTGCTGTCAGACAAGCCGGCGGTGATCCAGGAGAGCCCACAGCACTTGGCCAGTCACAAAATAAATCACGAGCGCAGATTGACATGGTATATTGCCTGAGCTATACTCCGCCTAGATTTTTTCAACTGGCATTCTGGAGGTTCGGAGAACAAGAGTTAGAAGCGAAAAACTAAATAAGGAGGACCCAACGTGAACAGGAAGTGTGTGCTTTTCATTCTGGGTATTATCTCCTCACTCGCCCTGGTCCTCGCCTCTTGTGGCACCAGTGCGACCACAGCTCCGGCAACGACAACCGCGGTCAATCCAGCTACCACGGCGCCCGGTTCAACTACAACGGCTGCTCCATTAGCATCGGTCACGCCATCGCAAGATAAGCCGAAATACGGCGGCATCTACACCGGTTTCATCACCGTCGACACCGGCAACTGGGACCCCGCCCAGATGCGAGACCTCATGGGTTTCCAGATATCCATTACGAATGAGCCCCTTATGATGGGCGACTGGGCTAAAGGCCCGGCAGGTTCCAACGAATCGACATGGCAGTACGGCTCTATCGGCAACGCAAGCCTGTCGACAGGACAAATAGCCGAAAGCTACGAAATTCCCGATAACCAGCACATCATTTTCCATATAAGGAAAGGCGTCCATTACTGGAACAAGCCGCCCGCAAACGGGCGGGAATTCACGGCCGAAGACGCGGCCTGGAACATCAAGACACAATGGGACTTCCCCGGAGGCAACTTCCAGAATTTCTTCGCCAAGACAGAATGGCTGACCTCAGTCGAAGTCCTGGACAAGTACACAATCAAGCTCACCTTCCCCACCAAACAGCCAGGGCACCCATTTCTGGGAGGACGGCCAGCGCTGCTACATGATGCTTAAGGAAGCCTTCCCGAACCAGAAGGAGTGGCAGAACAACCTCGGCACCGGCGCCTATATGGTCACGGACTGGGTGTCAAACACAGCCATGACATTTACCCGCAATCCCAACTACTGGCAGACGAATCCGGTTGGCCCGGGAAAGGGCGATCAACTCCCTTATCTCGACGGCTTTAAGCTGCTCATCATTCCCGACCTGTCGACCCGTTTGGCGGCTTTCCGAACCGGCAAACTGGATTCCTATGGCGCCCTCGGCTGGGAGGACTTCGCCGACCTTCAGAGAACCACGCCGTACAAGATAGAATCCGTGACCACCTACGGAGCGGTCGTGCAGCCTACCGGTCGCGAAGATAAGGCACCATTCAACGACATCAGAGTGAGGCAAGCTCTCAATTACGCGATAGACAAAGTCGGGATTCTTAAAGACTACTACAAGGGCCACGGCCAATTGCTGGGCTGGCCGTATTACCCGACGCCAGAGTACAAGGACCTCTACACACCGCTTGAACAAATGCCAACCGTGGTTCAGGACCTGGTCAAGGGGGGCAACCCCGAAAAGGCGAAACAGCTTCTTAAGGATGCCGGCTATCCCAACGGCTTCAAAACCAGCATCTATTCTTACCAGGCAGCCGACACCGATTTTCTGTCCATTATCAAAGCTCAATTGGCCCCAGTCGGCATCGACCTTGACATCAAGGTGGTCGATGGTGGGGTCTACCGCAACCTTGAGCAACAGAGAACCTTCGAGCAGATGTTTTACAAGCCGGCTAAACAGTACTTCCTCACTCACTACATGTTCGAACTGAGAAAGGAGTCACAAGACTGCCCGTCCTTCTTCGATAGTCCGGAGGTCAGAGCCCTGCTGGACAAAGTCAATAAGACCCTCGCCATCGATGACAAGGCATGGCGAAAGGACATGAAGGACGCAACACCATACCTCCTCGAGCAGTCCATCGCCATCTGGCTGCCTGTGTCTGACAAGTACAATGCTTGGCAGCCTTGGTTAAAGAACTTCTACGGGGCGAGCACACTGGGCGCCATGCTCCCCTGGCACTGGCTGTATTTTTCATGGATGGACACCGACCTCAAGAAATCCCTCACAGGTAGATAGCCCCCGTTGTGTGCAGGAAAGGCGGGATCTCGGTCCCGCCTTTCCGTTTGTTGTCATACATACCCCCTGACTCAATCAGGCTCGCTTGCCGCGACTAGGAGACCAGGTATATCCGGGCCCTTCTGCGTTGGGCCGGATGAAGACCATGTAGCGGATAGCTTTGCCGAGATAGTCAAACGAAGGTATAATGACCTAGCTTTCTAACCGGAGGGACGGCATGGTCATTGTCTATCTCACTTCGTCGGCATCGAGGACTGGCAAGACTGCGATTGCAGCTGTCCTTGGCAAACACTTTAAGGGACAAGGGAAGGCTGTGG
This sequence comes from uncultured Chloroflexia bacterium, assembly GCA_963745605.1. Taxonomy (GTDB): domain Bacteria; phylum Chloroflexota; class Dehalococcoidia; order Dehalococcoidales; family UBA2162; genus JBBITI01. The sequence goes on along the minus strand of CAVUYC010000022.1, from coordinate 37,883 downwards.
CATACTTGAGAGTAACGCTTTCGCCAGACTCCTCCGCGCACTCCGACTCAGCATTACTGAGGAACTATCTCGGACTCGATACTCCCGAAGAAGACATGATCGCCTCTTTTGCCGACCAGGCTTCTTTGAAAGCAGGCATTGGAGCCTCTCTGTCCAAATTATCTGCCTCCAAAGATTTGGTCATCATTGAAGGGCCTTCGGGCCAGGGCAGGCTTGCTTCCGATCTGGCATCGAGCGTCAATTGCCGGATCGTGGACGTAGAATCGTTTTCATCTCAACCCTCCTCTGCCTACTACTCGCCAATGGCAAAGCAACTCGTGGGTGTCATCCTCAACAAAGTACCCAGGAAGTTGCTGACTGATTCCATGACCACCTTCCGTGAAAGTTTCCCCGGGGTTCGGTTGCTTGGGGTCCTTCCTGAAGTCCGTGCGCTTTACAGCCTCAGCATAGAAGACCTGGCTGAGAAGATTGGCGGAGACATTCTTGGCAACAAAGACCAGGCTTCCAGGGTCATTGAAAACATCATGGTCGGCGCAATGAACCCGGATCACGGTCCCGATTACTACTCCCTCAGAGACAACAAGGCTGTGGTCGTGAGAGCAGACCGGCCCGACATGCAATTGGCTGCCCTGGAGACCCAGACCGCAGTTATCGTTCTTGCCGGAGGGACCCCTCCCATCGCTATGGTGACAATGCGTGCCCAAGCCAATAGGGTCCCGCTGATCTCAGCCAGGAGCGATGTCAAGACAATCCTTCAGACCGTCGAGACAGCGCTGGGAAACAACACCCTCACCGAAGCGAAGGCAACCCTCTTCGCTGCACTCGTGCAAGAGCAACTCGACGTTCAGACGCTGTTCAAAGACCTGGGCGTCCCAGGCTGATCCACACCATAACGATTTGCCGGCTTCGTGGTCAAAACTGAAGGCGCCCGACTTGAAGTCGGGCGCCTTCCTTGTTAATTGCGGGCCTGAATGCTACTTGCCGAGCAACTTGGCTTTCATATCCTGGTCGATCCAGGCATACCTGGACCAATTCCAGTTACAATAGCGGCCGATGCCAGTCTCTCCATGATAGTTCTTGATGTAGGGCCACCACATATTGTAGGCCCCGGCATTCGGGAAGCCGATAGCCCACGCCTGGTCAAGAACATATTTCATAAGCTCTTTGTGGATCGGATCCTGAGCAGCCTGACCGCCCTGCAGCACGGCTTTCTGCATTTTGGTTACAGCGTCCTCCACAATAGGATCGGTGGGAACGTACGAGCCGTTGGTAGAGCCGCTGCCGCGATAGTTGCTGCCATTGTATGCCACACCCCATCCGCCGATGCTGCTTTGGAGCATCTGATCGTACGTGCGTGACGACCAAATGTTGTTCCATACCACCGTTTCTTTGCCATCGATGGTAAGGTCTACGCCCACTTTGCTCCACATGCCCTTGATAACCGAGAAGTAATCGCTTTGATTCGGCGACCCGGCAGTTGAAGCATTGCAGATTACTGTGGTCTTGAATCCATTCGGGAAACCAGCTTCGGTAAGAAGCTGTTTGGCCTTGATCGGGTTGTAGCTGTACAACTCCTTGACCGAGTCCGGAGCCTCGTCAAGAGACAGATACGCGTTCTTGTAGGCGGCACTATATACAACCGGCCAGGTGATGAGCTGGGCATCGCCGCCAAACAGGTTCTTTACGAGGCCGTTGAAATCGATGGCCATCATTAGAGCGCGTCGAACGCGCTTGTCGCTGAAGGGGGCCTTGTCTACCCGCCAACTCGTGGAGAAACCGCCGTCGGAGTAGAACTTCAACGCCTTGAATTGAGGGTTCTGTTTCAGTGGATTGCCGTACGTCTCCCAGTCCGCCCCTCTGGCGTCGACTTTGCCAGTCCGGAAGGCGGCATCAGCGGTCGAAGTATCAGGAATAATGAGAACTTTGACCTTGTCGATGTAGGGAAGCTGATTGCCCTTGCCCGGACCGATGGGATCCTTTGTGCCAATAGTCAGGATTCTTTATCAACGAAGCAGCGACGAGTGTTAGTCGCACTAACGTGGTGGCCACGCCGTGGTGCCCAATCTCCACCAAGATCGGAGAGGTTCAGTTCCCATGCCGGCCAAGTAGTGCTGGACAAAACAACAAAGCACCCAGCAACAAAGTTGCTGGGTGCTTGAAGCTCCAACCTTGGGAGGATTACGGGTCGCTAGGCTTTGATCCAGCCCTTGGCCAAGGCCACGCCAGTCATGGCATCCTTGCCGTAGGCATCAGCGCCAGTGTACTTCTGAATTTCTTCATCAATCTGGCCGCCGCCAATCATGATCTTCACTTTGCTGCGCAGGCCGGCCTTCTTGATCGCTTCGATAGTCTCTTTCATCGAATCGAATGCAAGAGTGAGGAAACCGCTCAAAGCGACGACAGGAGCGTTGGTCTCCTTGATCTTGTCGACAAACTTCTGGGCAGGAACGTCAACGCCGAGGTCAAACACCTCGTAGCCATTGACGTCAAGCATGAAAACGACGATGTCTTTGCCGATATCGTGAATGTCACCGGCCACAGTGCCCACAATGACCTTCCCTTTCTTCTCGGTCTTGACTTCCTTTTTCAGCTTGGGCTTTATGATCTCGGAGACTCCCTTCAGGATCTCCCCGGAATAGATGAGCTCAGGCAGGAAATAAGTCCCCTCGGCAAACCTCTTGCCGACGGTTTCCATACCCTTTCTGCTCTCATCAAGGATCGAATTCGGGTCCTTGCCTTTGTCTAGCCAGTCTTTGGCCAGCCTTAAGGCTTCTTTCTCATCAAGTTCGGCAATTGCCTTGGTAAGTTCTCCAGCCATCTCGCGGTTTTACCTCCCGTATTTGGACTCTACCCGTCCAAGAAAAACTGTCTGATTATAAACAAAGAAATTCGCAATGTAAAGAAAAGCTAAGAGTCAGGCATTCAACGAGGCAGCCCTTCCGTTATTTCTCGTTTTGCAGAGCATCCCCTCGCGGCAATTATCCTAAAGTACTCGACTTGGCGTGGTCATCGGCCGAACGACCTAGCCTGCTTGGGTGATTGCCCTGTCAGTATTGCGTACATATTATGAACTTAAGTGAACATAAGGGCGAAGAGGAATAGAAATGGTAGAAGACGCCAAACTGCGTCCCATGCTTACCGTCAGGGAAGTGGCAGAACTGCTCCACATCCATGCCAACACCGTTAGACGGTGGAGCGACCAGGGATTGCTGCGCGCCTACAGGATTACTCACCGCGGCGACCGCAGATTCAAGCGTGAAGAAGTTGCGCGGTTCCTGGCCGAGCTCAATCATGGTGAAGAGGCAAACGAAGACGTAAACCAGGAGACCAGAGGACGGGAGATGGCGAGGATCTAGGTATCGCGCAAGGCACGGCGAGATTAGGGAGGCAGACTAGTGCTGCCTCCCTTTGTTTGTCGAGCCGACCACGCTCGCCCTCCCTTTCGGCAAGCTCCCGACATCGTCCTGCAACTCGTCTCTCTCGTCGTCGCTATCAATGCCAACCACTTCCCCTCAGCACCAATTCTCTTGAAGACCCGCTAACTCCGATGCTAGAATTACTCCTTGGTTAATAGCGAGCAGCATTGGGTCCCATTTTTCCCCAAATATCTTAGGCGCCCTGCGCTTCGCGACCATTTTCCGAAGGGAGGATCGATTGTACAAGATACTGTTGCGACAGGACCTCGTTCCTAACATCCACCTGTTCAAAGTAGAAGCGCCGGCTGTGGCAAAGAAGGCCAAACCCGGACAGTTTATTATCGTGCGAGTAGATGACAAGGGAGAGCGGATTCCCCTCACGGTGGCAGATTACAGCGCCAAAGAGGGCAGCGTAAGCGTCGTCTTCATGGAAGTGGGGGCGACCACCAGGCAACTCGCAAAACTGGGCAACGGCGACTTCATCGCCGACTTCGTTGGGCCACTGGGAATTCCAACGCACATCGAAGATTTCGGCAATGTGATCATGGTGGCGGGTGGGGTCGGGGTGGCAGTAGTGACCCCTATCGCGCGTGCCATGAAGGAAAAGGGGAATCACGTCATTTCGATCATGGGCGCCCGCAACAAAAGCTTGCTCTTCTGGGAGAATGAGCTCCGGACAGCGAGCGACGAGCTTATCGTTACGACCGATGACGGTTCTTACGGTCGAAAAGCGCTGGTAACCGAACCGCTCAAGGAAGTGCTGTCGAGCGGGAAGAAGATCTCGCGAGTAATAGCGATCGGCCCGACCATGATGATGAAGTTCTCAGCGGCCACCAGCCAGCCGTTTGGCGTAAAAACAATCGTCAGCCTGAACCCCATCATGGTCGATGGCACCGGGATGTGCGGTTGCTGCCGCGTGTCGGTCGGAGGACAGACTAAATTCGCCTGCGTCGATGGGCCTGACTTTGACGGCCACCAGGTGGACTGGGACCTGCTGCTCACTCGACAGCGGGTGTACCTTGATGAGGAAAAAATATCTGCAGATAATTGGCTCAAGCAGTCGGCCACCGTGGCCTGAAGCCAGGAGTTATTGAGTATGGCAAAGATCAACCTCAACCGCGAAGAGATGCCCCGCCAAGAACCCAAAGTACGTGCGGCCAATTTCAACGAAGTAGCTCTGGGATACGGCAAAGAACAGGCATTGGCCGAGGCGAGCCGCTGCATACAGTGCCCCAAGAAACCGTGCACAGAAGGCTGCCCCGTTTCCGTTGATATACCGGAATTCGTGAAGGCTCTGAGAGAAGATAACCTGCCCGAGGCCGTGAGGGCGCTGAAAAAGAAGAATGCTCTCCCCGGGATCTGCGGGAGAGTGTGTCCTCAGGAGAGTCAGTGCGAGGCTACGTGCACTCTGGCTAAGAGAGGCGCCCCGGTCGCAATCGGACGACTGGAGCGATTTGTCGCCGATTGGGAGAGAGCAAATCCGGAATATAAGGAAAAGCCTTCGATCGCCCCACCCTCCGGAAAGAAGGTCGCTATAGTCGGTTCCGGTCCCGCCGGTCTTACTGCGGCGGCCGATTTGGCAAAAGCCGGACACAAGGTCACTATCTTTGAAGCACTGCACGTCCCGGGCGGCGTCTTGATGTACGGCATCCCCCAGTTCAGGCTGCCCAAAGAGATCGTCCAGAACGAGGTGGACTACGTTTCATCGCTTGGCGTCGAGGTAAAACTAGACTCGGTTATCGGAAAGATCGACACGGTTGACGAACTGCTGAACGACGGATTTGAATCCGTGTTCCTCGGAACCGGAGCCGGACTACCTATGTTTCTCGGCTGCCCGGGTGAGAACAGCGGCGGAGTCTACTCGGCAAACGAGTTCTTAACTCGAACCAACCTCATGAAGGCGTATCAGTTCCCCAGGTACCTCACCCCCATCAAAGTCGGTAGGAGGGTCGCAGTCATCGGTGGAGGAAACGTGGCGATGGACTCTGCCAGGTGCGCCCTGAGGCTTGGTGCCCAAAAAGTGACAATCGTTTACCGCCGGTCCAAGGCCGAGTTGCCTGCCCGCCATGAGGAAGTCGAAAATGCCGAAGAGGAAGGCATTGAATTCAAGTTCCTCACTAACCCCATCAGATTCATTGCCGATGAAAAAGGCAACGTGAAGGCGATGGAGTGTAACGAAATGGAACTGGGCGAGCCGGATGCCAGCGGAAGAAGAAGGCCCATCGTCAAGAAGGGAAGCGAATTCACCATAGACGTCGACACCGTCGTGGTAGCCCTTGGAACCACTCCCAACCCCCTTATCTCCTCGACCACTGACGGCTTGAAAACCACCAGCCATGGAACTGTCGTTGCCGATGAAACCACGGGCAAGACCGTCAAGGACAAGGTTTGGGCAGGCGGGGACATCGTCACCGGCGCGGCTACCGTGATAAGCGCCATGGGAGCGGGCAAGAGAGCTGCAGCCTCGATAGACGCCTACCTGAAAGGCAAATAGGCCAGATTCGGCAATAACAATAAAGAGGGCAGCCCGCGGAGCGGGCTGCCCTCTTCCGTCTCCAGAAGAACAATCTTACGTTATCTCGTATCCCTTGAAAATGAAGTCGAGGTCTCTCAGTAGGGCCTCTATCTTCGTAATGGGAAAAAGCTTCTCGTCGACATCCATCATCAGCCGCGTCTCTCCCGTGGCAGACCCCACGACGTGAACACGGCAACAATCCCTGTCAGTCTTGGAGCTTTCGTCTCTTACCCTCAAGATGATGGTAGCCCTGGTCACAAATGACGACGAGTTTTCGGCCTGAGAATACGTCTCTGTCTTGGTATCCCCAACGACAGCACCGAACTTTACGGCAAAATCCCTGATCTCGGCGAAGAGTAGCTCAGGGTTCACTTCGCGGTAGGTTTTGCGAATTTCCATTTGACTTCCTCAAGGCGTTATCATAGGCCCGCCAGGGGACTCTGTCAAACAGAACATCAGGCTTGGCTCAGACTCAGGTGAACGTGTTGAAGGCATATGAAGGGTATGTTATACTTTTAGCAACTTATTACGTCTTCAAGCCGTAGGCTCTTTAAGGGGGGTTGACTTGCCAGATACTACGATTAAAGAACTTCTAGAAGCGGGTGCTCACTTCGGCCATCAAACCAGCCGCTGGGATCCCCGCATGAAGAAGTATATCTTTACAAAGCGAAATGGAATCCACATTATCGACCTTGAGCGCACCAGCGGGATGCTGAGCAAGGCACGAGAGTTCGTTAAAGAGACTGTGGCTGACGGCGGAACTATCCTTTTTGTCGGAACAAAAAAGCAGGCGCAGGAAGCGATTGAACTCGAAGCCAAGCGCTGTGGCATGCCGTACATCAACCAGCGATGGATCGGCGGAATTCTCACCAACTTTACGACTATACAATCGAGAATTGACTATCTGGTAAGACTCGAAGACCAGAAGGCCCGCGGCGAGTTCACGAGGTTGCCGAAAAAAGAGGCGCTGAAGTTGGACGAGGAGATCGCAAAGCTGAACAAACAGCTTGGCGGCATCAAAGAGATGACTCGGCTTCCGTCGGCACTGTTCATCATCGACACTGTTAAAGAAAGGATTGCTCTCGCCGAAGCCCAGAGAATGTCAATACCCGTCGTTGCGGTGGCTGATACCAACAGCAACCCCGAAGAGATAGATCACCCAATCCCGGCAAATGACGACGCCATACGTGCTGTCAAACTGGTGTGTGCCAAGATAGCGGACGCTGTTCTCGAGGGAAGGGTCATTCAGGCTCCGCCTATCTCCGAAAAGGACGATGACCAGGCACCTCCGAGCGATGTGATGGCCAGTTCCACGACCTCCACTGTCGCTCCGTCCTCGCCGGCCACATCGACTCAAACCGCATAGCCACAATCCAAGGAGGAACTTTTGAAGATCTCAACTGAAGCCATTAAGGAGCTGAGAGAGAAGTCCGGCGCGGGCGTGATGGAATGCAGAAACGCCCTTGTGGACGCCGAGGGTCATCTCGAAAAAGCTCTAGACATGCTGAAGCAGAAAAGCCTGGTGAAGGTCGAGAAGAAGAAGAGCAGGACCGCCGCTCAGGGCATCATAGAGGCATATGTTCACGCCGGCGGACAAATCGCTTCCATGGTAGAGCTTAATTGCGAAACCGACTTCGCGGCTCGCACCGCGGAATTCAAGCAACTCGCCCATGACATTGCCATGCAGATCGCGGCCATGTGCCCTCAATACGTAAACGCTGATGAAATTCCTGCGGAAAGCGGACTCGACGCGGCTTCGGCAGCATTGCTGAATCAGCCGTTCATCCGAGACCAGGCGATGACCATCAAGGACCTTATCAATCAGGTGATTGCCAAGACCGGCGAAAACATCAAAATAAGCCGGTTCTCCAGGTTCGAGGTCGGCGAATAGACTCCTGAAAAGATCTCCATGGTAGAGGCCAAAGCAAAGTACAAGCGCATTCTTCTGAAGCTCAGCGGCGAAGCTTTTGGCGGAACTAAAGAGTGGGGCATCGACCAATCCGTTGTCACCGGAATCGCTAGACAGATCAAGCGAGTGATGGAGATGAAGGTCGATGTGGGAATAGTGGTAGGCGGTGGAAACATCTTCCGCGGAGCCGAGGCCGAAAAAGAGGGCATGGACCGGGCCACAGCCGACTATGCGGGGATGATGGCCACGCTCATCAACGCGCTCGCTCTCCAGGATACCCTGGAACGAGAGGGCGTGGTGACCCGGACGCAATCCGCAATCAACATTCAAGAGGTCGCCGAGCCTTACATCAGAAGGCGCGCCATCAGGCATCTCGAGAAAGGCAGAGCCGTAATCTTCGCCTGCGGCACAGGCAATCCCTACATGACTACCGATACCGCAGCAGCACTCCGCGCCATCGAAATAGGGGCAGAAGTTCTGCTGAAGGCAACGAACGTCGACGGCATTTACACCGCCGATCCGAAGAAACACAAGGATGCCGAGAAGCTGCACCGGCTTACCCATGCTGACGCGCTGAACAGGCGGCTACGCGTAATGGACGCGACCGCAGTGTCGCTTTGCATGGAAAACAAGCTCCCAATAATCGTGTTTGGACTGCAGATGCCTGAGGCAATAATAAAAGTCGCTATGGGTGAACCCATTGGCACCATAGTGACGGAAGAGTGAGCTTATGGCTAACAATGTGCTAACAAGTGTTGAAGAGAAGATGCGACGCGCCGCGGATGGTCTAAAAAAGGAACTGGCCACTATCCGCACCGGGCGGGCATCTGTGTCGCTTGTCGAACACGTGAGGGTGGACTACTCCGGTGTGCCCACCCCATTGATTCAAATTGCCGGGATTTCGGTTCCCGAAGCAAGGCTGCTGGTTATCCAGCCCTGGGACAAGACCGCCGCCAAGAATATAGAAAAGGCCATTCTCGCGTCGGATTTGGGACTGACTCCCATTAACGACGGTAATGTCATACGGATCAACATTCCTCCGCTGTCGGAAGAACGCCGCCAAGAGCTCAGCAAGGCCGTCAAGAAGCGCGTAGAAGAGCGTAAGGTGGCGATTCGCAACCTCCGTCACGAAGCTCTTAGCGAGTTGAAGGACCTTGAGAAAAGCAAGGACATTTCTCAGGATGAGCTTAAGCGGCTATCAAATCAGCTTCAAAAGAGCACCGACGGCTTCGTTGCCACTGCCGACGAAATAGGCAGAGAGAAAGAAGCTGAAATCACCAAAGTCTAGTCGGCTTACTTTGGGCAAGAAGCTGCCTTCCAAAATCGAACGGTTTCCCACGCACGTAGCCATTGTTCCCGACGGCAACGGGCGCTGGGCGCAACGCCGGGGTCTTCCTAGACTGGCCGGACACCAGGCCGGAGCAGATAACATGCTCCGCATGATCGATTACATCGCCGACTACCCGATAAAATATCTCACCCTCTATGCGTTCTCCACGGAGAACTGGGGGCGCCCGAATGAAGAGGTCCACGGACTGTTCGATATGCTGGCCAGGTTCATAGGCAAGCATGTGCGTTACGTGCACGAGCACAACATCAGAGTACGCCACCTTGGACGGCTGGAAGGACTCCCCGACAGTCTGAAGACGGCAATGCTCGAGGCGATAGAACTCACGCAACACAACACGAACCTGACGCTGAACGTTGCTTTCAACTATGGAGGGCGGGCAGAAATCGTCGATGCTGTTCGCCAAATCGTAAAGGATGGCATTTCCGCCGATGCCATTGATGAGGAGACTTTCGACAAATACCTGTACACGGCAGGGACTCCCCCAGTGGACCTCCTGATCCGAACGGGCGACGAAGAGCGCTTCAGCAACTTCCTCATATGGCAGACTGCCTATAGCGAGCATTTCCTCTCGGACGCTCTCTGGCCTGATTTCAACCGCGCCCGTCTGGACGAGGCTCTCCTTTCCTTCAGCCGCCGCAAACGCCGGTTCGGCGGTCTTTAGCTACCAAACCCACAGTACACGCAACACGCCCCTCAGGCCTCAGATGTAGCGAACGCGCTACTTGGCCACTGTCCGGTCTGTTATACTAACCACGAGCTAGAGGGTAGAGCCAACAATCATGTTTGAAAATGTCAAAGCCGTCTTCTTTGACCTCGACGACACTTTGTACGATCGGCGGGATTCACAGAGACAAATAGTGCTCCTGCTGCAACAGCGATACCCCGAGCTGCTCGGCCCCGTTGAGGAAGACAGGCTCGTCAAGGCGTTTCTTGATTCCGACACCGAGGCGACACGCCAGTTTTATTCGGGCATGCCTCTCGAATTGACAAGGCAAAATCGGGGCCGGATGTTCCTGTCTAGTCTTGGACTGGACGAAGACTATGCTGAATCTCTTATGGCGTCGTACCTTGCTTTCTATCCTACCGTACGCGCGCCCGTCGATGGCGCGGAGTCCGTTGTACGCGCGCTGGCCGCTCGTTTTCAGCTAGGTGTCATCTCCAACGGCAGCCCCGATATTCAGTACAAGAAGCTCGAAAGTCTGGGAGTGAGGTCCCTGTTCGAGTGCGTCGTCCTTTCCGAAGAGTGCGGCATAAAGAAACCTGACCAGCGAATCTTTTCGAGGGCGGTCAGCGCCCTTGGTCGCCAATCGAGCGAATGCCTCCACGTTGGAGATGCCTTTGAGGCGGACGTGACTGGAGCGGCCGAGGCGGGTCTGGCGGCCTGTTGGTTCAATCCAGATGAAATGCCGAAGCCAAACGAGGACAAGTTGTCTTTTTTTGAAATCCGAAGGCTAAGCGAGCTGCCGCCTCTGCTCGCCGTGTCCGCCTGATGCTCAAACAAAGGATAATCACATCGCTGGTCCTTTTACCGATGGCAGTCTTGGCCGTCTGGTTCAATTACCCGATTCCCTGGTTTACTCTTCTTGCCGGCGCCTGGGGAGGTCTGGCAGCTTTTGAGTTTTTCCGTCTTTCGGGAATGTCCCAAGCCAAGCCCCTACTGTATTTCGGGACTGCATGTACAGTTCTTGCCATCTTCGCAAGAGACTCGGCCTTCTTGCCAACCGCGGCGAGCTATCTCAGCGAGGACACCTCATTGGCGATTATCGCGATCGCCGTCATAGCTCCACTCCTGTGGCTACTGGCCAAGCGAAGGTTGGACTCCGTCGTTCACTGGGCGTGGATGCTCGCCGGCATAATCTACGTCGGAGTGCTTCTGGGATATTTCGTCGCGCTACGGAATCTGTCTGACGGAAGAAACTGGGTCTACCTTGCGCTATTCATCACCTTCGCCTCAGACACCGCAGCGTTTTTCGTCGGAAGATCTATCGGAAAACACAAACTCGCCCCCGCCATAAGCCCGTCCAAGACATGGGAGGGAACGGTCGGCGGCCTCTTGGGAGCGGCCGTTGCCAGCCTGATCTTCGTCCCTGCAAGCATAGGATCATTCATCAACCCTCTCCACATCGACCTCCAGCTAGCTCCGATGATTATGCTGGGCCTCGCAGTCAGCGTTTTTGGTCAGCTTGGCGACCTTGTCGAATCGATGTTCAAACGAGCCTTGCATGCCAAGGATTCCGGAAACATACTTCCCGGTCATGGAGGAGTCCTTGACAGGCTGGACAGCATCGCCTTCGCAGGCATCGTGGTATACTACTTCGTATGGCTCACCCGCTAAGACTGGCCATACTCGGTTCCACCGGATCCATAGGCCAGCAAACCCTGGACATAGTCCGTTCTCACCCTGATTGTTTCGAAGTAGTTGCACTATCCGCCGGAAACAACGCCACCCTGTTGGCTCAACAGGTTGCAGAGTTCAAGCCACCAATTGTCTGGCATCTCGGAAGCAAGCTGAATGGACCCGAAGATATGATGCATCCGGCATTGATGGCATCGCTGCCCGAGGCGGACATCGTCGTGATAGCGATGTCGGGCGAGGCCGGTCTGCTTCCCACTCTGGCCGCAGCCAAAGCCGGCAAGCGTATCGCTCTGGCAAATAAAGAATCGCTGGTAGAAGCGGGCGAAATCATTATCAGTGAAGCTAGACGATCCGGGGCAACGATCCTGCCGATAGACAGCGAACACAGCGCCATATGGCAGTGCCTCCTCGGGGAAACGTCGAAGCCATGCCGGATTATTCTGACGGCCTCTGGAGGTCCGTTTCGAGGTTACACCCTTCACGATCTGGCAGAGGTCACCTCCACGCAAGCCCTCAGGCATCCGTCCTGGAATATGGGCAAGAAAGTGACCATTGACTCAGCCACGCTTATGAACAAGGGCCTTGAAGTGATCGAGGCACATTGGCTGTTCGACGTGGCGTTTGAGCGTATTCAAGTTGTCGTGCATCCTCAGAGCATCGTTCACTCGATGGTCGAGTTCGACGATGGGGCAGTCAAAGCTCAACTGGGCTGTCCCGATATGCGGCTTCCGATCCAATATGCCCTGTCTTTCCCCAAGAGGTTACGCACTGACTTGCCCAGGCTCGAATTCGCCTCACTGCGCCACCTGGATTTCGAGGACCCGGATCCCGAAACTTTCCCCTGTTTGAGATTAGCCATCGATGCAGGACAACGCATGGGTACGTTCCCCGCTGTGCTTTCTGCGGCCGATGAGACTGCAGTGGGTCTGTTCCTGCAAGGCCGTATTCGCCTGACCGAAATACCCAGACTGATCGAAGGCGCGTTGAATTCGCATGAGCCCACATCAAATCCGTCCGTGGAGGACATCCTTGCCGCCGCAACGGCAGCCAGGGAACACGTCCTCTCGAGCGTAGCTAGGAGCTAATTTGACAGCACTAATTGCGGTTGTATCCTTCTTGGTGGTCATCTTGTTCCTCGTTCTGGCCCACGAGCTCGGCCATTTCATAACGGCCAAGATCAAAGGAGTCACGGTCTTGGAGTTTGGGGTCGGGTTTCCACCGCGCCTTTTCGGGGTCAAGCGCGGCGGCACGCTGTACTCCGTCAACGCCATTCCCCTGGGTGGTTTTGTGAAGATGGCAGGCGAAGAGGACCCCTCTGTGCCGGGAAGCCTGGCGAGCAAGAGCATCGGCACGCGAATGCTGGTCTTGAGCGCCGGCGCAATAATGAACATACTCGTGCCGTTTCTCTTATTCTCCATCGCCTTCATGGCTCCCCACCAGGTCCTTAAGGGAGACGTCCAGGTGGAGGCTGTTTCGCCAAACTCCCCGGCAGAACAGGCAGGCATTGTTGCAGGCGACACCCTTGTTGCAGTCAACGGCAACATGCTGAACCACACGGGCGACCTCAGCCGCGACATTCAGCTGAACCTGGGAAAGCCAACGACCATCACGGTCCGCCATCCGGACGGATCGTCGGTTGACGTGGTTCTGGTCCCGAGATGGAAGCCCCCTGCTGGCCAGGGAGCGGTTGGAGTATTGACCTCAACGGCGAATGCTCAATCCGTCTCCGAGAGTCTGCCGTTCTGGAAAGCCATCCCTGAAGGTGTCGTATCGTGCGTGCAGACGTTTGTTCTTTTCAAGAATGGCATCATCAGCATGATCGTGGGTACTACTCCAGCTCAGTTCGCTGGTCCGGTAGGGATTGCTCAGATGACTGGGCAGATCGCAAGTGCAGGTCTCAGCCCCCTACTCGAATTCGCCGCGTTCCTGAGCATAAACCTGGCCATATTCAACATCTTCCCATTGCCGGCGTTGGACGGCGGCAGAATCGCCTTCGTCGTCCTTGAGTGGGTACGGCGCGGCAAACGCGTATCTCCACGGATCGAAGGCATGGTTCACGCCGCGGGGTTCTTTCTCCTGCTCATCTTCTTCGTGGCTGTGACCTACGGGGATATCTCCAGAATCATTCGAGGCGGAACGTTCGGGCCCTGACGAAGACAATGTCATTAGTGCGTTTCTCGACTAACAGGCCCGGAAGAAGGCCGTCGAAGAAGATACAGATCGGCGCGGTTGCCGTTGGCGGAAACGCTCCTGTTAGCGTCCAGTCAATGTGCAATACGGACACGTCGGGACGTTGTGTCCACGGTACGGCAAATCAGGGAGCTTGAAGAAGCCGGGTGTGAGATAATCCGAGTCGCCGTGCCGGATGCTGATGCCGCCGCTGCTCTCTCCGCCATCAAAGCACGTATCAGTATCCCCCTGGTCGCCGACATCCACTTCGACTATCGGTTGGCTCTGGCTTCGGTCAAAGCGGGCGTCGACGCCCTCAGACTGAACCCGGGCAACATTGGCGAGCCAGATCGAGTCAAGGCAGTTGTGATGGCCGCCAGGGAAAGAAAGATTCCCATCCGTATCGGACTTAACACGGGGAGCTTGCCACACTCCTACCACCCTGAATTGAGCGTCGCAGACAGGATGGTCCACGCTGCGATGGACCAGGTGCAGCTCCTTGAGAGCCTTGATTTTGACCTCATCAAGATCTCCCTTAAGGCCTCCGACGTCCCAACGACCATTGAAGCATACAGGCAGATAGCAGATTTGACAGAGTACCCACTTCATATCGGCGTTACTGAGGCCGGAACGCCAAGGACGGGAATCATCAAGAGCAGCGTTGGGATCGGAACTTTGCTGTATTTGGGCATCGGAGACACGATCCGCGTCTCACTCACCGCCCCCCCCATCCAAGAGGTGTTCGCGGGCTACGAGATTCTCAAGAGCCTTGAAATCAGAGAACGCGGACCCGTTCTCGTCAGCTGCCCCACTTGCGGTCGCACCGAGGTAGACTTGATAGCCCTCGCTGAAGCGGTCGAAAAAGAACTTCTGAAAGTGACCAAACCCGTTAAGGTAGCGGTCATGGGATGCGCCGTTAATGGGCCCGGCGAAGCACGCGATGCAGACATAGGAATCGCATGCGGCAAAGGGAGGGGCATCCTCTTCAAGAAGGGTGAAAAGGTGGGGATTGTAGCCGAGGAAGATTTCGTGGCGGCCTTGATGCGGGAAGTGGAAAAGCTCTAGAAGGAAGCACGCTGCCACAACTTGAGGGGAGAAGGCCCTCTCTAGCCGCACGCCTCCAACCGTTCATGTTCGCACCTTGACTCACAACGATACCCTTGCCAGGGCCTGCAACTGCCTTCGATCCGACAGTCCACTGCTGCGGCAGCTATTTGCCTTCGTACGCCCGCTTTAAGCCTGCTATGTCGATCTTCTTCATCGGAAGCATCGCCTGCATGACTCTTCCGGCCTTCACCGGGTCCGGGTCGGCTAGAAGAACGCCCAAAATGGTAGGCACTACCTGCCATGACACTCCAAATCTGTCCTTTAGCCAGCCGCACTGTACCTCCTGCCCGCGCTCGGTCAGCCTTCGCCAGAAAAGGTCAACCTCATCTTGCGTTTCGCAGTTCACGATGAAAGAAATTGCCTCATTGAAAGCAAATTGATGGGACATAGCGCTTTCCGTGACGACGAAGTCCTGTCCACTCAATGAGACGACCGCGTGCGCCACTGCGCTTTGAGGCTGGCCCTGGCCGGCAGCGTAGCGGCTTATCGTCTTGATCCTGGAACCGGGAAAGACCGAAGCGTAGTAGCTGAGGGCCGCGTCGGCCCGGCCGTACTGTTCACCCACGAACAGCAACGCGGGTTCAATCTTCTGTTCCTGGCGCCCCAGCATGAGCTGCCAGGATACCCCGAAGCGGTCCTGAAGCCATCCATACCGCTCGGCGAACGGATACTTGCCGAGCTCCATCATCACGCTGCCTCCCGCCGACAACTTGTGCCACAAATCGTCTAACTCGGCCGCGGTCTCACATCCTACGAAGAATGAGACCGCCTGGGAGAATTTGAACTCCGGCCCTCCGTTAAGGGCTGTGAACTCCTGCCCCTCCAGCTGGAAGGCCACTGTCATCACGGTGCCCTTTGGCCTTGGCGATCCTTCGCTGTACCGCGATGTATTGAGTGTCTTGGAGTTGGCAAAGCACGAACTGTAAAGATTCACCGCCTCTTCGGCTTCGTTGTTGAACCACAGACAAGGCACAATCCTATGCATTCGAGCCCTCCTGAATGAATAGTAGAATTATAATCATCGCGGCGGATTTGCGACGCATCTATCCGACAACAAAGAAGGGGAGCGGCGGCGCCGCTCCCCTCAAATATCAGTCTGATATCGTCGCTTACTTTAGAGGCAGATCAATCTTGTACTTTCTTACAATATCCATGATCTGTGCGGCTGTCTTTTCGTCCGGGTCATAGAGAGGAGGTCGAGTTGTTCCAACCCTGAAACCAACCTGGTTAAGCGCGTACTTCACCGGTATCGGGTTGGAGACTATGAAAAGTCCACTGAAAATAGGCATCAAGTTCCGGTGAAGTTCAGCGGCCTCTTCGATTCTGCCTTCGAGAAAGCTGTACATCATGTTGTGGATCTGGTTGCCCACCAAATGGGAGGCCACGCTGATAACCCCGTAGGCCCCCGCGGACATCAATGGAAGAGTATCGCTGTCATTGCCGCTCCAGACACGAAAGTCCTTGCGGGCTCCGGAAATGATCCTCGCCGCTTGTTCGAGGTTCCCGCTCGCTTCTTTTACTCCAAGGATATTCTTCACCTGACTGAGCTTGATTACAGTCTCGGCCGCCATGTTCGTTACGGTGCGCGACGGGACGTTATACAGGATGCATGGCAGCTTGGTGCTGTCGGCGATCGCTTTGAAATGCCGAAAAAGACCGTCCTGGGTTGGTTTGTTGTAGTAAGGCACCACCAACAGGCAGGCATCGACACCCAACTTCTCAGCCTCTTTCGTAGCCTCGATGGCCTCAGACGTGCTGTTGCTCCCGGTGCCGGCGATAACAGAAGCTCTGTCACCGACCGCAGCTTTGACCTCTCTGAACAGGCGGAGCTCTTCCGGGCGGACCAGCGTTGGGGATTCGCCAGTCGTCCCCACCACAACGACACCTTCGCTCCCTGAATCGACCAGCGCCTTGGCCAGCCTCTTTGCCTGGTCATAGTCGACCTCGCCGTTCTGATCGAACGGGGTCACCATGGCAGTTATGAGTCGTCCGATATTCTTCATCTTGCCCTCAGCCTTTTTCGCGTCGCTTTCACGTTGCGCGTCCAGCCCGCAACCTCCAATGGCCCGAGATGTTTCAGTATATTAGAATGGTTTCTCCGAAAACAAGCGCGAAAAAACGCCTGCGCTGACGTGACAAACAGTGGAGGATCTAGCTGAGGCCAAGAAGTCGGTCCAGCCCATAAACCATGTTCTGGAGTTTGCCAACCTCTTTCACTGCAATCGCTATTCCGGGCAGATAGCATTCACGGTTTATGGTATCGTGGCGAATACTCAGCGTTTGGCCGCTGGCCCCAAATAGCACTTCCTGGTGGGCCATCAGCCCGGGCAATCTAACGCTATGCAGGGTGACGCCACCTTCATCCTGTCCGCGACTTATGGCTGGCCCCTGCCCGACAGCCCTCTCAAACGGCTTACCTCTACTTTCCACCATAGCTTTGGCGGTGGATAGCGAGGTACCTGAGGGCGAGTCAGCCTTCTGATTATGATGAAGCTCAATGATCTCGGCGAAATCCATGTACTTTGCCGCAATCTTGGCCAGATGAATCATCAATACAGCGCCAAGAGCAAAATTCGACGCGACCACGACTCCCGTCCTGTTAGCCTCGGCGAGCTTTCGAATCTCTTCGACATCCGCTGAGCTCAGCCCTGTGGTACCAATAACCATGTTCACTCTCTTGCTCAAAGCAAGGCGGGCCGCGGGGATCGTCGCTTTGGCCAGCGAGAAATCGACGACAACATTCGGGGTTGTTGACGTCAGAATGGAGTCAAGGCTGGTAGAGAAAGGCACTGATATCCCATCAAGAAGGTCGTAGGTATCCTTGTCAACCTTCACATCCACGGCACCCACGACCCGAAAGGCGGGATCCCGTGAGAGCCCGTTAGCGATCTCATGGCCCATCCGTCCTGCCGCGCCATGGATCGCTACCTTTATCGCGCTCATGTTACCTGGGTGGGCCCTCAGGACGAGGCCCTCTAAAGGGAGGCCGCCCGCCGGGGCGGCGGAAGGGTGGACGAGAATCCCTCCTGGGACTCTCCCCCTGGCTTGGCTCAGACGAAGGCGAGAGAATCGCCTTTCTCGACAGGGCGATCTTTCCGTCTTCTGTCCGGAGAACCTTGACCGTGACTTCGTCACCCAGATGGATCACGTCTTCAACCTGGCCCACTCTGTAATCAGCCAGCTCGCTGATGTGGACCATGCCTTCTTTCCCTGGCAAAATCTCGACTAGAGCACCGAAAGGCAGGATCCGCGTGACCTTGCCGGTGTAGACGGCGCCGACCTCGATCTCGCGGGTCAGGTCTTCGATTATGCCGATGGCCTTCTTGGCCGCAGCCTCATCAGAAGACCCGATCACCACGGTACCGTCGTCTTTGATGTCAATGGTGGCCTTGGTCTGCTCGATGATCGAACGAATAGTCTTGCCACCCGGTCCGATGACTGAGCCTATCTTTTCGGTCGGGATACTGATCTTATACATCCGCGGAGCGTAGGGGCTCATCTCGGCCCGGCTCGCACTGATGGTCTTGTTCATTATGTCAAGGATAAAGAGTCTCGATTCGCGAGCCCTTCTGATCGTCTCTTCAACGATCTCCATCGTCAGGCCCTTGAGTTTTGTGTCCATCTGAATGCCGGTGATGCCGTCGGCCGTGCCTGCCACTTTGAAATCCATGTCACCGTAGTTGTCCTCAAGACCTTCAATATCCGTCAGGACAAGAAACTTGCCGCTGTCGTCGGTGATGAGGCCTGTAGCAATGCCCGCCACCGGCTTTTTGATTGGAATGCCGGCGTCCATCAAAGACAATGAGCTAGCGCATACGCTAGCCATCGAAGTGCTGCCGCTGGAGCTCAACACTTCCGAAACCAACCTCATTGTATAAGGGAATTCCTCGGCCGTCGGGATAACAGGCTCCAGGGACCGTTCGGCAAGAGCCCCATGTCCAATCTCTCGCCGGCCAGGGCTGGATAGTCTCTTTACCTCACCGGTGGAGAAGGGCGGCATGTTGTAGTGGTGGATGAAACGCTTCGAATCTTCAATCCCAATTCCATCAAGTTGCTGCTCCATCCCGGAAGAACCCAGGGTAGTTATGGTCAAGACCTGCGTCTCGCCCCTGGTGAAAAGCCCGGTGCCGTCCGCGCGGGGCAACAGCCCAACTTGACAGCTTATCTGCCTGATCTGATCGGAACGGCGGCCTCCGGATCGTATTCCTTGAATGAGATTTGATCTTACTCGGACTCTCACCCTCTGGTCCAACGCAGACTCCAACTGGCCCGAGGAGTATTTCTCCCCCAACGTAGCGACCACATCCGCCTTGACCTGCGCCAGCAGTGCTTCCCTTGGTCCCTTGTCTGCGGAATCAAGGAAATGCTCCAATCTCGCATCAGCCAGGTTGGCCACTGCCTGCACCAACTCGGGATCAAGCCCGGAAGAGGGTGCTTCCACCTTGGGCTGCCCCCACTCCTGAACGAGTTTTTGCTGCAGACTGATAATGTCCTGGTTTGCCTTATGAGCAAGCTCGATTGCCTTCAAAACCAGATCTTCGTCGGCTTCCTTGGCCCCAGCCTCAACCATTACCACCTTGTCTTTCGAACTGGCAACGATCAAATCGATGAGGCTGTCTTCCATCTGGGCCATGGTTGGATTCAAAACATATTGGTCATTTATGTACCCGACTCTCACGGCGCCCACGGGTCCGGCGAAGGGCACGGGCGAAAGTGCCATCGCTGCCGAACAGCCTATGAGCCCGAGAATATCCGGGTCATTTTGCTGGTCTACAGACAGAACAGTGACAATAAGTTGAATGTCGCGGCGCCATGTCTTGGGCACGAGGGGACGAATAGTGCGGTCGGCCAACCGGCCGGAAAGGACCGCATCCGTGCTTGGGCGACCTTCGCGGCGGATAAAACCGCCCGGAATCTTCCCCGCGGCATACATCCTCTCCTCGTAGTCCACGGTAAGAGGAAGAAAGTCCACACCTTCACGGGGTTCCTTGGCCACTCCCGCAGTCACCAGGACCACCGTATCACCGTAGCGCACGGTTATGGCAACATCAGCCTGGAGTGCGAGTAGGCCAGTCTCGATGATCAACTTGCGGCCGGCGATTTCCTGCTCAAAAGAGCGAAGCTGTGACAATAGAATACCTCACAATGCCTATGCCTGTCCCAGCACTACAATTGAGTACCATTGCAGTGATCAACGGCCTATAGGTGTTACTCGAAATGCTATTTGCGGAGTCCAAGCTCGGCGATGAGCTTGTTATACCTGCCAACGTCTTCCCGGCTCAGATATGCCAGAAGCCTGCGTCTTTGGCCAACAAGCTTGAGAAGACCCAACTGGGTATGAAAATCCTTACGATTTGTGGCCATATGGGTGGTTAGATCAGTGATCCTGCGCGTAAGAATGGCTACCTGGACCTCGGTAGAACCAGTATCATTCTCTTTACGAGCAAACTTGCCTGCAATTTCTGATTTTTGGGCTTTAGTTAGCAATTATTACTCCCTGTGTGACCCTCGCGGGTAGAGTTAAAGTATTACGCCAGATAGAAGATTATATCACAGCGAGGCTGCCACAAAAAGAGCGCACACACCAGGTTTGACCCCCGAGTCTGGCTTGGCATAAACTCAATGTTATTCCTCCAAGGGAGAGACTTCCATAGACATACTCGAATTAAAGCAGAGACTCGCAGACCAACTTGCGACTTCAGCGTCAGAAGCTCAGAAGCATGGCCTTCTGCCCTCTGTCGCTCTCCCTGAGGCCCGTCTCGAGCATCCACAAAAGCCCGAACACGGCGACTATGCATCGAGCCTTCCGCTCAAGCTTGCCCGGTCTACCAGCCTGAGGCCCATGGACATCGCTCAGATTCTGGTTAAGTTGATGCCGACGCCCGAAAACGTGGAGAGTGTTGACATTGCCCCTCCGGGCTTCATTAACTTCAAGCTGTCGGGCTCATGGCTGGCCGGCGTTGTGTTGACAATTCTGGACCAACGCGATGCATACGGCGACATCGAAATCGGCGCAGGCAAGAAGGTGCAACTCGAGTACGTTAGCGCCAACCCAACCGGACCGCTGCATGTGGGTAACGGACGGGGAGGCGTGTTAGGGAGCGCTCTGGCGAGCTTACTGAAAGCGGCCGGCTATTCAGTGCAGCAGGAGTACTACATCAACGACGCAGGAAGTCAGACCCAGGCGTTTGCCAGGTCGCTGTATGCCCGTTACGACCAGTGTCTGGGCAAGGACGTTCCGCTTCCCGACAACGGATATCACGGTCAGTACATGATTGACCTGGCCAAAGAGATAATCCTCGAAAAGGGCGAAGGCTACCTGCTTTTCCCCGAGGGTGAGGCAATCACCAAACTAGGCGAGCTCGGGCTCGAAAAGATGATTGTTCGGATCAAGGCAGACCTTGAAATGCTCGGGATCCGCTACGACACATGGTTTAGCGAACGCTCTCTTTTTGACAGGGGACTGTTCAACAACGTCATGTCTCGGCTGCACGACGGTGGATTTATCGCCCAGAAAGAGAAGGCGACCTGGTTCATGTCCACCGCTTTAGGAGAAGACAAAGACAACGTGGTCATCCGGACCGACGGGACTCCGACATATTTTGGCACCGATATTGCCTATCATTTCAACAAGTTCGTGGAAAGGAAATTCGACAGAGTTATCGATATTTGGGGAGCGGACCACCAGGGACACGTCCCTCGCATGAAAGCGGTGGTCTCAGCGCTTGGCATAAATCCCGACAGGCTGACGATCATCATTTCTCAGCTGGTCACCTTGCGACGCGGCAAGGAGGTTGTTCGTCTGTCCAAGCGCACGGGAGATATCATCACCCTGCGGGAAGTCTTGGAGGAAGTCGGACCGGACGCCTGCCGATTCTTTTTTTTGTCAAGGACGCCCGACAGCCAGATGGATTTCGATCTGGAGCTCGCGAAAAAGCAGTCGGACGAAAACCCGGTTTACTACGTCCAGTATGCACACGCTCGAATAGGGAGCATTTTGAGGCTTGCCGCCGAAAAGGAGATCAACTTCTCAAATGGAGACGTTGGGCTCCTCACTTCCGAACCGGAGCTTGCCGTGATTCGCAAGCTGGCAGCGCTTCCTGAGCTTATAGAGACCGCGGCATTATCGCTTGAACCGCACCATCTCACCTACTACTCGAGGGAGCTTGCCACAGCCTTTACCGCGTTCTACCATGATTGCCGCGTTCTATCAGACGATGCAGCCATGACTGCAGCGCGGCTCAAATTGGTCTCTGCCACAAAGATCGTCCTCGCCCGCACTCTCGATCTCATGGGCATGAGTGCCCCTGAGAAGATGTAGCGCCCGCACCCTCCTCGGACGTTCTTACTCAGCTCTTGCCGGAGGTACCGGCCTGTTCCATTCGGTGAAGGTAAGGGAGCATCACCATGCCGGAACCTGAACTCTTTGATACGTGGCCCGAACGTTACGAGGCCTGGTTCAAAACGCCTATCGGGGCGCTTGTGCGCAACGTCGAGATAGAGTTGGTCTTGAGACTCGTAGCATCTCGACCTGGCGAACTCCTTCTCGACGCCGGATGCGGAACAGGCGTGTTTACCACTGATTTCGTTGCCAGTGGCAGCCGGGTAGTAGGTTTGGACATTTCGCGACCCATGCTGAGATACGCCCGAACGAAAGATCAGGGCGCCAGTCTCATGACCGTCCAGGCAGACATGCGCGCCCTGCCGTTCAACGACCAATCTTTCGATGGTGCGGTATCCATCACAGCTTTGGAATTCGTCGCAGAGGCCCGGGACGTCATCGATGAGCTCTTTCGCGTGACTAAACCGGGGGGTCTTATCGTAGTGGCGACATTGAACAGTCTGAGTACCTGGGCCGAACGTCGTAATTCCAAGACTGCGAGCGGACAAAGGCATGTCCTCGAGAATGCTCACTACAGGAGCGGCGAGGACCTGCTGGCTCTATCGGAGTGCCCGGGCACAACTCTCACGGCAGTTCACTTTGATAAGGATGACGATCCGGTGATAGCGGCGCAGAAAGAGCGAGAGGGCAGGGAACAGTCCCTCACGACTGGAGCCTTCGTTGCTGCTCGCTGGCAAAAATCACCGGGGTGACATGATCGACACGTTGATCATTTTGGGAAAGCCACAGTCTTTGACACGTTTAGGTCGCTTGCCTATAATTGTGGCAACCATTTTTAGGAGGCAGAAGTGCCCGAAAGCGAGCAGGAACGTGTCCGCCAACTCCAGGAGCGCCTCGACGTTCTGGATCGTCGACTCGACAACATCGACTCCATGGTAACCGCTGTGGCAGAAAGGGTCATGAGCCAGCCGGTGATCCTGAACATAACGTGTCCCCGCTGCGGAAGGGAGATCGAAGTCTCGCTGATTGGCACCCACAAGCCAACCCGTTGACAGGACAGCGGTTCTCTAGACCGTAAATCGAATTCCATCGGGGCACAGCATGCTGTGCCCCGATGTTTTTTCCATTCTATGGCTCAAGGAGTCTGTTAGATGATCCGAAGTTTCGAGGGCAAAACGCCGAAGATCGCGGAGACGGCATTCGTCTCTGAGGCGGCATATATCGTTGGTGACGTTGAAATAGGTGAGTATACCTGCGTGTGGCCGGGTGCTGTGCTCAGGGGAGACATGGGCAAGATAACCATCGGCTCGAACAGTATAGTCGAGGACAACTGCGTCATCCACTCGGGCGCTCCAACGTTTCCTCCCGACCAGGACGTCACTATTGGAGACAACGTACTATTCGGGCACGGAGCAGTATCCAACGGTAGACAAATCGGCAGCAACGTCCTCATTGGAATGAATGCCACCATTCTCCATGACGTTGAAATCGGTGATTACACCGTCATTGCCGCAGGCACCCTCGTCAAGGAAAGTTCAAGGATTCCAGAGAAGTCGATGGTGGCGGGAGTCCCGGGACAAATCAAAGGCAGTATCGGGCCGCAACATGCCTACTGGTTTACCTTCAGCCCGAGGATCTATAAAGACCTCGCCATGCGCTACAAAAAGGAGGGGCTTTAGCTAGCCTTTCAGTTTCTCCGTAAGCATGGGAACCACCTTGAAAAGGTCGCCCACAATGCCATAGGTCGCGATTTCGAAGATCGGGGCGTTCGGGTCACTGTTGATGGCGATAATACACTCCGAAGTCCCCATGCCGGCCATGTGCTGGACCGAACCCGAAATACCGCAGGCAATATAGAGTTTCGGGCGCACCGTCTTCCCCGTTTGACCCACCTGATGGGGATAGGGAATCCACCCGTCGTCCACTGGAGGGCGAGAAGAACCCACTGCGGCTCCCAGGGCGCCGGCTAGGTCCTCTATCAACCTGAAATTCTCAGCCTTGCCAAGCCCGCGTCCGCCCGAAACGATGATATCAGCGTCCTCAATCTTGACCTTCTGACCAATGTTTTCTACGAACTTGAGCAACTTCGTCTTGGAAGTCACAGATTCCTTGTCGAAGTCCACCTTGATAATCTCACCCTTCCGGTTTGGGTTGGCAGTCCCCTTCTTGAAGACTCTCGGCCTCACTGTCGCCATCTGCGGCCTCTTGTACTGGCAGATGATAGTCGCCATCAGGTTCCCGCCAAAAGCGGGGCGCGTCTGAAGGAGCAGCCTCTTTTCCACGTCGATGTCGAGAGAGGTGCAATCGGCAGTGAGCCCCGTCTTGAGAATAGCGGCCACTTTAGGGATGAAGGCTCTGCCCAACGAGGTCGCACCGGCGAGAAGTATCTCGGGCTTCCGATCACGGATTAGTCGGGCCATCTCGGCCGCGTAGATATCTTCGAGGGGCACCGCCAGCGAATCACTGTCGATAACAAAGACCTTATCGGCACCGTGGGCAATCAGCGCATCAATGTCGCGGACACTATGCCCAAGACATACGGCAGCCAGCTCCGTCCCTAGCGTGTCAGCGAGTTCACGGCCCCGAGCAAGGAGCTCGAAGCTCACGCTGCCCAATTTGCCGTCCCTTTGCTCGGCAAAGACCCAGACTCCTTTGTGGCCGTCGATGGAATCAGCGGCCGGTACCAGAGCCTCGATTGTAATGGCTTCAAAGGCGCAGGCATCGCGGCAGGCGCCGCACAGCGTACATCCCTCCAGGGTGATAGTGGCCTTGTCCTCTTTAAGTTGGATGAGGCCAAAAGGGCAAGCCGGGATGCAGCTTCCGCATCCGGCGCACTTTTCAATATCGACGTGGATTGCCATGCATTACTCCTGTCGTTGGACACCAGTGAGCGTAAAGGAAGGGTCCTGAAATCAGATCGCTCTGGAACCTTTGAGTTTAGCCACCAGTTCCTCGACCTGCTCTTCCGGGGTCCCCTTCAACACCTGCCCGGTCCTCACTCTCTCGGGGACGAAAGTCTTCACGACTACTGTAGCCGAACCGGCGCGCCCGGTGCTTTCCTTCTCTGCCTGAATATCCTGAGCCGACCAAATCGCAATCTGCGCGGACTTGGCCCTGGTCATTCCCCTTAGTGAAGGCAGGCGAGGCACATTGATTTCCTTGGTTACCGTGATCACAGCCGGTAGAGACGCCTCTATCTCTTCGTGGCCCTCGTCCACCAGCCTCTGCACAATGAGCCTTCCCGAGGCGGCATCCTCGACCTTGCTCACATAAGCAATGAACGGCAGCCCCAGTACCTGAGCAAGCTCGGGCCCAACCTGGCCCGTGTCCCCGTCCAGAGTCTGTCTGCCGCAGATAACAATGTCGTAGTCCTTGATCTTCCGCACGGCCTGGGCCAGAGTATACGAGGTTGCAAGCGTATCCGAGCCCGCGAACTCCCGGTCTGAAAGCAGTATTGCCTGGTCGGCGCCCAGGCTGATTGCTTCCCTGAGCATTTCGTCGGCTTGCGGAGGGCCCATGGTGACAACCGTGACCTTCCCGCCGAACCGCTCTTTGATCCTCACGCCCTCTTCCAGAGCGTAAGCATCAAAAGGATTGAGGATGCTCTTGACTCCCTGCCTTATGAGCGTGTTGGTTTGAGGATCAATCTTGACCTGAGTTGTACCGGGTACCTGTTTTAGACAGACGACAACATTCATATTTGTTCGGGTTTTCTCTTCCAGATTTCCTGGCCGATTACATTTCTCAAAACCTGATTCGTCCCCTCGTATATCTGGGTGATCTTGGCATCACGCATCATCTTCTCGACGGGATAGTCACGCATGTAGCCGGCCCCTCCCATCACCTGAATGGCATCGATCGTTACCTTCATTGCCACGTCAGAGGCAAACACTTTCGCCATCGCGGATTCCTGGCTCACGCTCTTAACTCCGGCATCCACGGTCCTGGCCGCCGAGTAAACAAGGGCTCTCGCGGCTTCTACCTGCATTGCCATGTCCGCAAGCATATGCTGCACGGCCTGAATTGCGATTATGGGATGGCCAAACTGAATGCGATGTTTCGCGTATTCGGTCGCTGCTTCGAGCGCTCCTTGCGCTACGCCAACCGCCTGAGCGCCAATCCCCGGCCTCGATTTGTCGAACAGCCTCATTATTATGATGAAGCCCATGCCCTCTTTGGCCAGGATATTGGATTCGGGAACGAAGCAGTCCTTGAAAACCAGCTCGCGGGTTGCGGAGGCCCTGATTCCCAGTTTCTTTTCTTTCTTCCCGAACGTAAACCCGGGAGAGTCCTTTTCGACAAGAAAGGCACTGGCCCCTCTGGCACCCTTGGACTTGTCTGTCAAGGCAATAACCGTGTAGAGGCTCGCCTCGCCGCCGTTGGTGATGAACTGCTTAGTCCCATTGAGTACATACCCGCCACTCACCCGGGTGGCAGTGGTCTTGATCGAGCCAGCGTCGCTGCCTGCGCTCGCCTCGGTGACGGCGAAAGCCGCCAACTTGTTTCCAGCGGCGACGTCCGGAAGGTATTTCTGTTTCTGCTCATCGCTGCCGAACTGCACCAGAGGGATGATCCCGAGATCCACAGCGGCGTAACTGACAGCGACTGCGCTGCATACACGGCTAAGCTCCTCGACCACGATACAAAGGTCAAGACAACCACCGCCTAAACCCTCGTATTGCTCGGGAACAAAGATGCGGAACAGGTCCGCGGCCGCAATTTCCTTGATGATCTCCCATGGGAACTGCTCTTTTTCATCGAGTTCGGCGCGGACAGGGCGAATACGCTCTTCCGCCAGTTTTCTCGCCAGGCTTTTAAGCATCTTCTGCTGTTCGTTTAGGAAATACTCCAAGCTGCTCCTTTCTTCCAGCCGATGGGGTCATTGAGACACGGATGTGGACTGGATAGCGTCCCTACTATTCGTAGATGATTGTCTACCTACGCGATGATAATTGCACTATTATAAGTGGCGACCAAACGAGCGTCAATGGCTCTACCGTTGTCTCCGCCGGCCGCCCTGGACAAGGTAGATCAAACCGTAGGGGCGAACCTCTGTGTTCGCCCTGTTCGTTGGTTTTAGCAGACACGGAGGTCTGCCCGAACCAACCATGGCCTCGTGGGGATGCCGCCGAGGATCAGTCGGAAAGAGCTCCCCGAGCGTGAAACCTTGAGGCTAAAGTGTCGCTATGTTATCATTTTAGGGATAACCACTTAAGTGTAAACACCCTGGAAGAAGCATTATTTCTAAGGAGGCTCCCATTTTGAGAGAGGTAGTAGTAGTCAGCGGCGCCCGCACTGCGGTAGGGAATTTCGGCGGCACTCTCCGCGATATTCCAGCGGTGCAGATGGGATCACTGGTCATTCGAGAGGCGCTCAAGCGAGCCGGACTCCGACCGTTCGTCAGCAGCGAACTGGAAAACTGCGGGCCAGAGGCCTTCAAAGGACTCGGGCTATGCGACTTGGAGAAGAAATATTCCAAATGGGATCAGGCCCTCAAACCTGTTGTTGTTGACGAAGTCATCATGGGTAACGTTCTGCAGGGCGGGCAAGGCCAAAACAGCGCCCGGCAGGCCTCGATATTCTCTGGGATGCCCAAAGAAACAAATGCCTTCACGGTCAACAAAGTCTGCGCCTCCGGCCTTAAGGCCATCGCTGTTGGCGCTCAGTCGATAGCACTTGGTGATTCTGATGTCGTCGTCGCCGGCGGAATGGAAAGCATGAGCACTGCTCCATATATCCTGCCAAAAGCGAGATGGGGCTATCGCATGGACGTATCCGCCAAAGCAGATATGTACGACCTGATGGTCTACGACGGGCTCTGGGAGATATTCTACGGCTACCATATGGGTAACACGGCCGAAAACATCGCCAAGAAGTATGGCATCACCCGCCAGGAACAGGACGAAGTCGGCGCTATGAGTCACCAGCGGGCTAAGGCTGCCATCAAAGCCGGCCTTTTCAAAGAAGAGATCATTCCCTACCCAATTCCTCAGCGCGGCGCTGATCCTGTTATGTTTGACACTGACGAACGGCCGATGGACACCAGCGTCGAAAAGATGGCGAAGCTCCGCCCCGCTTTCAGAGATGACGGGACCGTCACGGCAGGAAACGCTTCGGGCATCAATGACGCGGCTGCCGCAGTCGTCCTGATGAGCAGGGAGATGGCTGACAAACTTGGCCTGAAGCCTTTCGTCAGCATCGTGTCGTTCGCCTCAGGCGGAGTCGACCCACAGTATATGGGCATTGGCCCGGTGCCGGCCGTCAAGAAGGCCCTTAACAAAGCGAACCTCACGGTAAAGGATATGGACACCATCGAGCTGAATGAGGCCTTCGCATCTCAGACTATTGCCTGCAACAAGGAACTTGGCTTCACCTGGGACAAGACCAACACCATGGGCGGCGGAATCTCGATCGGTCATCCCATCGGGTGCACCGGCGCCAGACTTATGGTCACGATCATGCACGACATGAAACGCCGCGACCTCCGCCGCGGTCTGATAACCATGTGCATAGGCGGGGGCCAGGGCATGGCCATGGTAGTGGAGAGAAAGAACTAGAAGCTTCCAGCAATTAACCGCAAGAGAGCCGGGGAGGGTCTCCCCGGCTCTCTTCGTTTGTCCAGGGATTTTGGCCCAGGGCTCGTGGCCGATTCCCCAGAAGTCCCACTACAACCGTCGGGCGATTTTGGTCACCGATACTCTACTCAGGACACGATACTTTTACCATGACCTGCTTCGAGACCGCCGACGGTGCGCGTAGCGTCCCACATTTGCCATTGCCACTGCCTCATCTGCTGCTTCATCCTGCAGATCTTTCAAGCGAAGGCGCTGCACCAGATGCTCTCTTGCCAGTCTTCTTACCAGGTCCTCGTCATAGGGGGTATCTATCACAGGTCTCCTAGCAGGTAACAGCCGTGTTACCGGAATTGGGAGCGAAGACGACGCTTCGTTGTATACGGCCTCTGCAAGCGACTGCAAAACAACGACATCCTCCAGGTTGTAGCGCAGAAGGGTCTCCAGCGCTTTCTTGTTCCCCTTCTGATACTCCTCCCAGAGCCACACCGCTGCCCTGCCGTCAAGCGATCCCAGCATTCCCTCTCTGCGGAATCCCATCTGTTCCTGTATCTGTTTCAGGCCACGGGCATAGCCGAGCCTCTCCAACGCGTACTGAAGATCGATATGGCCCATTCGCTCGAAGATATTGCCGAATGTGTCACACATGAAAGGCACGTCGAACTCTCTTCCATTGTAGGTGACAAGCAGAGAGTACTTTCGGATTGCCTCCGGGAACTCAGGGAGGTTTCTCCCGGCGACGAATACCTTTGTCCTGATCCCATCCGACAGACCGATGACCGTAATCTTACCCTCTCCTCGTGGTCCGTCCGATTCCACGTCAACGTATGCCGCGCTATCTCTGAAATCACCGTACATCCGCCATGAGTCTGTCCTTGGCAAGAGCCGGTCAAAATAGGAGGCATCCCCGTTCCTCAGGTGAGTCTCGGACTCCCTGGCGCAAGTTCTGAGCTCGGAGGCCATGGGAAGCCGCAGATTCGGGAAGTCTCGCGCTTCCTGCAATCCCCCCAGCTCCGCAATCCCTCCCGCCAGAGGCGTTTCTCGGTACTCACCCCTACCCCCGGCATGTGGATGAAGCTATGTCGAAGCAATTGACGCTCCTTCCAGCCTGACTAGAGCACACAGGCGACACATAGAATCATAGTACTCAAATCGCCCTTACAAACCAAAAAGGGCATCGGTTGCGCCTGCCGATGCCCTTTTTGAACGGTTGAAACCCTATTTGCCAATTCGGAACATCTTAGTTCCGCAACTTGGACAAACACCCTGGGTCGCCGGCTTCCCGTTCTTCATCGTGATGGCTTTGGAGCTCTTCATCTCCTTCTTGGAACGACATTTCACGCAATATGCCTGCATGATCACCTCCCCATTTTTTGCGTAAACAATAGTCCTTCAGTCTCAGCCTGTCAAAATCAGCAGGCACGAATTTCTTAACCCGCCTAGACCAGGGCGCTTGCGCGAGACAAGCGACCATTGTATTATTCTGCTAATAGCTGAGATAATTCATACTAAAAGGAAATGGGTAAAGCAGATATGGCATCGAAAACACAAGACACCAAATCAGCGCACGTCGCATTTTTGCTGCTCCACAACGTGATGGGTCTTCTCACGAAACTCGAGGAGAGTGTTTACGCCTCAAAGGCAGGAATCTCGTACCAGCAGTTTCTGATTCTGATCACGGTTGCGGCAGCGGAGCCGCCGGTCAGTCAGACCACAATCTCCAAGAAAATCCAACGAAATCTGAATAGCATCAGCATGATCGTCGATCGTATGGAAAAGCAAGGCCTGGTACGGCGCGTTCGTTCCGAGGAGGATAGACGTGAGACGCACGTCTCGCTGACCGACCTGGGCCGCGAGAAAATGAATAAGGCTATTGACATCGGAGTCCCACTCCGCGAGCGTCTGTCGAAGGACTTGACCGAAGAGGAAGTTCAACAGGCGATCCGTCTTCTGGGCAAATTCCGGAATGGCATCCTCCAGGAGTTGGGGAAAGATCCCATCCCCCTTGATTCCGAGCGCTCTCACCGAACTAGAGTCATTGAGATTCTCACCGCCCCCAGAACCAAGACCAAGTAAGCTGCCTTCTGGTTGGGCCGAGGCGCCTTTGAGGCGCCTCGGCCCATTCCTTCGATATCCCTCAAGATAGGGCCAGCCCACTCTCGTTTTCCTTGTTCGTCCAAGACCGTTTGTGTTACACTTTGCCGTTATGAGAAAACGGGTTTTTTCCGGAGCGCGCCCTACAGGACGACAGCACATCGGCAACTATCTGGGGGCAATCCAAAACTATGTCAGACTCCAACAAGACTACGACTGCGTGTATTGCATCGTGGACATTCACGCTCTGACTTCACTGGAAGACACTAGTCAACTCCGGGCCATGACCCGGGAACTCGCCCTCGACTGGCTTGCAGCAGGCATCGACCCGAAACAGAGCATCATGTTCATTCAGTCGCACGTTCCTGAAGTCGCCGAGTTGCATACTTTCCTCAGCATGGTCACCCCCATGGGCTGGCTACAACGCGTCCCCACTTTCAAAGAGAAGGTGAAGTTACAGCCGGACAATGTAAACTACGGATTGCTCGGCTACCCGGTTCTTATGACCGCTGACATCGTCCTCTACAAAGCCGAGGCCGTGCCGGTGGGTGAAGACCAGTTGCCTCATCTTGAACTCGCCAGGGAAATAGTGCGACGCTTCAATTTCAAGTTCGGAGACACCTTTCCGGAGCCTGAAGCCAAGCTCACCAACTTTCCGACAGTGGTCGGCCTGGACGGCAAAGAAAAGATGAGCAAGTCTATCGGTAACCACCTCGAGCTGGCGCTGTCCCCAGAGGAGACGAAGCAGAAGATAATGTCCGCTGTTACCGATCCCGCCCGTAAGACACGCAAGGATCCGGGACATCCTGAAATCTGCAACGTCTACAAATTGAAGGAGCACTTCATCGGCTTTGGCATGGAACAATTGGCCGAACAATGCAGGACGGCGCAAATCGGATGTGTGGAGTGCAAGAACGGCCTTGCAGAAGGAATCAACAAGGTACTTGCTCCCTTGCGGGAAAGAAGAATTGCCTTCGCGGCGCGGCCACAGGAAGTGGATGACATTCTTGACGACGGCGCGAAGCGAGCGTGGGCGATCGCCAGGGAGACGCTGGCTCAAGTCAAATACAACATGAAACTACCGTGATGCGGGGAAGTCTGGCAAGGTCCGTCGCAGCATCGAAATTCGATAGTACTCGGTGCTGCAATCCCAGTCTTCTTCACATTGCTTGTAAGCGCATCCAGATTCGGACAAACAACGCTTTTCGTCCTGGCGAGGGTCCCTGCTTCACTCCTGATGGATTCTTCGAAAAGGACCTGACCGGTTTTCTGACGCCCACCCGAGGTGAAACAAGTCTGTCACCGGGATTCTCTGGCATTTTGTCAAGGAGGGTCAAATGGCAACAACCAAAGAGTTGATCGAACAATACAAGTCAAAGCGTGCCAGGATCGTCCGGATGGCATCGCCGGAAGCCGTAGAAAAGCGACATCAGGGCGGGCAGATGACCGCCAGAGAAAGGATCGACTACTTCTTCGATAAAGGGACCTTTCAGGAACTCGGCCTGTTCGTCAAACACCGGACTACCAACTTCGGCATGGACAAGCGTGAGATTCCGGCAGAGGGCGTGATTACCGGCTATGGCAAAGTGAACGGGCGTCCAGTGGTAGCCTTTGCCGAGGACTACATGGCAATGGCCGGCACTTTCGGCGAATACCATGGACTCAAAGAGATTCGGGCGATAAACTTCGCCAAAGACCAGGGCTGGCCAATTGTTGGCATGAATGACTCGGGAGGGGCCCGTCTTCAAGAGGGCATGGATACGCTTGAGGCATATGGCCAGCTCTTCAGAGCACAAATACTCGCTTCTGGAATCGTGCCGCAGATCGCCCTGCTCATGGGCCCGTGCCTGGGCGGGCAGGCCTATCATCCCATAATGCAGGACTTCATGATCCAGTGCAAAGACACCGGCTACATTGGCATTGCAGGGCCGGCCTTTGTCAAGACCCAACTGGGACAGGACATAGGTCTGGAGGAACTCTCCGGTTGGAGGGCCCATGCGGTCAAGTCTGGCCAGACGCACTTTGTAGCCGCTGACGACAAGGATGCCATCGATCGGGCCAAGGAGCTTCTCTCCTTCTTACCCTCGAACAATCGGGAGATGCCTCCGCGACTGGCCGGCAAGGACGACCCCGAACGTCAGTGCCCTGAGCTCGACACAGTCATCCCGGATCGCCCCACCCAACCTTACAACATGATGAAGGTCATCAAGGCAATCGTTGACGATGGCGCATTCTGCGAGTCTCTTAAGGACCACGCCAAGAGCGTGATAACCGGATTTGCACGCTTCAACGGACGGCCGGTCGGGATTTGGGCCAATCAGCCAATGGTGGCCGCGGGAGTCATTGACACTGACGCAGCCGACAAGGGCGCCCGGTTTGTTAGGTTCTGCGACCTCTTCAATATTCCGGTCGTGACCTTGGGAGACTGTCCTGGATATTTGATCGGTCCGGAGCAGGACTGGAAGGGTATTTTGCGGCATGGTGCCAAGCTTTTGTTCGCCTGGGCGGACGCAACTGTTCCCCTGATCTCGATCATGATCAGAAAGTCATACGCCGGCGCCCACTACGGCATGTTAGACAAGGGAATCGGAGCCGATCTGGTCTTCGCATGGCCTACAGCCCGCATTACAATTGTCGGCGCTGAGACGGCGGCGAGTGTGATTTTCGCCCGCGAGATAAAGGAATCCAAGACCCCCAAAGAAACCGAGGAACAGCGTATCCAGGAGTATGCTGATATTTACGAGAACCCGTACAGGAGCGCCGAGCGGGGGCACACGGACGACATCATCATGCCCAGCGATACTCGAAGAGTCATCAACCAGAGTCTCGACATCCTCCAGGACAAGAATAAGGACAATCGCGCTTTTAACGCCAGGCCATGGAGGAAGTACTCCAACATCAACCTTTGATACGCCAACTGGACTTTGACCGGCCTTGCCGACTTTGCTGCAAAAGCTCCGTCGCTTCAGGGCCCGTGATTGAGAGGAAAGAACATAGAAGTCATTCCGGCAGTCGACATTAGAAACGGCAAGTGCGTCAGCCTATATCAGGGCGACTATCAAAAAGAAACAATATTCTCGGACGACCCTCTTGACGTCGCACTGAAGTGGCAGTCGATGGGAGCAACCCGGCTTCATATCGTGGACCTCGATGGGGCAGCCAGTGGAGAATTGGTCAACCTCGAGATTCTGAAGCAACTGGGAAGCGCGATGTTGATTCCAACCCAGGTGGGAGGGGGCATTCGCAGCATTGAGACCATGGAAACGCTTTTCAGGATCGGCATGGACAAGGTAATCGTAAGCTCCATGGCTGTCGAAGAGCCGAGGTTGCTCGCAGAGGCATGCCGAAGATTTGGCAACTCGCTCATCGTGAGTCTGGATGCTAAAGACGGGTTTATCGCCATACACGGGTGGCAAAAGGAAACCGTCCTGAGCACAGTTGAGTACGCAAGGACCCTTTTGCCACTTGGAGTGAAGAGGTTCATCTATACCGACATTGCCCGCGGTAGCACGCTCACGGAGCCAAATTTCACCGCGATCTACAATCTGATTAATGAGGTGGGACTCCCCGTCATTGCAGCCGGGGGCGTTTCGGCGCTGAGCCATCTCAAGATACTAAAACAACTGGGAGTCGAGGGCGCAATTGTTGGAAAAGCGCTCTACAGCGGCGATATCAACTTGAAACAGGCGCTAGCCGCAGTTACTTGAGGGGTCATGGAAGTAAAATTCGACGAAGCAGGGCTCATACCGGCAGTGGTTCAGGACGTGGATACGGATGAAGTTCTAATGCTCGGGTTTATGAACAGAGAGGCGTTTGAGCTGACAATGTCCGGCGAAGACGTTTGGTTCTACAGCCGTAGCCGCAAAGAGTTGTGGCACAAAGGCGAGACATCCGGGAATTTCCTTAGAGTCCGTTCGGTCTGGGTGAATTGTGAGGACAACAGCCTTCTCGTGAAGGCTCACCCTATGGGACCAACCTGTCACACGGGCAACCGCAGCTGCTATTTCCGCGAATTGCCCCGAAACCCGGCCGCCCGTCAAACACAGTCATAGCAGCCTCTTGCTCTTCGAAGCGGTCGATCGCCGGATCAGGCAACGGAGCCTCGTACACTAGGGGAGGACCAGAACGCGCGCAATCCCGGGCAACCGAGACGCTGTCAGGCTGCAAGCCTCATTGGTTGTCCGGCCTGGCGATCTGGCAGACGAGCCCATTTGTACAGGCTTCGCAATGAGAACACTCCAACTGGAGTGTGGTGTGAGTTATTCCGAACTTATCGGCTAGAACCCGATTGACAGAATCGCGTACTTCGGTACTGAGACTCACCATTTGGTCTTCGATCATCAAGTGCGCGCTCAAGGCGACTATCCCTGAGGTGATGGTCCAGATATGGATGTCGTGAAGGTCCTGGACTCCGGGGACTCGCCTCAGTTCTTCGACGACGGCGGGGCCACTTATATGTTTAGGCACGGACTCCATCAGTATGTCCGTAGCGTCTCTAACTAGCTTCACCGCGCCCCACAGAATTATCACACCGATGACTATAGCGACTATCGGGTCTGCAACTGTCCATCCGGTGACCGAGATGATGATGCCTGCCACTATCACGCCAACCGAAGAGATTGTGTCGCCAAGAACGTGCCAGAAGGCGCCCTTGAGATTCAGGCTGGTCTCGCTTCCTCTTCGCAGGAGCAAGATTCCGGCAATGTTGGCCAGAAGGCCAATCACTGCTACGGTCAACATCAAAGGTGTCTTAACGTCCGGAGGAGCACGGAACCGCTGGGCAGCTTCGTAGAAAATAAAGGCTGACACCAGGACCAGAACCGATCCGTTGGCAAGGGCCGCCATGATCTCAATCCTGTGATAGCCAAACGTGCGGTTGAGAGTAGACGGCCTGCGTGCTAAATTAACAGCAAAAAGGCTGAGACCGAGGGCTAGAAGATCAACCAGCATATGTCCGGCGTCTCCGATGAGAGCGAGACTGTTGCTGAGCAGACCGCCTATCAGCTCTATCAGCATGAAGGCGGCTGTTATACCGAGGGTGATTATAAGAGGCTTCGTGCCTGAAGGCGGGCTGTGCTCGTGCTCGTGCTGATGTGCCATCTGATTCCTTCCAGAGAAGCTAGAGGGTATTATAGCACCGACTTGCTTTAGTTCATGTTAAGAGCGATATTGTGAAACAACCGAGGGGCTAACATGAAGGCCACCGACGGTCTAAAATACTGACGAAGAATGTTAATCGCGCTCGATCTCCTGAAGTCAATCCCGTATTTTGCGGGGATGCCGGACGAAGTAGTCGAAGAGACTCGCCGGCACATCTTCGAAAAAAGCCTGGACCGTGGTGAAATCATATTGTTGGAGGGCGAACCGGCCAACGCCCTGTTCTTTCTCGCATCTGGCGCGGTCAAGGTATTCAAGACATCTCCGGATGGCAAGGAACAAATCCTCAGCATTGTCAGACCTGGGGAGTCATTCAATGACATCTCGGTGTTCGACGGAGGTCTCAACCCTGCCAGCGCACAAGCCATGGGTCAGATCCACCTCTACGGCATCAGCAGGACAGACATAGAAGAGATCATCACCCGCCACCCCCAGGTCGCCATAAACGTAGTCCAGGTCATGGCCAAGCGAGTCCGTGAGTTGGTGGCCCTCGTGGAGGACCTTTCGTTCAGGCACGTGTTGAGCCGCGTGGCAAAAATACTTCTGGAATACGCCTCTAACGCGAGCGAGCCTAGACCGAGACTGACCCAACAGGAAATAGCCGCCATGGCGGGAACGGCCCGCGAGGTGGTCGGGCGGTCATTGAAATCCCTGGAGGAGGACGGAGTCATCAAGCTGGAAAGCCATCGTGTAGTCATTAGCAATCGCGCTGCGCTTCAACAGCTTGTCACTCAGCCCGAATGAGACTAATATCACATCCACAATCCGGGAGGATAGTTATCATAACAGCGGTTAGGAGCTGTTATGACGCGATCAGGGGAAATGCCGAATTTTAATCAGGATCAGTGCACCGGGTGCCAGCTGTGTGTGTCTGTGTGTGCGCATAACGGTTTCGTCATCAAAGGTGACCTGATCATGCTGAACGAAGAGGCCGACTGTGTCGCCTGCAAAGACTGCGAGCTAGTCTGCCCCAGCGGAGCTCTGAGTTTTCCGTTTGAGATTGTCGAAGAGACTTAGCCTCGCCCCCTTGAAGCTTGCCTCACCGTGTAACCTCTGCCGATGTTTCCCCGTCTTTAGATTGTGATACTAGTCACATACACCTTCACCCTCCATTCTTATACTTAGGTTAATTCTTTTTAGTGGGAGAACGATATGACTTGGAAATTGAAGACATGCCCTAGATGCCAGGGGGATCTCTTTGTAGATAAGGATCTTGACGGATGGTTCGAGCAGTGCCTGCAATGCAGTTATCGCAAAGAGTTGAGGCCGATTGCGGTGCAGAAAAGTGCGGAGCAGAAAAGCGGCACGTGCGACTCCCGAGGCCGAGAGGCTTCCCTGCGTCGGGGGTTGAGACCCCGGAAAAACGCAGAGCCAAACAGATCACTGCGGCAATGAAGAAGGAGGAGTCATAAGACTCCTCCTTCTTCATATTGGGCATATGCTAGAATGTTAGCCGACTATGGACAAGAAAAGCCTCGATCTGCTCGAGTTCCCCAAGGTTAGGGAGCTGATAGCCGGCTACACCTCATTTGAAGTCAGCCACGAGCTGGCTACCGCCATAGAACCGCTTGCTGATGCCGCCCGTGTGGATTTACTCCTCAAACAATCTGGCGAGGCCAGGCGTTTGCTGGAAGCAGACACCTCGTTCGTCATCGGAGCTGTCAGGAGACATTCGAGAAGTGGTCAAGATGGCAGCGCTTGGCAAAGTGATTGACCCGCTGTCCCTCATCGATGTCCAACAAATGCTCAGCGCCATGCGGCTGTTGCGCCGGAGCCTCAGTAAACACTCTACTGGTTTCCCCACCCTGTGGAGTATTGTCTCTGGAATAAGGGAGCTTCCTGACGTAGAAAGGTCTGTCGAAAAGTGTATTTCACCTTCGGGCGATGTATTGGAT
>CAVUYC010000021.1:0-97844 GCA_963745605.1 uncultured Chloroflexia bacterium | reverse complement strand
ATTCGGGTAGCCAACGAACGAAAGATTCCTGCAATCGTCGGCACGGGGGATGCCACAAAGCAAATCAAGAATGGCCAAACGGTTGTCGTCGATACTACCGTGAGTGACTGTACAAAGGGCGAGTACATACACTCGCCGGCTATATGAGTTTCCAGCATCCCGGCTTTCTATGCGCCGATAGGCACAGCCGCACAGAGAGCCGGGATCCATAGCTAACGCGAACGAACCTTGAAAACAGCACACAAGCAGCATTTGGAGGCATATCTCTGGAATAAGTGCTGTGGCCTAACTGACGACAGGATAAAGAAATCAACGTATCGACGCAGCAACCCAAGCTGCAGGGCTGATCGTGAGAAAGGAGAACAGCCATGCTGGTCCACCAACAAGGGTTTAATCAATTCCTTGAGAACATGAATTATTTCAAGTTCGAGAGTGGCGGTACGATGCTGAGTGCCGTCGTTTACTTGCCATCGGTGACCCACAAGTCGCCTGGAGTCCTACTCTTTCATGGACTCTCCAACTCGCGTCACCTAGGACCCCTCATATCAGAGACTGCTGAGGAACTCCAAAAACGAGGGTTTGCTACCATGCAGTTTGACTTTTACGGCAGCGGCGAAAGTGAAGGATGGTTCCACGAGAAGCTATTCTTCACGATGGAGCAGAATGCTCGTGACGCGCTTGGTGTGTTCAAGCAGATCCCGTTTGTAGATACCGAAAAGATCGGGCTCTGGGGACGAAGCGGTGGCGGCTCGCCCATGGCAGCCTTGATAGCCGATCAAGTAGCCTGCACCGTCCTCTGTATCTCCCGGATACAAAATGGAAGAAACCTTTGGGACATGGATGGGCCCCGTCGACAATGAGGGCTACATCCGAACGTCACCGCAATATTCGCACCGTAACATCAAAGGTACTATGATTACTCTCCCTCACAGTGCGTCTTACTCAGACGCTGCTATTGAGGTTCAACCGAAGAACCCCTCCGAAGAAGTAGCGTGTATTCTTTCGGGGAAATGGCCCAAGAATCCGGTGAATCCAAAAGTTAAGCCCAAAGTAAAGCTGATCAAAGGGTAGTTACGGCAGATTCTCAATCTTTCCTATAAACAATCGCTGCCGGCTGAATTTGGCGGCAAAAGGAGTTTCGAATGCAGGGTGTTGCTGCAATAGCCAAAATTCTGAAGATGGAAGGCATTGAGTTCATCAGCGGTTTTCCCAGAACTCCATCTTTGAGGCCGGCGCGGAGGAGGGCATCAGGCCGATACTGACCCGGAATGAACGTGTCGGAGTGGGTATCGCCGACGGTTTTACGCGGGCCTCCTTCGGCCAGCGCATCGGTGTCTGCGCCATGCAGACCGGTCCGGGGATTGAAAACTCGTTTTCAGGCGTGGCGCAGGCTTTCAGCGATTCGGTTCCCGATCCTGGTGTTGCCTGGCGGCGCAGCAAGGCGGCGCCTACTGCCTCCAACCTTCATCGCGGTCAAGAACTATCAGGAAATTACCAAATGGGTGGACACGATCAACTTCGCCGACCGGGTACCCGGAGATGATGCGCCGGGCATTCACCTCTCTGAGGACCGGAAGGCCGGGCCCGGTGCTGCTGGAAATACCGGCCGATGTGGCCACCGAAGAGTTTCCCGACGCTGCGTTCAACTACAAGCCGGTCAAGGCGACCGGAGCGCAGGGAGACCCGGCTGACATCAAGGCCGCAGCTAAGGCGTTGATCGCAGCCAAGAACCCGGTGATCCGCGCCGGGCAGGGAGTCCTCTTCGCCTGGCCTGGGATGAACTGCGCGAACTCGCCGAATTGCTCCAGATCCCAGTCTTTACGACGATGTCCGGCAAGAGCGGGTTCCCGGAGAACCATCCTCTTGCGCTGGGGCGGGAGGTCGGACCAGGCCGAAGGTTCTGATGCATTTCCTGAAGAAGGCGGACCTGGTCCTGGCGATTGGTTCCAGCTGTACCAAGGAAGGATTCACGACGCCTATCCCGGACGGCAAGGCGGTGATCCAGTCCACCATTGACGAACGGGACCTAGCCAAAGACTACCCGCTCGTGAGCGCTATTCTGGGCGATGCCAAGCTGGTCCTCCGACAACTTGTTGACGAGGTAAAGGCGCAACTTGCCGGCAGAAGCGCAACGATGAGACCGTCGCGGCGAGAGGTCAAGGCAGTCAAGGAAGAATGGCTGAAGGAATGGACGCCCAAACTGACTTCGGATGAGACACCAATCAATCCCTATCGGCTGATCGGCGACATGAAGAAGGTATTTGATCCTTCGGAAACGATAATCACTCATGAAGCGGGCTATCCCAGGGATACCCTGCTGCCGTTCTGGGAGACGACGGTCCCGGGCGGGTACATCGGGTGGGGCAAGACGACGACGCTCGGAGGTTCGCTGGGGTTTGCCATGGGCGCCAAACTGGCCCAACCTGCCAAGAATTGTATCGCCTTCATGGGCAATGCCTCGTTTGGCATGGTGGGCATGGACTTCGAGACCGCGGTAAGAGAGAAAATCCCCATCCTGGTGGTGCTAAAGAACGATAACCGTCTCGGCGGCTACAACAAGCACCATCCCTTTGCGTCAGAGAAATACGGACTCAACCAGCAATACGGTGAGTACGCCAAAATCGCTGAGGCACTCGGCGGTTACTCAGAGAAGGTGACTGAGCCCGGCCAGATCATTCCGGCGCTGCAGAGAGCCAAGAGGTCGATTGAATCGGGAAAGCGGCCTTGCTCGAGGTGATTGCCAAAGAAGAGCTCGAGATCTCAACCTACGAGAAGCTGTAGCCACTGAACCTGTCAGAGAATGAGTAGGGGCGTTCGGATGAACGCCCCTGACCTGTTTTCAATCACACAATGTGGAATGGGTTTGCCCTCGTCGAACTGGCGCTAGCCTTCCCTCAGCGTCTTGTTTGCTGCGCCCACCCCCGCCCCTGACTCGATCTTGCAGCCTTCTCTCACCAGTAATTTCTCCAGCGCGTGAAGCAACAGAAGGACGTTGCCCTCGGTTGCTGTATGTCCCATGAGGCCGACGCGCCATATCTTTCCCTTGAGCTGACCGAGGCCCCCACCGATTTCCAGGTTGAACTCATTAAGCAAAGCCGACCTCAGCCTGGCGTCGTTCACGCCGTCAGGGATTCTCACCGAGGTGAGAACGTTAAGACGATGTCCCTCGCGAGCATGTAGCTGAAGTCCCATGGCGGTGATGCCGGCGTGCAGCGCCTTTCCCAGACGGGCGTGGCGGGCCACGCGCGTTTCCAGTCCTTCCTCAAAGATGAGGTTAAGGGCTTCGTGAAGCGCGTAAACCATGTTGATCGGGGCGGTATGATGGTAGAGCCTTCCCGTCGCCCAATAGTCGGACAACATGGACAGGTCGAGATACCAGCTTGGGCCCTTTGTCTTTCGGGCCTTCAGGGCGGACAGCGCCTTATCGTTGGCGGTGAACGGAGCTAATCCCGGAGGGACCGAAATGCACTTCTGTGTGCCGCTGTAGCAGATGTCGATGCCCCAGTCATCTACCGCCACTTCGTGTCCGGCCAACGAAGTGACTGTGTCTACAAGAAAGAGGGTTTCGTATTTCTTGGTTAGCTTAGAAATCTCCTGAAGGGGCTGGAGCGCGCCGGTTGAGGTCTCGGCGTGGACCACAGCCACCATCTTCACCCGTTTCTCGGCCTTCAAGGCGGCCTCGACCGCTGATGGTTCGATGATGTCGCCCCAGGCCGCATTCAGGGGAACAACCCTGGCCCCGAGCCGCTGGGCGTTGTCGACCATCCTCTCTCCGAACAGGCCGCTGACTCCTATGATCGCCACGTCGCCCTCTTCAAGGAAATTGCAGAAGGCCGCTTCCATGCCGGCCGAACCCGTTCCCGAGATGGGAAACGTCAGGTTATTCCCAGTTCGGAAGAGTTCTTTGAGGAGCAGCATGGTATCGTCCATGACGCTCTGAAAGTAAGGGTCGAGATGTCCGACAACGCTGGCGGCCATTGCCTGCAGCACCCGGGGATGGACGTTGCTCGGACCGGGTCCCATCAGAATGCGCGGTGGTGGGTTTACATAAAGCTTTGTAGTGTGACTCATGTTTCCCTATGCTTCTCCTTGTTCTGAGGGTGAAATACGCCCAGAAGTTAACATAGGCCTTGCCTTTGGGTCAAGGACCGACGGACCGCAGAGCAAAGGCGGGCATGACGTCAAAGTGTAACCTGCCGTTAACCATGTTCTACCTTTGCGGTAACCAACGGGTGTGGATGTTAACCCTCGCGTTACTCGACGATGCCAAACTGATAGTGTCACCTGAGAATATCACGGAGGTAAGGCAAATGAAGAAAGTCGCAGTTATCGCCAAGGGAATCGTGAGCGCCCTGCTTGGTGAGGACACCCGTGTGGCAGCGGACAACGCCCGCGAAATGCAAACGACTCGCATCGTTGCCTAACTCCGTTTAACCGGAAACGATAAGCCCGGCCGCAAGGCCGGGCTTTTTTTGTTCTTTTTGGAGTATGTGTTTAGCCGGTAACCTGCCGGTTGGCGATTTTACAGTGTTCGTCCCACTGCTTCGGCGATGGGTTTGAGCTCTCTCATCAGCCTGCCGAAATCAGAAGGTGTAAGGGACTGCAGGCCGTCGACGAGGGCCTCTTTGGGGTTGGGGTGGACTTCGATAAGCAACCCGTCCGCGCCGGCAGCGATAGCTGCTTTGG
Source organism: uncultured Chloroflexia bacterium (assembly GCA_963745605.1). Classification (GTDB taxonomy): domain Bacteria; phylum Chloroflexota; class Dehalococcoidia; order Dehalococcoidales; family UBA2162; genus JBBITI01. The sequence continues at coordinate 93,158 of CAVUYC010000021.1, read as the reverse complement.
CGAGAGCTGGGACCAATGCATAGTGGCCCGCGGCATGGCTGGGGTCCACGATTACGGGAAGGTAGCTGGCGCGTTTTATCACCGGTATGGAGGAGATGTCCAGGGAGAACCGGGTGCTGTCTTCGAAGGTCCTGATCCCGCGCTCGCACAGAATGACCTGGCTGTTTCCCTCCGCCAGGACGTAGTCCGCGGCGGTAAGCCATTCGGTGACCGTGCATGAGAATCCTCGTTTCAGTACGACGGGACACCTGGCCTTGCCCACCTCGCTCAAAAGGACGAAGTTCTGCATGTTGCGTGACCCGACCTGAAGGACGTCGCAGTACTCTGCCATCTCTGCCACTTCCTGGGTGTCCGTTACCTCAGAGATAACGGGCAGGCCGTATTGCCGGTGAACCCTGCGCAGAAGCTCGAGGCCTTCCTTCTTCAAGCCTTGAAAACTGAACGGGGAGGTCCGCGGTTTGAAAGCACCGCCACGCAGCATAAGGGCTCCCGCGCCTTTGACTATCTCAGCGGACTTGCTGAGCTGGGCCTCGCTTTCCACGGCACACGGGCCGGCCATGACCACCAGCCTCTTTCCTCCTACCTCCACGCCGTCGATACTGACCACCGCGTTTTCCTTCTGGAACTCGCGGGAGGCCAGCTTGTAAGGCTTCATGATCCTTGTGACGGACTCTACTCCAGGCAGCACGGCAAAGATGTCTGTCTGAAGCTTGCCTGTGTTGCTGCCCAGGATGGCAATTACGGTTTTGTCTGTGCCGAGGTTCATCTGGACATCCAGACCAAGAGATCTTGCCCTGGCGGTTACGGCATCGATCTCTTCACGCGCGGCGCCTTTTTCCATCTCGACGATCATGAGTCCTTACCTTCCTATTGACGAATGAGGCCGGACGCTGGTCCGGCCTTGAAAAATACTACTAAAACAGTCGGCTTAGAGTCAAGGCTACAGTTCATTGGTAAAAAAGAATGCCCATGTTAGAATGGATTCCGAATCTAGTAGGAGGAAAATAACACGATGGCCGGTGGCTATATGGGAAAGATCCTATGGGTGGATCTTTCGAACAGCAGACTCTGGGAAGAGAAGCTCGAAGAAAAGACCTGCAGAGAATATTTAGGGGGATACGGTATCGGCGCTCGAATACTGTATTCGCGTCAGAAGCCGGGGGTTGACGCACTTGGGCCAGACAATATTCTTGGCATGATTCCCGGCCCGCTCACCGGCACCGGTGCGCCGACAGGGGCGCGATACACTGTGGTGGCCAAGTCCCCGCTGACCGGGGGTTGGGGAGATGCCAATTCCGGAGGTGAGTTCGGTCCTTACATTAAGTTCTCAGGATACGATGGACTGTTCTTCACCGGGGTTTCACAAAAGCCGGTCTATCTGCTGATAGACAATGGCAAGGCGGAACTTCGGGATGCGTCTGCCTTGTGGGGCAAAGACGCCTACGAGACGGAAGACAACCTGTCAGCAGAGTATGGCAAGGATGCACGTGTTGCATGCATTGGCCCTGCTGGCGAGAAGATGGCTTTGATCGCCTCTATCATGACCGACCGCGGCTCGGCTGCCGGACGGTCAGGACTGGGCGCGGTCATGGGTTCGAAAAAGCTTAAGGCTGTTGTGGCAAAAGGTACCATGCCAGTACCTCTGGTTGACAAAGCGGCTCTGGACAAAATCCGCGCCGAACAGATACAGGCCATGAGGGCGCCAGGGCGCGGCGGTGGTATGTCCTTTCTGGAACGTTGGCACAAATATGGAACGAGCTGGCTCGCTCCACTCTCAGCGCATAGCGGCGACACCCCGGTGAAGAATTGGGGTGGAGTTGGTGTGGTCGATGTTCCCGATGTCAAGGACCTCAACGAGGATGCTCTCCTGACGAAGGTGACCAAGCCCTCAGGATGCTGGCATTGCCCCATCGCCTGTAAAGCTGTAATGAAAGAAGGCACGGGCGAATACAAATATGCCGCTGGAAACCGCAGACCTGAATACGAGACATTGGGCAGTTTCGGAGTCTTGTGTGGCCAGGCCAACGTCGAAGCCATCAACAAAGCGAACGACCTCTGCAACCGGGCTGGCTTAGATACTATTTCCGCCGGAACAGTGATTGCCTTTGCCATCGAGTGCTACGAGAACGGTGTCATCACCAAGAAGGATACTGGTGGAATTGATCTCAAGTGGGGAAACCACCAGGCGATGGTCGCCATGACTGAGAAGCTGGCGAAGAATGAGGGACTGGGAGCTACCCTGGCACAAGGCGTCAAGGTGGCGGCTGATAAGATTGGCAACGGTGCCGAGAAATTCGCAGTTCACACCGGTGGCGAAGAAGTTGGAATGCACGATCCCAAATTGGCCGGTTTCGGCGGGTGGTCTTCGTCGGCCAGATACCAGATGGATGCCACTCCGGGGCGTCACACTCAGAACTGGGGCGCCACTGCGATGAGAGGTCATGTAGTTAACTGCCTTGGCCTATGCACTTTCGGGCCGGGTTTCGGGCCCCCTGAGAACAACGCCCGGGTGATGGGCGTTGTCAATGCCGTCACTGGTTGGGGGATTTCCATCGAAGAGATTACCAAGGCCGGAGAGCGTGTTATGAATCTCAGACATGCTTTCAATCTGCGCGAAGGCGTCAACGAGCTTAAGATCTTTGTACACCCTCGAATCGTGGGCAACCCGCCGCAGACCGCTGGACCACTGGCCGGGGTTACCACCGACCACCGCGACCAGATAATGTGGAATCTTGGGGCACTGGACTGGGACCATGCCACAGGCAAACCGAGCAAGGACAAACTGCTTTCGCTGGGACTCGATGACGTGGCGAAGGACATGTACCCCGCCCCGGCTCCCGGCCCTGCAAGATAAGGGAAGCAGTCCCATATAGAATAGCAAAGTACGGAGGGGCATCCGCCAAAGGCGGGTGCCCCTCGATTTGTGAGATGGCGAACACGGTTTCGACTAAACCAAAGAAGAGCCGCATCTTTTACGGCTGGTGGGTGCTGCTTGCGCTCTTGATCATCGGCAGTATCGGTCCGATGGCCCGGTACAGCATCTCCGCTTTCTTTCCTTCGCTCTCGCAAGACCTCGGATGGTCGCGTTCGCTCATCGGCACTGCCCAAAGCATTTCGCTGTGGTCCTATTCCTTCCTGTCAATCGCAGCGGGTCTTATGCTGGACCGAATCGGCAGCCGAAAGACAATCCTCATTGGCGGCGTAGTCTGTCTTATCGGCTGGCTTCTCTTGTCGAGCGTGAACTCAGTCTGGCAACTTTACGTGTACTACGGCATCGTCATGGGCGCTGCCGTAAGCTTTACTCATCTTGTTACAGTCCAGTCTACGTCCAGGAAGTGGTTCATCAGGCGGGGTGGTCTGGCTGGTGGCATTGTGGGGTCGGCTTTCGCTCTGGGCACAGCGGTGTTCAGCCCGTTACTGACCGCTTTGGCCGTCAGCTATGGCTGGCGAGTCGTATCCTTCGTGGGCGCGTTTGTTGCCGGAATACCCATTCTCGCGCTCGCATTCTTTGTCGTGCGCGACACTCCAGAGTCCATGGGGTTGCACCCCGACGGGGACGCGACGATCTCGAACCCGCAGGTCAAGACTCCTGAGCCCGAGCGCAGCTGGCGCATCGTCGATGCCTTGAAGACACCGCAGTTCATTCTTCTTTTCGTGTCTTACAGCCTACTTGGGATCGTGTACAACGGATTACTGGGCCATCTGGTCATCTGGGCCGTAGACCTGGGCAGCACGGTGGCAGCGGCCGGCATCTTCGTCACGATCTTCAACGGCCCTTCCATTCTCGCAAGGGTAGGAGGTGGGGTCCTCGGAGACCGCTACGGGAAAAGGAAGATCATACTGATAGGAGCTTTTATCTCTTTTGCCATGACGCTCGCCGGGTGGAAGGCAGTTGATTCGCCGCTGATGCTCGGCGTGTTCGTGGTCGCCGTCGGACTTGGGATCGGCTTCTCCAACACGCTCTTTGCCCCGTATCTGGGAGACCTGTTTGGGAGGCGGAACGTGGGCTCGCTCTTCGGCATTCTAACGCTGGGGTGGGGGTTGATTGGAGGGGTGGGGCCCCTGGTCTGGGGTGAGATATACGACCGTACCGGCAGCTATAGCCTAGCACTGCTCGTCTCGGCAGTCTCGTATGCTGCTGCCGTAATCATGCTGGTCCTGGTAAAGCCGCTAAGAAGGCAGGCGCCTGTTGAGCTCACTAAGGAGGGGAGGTACTAGTGCACAGAGAAGCCTTTGAAGAGCTGGTGGGAAAGGCGCTCGATTCCTTGCCCGAGGAGTTTGCGGAAAGGATGGACAACGTCGCCATCACAATCGCAGACTATCCGTCGAAGTCTCAGAGATCGGAGTCTCGTCTCGGTCCGAATACCACGCTGCTTGGGCTCTACGAAGGAGTTCCTTTGACCCAGCGCGGGCACGACTATGGTATGGTCTTACCCGACAAAGTCACCATCTTTCAGAAGCCCATCGAACAGGCGTGTGCTTCGGACGATGAGGTTGTGTCCATGGTCAGGAGCGTGGTCCTGCACGAGATCGCCCACCACTTTGGCATGAGCGATGAAAGGCTTGATGAAATTGAGGCGGAAAAGGAAGACGGCTCTGACAATTGAAAGCCGGCTGATGACGGACCGGCCGGACTAGATCTTCTTCTTCAGCCACCTGCCTCTCTGGTAGTAGATCACGTAGATGAACCCGCGAACGACGATTCCCATCACCACCGCCCACCGGATTCCGTAGACTCCCATGGTCGTGTGTTGCGAGAGGACATAGGCGAGGCCGATTTGAATCCCGAGCATGGTTGTCAGGTTGGTAATCATCGGGATGGTGGTGTCTCCCACCCCATTGAGGCACATACTTAAAGCGACCACGACTCCCCACACCGCGTAACTCACGATGTTGATTCGCAAAAAAGCGCTTGCCAGCCCGATCACCCCGCCGTCGTTGCTGAATGCTCCAAAGAGGGGCTCAGCCCAGAACCAGATGATTATCGAGAAGAACAAAGAAATGCCCGTTGCCAACGCGGCAGCCGTCCATCCCGTCCTTACCGCTCTTTTGGGCTGAGCCGCACCCAGATTCTGTCCGGCGAGAACGCCAGCCGCCGTGCCCAGACCGCCTGACGGGGTCTGCACAAACATATCGAGCCTCTGCATCAGAGAGTGGGCGGCGACCGCAACAGTGCCGAAGGGGATGACGAGCCGGACCACAAGCAAATCGGCCAGGCTCCTTTGCATATTGGTTAGCGAAGCCGGCAAGCCCACCTTCACCGCCCGCATGATCATATTCCCGTCGAATCGGAAGTTCTTCAGCGTCACACGTATCCGCGTTTGTCCGCTGAGGAGCACCCAGATGCCGAAAGCTCCACCCAGACCCTGGGTAGTCACGTTGCTTAATGCCGCTCCATTGACGCCGAGTTTGGGAAAGAACAGCAGGCCGAAGACGAGGAAAGGGCATAGGGCTATGTGCACGAGCCTGTAGGCGATGCTCATTTTCATAGGCGTCATGGCATCGCCGGAGGCCTGCATGATGCTCTGGGCAGTTGTGACGGCACTCATCGTGATCATCCCTACGAACTGGATCCTGAGATAGGCTGCACCTTGCGAGATGACAGCCGGGTCGACTCCGAGAAGGCTGAGAATAGATTCGGCGAGGAACAGTCCGACGAGGGCCATGATGACTGAAAAAGCGAGGCCGATAACGAAGGCCTGCTGGGCAGCGCGGTTCGCTGATTGTTCGTCTTTGGCGCCGACGAAGCGGGCGACGAGGGCTGCTGTGCCCGTGAATAATCCCATCACCAAGGAGTTCACGGCGGTGACGACCATCCCTGAGACCCCGACGCCGGCTATGGAATTCGAGCCCAGTCTCCCCACCCAAATCATGTCGATAGTGGGGCCGATGACGTTAAGGGTGCTTGTAATCAGACTGGGCCACGAAAGGGCCCAGAGATTGCCGAGGATGCTGCCCTTCGTCCAGTCCCGGCGCTGGAGTCCGGCCCTTCCGATGCTGGCTGATCTCAAATAAAAGCCCTCTCAAAACCGCAGCGAGTTTGTCCCTGAAGAATAGGCAACATGATATCACTGCTGCTGGACTGAAGATAGTGAGGCATGCGCAACGATCGGACGGCAGATGGGGGGCATGGGGCAGCGGTCGGGCTTTTGCTTTCCAGATTGGCTCAGGTTAGAATGGGGATGCCTCGGGCGGTTGGCTCAGTCGGTTAGAGCACACGGTTCACATCCGTGAGGTCAGAGGTTCGAGTCCTCTACCGCCCATTGTTAACCCCCATTGGGAAGCTGCGTCAACTCGGATTGGCTTAGCCATGGTGGAGCATCCCGCTTCATCGGAAGTGCTAACAAGTCCGTGCACCATGGTCTTCCCTTCCAAGGTGGTACAATTCCTGCATGAGCAGACTTGTTTTGTCCAAGAGCGTCAAGGCTGGGGACATGGTTCGGGTCAAGCACGGACAAAGGGAATTCCTCGCCCGCTTTGACAGGGTCAACTACTATGGCAAGGTGGCCTATGTGGTCTACCCCACCCATATGCACGAAGGGGAATTTCAGAAAGAGAGCTTGACCATTGAGCGAGCGAATAAAGTGGTCGTCGAGACCATTTGTCACGGACAACAGCTAAAGCCTGAATGCGACAAGTGCTCCTATTGCGACACCTGCCACACCAGTATCCCGACAGAGGCTCCAGTTGGGGTTTGGATGCCGAATCAAGTGATTCGCCCCTAGGTAACGCAAGAGGACTGACTCTGCGCCTATCTTTTGTTTGAGCAACCTCCACATACGTCCCTGCAACTGCTCATTGGCGACCGCTGATAGATAACCGTCGGTTTCCCGCCTATTTCGCACCTGCTTAGGCGATAGTTGGCAAGTGAACATTGGCCTGTTTTGATTATTTGTTGTGGGGATTGGACTGTCTGGCTACTCGATGCTCAAAGAAAAACTCTCGGGTCCCAAGGTGTACCATCCAACTGCGTAAATGGCCACAGAATATGCAAGAATGCAATAACTCAAGAGCATTCGTCTAGTCTGGCGTGACTAGCAGAGTGTGACTTGCGGAACTGAAGGAGAGGAACGACCATGCCTGAAGATGTCACCGTACGAAGGATGATCCCGTCTGATCTGGCAAGAGTGAACGAGATAGATCGCGTTTTGTTCGGTGAAGCACGGCTGCCCACATTTCCATTCTCTTTTGAGGCCTACTGGGCGGAGTACCGTCCGGACATCAGGATCGTGATCGAAGTCGCCGGACAAGTGGCGGGCTTTATAGTGGGGAGCGTCGTCGTGGAAGAACACAGCTCCTCAATCCTCAGTTTCAGACACGCCGCTGACCGTCCTCTGCGGTACTCTCAGGTGGGTTGGATCGATATGGTTGGCGTTCATCCTGGCTACCAGCATTCAGGAATCGGACGTCAACTCGTGGACGCATTCTGCGAAGAATGCAAACGGCTCAACGTAGGTGTGAGGGGAATAGCCGCAAAAAATGATCTGGGGCTCAGACAATTTTTGGAGCAGGCAGGCTTCAGCTCGGGAGAGATGGTGGTGTATGAGAAAAAGCCATAAATCGTCCTAATTCATGGTGATCAGCAAGAGATTTGCTGCGAAATCTTGACTACAATGCAAAGAGGGTGGCGGGCCCAAACGGTGGTTTATGAGTTTCCCTCGCTTCTCCTGGAGATCGATAGAGTCCGGATTGAATCACAACCCGAGCCTTCAATGGTGTCGCTGGTCCACAGATTAACAAGAAGAAAGGAGTGAGCACTATGAGTCAAGACAACAAGAGCCTGGATTCGGGCACGGCTCACACACTCACGGCCGGGAGAGGTCCATCAAACATGGACTGGTGGCCGAACCAGTTACGGCTCAATATCCTGCACCAGCATTCTCCGCAGTCAAATCCGATGGGAGAGGATTTCAACTACGCTGAGGAGTTCAAGAGTCTGGACCTGGCGGGGCTGAAGAAGGATATCCGTGAGCTGATGACCAGGTCACAAGACTGGTGGCCGGCGGACTTCGGACACTACGGACCTCTGTTCATTCGCATGGCCTGGCACAGCGCAGGCACGTACCGCACCGCCGACGGTCGCGGAGGCGCAGGCAGCGGCGGCCAGCGCTTTGCTCCTCTCAACAGTTGGCCCGACAACGTCAATCTTGACAAGGCGCGCAGGCTCCTCTGGCCGATCAAGCGGAAGTACGGCAGGAAGATTTCCTGGGCCGACCTCATGATCCTCGCCGGAAATGTCGCCCTGGAATCGATGGGGTTCAAGACATTCGGGTTTGGCGGCGGTCGTGCGGACGTCTGGCAACCCGAAGAGGACGTCTACTGGGGCTCCGAGAATGAGTGGCTGGGCGACAAACGCTACTCCGGCAATCGCAATCTGGAAAATCCGCTTGCTGCTGTACAGATGGGTCTGATTTACGTCAATCCGGAAGGGCCGAATGGAAACCCGGATCCGATCGCTGCAGCGGGCGATATCCGCGAGGTCTTCGCTCGAATGGCGATGAATGATGAAGAGACGGTCGCGCTCATAGCGGGTGGCCATGCTTTTGGCAAAGCGCACGGCGCAGGCGACGCGAAGAACCTGGGCCCCGAGCCAGAAGCTGCTGGCATCGAGGAGCAAGGCCTCGGCTGGAAGAACAGTTTCGGCAGAGGCAAAGGCGCAGACACGATCAGCAGTGGCCTTGAAGTCACATGGAGCGGGACTCCAACGAAGTGGAGCAACGAGTTCTTCGGGAACCTGTTCGGCTATGAGTGGGAATTGACAAAGAGCCCTGCTGGCGCGCGCCAGTGGAAGCCGAAGGGCGGCGCGGGCGCCACCGCGGTGCCGGACGCTCACGATCCTGCCAAGCGTCGCGCTCCTTCCATGTTAACTACTGACCTCGCCTTGCGGTTCGACCCTGTCTACGAGAAGATCTCAAGGCGGTTCTTCGAGCATCCTGATGAGCTGGCGGACGCTTTCGCCCGGGCGTGGTTCAAGCTGACACACCGCGACATGGGTCCGAGGGCACGATATCTCGGCCCCGAGGTTCCTACCGAGGAGCTCATCTGGCAAGATCCCATCCCGCCGGTCAATCATGCGTTGATCGACGTTAAGGACATCGCTTACCTGAAGGGGAAGATCCTGGCATCGGGTCTTTCTATCTCGAGGCTGATTTCAACCGCCTGGGCGTCGGCGTCCTCCTTCCGCGGCTCTGACAAACGCGGAGGCGCGAACGGAGCTCGCATTCGTCTGGCTCCGCAGAAGGATTGGGAAGTCAACCAGCCGGCCCAACTGGCGGCAGTGCTGAAAACCCTCGATGGTATCAGAAATGACTTCAACAGGGTCCAGTCAGGGGGCAAAAAGGTATCACTTGCTGATCTCATAGTCCTGGCTGGTTGCGCAGGGGTCGAGCAAGCAGCGAAAAACGCCGGTCAAGAGGTGACGGTTCCCTTCACGCCGGGACGCATGGACGCCTCGCAGGAGCAGACTGACGTTGCTTCTTTCGCGGTGCTTGAACCCATCGCAGACGGATTCCGCAACTATCAAAGAAAAGGGTCTGCCGTGAGGGCGGAGGAGTTGCTGGTAGACAAGGCGCAATTGCTGACGCTGACGGCGCCCGAGATGGCAGTGCTCGTCGGTGGCATGCGCGTCGTCAACGCCAACTTCGGCCAGACTCAACACGGGGTCTTTACAAAAAGGCCTGAAGTTCTGACCAACGACTTCTTCGTGAATCTGCTTGACATGGGCACGACGTGGAAGGCAGCATCGGAGGCCGGAACCGTGTTTGAAGGGAGTGATCGCACAACGGGCGAACTCAAGTGGACTGGCACGCGTGTCGATCTAATCTTCGGTTCAAATTCCCAGCTCCGGGCGCTGGCGGAAGTCTACGCGAGTTCGGATGCGCAGAAGAAGTTCGTGAACGACTTTGTCATGGCCTGGAACAAGGTCATGAACCTTGATCGTTTCGACATCCCCTGATCCTAACATGAATGTCTTCGAAGGCTTCTGTTACAGTAATCATCATTTTGACGGGACTGTCGAAGCGAAGGTTTCCTCGATCCCTGACGAGCCGATGCGGTTCAATTTTGGCCTGCCAGACTCGTTCGGATCACACTATTCCGCACGTGACCACACAAGGGCGCGAACTGTATAATCCGTAGGGTCATCAGGACTATCAGTCCAAACAAAGGAGAAGCGAACGATGAATGGGTCACCAAAGGTAATCGAAACCCTGAACGGTCTTCTAGCAGACGAGCTAACGGCGACCAACCAGTATATGGTGCACTCTGAAATGTGTGAGAACTGGGGCTACGGCAAGCTTGGCGACACGATACAGAAACGCGCTATAGAGGAAATGAAGCACGCTGAGAAGCTAATCGCTCGAATAATATTCCTCGATGGAATCCCGATCGTCAGCGAGCTTAAGAAGATGCACATTGGCGCCGATGTGGCCAAGATGTTTGCCAGCGACCACTCGCTTGAGGAAGGCGCCATCAAAGCTTACAACGCTGGCATCCTCGTGTGCGGGGAAGCCCAGGATTACGCCACCCGTGAGATTCTCGAGCACATTCTCAATGACGAGGACAGGCACATAGATGGAATAGAGGAAGTCCAGGACGAGATTTCTCAGATGGGTGTACAGATATTCCTATCGACTCAGCTCAAGTAGAGAATCTGAGGAATACATAGGGGTTCCTTGAACTTCGAGCTTGTAAGAGCCCATCGCCGGTGGCTATGATTACCGTTATGAGCACGAAATCTCCACCGAAGCGTTTAGGGGCTGCCGAAGTAATTCTGTACACAATAATCGGTTCGAGTCATCGCAAGACATATAGGACCAGCCGCTTGATCGGGGGAAAACAACTCGGTTCGGCGGCTGGTCTTGCTATTGGTCGCTATGCAGGTGAGCCCGGCTATTACCTTTTCTACTGCGACTCGGATTGGTACCCCGTGACCAATACATGGCACGACACAATCGAGGACGCGAAACGGGCCGCCGAATTTGAATACGAGGGCGTCGCGGAGACCTGGCAGTCTCCTTCCTAGGGCCGGGCAGCCGGGAAGGCTGGGACAGGACTATTTCAACTGGACGCCGGCTAGCCCCTGTTCGTTAAAAGTCTCTCCAGCCGATACGTCATCGTTCTGCGTCAGCAGAAAAGAGAGCAGTTGCAGGTATTCCTGGTGCGATAGACTGCCCGGGGCATCGAGAGGCATTGCGGCGTCGACAAAGTTCAGAAGCCCCTGTGCCGTGGTGTACTTGATCAAGTTGGCACTCGGTCCGATAAGTGTGGGCCCTGTGATACCCTGGCCCTGATCGCCATGGCACTTGGCGCATCGCGACGCGAAAATTGCCCTTCCGCCATCAGCCAGTTGCCCGAAGGTCTGACCCGGGGAGGGCTAGTGGTCGCCGTCTTGGATGTCACTGTCGAGAGGCTCCCCTGCCCCCCGCAGCCCGAGACCAAGGCCAACATCACAGCGCTTACGAGCAAGGTAATCCCCAAAAGAGCCCTCATCACTATTTCACCGTCACCGGGTGGGGCACCATCGCGCCGAAGAGATAGCCCTGTTGGTTCCATTTCTGCTGCGAAACGGGATACTGTACGTTCCCCTGATCATCGGTGGCACGGGGCGTGATCGTGATTGAACCCGGGGAGGCGAGGAACGAGAACTCGAACCTGCTTCCGGCGCGTTCGATGTTCGGTCCGACCAAGTTAGCGGGCTGGAATGTCGCTCCGTTATCAAGGGACACTTCCACTCTGGCTATCTTTCCAAACGGGGACCAGGCGTAGCCAATCACCTTTTGCTGGCCGGCGTTGATGGTGGCAGGGAAGGGAAGGCAGATCGCGCTCTTCATCACCTGGTTATTTACAGGTGGTCCCAGGGCTGTTCCTTGCCCCTGATAGTCCGGGCCGACCAGAACATAGAGTTTGGTGTTGAAGTCCGAAGTCTGAGGGGTAGTCGACACGGTTATCTTGTTTAGCCATTTCACGTTGTTGACTCCGACCCAACCAGGAGTCAACACGCGTGCGGGGAAGCCGTGGTCAATGGGAAGAATGTCCCCGTTCATCATGTAGGCGACAATAGTGTCGTCCTGTACAGCCTTTGAAACAGGCATGGGACGCCTCACCTGAAGGCTGTCGAATCCCCATGGCATGACGTCGAATGCCGAAGACTTGATCCCGGCCTTGGTCAGAATGTCGCTCAGCTTTACTCCCGTCCAATCAGCGATCCCATAGGCTCCCAAATGCCATTGGCCGCCCTGGGCGGGGTTGTTCATAAGGCTGGCAAAGAAGGAGCGACCATTGCCGGCGCATTCAATGTAGCGGGTTACTGTTGTTTGCGGCATCGCCAGCAAGTCGTCATACGACAGCGTCAGTGGATTTGCCACGCCGTCTCCCGAAACGCTCAGAGTCCAGGTCTTCACGTCGATCGCAGGGAAAGGGGTGGCGGTATGGTCGCGGACGAAGAACAGAGAATTCGGCATATTGTAGGTTCGGTTGGACATCAACTCAAGGCGCGTCTCGGCGTTAGTGCCCAAATTGACGAAGTACTCGCCTGGCACCGGCTCGATAATTGCCGGAATCGGCGGGGTGCTTGGGGGAGGAGTCGTCGTAGTAGTAGTGGGAGCAGAGCTCGATGGCGGGACGCTCGTCGTCAAGATCGTCTTAGGAGTACAGGCGGCCAGGACAGTCGCCGCTCCGCCGGTGGCCAAGAGCGTGAGAAAAGAGCGTCGAGGCATTCCTGCGGTTTCAGCCTTTTTCCAGAGTGCCTGGACCTGGTTTTGACTCAGCTCAGCACGTTTCATATTCCCTCCTGTTCTCCCGCCCGCTATCGCTCGTGGGCGGCCGCATTTGGTCGAGTCTAAAAAAAGTGGTCGTCGCTAATCGGTCGCAAGTTGCGGAACCCGGCCTCACCTGAGACCCTCGCGTCCTTCGTAACTCCAGTTGCTCCTGGCAGTTGCCCTTGTCCTGCTGCATACTATCCTTAAGGGAGAGGTACCAACATCATGCCTTTCTGGTCCTACGTTCTGGCAGTCGCTGTTATCATCTTAGTCATTTTTTTTGGTGTCAGGCTTAAGCCGGGAAACCGTTCGACCGGGACGGTCTATGGAGTGGGAAAGAAGCTCAGGAAAAGTCACGCTGGCCAGACTGCGCCGATGCCATACGACCCAACCCATCTAGTCAACCTTGCTGAGGAGCAGATCCCAGACGACATCGAGATTATCAAGTCCCTTAAGAACAGCACGACTATACTCGGATTCTGTCCGTGCGGGTGCGGCCAACCTTTCTTCATCGATCCAAGGTCAGCTGTCTGGAGCAAAGTAGAACATATTACACTCCTGTCGCCCCACGAGACGGTTGTTCTGCACGTAGTTTTGGGAAAACGAGTGGGCTCGATAGAGCAATACTGACAGCGCCAGTCCAGGACGTTCGTCGAGGCAAGGAGCCGTATACTCAGCGCGCTGCTACCGTGGCTGCCATCGAGATTTCCGGATAACAAAAAGGGGGAGACAAAGTCTCCCCCTAACCTGACAACGTCCCGGGTTACGCCTTACTTGACGGTGACCGCGATATGCTTGGGTTTAGCTTCTTCTCGCATGGGAAGCTTGATCTCGAGAATCCCGTTCTCGAAGGTCGCTGAAATCTTGCCAACCTCGACTTCAAAGGGCAGAGTCACTGTACGGCTATAGTCGCCATTGCAGCGCTCACAGAGGTAACTCTTTGAACCTTCGGGCAACTCTTCCTGCTTACGCTCTCCTTTGATGGTAAGCTCGTCTCCCTCCACACTGACATCCACTTCTTCTTTCTTGAATCCAGGGAGCTCTGCTCTGACCACAAGATCGTCCTTAACCTGATACATGTCTATAGGCATCATGTTCCTGGATTCTTCATAGTCTCCAGTCCAATCGTCCCACAGTTGATCGATGAAGGTTGGGATCGGTGTCAGGGTCTCAGTCGGTTCTCTTCTAACAATAATCGCATCCATGGTGCGCCTCCTTCTTATCTATTACCAAAATATAGACCTGCGTCTATGAGCGGTCAGTGACTTCGGTCACTCATTGCCGGGCGCGTGTAACGTTACGAGGACAGAAAACGGTAGAATTAGTTATGGCCGTCTTAACCTTCTCGCCAGGAGCTCTCCCCTGAGGTCGGATGACTGATTCTTTCAATTCATTGAGACAGATCGAAGAGGGGCTTCTTGCGGAAATAGAGATGCTTAAAGAAAGGCATGGATGCTTGAGAGCGGGCCTGCCCTACTTCGACGGAATCTACGGACGCGATGCCTTGATAGGCGCGTGGCAGCTGCTGCGCCGGAAGCCGGAGATCGCCCGCCAAACGCTCAATTTTCTGGCGCGGTACCAGGGCAAGAGAGTCAGCTACCGGACAGGCGAGGAACCAGGGAAGATTCTGCATGTTTTCGATTTCGCGAGCAGCGGTCCTGTTCATACGGCAGCGAAACTCGTCCAGCGGATTATTCAGGGGCTTCCCTACTACGGCAGCATCGACGCAACTCCCCTCTTTGTCATACTCGCGGGTGAGACCTACGATGCGACTCGAGATATGGAGTTGTTGAGGAGTCTCTGGCCGAATATTGTTTCAGCCACTGATTGGATAGGGCTCTGGGGAGATGCAGACCGTGATGGCCTGGTCGAGTATGCGAGGCACAATCCGTTTGGAGTGAGAAACCAGAACTGGAAAGACACCGCTGTCTACATAAATATGAGGGCTCCGGTCGCCTCTATCGAAGTCCAGGGATACGCTTACATGGCTTACCTCACGGCAGCAAGATTGGCCGCGGTTCTGGACGAAGATGCTCGGGACTGGGCAACTCGAGCGGACCGGCTCCGCGAGCGCGTCGCGAGCCTGTTCTGGATGAAAGACCTGGCGTTCTACGCCATGGCTCTCGACGGGTCAAAGCGACAAGTCAAAGAGATAGCCTCAAATGGCGGGCATCTGCTTCTGACCGGCATCCTGGACAAGGACGCGGAAGAGGCGACAGTGACGCGATTGTTCCAGGACGACATGTTGACTGAATTTGGCTTGAGGACACATTCCAGCCGAAGCCGGTTCTTCCGGCGCAGTTGCACCCTGGGAGCGGTTTGGCCGCACGACAACTGGCTGCTCTGGAAAGGCCTTGAGAAGACAGGCCATAGGAGCGAGGCAGCCCACCTGAAATTGGGCATGTTGAGGGCGCGCGAGCGCCTTGGTTGCCTGCCCGAATACTACGACGTGGTTGACGGAAAGCCAAAGCTTATCCCTCGCATCTGGGGATTCATTGGTGGGCCCTGCTTGACGCAGGCGTGGTCCAGCGGCGCGCTGCTCGACATGCTAAGTTCAGACTGAGCAGACAGTGGCGCCCTCTCGTGACGCGGACCGCCGCATTCCAATCCAAAGTCTCAGGTTTGACTCGCGCCATTCAGGCACCTAAGATTCTGGGATACGCTAACGGGATTCACCATGAAAGCATCACAACCCAGATTGCCGTATTCCGGGAAACGCCCTTTCTATGGGTGGGTCATCGTGTCCGTCGGATTCGTGTCGCAGATGATCCAGGGACTTGTCGTACAGGGTTTCTCTTCCTACACGGATTTGCTTCACAACGAGTTTGGATGGAGCAAAGCCGCGCTGGCAGGGCCGAGGTCGGTTACATCCGTACAGAATTCAATTCTCGGCCCGGTTGCAGGTTGGCTCATAGACAGGTTCAGCCCGCGCCTGGTCGTCGGAGCGGGAGTAATAGCTACCGGGGTGGGGCTCATCCTTCTGGGCTACACTCACTCCTTGTGGATGTACTACCTCTCAAACATAGTCATGGCTTTGGGGCTAAGCCTCGAAGGCATGATGGTGATGTCTGTCGCGGTGAACAACTGGTTTCGCCGCCGCGCCACCATTGCGCAGTCGGCGATGCTACTGGGCTACTCGTTGGCAGGAGTGCTGTTAGTCCCAGCCCTCGTTTACATGCAGACATGGGTGGGCTGGCGCAATGCGGCGATCTGGTCGGGAATCGCTGTTCTCGTCATAGGTCTGCCGTTTTCGACCTTGCTCCGAACAAGGCCAGAGGCGTTCGGCCTTTTGCCTGACGGAGAATCGAGCGAGTCGAGACAGACGCGCGGCCTCCTGCCGGAGCGTTCCTTCACACTGATCCAGGCCGTTCGAACAAGGGCATTCTGGCTTCTCGCCCTGGGCTGGGCGGTATCCATGCTCGCCACCGGAGTCGTCCAGGTGCATGTGTTTCTGCAGCTTGAGGAGGATGTGGGACTGAAGAGGACTGCGATCGCACTCATCTGGTCTATCGCCAGTATCTCGAACATTCCTGCCCGCATAGTTGGCGGTATACTCGGCGACAAAATACCGAAGAACGTCACTCTCGGTGTTTCCATCGCTTTAATGGGCGCCGCCGTTTTTGCTTTGGCGGTCGCCAAATCATTTGCCTGGACGATGCTCTTCGCCATTCCCTACGGAATCGGGTGGGGGGTGTCGACGCCGGTTATGAACGCAATACAGGGAGAATACTTCGGCCGCAAGTCACAAGGCGTGATACGAGGTTGGGTTCAAATGGTCGGCCTTCCCCTCGCCATGGTCGCCCCGGTGCTCGTCGGATACGTGGCCGACCGGCAAGGTACCTATCGCTGGGCATTCATTGGCCTCTCATTGATAATCCTCGCCGGAGCGGCGCTAGCATTTCTGGCAACCCGCCCCGCCCAACCGGACGAAGAGTAGACTGGAGATTGACGATGCCGTCGTTTATCCGCTTCATCCCCACTCCATCCGAAGACGTGGCCGTCTTTTTCGAGATGGCGCCGGTAAAGGAGTCGGACGTAGTCTATGACCTCGGCTCAGGGGACGGACGCCTGCTCTTTGCTGCCATTGAAAGGGGTGCGGGCAGGGCGGTGGGGATCGAGCTTGATCCCGTATGTGCTTCGCAGGCTGAGAGGACGGCGATAGAGAAAGGGATGCACGATCGCGTCACCTTGATCAACGGTGATGTGATGGAGGTCAACCTTTCACAGGCTACCGTAGTCTTCTGCTATTTGATTACAGCTGCCTCAGCAGCCCTCAAGCCCAAGTTTGAGTCAGAACTAAGGCCCGGTACACGGGTTGTCATGGAATCGTTTCCCGTGCCCGGTTGGAAGCCAAGCAACACCTGGGAATACGGCTACGGTCGCTTCTACCTCTACGAAATGCCGTCTGAGCCGATGCCCGAGCGATAGCGGGAAGTACCGACTCGTGCCTGAAGGCCCCCGTGAGATCGGCCGAGGAATTCGTGCTCTTCTTCTCCGGCTTTTGCGGTAAGCCTGCTTGAGGGCTATGCGACTCCGGCGTCGAGACTCGGTTGGCCCAGGGTCTTGAACATCCTGGCGTAGGCGCCTTCCTTGCGCATTAGATCGGCGTGTGTGCCTGCCTCGACGATCCGGCCACGGTCGATGACGATGATGCGTTGAGCGTTCGTCACCGTCGACAGCCTGTGAGCAACGATGATGCACGTGCGGCCCTTTGATATTCGGGCCAGCGAGTCCTGAATGATTCGCTCGGAATTGGTGTCTATCGAAGCTGTTGCCTCGTCGAGGATCAGAACGGCCGGCTCGGCCAGAATCGTCCGCGCCAGGCATACAAATTGACGTTGTCCTCCGCTGAGGCCCGATCCCCGCTCGCCGACCTGCGTGTCGTATCCCCGGTCGAGTGCCATGATAGCGTCGTGGACCCCGGCCGTTTTTGCAGCCTGCAGGATCTCGTCGTGGGTGGCCTCCGGACGGCCGAATCGTATGTTGTCCTCGATCGTGCCGGAGAACAGAAAGGGTTCCTGAGGTACGATGCAAATCTGACGCCGCAAAGATCGTTGCTTGACGGATTTTACGTCTGCGCCGTCTACCTCCACCGCTCCCCGCTGGACATCGTAGAAACGCGTAACAAGGCTGGCCAGGCTGCTCTTGCCTGCGCCGGTTGGGCCGACGATGGCGACTGTCTCGCCTGGTGAAATGTGAAGGTCCAGGTTGCTCAAGACGTCTGTTCCGGCGTCATAGGCAAAGCGGACATCACGGAAATCAATCTGACCTTTGATAGGGGGCATATCGACTGCCCCCGGAAGGTCTTTGATTTCCGGCTCAACGTCAATGAGCTCAAGGACCCGGGCACCGGATGCCATAGCCCTCTGAAGGTCCGTATACATCATGGTCAGATCCTGGACTGGAGCAAAGAAGCGTTGGATGTAAAGCAGGAACGCGATAACGACTCCGGCGGTGGTCTGTCCATGCAGGACCTGGAGCCCTCCGAAGACCAGGACTAAGGCGAATCCGATATCTGTAAGTATCTGGATCGTGGGCATCATGAAGGCCTGGAGTTTGGCGGCAGCTACGTTGGCTTCCATGTTTGCCCTGTTGACCGAATCGAACTGACCGAGGTTCACCCTCTCTCTGGCCATACCCTGCACTACGCGAACACCCGAAATGCTCTCCTGAAGATTGTCGTTTACCAGTGCAATCGCCTGGCGCACTCTGACGAAAGCGATCCGGGCTCGGGCGCGCCAGATGGTCAGAGCGATGGCCAAGACGGGGACCACACTCAGAGCGATGAGGGCCAGCCGCAAGTTCATGGTCATCATAACGATCGCTATTCCGGCGAGCGTTACTGTGTCGGCGAGGAGTGAGACGATATCCTGGGTAAGGAGGGTCTGCAACTGATCGACGTCATTCTGAACGTGGGACATTACTTTACCAGCCTTGTTATGGTCGAAGAAACTCATGGAGAGCCCAATGAGATGATCGAACATCTGGGTTCTCATTCTGTAGATGATCCCCTGACCGCTGTAGGACAGGAAAAGGGTTTCGATGTACTGCCCGGCCCACATCAACAGGGCCAGCAACACGTAAACCACGACTATGGTGGTAAGCCCATGCAAGTTGCCAGTCTTAATAAAGCGATCGACGGCCATGCCGGCCACCGCTGGCATGGCCATGTTCGCTGCCGTGCGCATTGCGGTGCCGCACAAAGCCTTGGCCAGCGACCATTTGACCCAGGCAAGATAAGGACCCATGCGTCTGATGACCTTCAGGTCATATGCCTTGCCCAGGACGTCTTCCTGGTCGGCGGTATCAAGGGCGCTTCTTAGCCGCGCGCCCATGCCTCCCTGGCCTCTACCCATTGCGCCGGGGCCGCCCCATGATCCTCCTCCGCCTTGAAACAATCTTTGCCCCTTTTCCCGAATTTCCTAAACTCTTACCGAATCGATCTGGGAGAGGTATGTGCTTCGGTAAAGACCGCCCAAAGTCATCAACTCTTCGTGCTTGCCCCGTTCGACGACCCGTCCGTCTTTGAGCACGAGGATAAGGTCGGCGTTCGTGATGATTGGAAGTCTATGGCTCACGATAAAGGTTGTTCTTCCCTTGATCAGCCTGTTTATGGCGAGCCTGATGCGACGCTCGGTCTCAGAATCGACGCTGGATGTAATCTCGTCGAGAATAAGGATTCTCGGATCCCGCAGGAGTGCCCTTGCTATTGTGATGCGTTGCTTTTCGCCGCCGGAAAGGGTGTGGCCTCGTTCGCCGACCATGGTGTCGTACCCGTTTGGCAACTGCTGGACGAAGTCGTGTATCTGGGCCGCTTTGGCAGCCTCAACTATCTGGTCCATCCCGGCACCAGGAACTCCGTAGGCGATATTGTCCTTAACAGACGCGGCAAAAAGGAAGACATCTTGCTGCGCAATTCCGATGTTTCTCCTCAGTGAATCGATAGTCACGTCGCGGATGTCTTCGCCGTCAACCGTGATCCGCCCACCACTGACGTCGTAGAACCTCAATATGAGGTTAATAAGGGTGCTCTTGCCGCTTCCGGACGCACCGACAAACGCCACCAACTGACCCGGCTCGGCAGTAAAGCTGACGCCCTCAACCGCCGGGCTTAGTGAATTGTAAGTGAAACTGACGTCTTCGAAAGACACTTTCCCTTTCACCGTTCCAAGGGTACGGGCTCCGGGTTTCTCCTTTACCGGAGATTCGGTGTCCAGCACCTCTACTATCCGCTGCCCGGCAGAGACCGAGCGGGAGTACATGTTGGTGACGCCACCCAACCGGCGTATGGGCATTGCCAGCATCGTGAGATAGAGAATGAACTGGGTAAGACCGCCAATGGTGAGGTTGTGCGCCACGATTTGATTGCCGCCGTACCAGAGAACCATGGCAGTCGGAGCGGCGAGCAGAAAGACCATCATCGGGGCGTTGATCGCCACTTTGCGGGCGGCTCCCATTTGTTGATCGTAGAGTCTCATGGCGTCGGACTCGAACCGCTTGCTTACCTCGTTCTCTCTGGCGAAGCCCTTGACTTCTTTTATTCCCGTCAATGATTCCTGCAAAGTCGTGCCCAGTGCAGCTATCAATTGCTGAACTTTGAGCCAAATGGGCCGCAACATGTTGCTCACGGCCACGGTACGCCAGATGATGACAGGAACAAAAGCCAACGTTATAAGAGCGAGGCGCCAGTCCAGAGCCAGCAGGACGTAGCAGACTCCGATTAACAGAAAGACGATTTGAAGTATCTGGAGGAGTCCCTGGCTGATGAAGTTCCGTACGGCCTCGATGTCGACCGTGGCCCGGGACATCAATTGACCCGTCTGGGCTCTGTCGTAGTAGGCAAGGCTGAGATTCTGCAAATGGTCGTAGATGGAGTTCCTGATGTCGTAGGCAACTCCCTGTGAAATGACCTCACTGAAGTAACGGTTGCCGTATCCCGCGATGCCTCGCAGTGCGCTGGATCCCATGATTACTCCCGCGGCAATGAACAGGCCAGAAGGCGCGCCCGAGTTGAGGACAGAGTCCATTCCGCGGCCGAGCACTCGCGGAATGATAAGACTGAAGATGGTGCTCGCGCTGAGGCAGGCGAAGGCGAGGAGCCACATCCGCCACCTCTTGAATACGAAACGAGATAACCTGAGTAAGTTCCTCATATCCGGGCTGAAACCATTGTCCGATTGGCCATCCGGTTGTTTCCTGAGTCTGCTTATTCTCCTAAGAGCCGGGAAATGGTCAGGCGCACTTTCTTGAGTCTTTCAAGTCCGTATGTCAGGTGGTCGAGGCCTTCCTCAGTAATAGTGTACTTTCGCCGGGCGGGCCCGTTCTCGGGAATGTCCCAGGTCGAAAGCATTAGCCCGTAGCGCTCCATCCGTCTGAGCAGCATGTAGACCACCGGGCGCGCCGCCTCGATCTGAAACTTTTCTTTAAGAGTCTGAAATAGCTCTCCGCCGTGTGCCGGTTTGTCCTTGATCAAGCTCAGAACCGCAATGGGGATAACCCCCCGAAGGGGTGGCCCATTGAAGAACCCGTGAAATCGTGTCTCGTCGTCGCCCTCGCGTGCATACATATGTTCCTCCCAGACCCTAGTGGTCCACATACCTAAGTATCATATATATTATAGTCGCTACAACGATGAACGCTAGTAACGCTGGTGTATTGCCATTCGCCACGGGGCTGGAAAGGTAATTGAGCTGGGGATTTCCTATCTGCGGACCAGAACGAGTATGCCGATGGCGAGGATGATGGCAGCCACGGTCTTTTTGAAAGCGTTCTGAGGCAATCTCTCCAACATTTTCCTGCCCGCGAGCGTGCCAAACACGACTCCAATGATGCCAACCGCAATTAGGCCACGAATTCCCACGAGGGAGTGCCATTGTGTTGTCATGTAGACGGGAACTCGAGCGACGTCTACCATAAGTGCGATCCCTGTTGCCGTGGCCACGAATTGGTCGCGTTCGAGTTTGAAGCTCAGCATGGCGGCTGAACGAATGCCACCCTGGTTGCCTACGAGTCCGCCAAACAGCCCCGATGCCGCCCCTGCCAGCCAGATCGCTATTCCCTTGATTCTGATTCGTTCCGAGACCCCGGTGAGACCTGAGAGTCCAGCGGCAACGAGGAGCAATCCGAAGACTATGGTCAAGGCGACGTTTTGCAGCACATTGTGTAGAAGCGCGCCGGCAAGTCCTCCCGTGGCGCTCGTCAACCCGAAGCTGATAAACACGGACCGGCACAAGTGTTTTCGAAGCACAAAGAATCGCAGGACAGTCCCGACGAAGTGGATAATGGATACGCCGGCCACCGCTAGTCCGATGCCCGTCTTTGCCGCGAGCAGCGGAGTAAGAAGACTGCCTATTCCGAATCCGGCGATGGAAGCGATCGCGCCTGAAACGAAGGAAACGATTGCGAAGAATGCATCGAACACAGGTTGATTATAGACAACGAGACGGCCTCAATATGAGGCGTGATTGTGCCATAACGTTGAAGATCTGGATTCACGCGTGATGCGGAGCTGCGTGAGAGAAGCTCGCAACTTCTTTCGAGGAACATTCCGAAGCGGCAGTGGGAAAAAGGCCCGGGCTCCGGACAGGTTCTGCGCCGAGCACCGAGATCGGTCCGCCTGAGCCGGCGCCGGAGCGGCAGTGCCTTGGGTTCTGTGTCGCAAGGGTCAGCTCTATGGGAAGGCTTGCCGCGGGGTCTACCTTCCCGCGTTGAACCTCACCATGACGATGTCTCCGTCCTGCACTTCGTATTCGCGGCCTTCGAGGTGCTGCTTGCCGGCCCTGGCCAGAGCGGCCTCGCTTCCGAACTCGATGAGGTCAGTGTACTTCATGACTTCCATGCGGATGAAGCCTGCCTCCATGTCCGAGTGTATCTTCCCGGCGGCCACTGGAGCCTTATCTCCACGCCTGCAAGTCCAGGCCCTGACCTCGTCCTCGCCAACGGTGAAAAATGTGATCAGACCCAATTTGCGGTAGGCTGCCTGCAACAGTCTCTCGATGGCCGACTCCTCGATGCCGAGTTCCCGTGAGAAGATTTCCCGGTCCGGACCCTCGAGTTCAGCAATGTCGGCCTCGTCCTTGCCGCAGATCACCACTATTTCCGACTTATCTTTCTCGGCGAGCTGGCGAACGGCCTGGACATGTTTGTTGTCGGCCTCGGACATGGTCTTGATGTTGGCTATGTACAGCACAGCCTTGACGGATATCAGATTACATTCCTTTACGGAGGCAATTTCCTGGGCCGAAAGATCCTGCCTGCGAGCAGGAATCCCTTCCTGAATCCCGGAGAGAACTTTCTGGCAGTTGGCCGACTCGCGAACGGAGTCTTTATCCCCGCTCTTTGCCTTTTTGGCCAGCCGTTCGAGCTTGTTCTGCAGCGTAGTGCTGTCCGAGGCCATCATTTCGAGGTCGACGGTCTCAATATCTCTCACAGGGTCAATTGTGGGGTGCTCGAAGGGGACCTGCGGGTCTTCGAAGCAGCGAGCAACGTGCAACAATGCGTCAACGTCTTTGATGTTGCTGATCAGTCGTGAACGTCTACCTTCGTCCTGCGTACGAATGCCGGGAGTGTCCAGGATCTCGAAAGTGGCAGGCACAACTTTTCTGGGGTGGTACATCGCCACCATCTTGTCCATGCGCTCGTCAGGCAGATTAACGATTACGCGGTTCACCTCAGAGCTGCCGTAAAGTGGCGCCTTCGCAGAAGTGATAGCGTTGAAGATCACCGTTTTGCCGCAGGAAGGGATTCCTATTAATCCACAGTGTAAAGCCATATCGAGACCTCGCAAAAAGAGGGTTCATGACGTTTATCGCCGGACAAACGCCTTGGGGGATTGCCCCCTAGCCATTCTGCATTATAGCCGAAGGCCCTGATTCGACAAAGGTACGATGTGGCTGTCGTTACGAGGTGGTAATAGTGCAGTCGGGATAAAGGAGCCCGTCTTGCCCGAGAATGCTTTGGCTATTCCGAAAGCGAGGGACACTCGCTTTTTTTATGGCTTCGTCATTGTAGCCATCGCCATGCTCATCGACCTGATCATGGCGGGCATCCATTTCACTTTCGGGTCGTTCTTCAAGCCGGTTTCTGCGGAATTCGGTTGGAGCAGAGCGGCGATTTCAGGCGCTTTCACCCTGTACAGCATTTGTCATGGCGCCCTGTTTATCATCACCGGCAGGCTCAGCGACAGGTTTGGTCCAAAGCCCATGTTGATAGCAAGTGGGGTCTTCTTTGGGCTCGGTTTCTTCCTGCTGTCGCGGATATCCGCCATCTGGCAACTATATCTGTTTTACGGCGGTTTCATTGCCATAGGGATGAGTGGGGGGTTTGTTCCGCTGATGTCCACTGTGGCGCGCTGGTTCGACAAGAGGCGTGGTTTGATGTCTGGTCTGGTTCTCGCGGGAGGTGGACTGGGGCAGGCCGTCTTCCCACCCCTCACCACGTGGCTGATATCGGACTTCGATTGGCGCGAGGCCTACGTCATATTTGGCGTCGGCGTCCTGGTGTTGATTATTGTATTGGCTTTGTTTATGAAGAGAGACCCTGGCCAGATCGGCCAACTTCCTTATGGTTCAGCTACTCCCAATAGCGGCAAGTCACCCAAAGTCCGGGACGGGGTCTCCCTCAGGCAGGCGGCCTCTACCAGGCCATTCTGGCAATATGTTATTGCCATTATTTTCGCGCAATTCGGTCTGGGCATGATGGTTGTCCATGCCATGCCCCATGGAATCGACCTCGGAATGAAGCCGGAGGCGGCGGCCACAGTGGTCACGACTTTTGCCGGAGTCGGGGTAATGGCGAGAGTCGTCTTCGGCGGATTTACAGACCGGATCGGAGGCAAACGGGTGATGGCCTTGTCCTGCGTCGTCCTGGGGGCCACCCTTCTCGTGATGTCCTTCGTAAGGTCGATACCCATCTTCTACGCAGTGGCGGCGGTATTCGGGGCAGGTTTCGGCGCGTTCGTATCCAGCATGTCTCCCCTCGCCGCGCAGTTGTTTGGACTGAAGCACCACGGAGTGATATTTGGCGTGGCCACTTTCGGCGCCACGATCGGGGGCGGGCTGGGACCGCTGATGGCCGGAGCCATCTTCGACTCTGTGGGCAGCTACGCAGCGGCGTTTGTGATCACAGGCACCCTTAGCCTGCTGGCTTTTGTGTCCGTGCTGTTCCTCAAGGTGGAGAACGGCGAGAAGCGGGCGGCATTGGCCCTGTAGATCCCGGAGGGACCCGTTAGACAACCCTGATGACGTATTCAGGGCACACAGCGGCACAGTATCCGCACAGAATGCACTTTGCCTGGTCTACCTGTACTTTTGCGGGACCCATCGACAGGGCATTCTGGTCGCACTCCTCAATGCAAAGTCCGCAGGAAACGCAGCGGTCGTACACGATTAATCTGCGGGAGACTGCTCCCAAGCGCTTCCTCGTGTGCTCGGATGCCGGGCGGCCTTCGAACAGGGCAACGTTCATCTCGACCTCGGCCTCGTCTTTCATCCCGACGGCAATGGAGTCGCATTCAGGAAGATTCCTGAGGAATTCGAACGCCTCTGATGCCTCAGAAGCCAGGTGCCCTCCCCCCAGCGGTTTCATTGCGTAGACGAATTTGTCGAGCCGCTTTGTTTCCTTCAGAGCGTCCACCATTTCATCCAGAGTCCCATCAATTATCCCAAGGCCATGCTTATTCAGCACAGGGAAGACGACGTCGAAGGCCGGCTCGCGGTTCAGTGCCTCGACCCCAGCCACCGTGTGAGTAGAAGCACCGATTGCCCGGATTGTGCCCTTCTTCTTCGCTTCCACTAATGCTTCGAGCGCCCCGTGGCGGTCACTCAGGTTCCTGGCGTCGCTTACCAGGTGCATGTGGAATATGTCGATATAGGAGCGGCCGAGCTCCGTGAGGCATTCATCGATATCTCGAAGCATCTGGTCCCTGGAAACCGCATGGCTCTTACTGGCGATGACGACCGTACTCTCCGGCACCCCTGCGAGCCCCATCTTGAGGTGCGGGTAGGTCCGGTAACCCTGCGCAGTGTCGTAGAAGTTCACACCCAACTCATAACTCTTCCTTATTGCCTTGGCTCCGTCTTCGGGGGTAAGGTTCGCCTGCAAAGGTCCGAGTATGAGGGTGCCGTGACAAAGCTCCGTCACTTCGATTCCGGTCTTGCCCAATCTGGTTCTCTTCAACGCTTTCTCCGATGCCCTACAGTCCACGCAAGAACTCGGGCCTTAACAAAGATGAGTCGGCCCGTTCTACAACGGCTTTGAGTTGAGCAAGCATTCTATCCTTTTCCTGGGGAAGCCGGCCCCTGATCGAGAAGTAATTCGACGCGTGCATTGACGAAAAAAAACAGTTGGTGAACGTGGCTTGTTCTACTATCGCCGCGAGTTCGCGGAGTGATTCGAATGGAGTCAGCGGTTCGAATTTTCCTGAACTGGCCTCTGCATACAGGGGCGTGCCCGGAACCAGGGTCGTGGTGAGCGCACCCACGAAGTTGGGGTCCATCTCTGTGAGAACCCTTGCTGTCTCTCTGGCGTGTCGATCGCTTCCTGCCTTTCCGGCGATGCCCAGAATCACCGTCACAGACGTAAGGATCCCGGCGGCCTTTGCCCTTTTTCCAGCCTCGATCATGCTCGCCGATTCAACTCCTTTGGCGATTCTTTTAAGGACCTCGTCATCGCCACTTTCCAGGCCGATATAGAGTATCCCCAGTTTGAGCTTTCGCAGGTTCTCGAGTTCCTCTTGTGTCCTTCTCAAGACATCGGCAGCCGTGGCGTAGCTGGCGACGCGCTCAACAAAAGGCAATCGCTCGTTAAGGTAGGTTAAAACGTCAAGCAGTTGGGGATAGGGGTAAACGAGCGCGTCCCCGTCCTGCAGGAATATCCCCTTCCCGTCCCACCCGCTGGCAATGTCATATACGATCTCAGGAATGCCTAGCATCCGCATTCTCGTCTTTACATAAAGAGCCAGCGCATCGATCTCCCTTTTTACTTCCTCCGGCGGCCTTATGCGGAGCTTGGAGCCATAGAACTGGCAGAAGTTGCACGAGGCGTTTGAGCAGCCGCTGGTGAGCGGGAGAAAATAGCTAAGCCTCTCGCTGGGCGGGCGGATGATATCCGGGCGTTCGAAGGGGCGTGATTGTGCGACCAATTGGTACCTCTTGGAAGCATTCTAGCATCGTGCCTGCGGGCTACTCAATCTGAGAGTGTCGCTCTCCGATCCTGGAAAAGAGAGTGGCCCGGACAGGTCTTCGTGTCCGGGCCACTTGTGCGAGAACTCTCGATGTACGGGCTATTCGATTGATTCCGGTATGTGCCTGACCATGGCCGCGTTGTAGTAGCACTGGTCCCTGGTAAGGTCCTTGCCAGGTGTCGAGTAACGTTCCAACATTGAGCTGTTCAGTCTCCTGGCCTCCCGTATCGTTTCCTCGCTGAAGGCGTATTTCTCGTAGTCTTTGCCCACGGCACTGAAAGCGAGCCAGTTCTTCTTGCAGAGCTCTTCCAGGTTGATCATGCTCTGGATGCTCTCTTCCGGCCCCCTGGTACTCACAGTGGTCGCTCCGTGACCGGCAAGGAGGACGGCGCTATAGTTGCCCAGCGCCTTGGCCATAGGGATCCCCGTTTCCGAGGAGGCGATCATGTACGGCTTATCGTAGACTCCGTAGCCGTTTGTGACGTAGTTGAGTCCCTCCATGCTGAAGGCTTTCAATTTCAGGCCGAATTGCCCGCAAAGAATGGTATAGTCGGCGTGTGCGTGACAGACCGCAACGACGTCGGGTCTCGCCTCGTAGACGCAGGCGTGAAGTTCGATCTCGCCCATGGTAGCCACTTCCGTCTCGCCGGCAACCTTGCCACGAGTTGTGATGTCTATCTGGACGATTGTCTGAAGGGTTACCTCAGACATCAGATCGCGATCAGGCGAACGGCCCTTGGTGATGAAAGTGTTTGTGCCCGGTACCCGGGCCGAAACATGCCCGGCGGTCATCCCAGAGCAGTCCCGACCCATTTGCTGATACCAGTACCCCATGGCGCGGTTGGCCGCGACCACCCTCTTCTTAAGGTGCCTGAGCTGCGTTGCGGTCAGGTGTCCGAGTAATTCCTCCGGAACGAGGTACATTGATTGTTTATCTGGCATCTTCCCACTCCATTTGCGCTAGCGTCACGTGTATAGTGTATAGTTGGTAACCAGCACCGAGAACTACGGCCCAGGTGGTGACTACTTCAGCTTGTGCCTCTGCAATTTCCCCGTTGCGGTACGCGGCATGTCGTTGACGAACTCGATCCAGCGAGGAGCCTTGAAGTGAGCGATCCTGTCACGTACGAAGTTGATCATCTCCTTTTCCAACTCCGGAGAGCCCGTGTTTCCCTCTCTGAGGACGACGAATGCCTTTGGCCGGACCAGCCCCTGATCGTCGGGTGCCCCTATGACTGCCACTTCGGAGACGGCGGGATGCTGACTGAGTGCGGCTTCGATCTCCAAAGGTGAGACCCACTGCCCACTAACCTTGAGCATCTCGTCTTCCCGTCCTTCGTACCAGTAGAAGCCATCCTCATCCTTGTGAAAACGGTCGCCGGTGTTGAACCATTCACCCTGGAAGACCTGTTTGCTTCGCTGATGCTTATTCCAATAGTAAGGTGCCGTTCCGTCATTGTTCAGCCACAGCGTGCCGATTTCGCCATCTGCAACGTCTTTCCCCTCCGGTCCGACCAACCTGGCCTGGAACCCACCCGAAGATGACTCCTGAGCTGCCCGGTTTGACTTTTCCTACGCAGTTGCCCAGGTACGAACCTCCAGCGTCAGTGCTGCCGAGAACGTCCAGGATGTCCAGTCCGAACCTCGCCTTCCACCGGTCGAACAATCCCTTGGGCAACGGTTCGCCCGAAGAGGTGCATACTCGAATGAAGGAAAGGTCCAATTTCCGTTTGGTCTTATCGAGTTCGCGGAGCATGGAGGCGTAGAAACTGGGCACGCTGACGAATATCGTGGGCCGGTACCTCTCGAGGATCTGAAACACCTTCTCTGCGTCCGGCCAATCGGGATACAGCACAACGGCCGCGCCGTACAGCAACGGCGAATCGAACGAGTTGTTTCGTCCGTAGGAAAAGAACATGCGGGAGGTGGTGAAGACGATATCGTCCTCTGTGATGCGCGATACATTTTCGCAATAGGGAGGCAGGAAGTGCAGCAGGTCGTGGTGAAGATGGACAACACCTTTGGGAGTGCCCGTCGTTCCAGACGTATACATCCAGAAGGCAACGTCGTCTTTGGACGTGGGAGCAGCGTCGAGCTTGTCGGATTCCTTCTTTACCAACTCGGAATAGCTCAGCGCACCAGCCGGCGCCTTACCGACCACCACCGTCTGTTTGAGAAACTTGAGGTCTCCCCTGACACTGTCGATCTTGGCGATGAGGCTGTCCTGCACCACCAGCACCTTGGCCCGGCTGTCATTCAGGAAATAGGCGAAGTCCTTTGGTAGAGCCAGGGTGTTTACCGCCACCGGCACTGCGCCGATCTTCATGGCGCCCAGGAAACAATAAAAGAACTCAGGGACTGTCTGGAAGCAACATCACCATGCGGTTCTCAATGTCCAGTCCAAGGCTCTTGAACATGTTTCCAGTCCGGTTGACGTTGGCCACCAATTGAGAATAGGTGATCTTCTCATCTTCGTAATAGATGGCTGTGTGCTTGCCTCTCCCTTCCACGATGTGCCTATCGGTAAGGAAAGCGCCCAAATTGAAAGTGTCCGGGATGTCGAAGTTGGCCATAGGGAATCCTCCTAGAACTGGTCGGAATGTCGGGCAAGATATTATCAGTCAGCCCTTGGCTCAGTCAACGCGGTCTCGTCGACGTCCGAATTTTCGTGGACTTGCAGCATGACTTCCGCTATGACAAAATCCTAACACTCGGAGCCTTCTCACCTGCGACAGGGACTGATCGAACGGTGAGCGATTACAATACAGTGTGCTTTGGAGGGACAAATGGGCGACGGCGACCCAAACGCGTATGAGAAAGAAAGTGGCGATTTTCCGCTATGGAGACTCCTGGATCACACCCGCTACATGATGTTTCGCGACCGCGAAGTTGAGTTGTCCAGGTTCGGACTCACCCCGGAGCAGGCCTTTGTGCTTGACATAATACACTCTGCCGGTGGATCCACGACGATAAACCGCATCGTAGAAATGAGCCAGCGAAAGCACAACTCCATATCCGCCCTAGTTGATAGGATGGCCAAGCAGGGTTTGCTGAGAAAACAGCGGACGCGCCGCGACCATCGGGGTCTACCGGATCCTCTCGACGACTAAGGGAGAGGCAGTTCTCGAGGTAGTTCCTCGTGATTCGGTTCGTCGAGGTTTTTCCTGTCTTGAGGCTTCGGAAAAAGTCCTGCTAGCCTCCTTTCTCAACCGCATTATGGAGAGCGCTTACGATTCAGCCGGGATGGCTTCTCCTCACGGCATGATGCTGGGAGACTAGCATTGCGACCGAGGGAGAACGTTGTACTTGGTTGATCCCTTTTGGCGCAGGGTATGCCGACTACCTGTCTGTCATCAAACAGATGTGGGCGAAAGTGAATGTTGACCTGACCCTCCAGCCAGTCGAATTCGCCGTCTACAACACGATCTGGGCACAGAGGAACTTCAATGACACGTTCTATGCCGGAATGGCGAGTTCAGGTACCTACCGCAGGTCCACCAACTACGTCGGCACCGGGGTCGGATGGAACGTCAGCTGGGTCAACGACCCCAAGGCGGTTGCCGCCCGGGATCAGATGGTAGCGCTATTCAATGCGGGTGATGACGCCGGGTGTGACAAGGTGAATCGAGACTTCATGCCGTACGTCTTAGGGCAAGCCTGGGTGGTACCGACGCCCGTGCGGAACCAGCATACATTCTGGTGGCCGTGGCTGAAGGGCTATCACGGGGAGCTCAGCTCCGGCATCATCAACGAATGGGGATGGATAATGTCATCCTGGATCGACCGGGATCTTAAGAAGTCTCTGGGCCATTAGACCCCAAGACATATCAGCGGGCTTTGCA
This sequence comes from uncultured Chloroflexia bacterium, assembly GCA_963745605.1. Taxonomy (GTDB): domain Bacteria; phylum Chloroflexota; class Dehalococcoidia; order Dehalococcoidales; family UBA2162; genus JBBITI01. The sequence continues at coordinate 62,376 of CAVUYC010000021.1, read as the reverse complement.
AGGGGCTCCAGCCGGACAGGCTGGAGCCCCTTCCTTGTCCAGGCATTGTGGTTAGGTTTGCACTGTTCACCTGACGTATTTCGAGCACTCGAACGCAGTTCCTATACGCCAAAAGTACATTGACACTTGAATCCTACGATGTTAGTATCACAAGGCTAAACGAATCTAATGTGTCGTATAAGGTATTTCATATCGTTCAGGAGGACGAATGCCAAGGATCAAGCAATGGTTTATTCCAATTTCACTGCTGGCAGCGATAGGCATCCTGGCCTCATGCTCCAGCCCGGCAACTTCTACAACCGCAACCACTAAGCCTGTTACCACCCCTCCGTCGTCAACCGCCGCCACCACCAAGCCTGGTACAACCACTACCCCTCCCTCGGCAACCACGCCGAAATACGGTGGAACCATCACCATCGCCCGAGCCGGGGACATCCTCGGTTTCGACGAAGGTTTTCAGGCAACGTTCTTCACTGTGACCAACCACCTCACCCATGACGAGCCCCTTACCGGCGATTGGGCCAAGGGACCTGCCGGAGACAATACCTATTCGTGGCTTTCCAACGGCAATTATGCCTGGAACAGCAAAGTCGGATCGGTTGCTGAGAGTTACCAGATTCCGGAGCCTGGCCACATCATCTTCAAAATCAGGCAAGGCATTCACTTTGGTCTGAACCAGAACTCCGAAGCCAGCAAGCTGGTTGCCGGCCGCGAGTTAACTGGCAATGACGTCTACTACACCATGAACCGGATGTTCACCATTTCAACTTCCTACTGGAAGACAGCGGCACCGTCGTTCGTAGCCGGTGCGAAAGTGACTCTGGTTGACAAGTACACAGTCGATGTCACCTGCGCACCCGCCGACGCGTACAACTTCGCCGCCTATCTCGTCGACTGGTGTAGCATCGTGCCCAAAGAGGTCGTGGACAAATACGGCGACCTCCGCGACTGGCGCAACTCCGTTGGAAGCGGCCCTTTCTTCCTGACTGACTTCGTTTCCAACAGTTCTGCCACGTTCATCAAGAACCCAAATTACTGGCAGACCGACCCCGTCGGACCCGGCAAGGGCAATCGGCTTCCCTATGCTGACGGCGTAAAAATGCTGATCATTCCGGATACCTCGACGATGCTGTCTGCCATGCGCACCGGCAAGATCGACCTGCTGCAGAGCCTCACCTGGGATGACGGGCAGAACTTGAAGAAGAGCACTACCGGCCTCAATGAGTTGGCCTTTATTCCGCAGAATCCCAGCCACATCAATATGAGAATCGACAAGCAGGACCTTCCTTACAAGGATCTGAGGGTCCGCCAGGCGCTGATGTATGCCACAGATTTTGACTCGATAGTCAAGGACTTCCTTGCCGGTCAGGCGCAGAAGCAGTCCTGGCCGATCACCCCAATGCCGGACTTCGCCTCGGCGTACCTTCCCCTGGACCAGGCACCTGCTGATGTTCAGGACCTGTACAAGTACAACCCGACCAAGGCCAAGCAGCTTCTGACTGATGCAGGGTTCCCCAATGGATTCAAATCCAGCATCATGTACGACAGCACCGGTTCGTTCAACTCTGACTACCTGTCTATCATCAAACAGATGTGGGCGAAGGTGGGCGTCGATCTGACTCTCCAACCTCTCGAATTCGTCGCCTACAACAACCGCTGGAATGCAAGGGACTACAATGACCTGTTCTACGGTTTGATGGCGAGTTCAGGCACCTACCGCCGTGCGACCAACTACACGGGTGCCGGCGCCGGTTGGAACCTGAGTTACGTTAACGATCTAAAGGCCATTCAGGCTCGCGACACCATGCTGGATCTTTTCAGCAAGGGTGATGACGCTGCCTGCGACAAGGTAAACAAAGATTTCATGCCTTATCTGCTCAGCCAGGTCTGGGTTATCCCCACCCCTGTCCAGAACCGGATTACCTTCTGGTGGCCGTGGGTCAAGGGCTATCATGGTGAGCTGAGCGCCGGCATCATCAATGAGTACCAGGAGAACAAATACATTTGGATTGACCAGGATTTGAAAAAGTCCCTGGGCAAGTAGGTTTTCACCAGTTTGTACGAGGCTCCAGCCGGGTTTCGGCTGGAGCCTCGTAGCGATTGAGGGTTCGCTCGGTTGAGAGTTGTGCGCACGTTAAGTTAGCGGTTCATTTTGTAGGAGTCTAAAAGGAGGACCATGTTGACTAACCCCAAACGGCTGTGGGGCGGGCTCGCTATAGTGGCGATGCTCGGCGGAGTCTTGTCGGCCTGCGCAGGGCCAGCCGCGACAAGCACAACCTCTCAGCCACCCAGCAGCACAGCGACAACCACAGCGGCATCCACAACAGCACCCGTAAAGACCACGGCACCTGCTACCAGCGCAAACGTTCCGAAATACGGAGGCACGGCGCGCTATCTCGTCAACCAGGACGTCATGGGTTTTGACGAGGCATTTTACGCCCCCTGGTTCGCGTGGACGACCAAGCTCACCGAGGACGAAATGCTGAACGGCGATTGGACGCTAGGTCCAGCCGGCAGCAACAAGTACGGTTGGATCCTCGATGGCATCTACAACTGGGACAGCAAGACTGGCTCAGTGTGCGAGAGCTGGCAAATACTGACCCCTTACCACTGGGTATTCAAGGTCAGGCCCGGCATCAAATTCGCCGTCAATCCCAACAACGAAGCTTCGAAGCTGACCAACGGTCGCGAAATCACGGCGACGGATGTTGTCTACAGCTACGACAGACAACGCCAGGAGCCCACGTCGTACGTTAACGGCCCGCATGCAGCGATGATGAAGGCGATGAAGTTCACGGCCGTTGATAAGTACACCGTCGACCTTGAAGTCCCCAACGACCCGGACTCAATCTACAACATAGCCCAGATCATCGTTGACTGGTCTGGCGTTGTCGCCAAAGAGGTCATTGACAAATACGGCAACATGAAGGACTGGAAGACTGCCCATGGCACCGGCCCCTTCTTCCTGACCGACTACGTTCCTGCGAGTTCGGTGACCTTCGCCAAGAACCCCAACTACTGGGACACAGATCCGATAGGCCCGGGCAAGGGCAACCGACTTCCTTATCTCGATGGGATGAAGTTCGTTATCATCTCGGATACATCAACCCAGTTGTCAGCTCTTCGCACTGCCAAGATCGACCATATTAACGGAAGTTACATTCAAGCCGATGACGCGGACAGTGTGAAGAAGACCAATCCCGAGATCAGCTACAAAGACTTCATTCCGGCGAGTGCCTGGCAGGTGTACATGAGGACCGACAAGCAGGACCTTCCTTACAAGGACGTGAGGGTTCGCAAGGCCCTGGTCTATGCGACTGACTACGCCACAATCACCAAGGATTTCATGAAGGGCAGGGCCAAGTACCCGACGTTCCCGATCACGCCTATGGACGACGTTCTCTCTGCCTACCTCCCGTTGTCTGAAGCGTCGGCCGAGGTACAGGATATGTACAAGTACAATCCTGAAAAGGCCAAGCAACTCCTCAAGGACGCCGGCTTCCCCAATGGCTTCAAGGCGACCGTTGTGACGACCAGCACCGTTACCTGGAATTCGGACTATCTGTCGATCCTCAAGCAGCAGTGGTCGAAGATCGGCGTCGATCTTAATATCCAACTCGTGGAAATGGGTGTTTACAATAACCGGTGGAACGCGCGCAACTACGACGACATGTTCTTCGCCAGCACCGCCAGTTCCGGCACCTATCGCTATATGGTTTCTTCATACGGCGTTGGCGGCGGCTACAACCTGAGCTACATTACGGACCCCCGCCTCGGCGAAGGCCGCATGAAGATGATGGACGCGTTCGGCAACAACCAGGATGCTGAGGTGTCCAAGATTCACAAGCAGCTATCGCAGATCATCTACGAAGGTGCTTACGTCATTAACACCCCGGCTGAGGCACGCACCACATTCTGGTGGCCCTGGCTGAAGAATTACCATGGCGAGCTTGCTGTTGGCATCCTCAATCCGTGGGGATGGAACAGATGGGTCTGGATGGACCAGGACCTGAAAAAGACCATGGGCAAATAGCCAACAATAGTCTTATAATTTGAGTTTGGAAGGACTCAGCCCGCATGCGGGCTGAGTCCTTCCCCTTTTTCGGGTATTGCAATCGGAGGTCTGTCGTAGTAAACTCGCAGTCAAATCGGGGGACAAGCCCTTTCTTCTGACCGTTCTTCCTGCGGAAGGTTCCGCTTATTGTGTGCAATTCGAAGGAGGGAAAAGAATGGTAAAAAGGGTTCCATGGGCAGGGATTAGCCTTGCCATGGCCGCACTCATGCTACTCATCTCGTGCGGCCCGTCAGCAACATCCACCACCCCGGCACAGACCTCTTCCCCGGCAACTACCACTGCCACCACTACGGCGCCAAAGCCGACCACTACAGCTGCAGTGTCAAACAAGCCGCAGTACGGCGGCACGATCAACATGGTCGGCCTGCTTAACATCACAATTTTCGGCGCGGCAGTCAGCAACCGTGGCGCAGGCCATTCCGGATTGTATGAGCAGATTACGTACTTCGACCGGACGCTTTCGATCGCTAATGGTGGCAAGCTTGATTATTCAAACGGGGCCACGGCGATGACGCCTGACGTCGTGGGAGCTCTGGCCTCGAAATGGGCAACACCCGATCCGAACACCTGGGTTCTCGACATACGCCAGGGCGTGCATTTCTCCAAGGTTCCGAACAACCCCGGCTCCGATTTGGTCAACGGGCGTGAGATGACCGCTGACGATGTCATTGCCAGCATCGAGTTCATCCGCGACACGCCTTCCTCATGGGCATCAGTGGCCAATCCACAGATGGAAAAGGCGATGACGGTGGAGAAGACGGGGCCCTGGCAGGTGACGGTACACACGCCAAAGGATCCCGGGACGGCTTACCTCTGGATCATGGGCGGTGGCGGCAGCCAGTTCATCTGGCCCAAGGAGTGGCTTCCCAAGTACGGCACCAACAACGACTGGCGCGTCCAGGTTGGAACAGGCCCGTTCTACATATCAGACTGGGTCGATTCCAGCTTCCTCCTGCAGACCAGGAATCCCAACTACTGGGATAAGAACCCGATCGGGCCCGGCAAGGGTGATCAGCTTCCTTACCCCGACACGCTTAAGACCCTGATAATCCCCGACATTTCGACTCAGCTTGCAGCTTACCGAACAAACAAGGCCGATATCGGGGCGCCAGGTCTGGGCGGGAATGTCGCCCGCGAGGATTGGAATAGCCTGCACAAGACCAACCCTGATATCAAGAACTACAGGATAATGAACCTGCCTTTGCAGATCGGCTTCAGGCGCGATAAGCCTGACCTGCCCTTCAAGGATATCAGAGTGCGCCAGGCTCTCATGATGGCGACCGATATGACCGGAATTAAGAACGGGACGTTCGGCGGAGACGCTGAGATTCTTGCCAGCCCGTCGAGCCCCCTCTTCGCCTCTACCTACACTCCGCTTGACAAGTTGCCACCTGAAACTCAGGCGCTCTACACCTACAGCCCTGATAAGGCCAAACAACTCCTCAAGGACGCCGGCTTCCCCAACGGCTTCAAGTCCATTTTGACCATTGATTCGAGTAGCCAAGCTTCTGATATGGCCCAGATAATCAAAGCCCAGTGGATCAAGGTCGGAGTCGACGTCGATATCCAGATCAAGGAAGCCGCCGTCTTCCAGAACCTCTGGACGACCCGCAGCTACGACCAGATGATGATGACCCGCAATTGCGGCGGCGACAATGCGCTATTCGTCCGCTACAGCTTCGGCTATTTCCGCGGCACGAACAGCTACAACATCAGTTACGTCAATGATCCTCCGGGCAGCGACCCGAAGATCGAACAGTGGTTCCAGGATGAAGGCAAATACATCAACGTTGACTTCGCGGCTGCTGATAAAGTTCATAAAGATGCCAACGTCTATATTCTTGGCCAGGCGTTTCTCGTTCCGACCCCAGCGGACTATTCCAACAGGATATGGCAGCCCTGGATCAAGGACTACTTTGGCGAAGGCGCAGCGAAGGCGTATATTCCGTACATCTGGGTAGATCAGGCACTCAAGGCCCAGATGACTGGCAAGTAAGACTTCTGCTGATTGTATGGCGATCCACCGGGGGGGGGCTGGTTTCCCAGCCCCCCTTCTTTTTTGGGCAACCTATACCGGTCTAATAGGCATTGTGGGTTGCCTCGGTCGCTCGCTAACGACAAAGCTGCCCGTCACGCAAGTCGGAGTAGACCGGGCTTAGACTCAGCCAGTGGCCTTGCGGGATTGCTTAAGGTGTAGTAAACTAGTTTCCGCTTCTGGGACAAGTCCCTTTATTTTTGACCGTTCTTCCTGCGGAAGCGTTCCGCTTTAGTGTGCGTAAATAATAGGGAGGAAAGAGAATGGTAAAAAGGGTTCCATTGGCAGGGCTCGGCCTTGCCATGGCCGCACTCATGTTACTCATCTCGTGCGGCCCGTCAGCAACATCCACCACCCCGACAAAGACCACTTCCCCGGCCACTACCACTGCCACCACCACGGCGCCCAAGCCGACCACCACTGCGCCAGCAGCATCCAACAAGCCGCAATATGGCGGGACAATCAACATGGTTGGTCTGACCAACATCACCATTTTCGGGGCGGCTGTCAGCAATCGTTTTGCGGGCCACTACGGATTGTGGGAGCAGGTCACGTATTTCGACCGGACGATTTCGATCGCCAACGGCGGCACGGTCGATTACTCAAATGGGGCGACGGCGATGACGCCAGACGTCATTGGCTGCCTCGCAACGAAATGGGCTACTCCCAATCCCACTACCTGGGTTCTCGACATACGCCAGGGAGTGCATTACTCCAAAGCTCCCAATAACCCAGGCTCCGATTTGGTCAACGGGCGCGAGATGACGGCCGATGATTTCGTGGCCAGCTTCGAGTATCTTCGTGACACGCCAACGTCAGCCTCTGCCTTGTTTGAGCCTAACCTCGAAAAGAATATGACCATCGAGAAGTCGGGGCCGTGGCAGGTAACGGTTCACACGCCAGTGTCTGCGAGCACCGCCTATCTGTGGATGATGGGTGGTGGCGGCGGCCAGTTCATCTGGCCGAGAGAGTGGCTGGCCAAGTACGGCACGAACAACGATTGGAAGGTCCAGGTTGGAACAGGCCCGTACTTCATAACAGACTGGGTCGATGCCAGCTTCCTCCTGGAGACCAGGAATCCCAACTACTGGGATAAGAACCCGATCGGGCCCGGCAAGGGTGATCAGCTTCCCTATGCCGAGACGCTTAAGACGCTTATAATCCCCGACATTTCGACCCAGCTTGCAGCTTACCGAACAGGCAAGGTCGACGTAGGGGCTCCTGGCCTGGGCGGGAACGTCGCCCGCGAGGATTGGGCTAGCCTGCAAAAGACCAACCCTCAGATCAAGAACTACAGGATAATGAATTTGCCCTTGCAGATTGGTTTCCGACGTGATAAGCCCGACCTGCCCTTCAAGGATATCAGGGTGCGCCAGGCGCTTATGATGGCCACTGACATGAAGAGCATCAAGGACGGACAATTCGGCGGAGACGCTGAGATTCTTGCCAGCCCGTCGAGTCCCCTCTTTCCGTCGTGCTACACGCCGATAGACAAGCTGCCGGCCGACGTGCAGGCACTTTACACCTACAGCCCTGATAAGGCCAAGCAACTCCTCAAGGACGCCGGCTTCCCCAACGGCTTCAAGACCACCTTGACCATTGATTCGAGTAGCCAAGCTTCTGATATGGCGCAGATCATTAAGAACCAGTGGTTGAAAGTCGGAGTCGACGTCGAGATCCAGATCAAAGAAAGCGTCGTCTTCCAGACGCTCTGGACGAACCGCCAGTATGATCAGATGATGATGACCCGCAACGCTGGCGGCGACAATGCGCTGTTCGTCCGCTACAGCTTCGGCTATTTCCGCGGCAGCAACAGCTACAATATCAGCTCAGTCGACGACCCGGTTGGCAGCGATCCGGTGATCGAAAAGGCTTACCAGGACGAGAACAAGTACATTAACGTCGACTTCGCCGCTGCTGATAAAGTCCACAAGGATGCCAATGTCTACATTCTCGGCCAGGCTTTCCTCGTCCCGACCCCGGCCGACTATTCCAACAGGATATGGCAACCCTGGATCAAGGACTACTTCGGCGAGGGCGCGGGCAAGGCATATCTGCCGTACATCTGGGTAGATCAGGCACTCAAAGCTCAGATGACCGGCAAGTAAGATTCCTTCGTGACCTCTATAGCGATCCAAGGGGGGGCTGGGCAACCAGCCCCCCTTTTTGTTTCATGTTTGGCCAGTGGGACATTGAAGCCAAGGCAGAATGATTCCAGTTGACAGGGTGCAATGTGCGTGCTATTGTGCGCCTCGATATTCCCTTTGAACGAGCTTCTAGCCGAGGAGGCTGTCCATGTGAAGTCTGTTACCGAATTGGGTTGAATATTTTAGAAGGGAGCAATATTTGAGAAGAAACCTGTTGTATGCAATGTTTTCGGTGTTACTGGCTGGCATATTCCTCCTGAGTGCCTGCGGGCCCTCTGCCACAACAACTACTCCCGCAAAGACTTCGGCTCCTCCGACCACCACATCCCAACCCACGACGAAACCTCCAACCACAACGGCCCCACCGGCCGCTCAGGCACCAAAGTACGGCGGCATCTTGAGGCTTTCCCTTCCCACCGACCTGACTCAGGGCTGGGACAGCGTCGTTCTCTCATCGGCTGTTCCTAATGCGGTGTATGGCATTACCAACGAACCGATCTGGTGGGGCGATTGGACAAAGGGCCCTGCCGGAGGTTACGGAACCAGTGATACGGACTGGGGTGGCCACTTTGACCTGTGGCCACTGATGGATGGCCGGTCCGCCGAGAAATGGTCCTGGAAAGCTAACGCTGACGGAACGGGTACCGTAGTCTACACGGTACGGCAAGGCGTTAAATTCGCGCTCAATCCGAACAGCCCGGCGAGTGTCCTTGTTAACGGCCGTCAGATGACGGCTGATGACGTGCTGTTTTCGCTGAAACAGCTTTGCACTGACCCAAGGGCGTATATTGCGAAGGCAAACCCTGAGCTAAATGCGGCCAAGTTCACAAAGACCGGACCCTGGGAGGTCACGGTAAACCTCCCCGTAAATGCCCTGGTGACTGCCATAGCGCGAATGGGTATGTACGGCCGCGTTGAACCTCCAGAGGTCGTGCAGAAATACGGCAGCCTTTCGGACTGGCATAACAACGTCGGGACCGGGCCTTTCATGCTGACCGATTTCGTCAGCGGAAGTGTCGCCACCTTGAAGAGGAATCCAAACTACTATTTGAAGGACCCGATTGGCCCGGGGAAGGGAAACCAACTCCCATACATAGATGAACTCAGGTACCTCATCATCCCGGACGGCTCCACTCGTGAAGCTGCCATGCGAACCGGAAAGATCGACCAGTTTGGTCTGACGGGAGAACAGTGGGAGACCGCTAGCAACTCTGACAAAGGCGCTCCCCGCTGTGAAGCAGGCCGAAGGAACCATTCCACACGCCGGCGAAGTCCAACTGAGGTCAGACCGGGCTCCGTTTAACGATGTGAGGGTGCGTCAAGCCCTTATGATGGCCACCGATTTCAACACCATAAAGAACACCCTACTTGGTGGTGTCGGACAGATCGAGACGTGGCCATTCCCCAAGGTGAAGGGCTACGAAGATCTCTATGTCAATAACAGCGACCCTGATGTCCCTCAGACAGTGAGAGACCTCTACATATACAGTCCTGACAAGGCCAAGAAGCTTCTAGCCGATGCCGGCTACCCCAACGGCTTCAAAATGACGGCGCTGGTGAACTCCGGCGTCGCCGGCGAACAGGACTACTACGAGGTCCTGGCCAACATGTGGTCCAAGGCTGGGATCACGATGAGCCTGGATGTGAAGGAAGCAGGCGTCGTAGCCAACATCCAGAGACAACACCAACAACCAGAGGCCACCATCTATGGAGGCTCTCCGGTTGCCATCTTCTACGCCCCGGCAACGCTCTACGGCAAGAGTGCTAATATGAGCGAGGTGGACGACCCGGTGGTACTCGCTGCCCTGACGCAGATGAGAACGGATGCCATCACCGATCTGCACCTTGCCATGAAAGACATGAGGACGATGTCGATATACCTCCGCGGCCAGGCATACCAGATACCCCGTGTGAAACGGGCTCCAGTCAACCTCTGGTGGCCATGGCTTAAGAACTACTCCGGTGAGTCATTTGTAAGCTACGGCACTGTGGCCTCCTGGTCGCCATGGGTCTGGCTGGACCAGGACCTTAAGAAGTCCATGGGCTATTAGCCTAACCAGTCTTATCCCTCTGCCTCGGACGCATTGCGTCCGAGGCAGAGGCTCTTCGGCAGAGGCTCTCCATATCGCCTCAGGCTTTCGGTTGATCGCATCCATTTGTCCTTGACACTTTCCTTCGGAGTACCTACAGTGTTAACGCTTTGCCTGCAGGAGGGTTCATGGACAGAATTACCTCGAGCGTCTATGCCAACATCACTGGCCGAGGATGCAACAACAGTCTGGTGGTGACTTCAGAGGGAGTCGTGATGGTCGACACCCCTATGTTTCCCGCCGACGCCTCAGTCCTGAAAGATGAAATAGCTAAACTTGGGCCATCTTCGGTACATTATCAACACTGAGCCCCACGTCGATCATGTGTCCGGCGCGTGGTTTTTCGACGCTCCGGTGATCGCCCACGAAGGCACGAGGAAAGCCGTCCTCGAGGCATCGGTCGACCAGTACCGCGAAATGTTAAGACGTACCGACCCCAACGCCGTTCTCCCGGACGGCTTCAAGTATCGACCAGCCTCAATCACGCTATCGACAGATCTTAAGGTCCATCTGGGGAGTCACACGTTTGAGCTAATTCATTTGCCTGGCCATAGCCCATATCAGGTTGCGGTGTACGTACCCGAAGAGAAGGTTGTCTTCAGCTCCGACAACGTCACGAACGGCACTCCCCCCTTTATGCATCAGGCGTTGCCTTTTGATTGGGTTGAATCGCTTAAGAAGATGCAGAGGCTTGATATCGACAAGATCGTGCCCGGTCACGGCCCGGTCGCGGAAAAGGCATACCTCAACGTAATGATCGGAATCGTGCAGGGTGCAATTGATGCCGTGCAGACTGCATTGAAGAAGGGGCTCAATCTCGAAGAAGCCCAGAGCACGGTGTCGCTATTTCCCGGCTTCCCCGTTAACGAGCGCATGGCCCAGGTCCAGAAGATGAGCATCGCTCGTCTCTATCAGGTCTTAAAGGGTTAGGAGAAGGTGATGAACGTTATCGAGGCTATCAACAACCGGAAGAGTATCCGTGACTACAAGAGCACTCCGGTTCCGGACGATACCCTGCGCAAAGTGCTGGAAGCAGGCATGATGGCTCCCACCGGCGGGAATCGGCAGGAACTGAAACTCGTCGTCGTCAGAGATCCCGCGTTGAGAAAGAAGCTGGCTGAGGCGAGCGGCAATCAGCGGCATGTGGCAGAGGCCCCAGTCCTCATCGCCGCGGTCGGGACCTCCCCTTCCCGCATGATGATGTGCGGCGTTCCGGCACACCCAGTTGACGTTTCCATCGTGGTCGATCATATCACCCTCGCCGCCTTTGAACTTGGTCTTGGGACCTGCTGGATCGGCGCGTTCCGTCAGGACATGGTGAGAGCGGCGCTCATGATCCCGGACTCGTGTGAAGTGGTGGCCCTGCTCACACTGGGTTTTCCGGCTGCGGATGGGCGGCCCAAAACGAGGAAGCCATTCGAAGACATCGTGTGCTTTGACACCTTCAAAGCCTAATGTGGCTGTGGAAGCCGGTGTTGCCCGTTCGCTGCGGGCTACCCCCGCTGTTGCGGGCCGTAGAGAATGGCCGGAGGATTGACGTTGCGCCGTTCGTTATCGAGATGGTCTAACCGGGGGCTTGCGTGGCTTCTGTTTGCTGCCCTCATCCTGATTGCCGGATGCACGAGGCCGCCGGGGGTCACTACATCCCCGGCCGTTTCGACAGGCCCTCTATCTCAAGGCACCTACGCTGACGTTGTGGCCAAAGTGGTTCCAAGCGTGGTCTACGTTTACGCTGAGCTTCCTTCAACGAACCCAGGCGAGATGATACTGTCAGCCGGATCGGGCGTGATCCTTCGTTCAGACGGGTATATTCTCACTAACAAGCATGTGGTCGACCAGGCGAGACGGGTCGATGTTACGCTCGAGAACAGAAAGACCTATCAAGTTACCGGCACCTGGACCGATGATGTGGTTGACCTGGCCGTTCTCAAGATAGATGAGCAGAGTCTTTCTGCCATGCCGTTTGGTGACCCCGGTAATCTCAGGATGGGTGATTGGGTCATCGCCATGGGGCATGCCCTGGGCCTATCTCCGTTGGAGGGCGGTTTGAGCGTGACCGCGGGGGTAGTCAGTAATCTTGGCCGATCATTCGTCGTTTCGGGTGTACAGCATTACGACGTGGTGCAGACGGACGCTGCAATCAACCCGGGCAACAGCGGGGGCCCTCTCGTCAACATGAACGGGGAACTAATCGGAATCAACAGTGCCGGCGTAGCAAGTGTCCAAAACGTAGGATTTGCCATCAACGTGGCAATTGCCAGGCATTGCTTCGAGGACCTGGTCAAGTTCGGCAAGTCCCATCATCCATATCTCGGAATAGCGGCGGGGGACGTTACTCAGGACGTCGCGCAGAGGCTCAAATGCCAGTGCAATGATGGAGCCTTCGTTACCGAGTCGGAGAGTGACGGCCCTGCATATGGCGCGGGCATCAGACCTGATGACATGATCACCAGATTCGACGGAAACGAAATCCATACGGCGGCAGAACTGGTCAAATACCTGTGGCGCCATGACGTTGGAGACAGGGTGGAGGTGGCTTTCCACCACGGAAGTGAAGAGAAGATAGCGACCGTCACGCTCGCCGAGCGTCACGGAGGTCCCGCAATCTAGTCTGTGTCTAACAAGCACCCCAGGCGCCTATCGAAAGCAGATGTGAATTGACAAGTATCGCCGTCCTCCCCCAACGGCTCATCCGATTGCTTTCCCTTGCCTGGTTGTACGAGCAACGAATGGATACCTCTGGAGAGTGCGTTTCTGACGTGCGGCATCGATCAGAGAGAATGTGGAGACCTACCATAAAGTACAGTCGGAACTGGACGAGCGACGATTGCGCTCGAATTACGCCGCACCTATATTGATTCTGGCCGGGCTAATATACGAAGGAGTTCGCGATGAATCTTGGGATGTTGCTTTTGTTTGTGCCACTCTTCGTGCTGGAAGTGGCGCTGATGGTGATTGCCCTGGTCGACGTGGTGAGACGGGAGCGAGTACGCGGCGGCAACAAAGTGCTGTGGATACTGCTTATCGTGCTGGTGAGCGTGATCGGACCGCTGGCGTATTTGCTCTTTGGCAGACTGGAGGCTAACGTTGACCGCGATCAAGACTGAAGGGCTGACGAAGAATTATGGCCAGGTGGTGGCTTTGAACTCACTCGACCTCGAGGTCGAAGACAATACAGTCTTTGGATTTCTGGGCCCGAACGGGGCAGGCAAGACCACTACTGTCAGACTGCTCACGGGATTTTCGAGACCAACGTCGGGGCGTGCCTGGGTAGCTGGTGAGAAACTGGATGGTGACAACCTGGCCCTCCGCTCAAAGACCGGGCTCCTGCCGGACGTGCCAGCCTTTTATCCATGGATGACGGGGATGGAGTTCCTCCTCTTTGTCGGGGAGTTGCATCGCCTGGCTCCAACTGAGAATAGAAAGCGGGCCGAAAAGCTTCTCGACATTGTGGGGCTTGAGAAGGCGGCCAGGCGTCGCGTCGGAGGCTATTCAAGGGGGATGAGACAGCGCCTTGGCATCGCACAGGCGTTGATCAACAGTCCCAAGGTCCTTTTCATGGACGAGCCAACTTCGGCGCTCGATCCCATCGGGCGACGCGAGATGCTAACCCTCGTGCAGCGGCTTGGTGAGACGGCGACTATTTTCATGTCCACGCATATCCTTACCGACGTTGAACGCGTCTGTAAACTGGTGGGCATCATCGACAAAGGGAGGCTCATCACAGTGTCGACGGTGGAAGCTCTCCAAAAGAAATACGCCCATTCCTCATTTGAAATCGAGTTCATTGAGGACAGTTCTCTATTTGCCCAAACCCTAGGCAAACTCCCATGGCTCACCGACGTGAGATTGATGGCGGAGAACGGCACGCAAAGAATCAGCGTACGTGCCATTGAAATCGAACATGCCCGGCGCGAATTGCCGCACATGATTGCTAATAGCGGCCTGACTCTCTTGCGCTATGAGCTTGTGCTGCCTAACCTCGAGGACGTGTTTGTTGAGATCGTAAAAGGGGAGACCACGCGATGAACGGCTTTGGTGCACTCCTGAAGAAAGAGCTCTGGGAACAACTGAAGACTTACCGTGTTATCGTCGTCGGCAGTGTTTTCCTTTTCTTTGGAATAACGACGCCCCTCTTACTCAAGTACACTCCCGAGTTGCTCAAGCTGGCCGGTGAACAGATGCAAATCAGTCTTCCTCCGCCAACAGCCGTTCAGTCTTTGGTCGAATACGCTGGGACGGTAGGTCAGATTGGAGTCTTGGTTGCTGTGCTGGTAGCCATGGGGTGCGTGGCAAACGAGATTCAGCGGGGAACTGCAGTTATTACTCTCAGCAAGCCAGTGACCAGGTTGGCCTTTGTCCTTTCCAAGTTGACCGCCGTCAGCACCACGTTCATTTTGTCGCTGGCTGTGGGATCGGCTTTTTGCCTGGTATACTCCGTGGTCCTCATTGGGCAGGCTGATGTTATCAGCTTCGTTGGTCTCAACTTGCTGGTTGCCTTGTTCCTGGTCTTCTGCCTGGCGGTCACCGTCATGTTCTCGTCTATGTTCAAGAGCTCACTGGCTGCTGGGGGAGTCTCGGCTGGAGTTCTCGTCGGTCAGGCGGTCATCTCCGTTTTGCCCCTGGTGGGCGACTACATGCCCGGGAAACTGCTGGGTTGGGGTAATGCTTTGTTCACCGGAAGCAAGTCATACTGGCCTGCTTTAGTGGTAACCGTCGCTTTAATAGGCTTAAGTGTGTATCTGGCACAACGGCTGCTAAAGAACAAGGAAATGTAGCTTTCGAAAAAGGGACGGGCGGGCTGCAGCCCGCCCGTCCCTTTTTTGTTCGGTGTTGTCACGAACTACTTGGACGGGTCGGCAACCCTGCCGATGAATAGCGTGGAGCCGGTGGCATCGTCCCTGATAAGGAAGATGAATGGCCGGTCCATCTTCATCTCGGCCACGTCTACAGGCATAGCGGTGGTACCTATAATCACGGCGCTGGCTGCTGCTGCCTCTGTTCCGTTTTCATCGACGGAAACGAACGCCTTGTGGAGGACGTCCTGGATGAAGAGGTCGTTCTGCCCGTCCATGCCGGAGAAGTCCGCACGATCGGTGAAGGCTATACCCATTCCCATGCTGGAAAGTGCTTGCTTAAGCCCGAGGGTCTGTTCGAATTGGAACTTGGGCATCGTGAGGGTTACACGCTTTGTTTGCAGGCTGCCGGCGATCCGCTGGAGGGCGGCCGTATCCAGTGAGTTCTCAAAGGCCTCGAATTGCGTCGCCTTGGGCAGGATCACAAGCATCGATAGTTGTCCGCCATCATAGGGAATGGCGACAGCCTGGTAGTTGTCGCCTTCTCCATAGGCCAAGTCCGTAGACTCATGCATCATCGGAACCATAACATCAGTGCCATCAAGCCGATGAAACGCTGAGGGGCTTGTCAAAGATGTTTGGAATTGAGTCGCCCAGGCAGCATTGAAGTATATGGCATTTGTCAGCACGAGTCTGGTCAAGTCGTTGATGCTTCCCGAGGGGATCAGGTCTTTGATGCGTTGTTCTGTCTGATCACTTACCCACGTGTTGATTGTTAACCGCGACTGTTCTGGCTTGCCGGCAAAATCGGTGAGCCTTAGTCCAGCCCCGTAGTTAGTGGCGAGCGTATCCAGGTATTGCCTGGTGAAATTGTGTCCCGATTGACCCCATACGGCATTCACGACGTTGAGGCGGAATCCTTTCCCGTCTTTTCCTGAGGCGTTTTTTCCACGGCTTGCCAACAGGATGTCGAGCGCATTCAACGCAGGGTGGAGTCTTGCCTGGTCCAGGTAAAAGTGGAGCGCTTTCGATATGTCTGTCTCTGTCTGGCCACTGGCTCCAGCAAGAGTCATGGCCATGGCCTCCGACACGCTATATGGAGAGAAGAACATATTTCCCTGGGTCGTGCGTACGGCCTGGTATAGGCCCACGGCGAAATCATTGTTTCCTTTGACCAGGTTTGCCATATCGTCTTGAGAGACCTTAGGCGATGTGTCTCTTGGCTTGTCAGACTTGAGGACTTGTGCGGATGCTGACGGCGACGAACAACCGACGAGCGCTAACAGAACTGCCGCCGACAACGAGACAAATATCCTTCGCTTCACAGGGGCCTCCTTTGTTGTCTTCACAATAGATAACGCCCAACTCCTTGCAGGGTTAGTTTCTGTCATGATACACATAATAGGCCAATTGAACTTAGCCTTGCGGAAGAAATGGGGTAACCAATTGGCCCGGTGATCGGCTGCGATCCAATCGAGTCTCGAATCGGATCAATCGGAGGTGGCAGATGCAATCAGCAAACCAGCGCATTGAGCCCGGAACGGTGTTTTCAATAGGGGGACTGGCCAATTACCAAAGTGGCTCCGTTGTGAGTCGCACCTTGGTCGATCGCCCTGCCGGGACTGTGACGTTTTTTGCTTTCGACGAGGGCCAGGGACTAAGCGAGCATCAGGCCCCCTTTGACGCAATGGTTCTGATCGTCGAAGGGTCGGCCTCGATTTCTATAGATGGGAAGGCCCGTGAGCTTAAGACTGGTGACGGCATTGTCCTTCCGGCCAACAGGCCGCACGCTCTCAAAGCGTCAACCAATTTCAAGATGCTTCTCGTGATGGTTAAGCAGTAGCTTAAGCATCAGCTTCAGCAGTAGCTTCAATTGGCTCGTGCGGGACGATTCGTATTAACAGTTGAACGCTGCAATGTGATAGTGTAATTCCAAATCATATGCGCAATCGAGGTTTTGAGTCATCCTCGAGTTTGTAGGCATGCAGAACGTCCTCGCGAAAATAGCCTCACCGGGTGACCTCAAGGCGCTGACGCGTCCCGAACTGTCGTACCTCGCTGACGAGATCCGCCAGGTCCTTATCAAGACAGTCTCTCAAAACGGCGGACACCTTGCCTCGAGTCTGGGCGTCGTCGAACTGACGATCGCCCTTCATCGTGTATTCAACAGCCCCGAGGACAAAATCGTTTGGGACGTCGGGCACCAGAGCTACGCTCACAAGCTCCTCACCGGCCGGAAAGGCGATTTTTCCACTCTGAGGACTCATGGCGGAATTTCTGGCTTTCCCGTCCGATCAGAGAGCGAACATGACGCCTTTGGAGCCGGTCATGCCGGGACTTCGGTATCCGCGGCACTCGGGATGGCTCTGGCGCGGGACAGCAGGGGTGGGACAGAGCATATAATCGCTGTCATCGGTGACGGTTCACTGGGTACCGGAATGGCTCTCGAGGCAGTCAATCACGCCGGCCACCTGAGAACAAGGGTGATTGTCGTGCTCAATGACAATGGCATGTCCATATCTCCGAGCGTCGGCGCGGTCTCGCGTTTGCTTAATCAGGTGCGGTTCGACCGACGTTACGAGAAGGCCAAGAAGATAGCACGAGACCAGATTACTAGCCTGCCCGGAGGCATCCGCGCCTGGGGTTTGAGCAAGAGGCTGAAGAGCCAGTTCGAGGGTTTGATTCTGCCGAATTTCTGGGAACAGCTCGGTTTTACGTACCTTGGACCTGTGAACGGGCACAACGAGAAAGAGGTTGAGGCTGCCCTTTCCAGAGCGAGCCTCGAAAGAGGTCCCACTCTTGTTCATGTGATTACGCAAAAGGGGAAGGGGTACGCCGAGGCGGAGGCTGACGCGACCAGATTCCATGGCATCGCCTCCAACATGGAGGCCTCCGACGGCCTCCCTAACTACAGCCAGATTTTTGGTCAGGTGCTGTCGCGATTGATGAAAGACGACCCTCGGATAGTGGCGATTAGCGCCGCGATGATCGACGGAACAGGGCTGGGCCAGGTCTCGCGAGATTTTCCGAAGAGAGTGTTCGACGTTGGCATCTGCGAACAGCACGCCGTGACTCTCGCCGCGGGACTTGCCACCGGGGGTTTCGTTCCAGTTGTCGCCATCTATTCAACATTCCTGCAAAGGGCCTTCGATCAGATAATCCATGACGTTTGCCTCCAGAACTTACCGGTGGTGTTTGCGATCGACCGTGCGGGGATCGTGGGGGACGATGGCAAGACTCACCAGGGCACTTTTGACATGTCGTTTCTAAGGCTCATGCCCAACATGGTCCTAGCTGCACCGAAGGATGAAGCCGAATTCCAGCACCTGCTGTTCACGGCGGTGAACTCAGGCCGAGTGATGGCGATTCGCTATCCCAGGGGAATAGGACGGGGGGCTGCCCTCGACAAGGAGTTGAGAATGCTGCCCATCGGTAAGGGAGAGGTCCTCAGGAGAGGTGATGACCTTACAATCCTGGCGATTGGGGCCACAGTTTTCCCCTCGCTTATCGCAGCTAACAGACTCTCGCTTGAAGGGGTTCAGGCGACGGTCATTAACGCAAGGTTCGCCAAGCCGCTGGATGAAGAACTCATCGTGGAGGCAGCTGGTACCACACCGAGAATAGTGACTGTAGAGGAAAACTCCGTCACGGGCGGTTTCGGGGCGGGAGTTGTCGAGTTGTTGGCTCAAAAAAAGATGACTGTTGCCGTGGAGTGCCTGGGTCTCCCGGACTGTTTCATTGAACACGGTAATCAGGATCTACTTAGGCTTCGATACCAGCTAGATGCTGAAGGAATAGTGAAGCGGGTCCGGGATGCTTTTCCGGGCGCGTTCGCCGCCTCTGACGTGGAAGGCAGAGTCTAGTTGGGCTCACTCCCTGAGGTTCTGAGCCGATTTCAGCCAGAGATCGAGGCTGAGATCAAGGCGGTGCTCGCGGAACGCAGGTCGCCCATGTACGACATGATGCGGTACCACTTCGGCTGGTGCGATGCCGATGGGCGTCCTTCCTCAGCCAGCAACGGCAAGGCTATCCGCCCCACGATGTGTCTTCTTTCCTGTCAGGCTTTAAGCGGCGAGTACAAGAGCGCTCTTCCGGCCGCCGCCGCGGTGGAGTTGGTGCACAACTATTCGCTTATCCATGATGATATACAGGATGACGACCGCGAACGCAGACACCGTCCGACTGTGTGGAGCGTGTGGGGAAAACCACAGGCGATCAACGCCGGCAGCGGAATGAGAATGGTGGCGAATTGCGCTCTCAGAAGAGTCAAAGTGACGCCATCCAAATATCGGCAATTGCAGTCGCTTATCGATGAGGCAACGATCAGCCTCGTCGAGGGTCAGTACCTCGACCTGAACTACGAGGACTCAGTGGACATAACGGTGAACGACTATCTGACCATGGTGGCAGGAAAGACCGGAGCGCTGCTAGGTTGTTCTCTGGAAGCCGGGGCCATAGTTGGTTGCGATGATGCTGCGAAGACAACGGCGTTCCGCGACTACGGCCGCAGCCTCGGTTTGGCTTTTCAAATCAAGGATGACATCCTTGGTATTTGGGGCAATTCCGATGAGATCGGAAAACCGTCGCGAAACGACATCCGCAGGCGGAAGAAGACCCTGCCGTTCATCCTGGCTTTGCAGGATGCCAAGACCTCTCAAAAGAAGGTCCTGGTTGATGCTTACTCCACAAGCCCGGTTTCAGAATCGGCGATAGGTGACGTCATGACAGTGCTAAACGAGTGTGCCACTCTAGACAAAGCCTACCGGGTGGCGCGGTCCTTCTTGCTCGATGCTCAGGCTGCCATAGGGAAGCTTGAACTTGATCCAGGGGCCAGAAAGGGACTAGATGACGTTGCCGGATTCATAGAGTCCAGGCGATTTTGAATTGATGCCCCTGCTGGCGCATGTCTCGTCATTCACGCGTTATCCCGGAGTTCGATTTCTGGAATGCTTGCAGTCATAGGAGCCATGAAACACGAAATCGGCGGTCTGCGAAGACTGGCCGCAGTCGGCGGCGTCGACCAGTCTGATGGGGCTACCATTCATCATGCCCAGCTCCTCGGGAAGAGCTTCTTGCTGGCCTCCAGCGGCGTAGGAAGACGAAACGCCATGCGTGCCTTAAGGGTATTGGCGGACAGCTACCCCGTCACGACGGTCCTTTCGATAGGCTATGCCGGTGGTTTGAACAAAGCACTTGGGCCAGGTGCAGTGGTGGTATGTTCCAGGATGGCCTGCCCGGACGAGGACTTCTCCCACATACTTGATGGCGACCCGTCTCTACTCGGGGCTGCGAGACGTTGCGGGCGCGGCAAAGTCGTGGAAGGCACGGGCGTCACAGCTCGGCATTTGATTAGTTCTCCTGCCGAGAAGCGCTCGTTGTTCGATATGTTCAGAGCAGACGTTGTCGATATGGAGAGCTATTGGATAATGGCGGCCGCGGCTGAATGCGGCATCCCGTGCCTGGTAGTCAGGGCTATCTCGGATGGGGCAGCGGACAGGGTTCCCGAGCTTGACTGGTTCAATCGAACGTCGATGATGAAGTATTTTCTCATGCACCCGGGCGATGGAATAAGGCTCTACTCAGGGCTTCGCAAGTCGCTGAAGAATCTGACGAATTTTACATCTGAGATGATCGAGGCAGTCGCCTGAAGTATTGGAGCACCTGGAGTTCACTGGTCGTAGTCTCTCCGACCGGTCTGCCTCAAAGCTGTCCGGCAGCCTTGCCTTGCGCGAAGGCAGATCCTAAGTCAAAATGTATGGAGTTGGTCCGGCTGGATTAGAATTGGTTAATAAAGAACAACTGGTTTCGCTGGCTCGCGTGCAGGCCCGTGACAGGGTCCTGCTTCTTCCGCACTGCTTGAGACATGCGAGTGACTGCAAGGCAACCTATGACAAGAACGGTCTACAGTGCGCACGCTGCCACGTAGATTGCGCTGTCAATGTGTTGACTCGGATGTCCACGGAACTCGGATACCAAGGGGTCTGCGTAGCCCCGGGCGGTCGCCTCGCCGTGAATTATATCGAGCAGTCCAGGCCGATGGCGATAGTCGCAGTGGCTTGCGATAAGGAATTGGAGGAGGGCGTCGGGAACGTCGGCAGCATCGACGTCGAATCGTACCGGCCCCTTATCGTTGTGATTCCCCTCTCCCGTGACGGGTGCGTCGATACAGAGGTAGACCTCAACGCCGCGATAGAAGTCTTGTCGGCTGGTTGCACCCCGGAGGCTCGCCTTAGTTCACCAGCGGGGCCAACCTGAAATGGACACGAATATCTCTAGCTCTTCCTGGCACGTTGTCAGGTAGGGAGGGGGACCAATGGTGAAGTTTGAAGTTGTGCGCCTGGCTGTTCTGAAGACAGCGATGGAAATGTCGGCACGCGGCCTCGTCGTTGGCAAGGCGGGTAACGTATCACAAAGGGTCAAGCAGGACAACGCCCCAGACCTTGTCGCCATTACGCCCACCTCGAGGTATTACGACTCTTTGCAGGCTGCCGACATTCCGATAGTAGACTTCGAAGGAAAGATCGTCGATGGCAGTCTGCCCCCTTCGTCGGAAACCAGGCTACACCTGGCCATATACAAGGCCAGGGCGGACGTGGGCGGTATAATACACACTCATTCCGTCCACGCCTCGGCGCTGGCCGTTGCTGGACTGGGCATACCCGCCATTCTCGAAGAGGAGGTGGCAGTCCTGGGAGGCGAAGTCGTGTTAGCGGAGTATGCGAGAACGGGGACGCAGCAACTTGCCAATGCTGTCGTGATGGCATTGGGGGACAGAGAAGCGGCTCTACTTTCTAATCATGGGGCGGTTGGGGTGGGCGTCACCTTGAGAGAGGCACTGGACTCCGCTATTCTTCTCGAACGCGCCGCCCAGATCTATTTGCTTTCCCTATCCGCGGGGGGTGCGAGAGCGCTTTCCGGGGACGATGTCGCCGCCGTGAGGGCGACATATCTTCGATCTTGACATAACATTCCTTTCCTAGCACCACCGGTCTTGTAGATTCAAGGAGAAATACTGATGCTCAGGAATTCCAGGCTCTTATCTGGGCTCGCAGCCCTATCGATTGCATTTGTTCTCGCGAGTTGTTCGCTGCTGCCGGTTCGCACCTCTTCAACAAGGTCCCCCCTCATCCCGGTTGAAGAAGCTTGGGGCATAATATCGAGGGACTATGTCGATCAGAGCAAAGTTGATTCAACCAAGCTGGGACGGGCTGCGGTCAAAGGCATGGTTGACGAGCTCAACGATCCCTATACGACATACCTCGACCCCGATGCTTACAAACTGACCATCACTAACCAGCAAGGTCAATTTGGTGGAATAGGGGCTACTGTGGATGCGCGCTCCAATCAGATAATTATCGTTGCCCCCATCCCGGGCACCCCGGCCGAGAAAGCGGGGATTCGTCCCGGCGATGCCATACTCGCAGTCAACGGAAAGTCTACCGAAGGCTTGAGCGTTGAAGAAGTCGTTCTTCTGATTAGAGGTCCGCAGGGAACATCGGTCACCATCACAGTGCGGCACGAGGGCGCAGCTTCGCCAATCGACCTCACGATCACCCGGGCTCAGATCGATGTGCCGAGCGTCTCCTACGAGATGAAAGGCAACACCGCCTACTTTCGGATCCACTTTTTCTCCGAAAGGACCGACGAAGAGATGTCTCCTCTGATAGCCAACCTGGCCAAGTCCGGGGCCAAGGGCATTATTCTCGATGTTCGAAGTAACCCCGGTGGACCAGTTGACACTGTCGTCAACATTGCCAGCCATTTCCTGTCGAGCGGAGTTGTTCTCTACATTGACGACAACAAAGGCAACGAGGATACCTACAACGTGAAGCCTGCAACGTCGCGCACAAACCTGCCTATAGTCATGCTCACCGACAACTATAGCGCGAGCGGAAGCGAGGTCCTGGCCGGGGCACTCCAGGACTACGGACGAGCCGTGGTTATCGGGACTAAAACGTTCGGCAAAGGCAGTGCGGACAGGTGGTATCAACTATCGGATGGTTCGGCTCTCTACCTCACCACCAGCCGCTGGCTCACTCCGAAACGCAGGCTAATTGAAGGCAAGGGTCTTGATCCCGACATCCCTTCGGCGCTGAAGGGCGATGAGCTGTTGAACTGGGCCATCGACTATCTCAACAACAAATAGGGATCTTCTCCGGGAAATTTCGCGGCGGTAACGCAGGGATGCGTGCAGCGTCCCTGCGTTCTTTTTACGTTTAAAGATGACCAGGAAGGTGCGAGATAGAAGTGGGTTGAGACTGTAGATCCGTGGAGAACGCGGGCATCTTGAGGAGGACGCGGAGGTCTGCCGAACTAGGCGGAGGTGTTAGCGGCCTGTTTCGGTTCGGTCAGAACATTACTCTTTGGCTCGACCTTGTGGAATGTATCCGGATCAGTCAACTGGTCAATATAAAGGATTCCGTTGAGATGATTGATTTCGTGTTCAAGAGCCTGGGCCAGGAGGTCGGTCCCCTTGATTCTGATTTCCTTCCCTGTCTTGTCGAGTGCCTTGGCGGTGACTGAAACCGCCCTTGAGACCTCACCGACATAGCCCGGGATGCTGAGACATCCTTCTTCGATCAACCGCTCTCCGTTCTTGCGTATTATCTGCGGGTTGATAAGCGTGAGGGGCTCCTTCTTGGGCACCTCGATAACCACCATCCGCAGGGGTATGCCCACTTGAGGAGCGGCCAGCCCAACGCCGGAGGCGGCGCGCATGGTCTCAAGCATATCCTCAGCCAGTTTGCAGACGGACGGATCGACGATCTTGATGCGTTTTGCTTTCTGCCTGAGAACCGGGTCAGGGACCTTTCTAATCGGTAGGACTGCCATATCACTTACTCAATAATTATATCTGAACCGAAGTCTCAGACAAAAGTAGATCAAGCTAATCCTACGGGGTCGATGTCGACGGTCCAGCCCTTCCGGAGCGGGAATGTCGACAGGAACGTGGTGGGGTCGCTCCCTCGGAGGAGAATTTGCCATCGATATCTGCCTCTCAGTCTGTGCAGGAATGCAGGTGCTGGTCCGATAATGCTCGTTCCGGAGATCCCTCTGGCGTCGATCTCGGTTTGCAGTTCTTTGGACACCTTCTCGGCTTCGAGCGCGGCAAGCTGCCTCGTTCAGGCTAGTGTAGACAAGGCTGGCCAAGCGGAAGAACGGTGGATATCCCAGTTGCCGCCTGTATCCGATTTCTTTTTCGTAGAAAAGTGCGTAGTCGTGTTTGGCCGCGGCACGGATCGCGAAATGCTCGGGGTAGTAAGTTTGGAGGACTACTTCACCGCCTCTGTCCCCCCTTCCCGCCCTTCCTGCCACTTGCGCCAGGACCTGGAATGTACGCTCGGCAGCTCGAAAGTCGGGAAGGTTGATTCCGATGTCCGCGTTGACAATCCCAACAAGCGTAACAAGTGGAATGTCTAAGCCCTTCGTTACCATCTGCGTCCCGATAAGGATGTCGGCCTCGCGGTTGCTGAACGTGTGCAGTATGGAGCCGTGCGCTTCTTTCCTCTTCGTAGAGTCCGAGTCCCACCGGAGAATCCTGGCCTGAGGGAAAGCTTTCGCTGTCTCTTCTTCCAACCTCTGCGTGCCGGCCCCCAGGTATTTGATCCCTGGGTTTCCGCACTTTGGACACGAAGCAGGTGCCCGCCTTCTGAAGTTGCACTGATGACAGACGAGAATATCGGGAACAGAATGGTATGTCAGGCTCACGTCACAACGCCGGCAGCGTATGACAAAGCCGCAGCGCCGGCATTGCAGAAACGAGGACGAACCTCTCCGATTCAGGAAGAGGATCACCTGTTCCTGGCGGTGCAATGCTGCCGATATGGACTGCGAAAGGACATCGCTGAACAGCTCGTTGTTACCCGATTTGAGCTCGGTGCGCATGTCGACAACGTGAACCTCGGGAAGAGGGGTCCTTTCGACCGGGGTGAGCCGCTCTGGCAACGAGAGGATGCGGTAGTCGCCTTTCGAGGCGTGAAAGTATGACTCAACGCCCGGAGTCGCACTTCCCAGCACGACCGTTGCCCCGCTGAGCTCTGCCAGCTTGATTGCCACGTCACGTGCATGGTACCTGGGGCTTTGGTCCTGCTGCTTGTACGTCCATTCATGTTCTTCATCGATTATGACCAGACCGAGACCCGGCATAGGAGCGAAAATGGCGCTGCGTGGCCCTACGACGACGTCAAATTCGCCCTTGCTGATCCTGTGCCATTCGTCGTATTGCTCTCCGAGGGAAAGCCTGCTGTGGAGGACAGCCACCTTGCCTGGAAAGCGCGAGGAAAACCGCTCGATGGTCTGAGGGGTCAGCGAGATCTCCGGGACTCAGCACGATCCCTCGTTTGCCAATGCGAATGGCCTCGGTCAATGCCTGCAAATAGATCTCCGTCTTTCCGCTACCCGTGACGCCATGCAGAAGGAAGACAGAGGACGGATTGGTACCATGGTTTGTCAGACTGTCAACGATTGGGCTGAGGACGGACTCCTGTCCATCCGTCAGATTCAAGGGCCGAGACACGGCTAAATTTCGGCCGACAAGAGGGTCTCGTGTGACGGGTACCCTGGAGACTCTGACCAGCCCCGCGCGAACGAGATGGTCCAGTATGGTTTTGGTCGCGCCAGTAGACCCGACTATCTCGCGCCACGACCTGGGCCCAGAACTGCCGATAAGGAGATTCGCCACCGCTCGCCGTTTTGTACTCTTGCCTATGGCATCAAGAAGCCTCTTCTCATCCGGCTGGAAATCCAGACTTACGTACAGTTCTGTCTTGGGTTTTACCTTCGCTGACGCCAGCTCATAGGTTTTGCGCAAAAGGCCGCTCCGAATGAGTTGTGTGACGGCGTTTTGCGCCCTGCGCTCGCCGAGTTCCTTTTCCAACTGGTCCAGGCTAATCCTCTCCCTCGACTGAAGTGAATGGACGATAGATGCCTGATCGTCACTGAGGGTCAAGTCGGACGACCTGGATTGCCGCTGTGAGTCGGCGAGGGTCAGAAAGGCAATACTTCTCCGCTCGAAACCGGGCGGAAGCATTAAAGCCAGGCAGTCAAAAAGGGGGGCGAGGTAGTAGCTGCTTATCCACCGCCCCAGGCGAAGGCGCTCGGGGGGTATTGGGTCAATATCTTCGATCGGCCCTGAAATATCACGGGTCGGTTCAAAGGCAGGTGCGTCAGTGAGCTCAATAACTATTCCTTCGAGAAGGCGGGAGCCGAAAGGGACACGCACGGCCTGTCCCGGGGGAAGATCCATGTTGAGAGGTACAGAATAGCTAAAACTCCGTCCGCTTGATGCGGACGGAGCGTTTACTGCAACTTCTGCGTACGGCATTCCCGCTTCCGTGCGGGCTAGGTAGAAGATGGCGTTTGGGTTGGCGGCTGTGCGGCCTGCTCGGCCGTCGCTGTGGGCTGCTCTGGAGCTTCAGAGGTTACTTCGGTTTCAAGCCCGAGTTCGATCCTGCGCTCTTTGATTCTTGAAGCCCTGGCGCTTAAGCCGCGGAGGTAGAAAAGCCTCGCCCGTCTGGTCTTGCCATGTCTTACCACTTCCACCTTCTCAACTCGAGGCGAGTTGAGGGGGAAGGTACGCTCTACTCCGATTCCGTAGGTAACCCGTCTAACGGTCAGTATCGGCCCTGCGCCGCCCTCTTTCGTCTTGAGGACAACACCCTGGAAGATTTGGATGCGTTCTTTTTCGCCCTCGACGATCTTGGTGCTGACCTTGACCGAGTCTCCCGGATTAAGAACCGGCATCTTGCGATTGGATTTCAGTTTAGCGAATTCTAGCATATCCATTTCAGTAACAACCCATTATACTTGCTCATCCCTCTTCCCGCAACTGCCTCATTAAGTCTTGCTCCTTAGAGCTGAGGTCCATCTTATTTAACATATCAGGGCGTCGTCGAAAGGTCTTGGCGATGGCTTGCCGTCTTCGCCATTTGCTTATCTCGGCATGATTGCCGGATAGGAGGACTTCTGGCACCTCCCATCCTCTGAAAGCCGGCGGGCGGGTGAATTGCGGATATTCCAGTAGCCCGGTGCTGTGCGATTCGTCCATCGGCGACTGCGGTGAGCCGAGTGCTCCCGGGATTAGCCTCGCGACGGCATCGGCGACGACCATCGCGGGGACCTCTCCGCCACTGAGAACATAGTCGCCGATGCTGATGGCATCGGTTGCCAGGTGTTCGGCGATCCTTTCATCGACTCCTTCGTAGTGACCGCAGATGAGCATCAACTGCTTTCTCATAGAAAGCTCGAGGGCAATATCCTGCGAGAACAGCCTTCCCTGCGGAGTGAGAAGCACTACAGGCACGTCGGTGTCCGGGTCTTCCTGTCGGACTTGGGCCAGGATCGTCTCCACAGCCTCGAAAACTGGCTCCGGTCTAAAAACCATCCCGGCCCCACCGCCGTATGGGTAATCGTCCACGCTGTGATGTTTGTCGTGCGTGTAGTCGCGAATGTTATGAAGGTTGACGTTGAGAAGGCCATGGTCGGTCGCACGTTTGAGTATCCCCGAATTCAGGGGCGACGCAAACATCTCAGGGAATATGGTGAAGATATCGATCCTCATTTGGCTACAAGAGATACCACTTTCTCCCCCACAGGCCCTTGATCAATGAGCACCGTGGGGCTCTCCATCAGCTTGTCTGCAGTCTGACCAGCCTGGAAGCGTCGACTATTCTTATCACCTCTTCGAAGGCGGATTGATAGAGACCGGCGTCCATTTCCTTGTCGATGAGGACTCCCATTTCAAAATCCTGGGGACTCTCGAAAGCCGAAAGGTTCATTGAGGATAGTACCATTGTTTGTTCATTGAGATAGCACTTCGAGTGGACGGCCTGATTGCTGAGAAGAGTCAACCTGGCCAACGGCATCAGTTCCTGAAGTAGTTGGGCGGGCAGTGCGATATCGCGAAAGACTATCGAAGTAGGCACCCGCTGGGCGACGTCCTTAAGCCCCTCCAACAACGATCCTGACAGCCGAACTTGGGGCGAGACCAGAAAGAGCCGTTCTCTGGCGTCTCTTACGATCGCCTCCGTATGCCAGATGATGCCGCGGACCGGGAGGAAGCTTGCCACTGGCTCATTCTACGGTATCGGTTAGCCGGCAACAAACCGGGCGTGCTTTGCGAGCTATCCAAGCATGGATTGTGCCCTCAATTGGCACGCGATTTCGCCGCACAAAAGGTAGTCTCAGGGTATTGACAAACCGAGATAATGGCCTAAAATGGTAGCAAGTGGTGAAAAGTGGGGCAAAGTGGGGGCAATTCGAGGTTAAAGATATGGCTGAAACACCGATGTCCGTCAATGAACTAGCCCGCGAAATTAACCTGGCGCTCGCCAGAGTCGGGAAACCGGATTGGAGACGCGAGTTCAACACTAAACTATGGTCCTGCAGTCGAGATAGGGCCCTCGAGGTCATCGCTGAGTATCGTTACAGACTTATGGGTCTTATGGTTGCCCAAGGCTGGGATGAGTCTAGCACAAGGTTGGTCTCCGCCGCACGTAGCTAAATATGTTTCTTGGCGAGTACGAGTATAAGGTAGACGTTAAGGGAAGAATCCCTCTTCCACCCAGATTCAGAGACAAGCTGAAGGAAGGGGTTATCCTGACTGCTGGTCCGGAAAAGTGCATACTGGCCTATTCCACTTCGGAGTGGGACAAGCTGGCGGGGAGCTTGACCGGCGGTTCGATCGTACAAAGTAAACTGCGCCGTCTCAACCGTGCGCTTTTCGCTTCTGCCTTCGACACATTGGTTGATGCTCAGGGAAGGGTTCCCCTTCCTCAATTGCTGAGAGAACATGCCGGAATCGCCGATGAAGCGATTGTAGCCGGCGTCAACACATACTTTGAGATCTGGAACAAGCGGCAATGGCAGGCTGAAAAAGCCGTCAGTCAGGAACAGGCCTGGCAGACGATCGAAAGTCTTGAGCATCACTGAGGGGAAGGCAATGGCACAACCGGTTCATCTACCGGTGATGGTCAACGAAGTCCTGGATGCACTTGAGGTGCAGTCCGGTGGCCGATACGTTGATTGCACTGTGGGGGCCGGAGGGCACTCATCCACGATCCTGGAACAAAGCCAGCCGGGCGGACAGTTGCTTGGCCTGGACGCTGATCCGAAGGCCATTGAACTGGCTCGGTCCAGACTGGCGCCTTTTGACGGATCTGCCTTGCTCGTCAACAGCAATTTTTCTCGACTGCAGGCTGTCTGCGAAGCCAATCATTTCTTTCCCGTGAACGGAATCCTTTTCGATCTTGGCCTCGGCTCTTTCCAGATAGACAAGGGGGAACGCGGGTTTAGTTTCCAGCAGGACGCGCCGCTGGACATGCGCGTGAGCCCGGATCAAGAGACAACCGCAGCTGATATCGTGAATTCTTACGAAGAAACCGAGCTCGCAAATCTAATCTGGAAATATGGTGAGGAGACGGCCAGCCGAAGAATTGCACGCGCCGTTGTCAAGCAGCGCCCCATCCAAACTACCACGCAGCTCGCGAATATCGTTTCGAAAGCTCTGGGTGGACAGCGCGGGAAGATACATCCTGCAACAAAGACATTTCAGGCTCTACGCATCGTTGTCAACAACGAGCTTGAGAACCTCGAGTCGGCACTCTCACAGGCGATCGCGGTTCTAGGGTCCGAGGGACGGCTTGCTGTAATAAGCTACCACTCTCTGGAAGACCGTATCGTGAAGCAATTTCTCAGGCGCGAATCCAGCGGCTGCATCTGCCCGCCCGAGACTCTGATTTGTGTCTGCGGCCACACCCCGACGGTGAAGCTGGTGACGAAAAGAATAATCATGCCGACACGAGAGGAGATTCGTGCCAATCCCAGGAGCAGAAGCGCCCGGCTGCGAGTCGCCGAACGCGTCCTGTCTACGGAGGAGCACAGAAGGCTTCTGGAAAGGGTCTATGCGGCCATGGACTTCAGCAAAGTGGGACGAGACGAGCCGGTACGCCTCGATGACCTCCGGCCAGCGAGATCGTCCAAGCGAATAAGAAAGGTATTTGCCTGATAACAGGCTGACGGGGCATCACCAAGCGAGAGAAGGAGGACCATATGGCTAAGCGTCCAATCATATCTTCCATTGACGTTGGGACTACCAAGGTGTGCACGACTGTTGCAGAGCTCACTGACGATGGAGGGTTGCGGGTCGTTGGGGTCGGCATCACACCATCCGCAGGCATGCACAAAGGGATGGTTGTCAATATCAACGAGGCCAAAGACACGGTGCGCGAGTCTGTGCGCAAAGCCGAACAGGCCTGCGGATACCGTGTCGAGTCCGCATACATTGGCGTAACCGGCAGACACGTGACCTCTCTGAACAACCATGGGGTAGTTTCCATTACCCGGGGCGACCGCATGGTCCGCACGGACGACCTTCGCAGGGTGGTGCAGTCTTCCCAGAGCATCAAGGTACCTAACGACAGGAAACTTCTCCACGTAATACCCCGTTCTTTCGCGGTAGACGGTCAAAGCACGGTGAAGAATCCGGTGGGCATGCACGGGTACCGCCTGGACGTTGAGACCCACGTCATCACGGCCGGCATAAGTTCTGTACAGAACCTCGCCAAATGCATCCATTCGGTGGGGATTGATATCGACGAGCTAGTCCTTGAGCCGCTGGCATCTGCGGAAGCAGTGCTGACCAGTGAAGAGAAGGATATGGGCGTCATACTGGCGGACATCGGGGGAGGCACTACCGATATCGCCGTCTTCAAAGACGGATCTATCTGGCACACAGCAGTCATACCGGTGGCCGGCTATCAGCTCACTCGAGACATTGCTATTGGTCTGGGTCTGCCTTTCGATGTTGCCGAAGAGATGAAGAAGAAGTATGGCAGCGTCTTGTCCGTCTATGAAGGAAAGGGCGATGGAAGCGACCAGGTGGGCAACGGCCACAGGGCTTCCTACCAGGATTTGTGCGATATCCTGAGGGCTCGGGTGGAAGAACTCCTGAGATTGACGATACTTGAGCTGCCACGCTCTGACATCAAATCTCTTATTCCGGGTGGACTCGTTCTAACCGGTGGAAGCTCCAATTTATCCGGCCTTGACGTGCTCGGGCGCGATTTGCTCAAGATGCCCGTCAGAATCGGGTCGCCTTTGAACATGCCTGGCATTTCCGAATCGCTGAGGGATCCATCGTACGCGACTGGAGTCGGTCTGCTAATGTGGGGCGCCAAGCTGAGACGGTCCCCCATGCGCAAGCCGAAGCAGAGTCTGTTCGGAGGTGGAATTCGAAGGCTGGTAACGCAATTAGCTGGTCTGTTCCACTAAACACTAATTAAGAAATATTAACGGGGCAAATAAGGAGGAAACCAATGGCGAAGGCGAGTTATGTACCTAATCCGGCGAAAATAAAAGTCATCGGGTGTGGAGGGGGCGGCTGCAACGTCATAACCAGGATGGTCCGTGAGGGCGTGCGGGGCGTAGAGTTTATCGGCATGAACACCGACGCTCAGGCGCTGGCCATCTCGGAAGCACCGATCCGTCTTCAGCTTGGCGAGAAGTTGACCAGAGGACTTGGAGCCGGCGGGAATCATCAGATCGGTCAGAAGGCTGCTGAAGAAAGCAAGGACGAGATCAGGTCCGTTATCGCTGGCGCTGACATGGTCTTTGTTACTGCAGGTATGGGTGGCGGCACCGGCACAGGCTCCGCTCCGATCGTCGCGGAGGCTGCAAAACAGGCTGGCGCGCTTACGATTGGAATTGTGACCAAGCCTTTCAGCTTCGAGGGCAAGCATCGTACTCACACTGCGGACCAGGGCATTAATAACCTGCTCCAGGTTGTGGACACGCTGGTCATCATTCCCAACGATAAGATCTTGAACATGGTCGATCAGAAGACGAGCGTTGACAGCGCTTTCAAGCTGACCGACGATGTGGTAACCCGGGGTGTGCAGGCCATTGCCGAAGTCATCACCGTTCCCGGGATCATTAACCTGGACTTTGCGGATGTCAGGGCCATTATGAAAGATGCGGGCCCTGCCTGGATGTCGATCGGGAGGGGTTCGGGTGCGCATCGGGCCGTCGATGCGGCCAAGGACGCCCTTGGCAGCCCGCTGCTGGATGTCGCCATCGAAGGCGCCACCGGTGTTCTCTTCAACATTATCGGTGATGAGTCTCTGACTCTGCTGGAAGTCAACGACGCGGCGAAGGTCGTCAAGCAGGCCGTTGGCGCCGATGCCAACATTATCTTCGGTGTCGCTCATGACTCCGAGATGCACTCCGAAGTGAGGATCACCCTAATCGCCACTGGGTTCAATTCGCCGATGAAGCCTGGTACGTTCGGCGGGGCGACTACCGGTGAAGTGGTTCAGTACCTTACTGACCTGAGGAAGAGCGAAGAGGATATGGACACTCCGTCGTTCCTCCGCCGTCCGGTATTCGGTCGCCGGAATGACCTCCCGATTCCTCCTGCGGCAGACAAGCAAGGTGACAAAGCGGCCAATAGGGGTCCTGCGGCCCGAGTTCCTGCTAAATAGCCCTCTCATAGATTATTGTGAGTGGCTGGCCCGTGGAGGGCCAGCCACTTTGGTATGCGGATCCGAACCCTTTGACTTCCCTAGCCAAAGCTGGTAACTTTCCCTGTGCGGCTTTCTGCACTGCAGTTTGCTAAGATGCGTTCCTCATGAAACAAAGCGACCACGAGTCCGATCCGCTGAAGCATTTTCCTCCGGGAGAAGGTTCGTCCCGGCTTGGGTTCAGCTGGACTTACGTCGCTGCTCCTCTCGCCGTCCTCTTGCTGGCCGTCCTCGCCGCAGTGTACTTCTTCAATCTCGTCCCTCCTACTCTGGCGTTTGGGCCAGAGGCCGGAGAGAGCGGGTCCCGGGAGGCGAGTCGTGGGTTGATGCTGTCCGCACTTGTGCTTCTGGAGTTGCTCCTTGCTCTTGGTGGTGCAGTGATGGGATTCATTGCAGCCCGAGTGTTTTCCAGGTTTCTCGGCGGAGGGGTGGGGTTGGGCTCGGCCAAACGGGTGGTCCTGGTGATGAGCAACATGGTGCTGCTTCCTCAGGTTATTCTCCTTTACGCCATGCTGGACGTACTGGCTTTCAACGCTTACGGACATCACTTGCCTTCAGTTCTGCTGGTCTCTGTCCTTTTGATGCTTTTGGGTGGGGCGGGGATAGCGGTCCTTTTCATTGGTGCATTTCAGCAGTCGCGTGTCGTAAAATAGTACACGGTCGCTGATGCCGATTTCTGAAAGCTGATGACGTTAGTCCGCCGCTTTCCTTAAGGAGTTCACCTTTGTCTGAACAGACCCCTCGCGTTGAAATGGATAAGCTCGTGTCGCTGTGTCAACGGCGCGGGTTCGTGTTTCCATCAAGCAGCATCTATGGAGGTTTATCCGGCTTCTGGGACTACGGTCCGCTTGGTGTCGAGATGAAACGGAACATCAAGGATGCCTGGTGGCGGAAGAACGTCCGCGAGCGTGATGACGTTGTCGGACTTGAAACGAGCATCATAATGAACCCGAAGGTCTGGGAAGCGAGCGGCCATGTCACGAGCTTTTCTGACCCTCTAGTCGAGTGCAAGTCTTGCCATCTTCGGTGGAAGGCCGACGACCTGAAAGATAAAAGGTGCCCTTCTTGCGGTGGAGAGCTGACTGAGGAGCGCATGTTCAATACGATGTTCAAGACGTTCGTCGGCCCGGTCGAGGATTCAGCCGGAGTGGTATACCTTCGGCCCGAGACGGCCCAGGGCATGTTTGTCGATTTTGAAAGCGTCAGCGCTTCGGTACGGAAGAAGCTTCCGTTGGGAATTGCCCAACAAGGCAGGTCGTTCCGCAACGAGATCACCACCGGCAACTTCATCTTCCGCAGCCGTGAGTTTGAGCAAATGGAGATCGAGTTCTTCGTCAAGCCTGGTACCGATGAAGAGTGGTTTAAGTCATGGGTCGACTCCAGACTCAACTGGTACGTCTCCCTCGGCATTAACCGGGAGAACCTGCGGCTATCTCCTCATCCCAAAGAGAAACTCGCCCACTATGCCAAGGCTTGTACGGACGTGGAATTCCTCTTTCCCATGGGCTGGGCCGAGCTTGAGGGAATTGCCAATCGTCAGGACTATGATTTGAGGCAGCATGCCAGGGCGAGTGGCAAGACCATCGAATATTTCGATGAGGAGACCAAAGAGAACTTCGTTCCCTTTGTGATTGAGCCTTCGGCCGGCGTTGACCGGTGTTTCCTTGCGTTGCTTGTGGATGCTTACCGAGAGGAGCCCGACAAAGACGAGACCCGCGTGGTACTCGGATTGCATCCAGAAGTCGCTCCCATCAAGGTCGCCATCCTGCCTCTGAGTAAGAAGCCTAACCTCGCCGGATTAGCGAAAGACGTCTACGGAGCCGTACGCCCCGCCTTCATGACGATGTATGACGAGACGCAGTCCATCGGGCGCCGCTACCGCCGCCAGGATGAGATCGGCACTCCCTTCTGCGTGACCGTCGACTTCCAGTCTTTAGAAGACAATCGTGTGACGGTTCGTGAGCGCGACCGTATGAAACAGATTCGCGTGCCCATCGCCACTCTGAAGCAGACTCTAATGGCCAAGTTGGCCGGGGAAGACTTCCTTAAGGTCCCTGAGGGCGGAGAGGTTGTGACGGCAGCGGGGAAGAGCTAGAACTAAGCTGGCTTGCCAGGGGTCTGACGCGAGGCGCTCCGCGTGCTCGATACCGGATGAGCCGGCCTGCTCTGATCCCTGGGGTGGAGGCACTGCTCACTCTGAGCTCGTCGAAGGGCAAGCGAACATGTTGTCTTGTTGCCTAGTCCGCGGCCTTTGGGTGGCATTCAGCTTTCGTGTAACATAAAGTGACCATGCGAATCCTGCATTTCGCCGATCTTCATTTGGGCGTCGAAACCTACGGGCGCCCCGACCCCGCCACCGGCCTTTCCACCAGGCTCGGAGACTTTCTTCGCTCCTTCGATGAAATCGTGGACTATGCCCTCGCCAACGCAGTCGATCTGGTGGTGTTTTGCGGAGATGCCTACAAAAGCCGGGAACCCACCCCGACGCAGCAGCGTGAGTTTGCCAAACGGATCAACAGGCTGGCAACCAACAAGGTTGCCGTCTTCCTTCTCGTGGGAAACCACGACCTGCCCAATGCCGTCGGAAAGGCGACTGCCACCGAGATTTTCGATACCCTTGCGATCAAGAATGTTTGCGTGTCAGGGCGTCCGGAAGTCTGCCGTCTTGAAACAAACCACGGTCCCATACAGGTCGCCTCGTTGCCCTGGCCAAGGCGCAGTCTCTTGCTTGCTAAAGACGAGGCCAAGGACCTCAGCCTGGACGAGGTCAAGCAGAGGATGGAGGAGGCTCTCACCCGTATCGTCCAGAATCATGCTTCTAAGCTGGACCGATCGATTCCTGCCATTCTTGCCGGACACGTCTGGGTAACCGGTTGCAGGACGGGGTCGGAGGGTATGATTACCATAGGGCAGGACCATGCGCTGCTGCCCGGCAACATAGGAAACCCTGCCTTTGACTACGTCGCACTTGGTCATATACACAAGCAGCAGGTCCTGGGACTCTCTCCGCCCATCGTCTACGCCGGGAGTCCTGAGCGCCTTGACTTCAGCGAGGCAGGCGACGAGAAGGGATTCTACATCGTGGACATTGGAACAACTGCGGTGGGTGGACGTGAAGTCAAGTTCGAGTTTCATTCCTTGAACGCAAGGCGTTTTCTGGCTATTGAGCTGTCGGTTGCCGAAGACGATATTGATCCCACCACCACGCTCATGAAGGCTATCTCCGACCGACAGGACCAGGTGAAGGATGCCATCGTAAAACTCGACATAACACTTCCGGCATCGGCCAAAGCGTCTTTGAGGGACGTCCAACTGAGAGAGGCTCTTTCCGAGGCGTATCACGTGACAATAGCCCGCAGGACGAAGGAAGATTTCAGGGTCAGGCTGGGAAATGCTGATCTCGCCAAGCTTGGACCTCTGGAAGCGTTGAAGGTCTGGCTTGAGACGAAGAAGACGTCCCCGGAGCACACAAAGGTGCTCCTTGAACACGCCGAGAAGCTGCTTCAGTCAGACGGCAAAGAGTCGGGGACGTAGCCAGGCGTTCGTTTCGCTCAAGCCTTCACGCCGATTGCCTTGTCGAATTGCCCGCAACGTGGGCAAAGGCAACGGGTCTTGCCGAATCAAGATTCACTGATCCAGGGACCCAAGGGAATGCTGGTCAACGTTGAATCAGCGGCTTGTCCATCTGTGTTAGAGTCGATGCGATGCGGGAACGCACATCCATACGTATAGTTCATTCCAGGGCCGACCTCGAAGCGAGTCTTGAGATCATTCACACTTCTTTTCAGACCGTGGCCGATGAGTTCGGCCTAACGCGCGAGAACTGTCCCGGTCATACCGCCTTCATGACGCTGGAGGAACTAATCGGCAACAAGGCAAACGGACTTGTGTGCTTCGGGCTTTTCGTCGAGGCCAGGCAGGTCGGGTTCATTGGCGTTGAGATAGACGAGACTAGAGGAGATGGCCGTTTTTGGCTCGAGAAGCTCGCCGTTGTCCCGTCGGAAAGGCATAACGGCTTTGGGAAAGACTGATCAATCGCACTATCCGCCACGCCATGCGCCACGGAGGGGTCATGGTGCGCCTTGGAATGATGGATGAGCACACAGTGCTCAAAGGTTGGTACAAGCGGTTGGGATTCCGAGTGGCTTCGAAACGACGGTTCGATAACCTTCCCTTCACCGTCTGCTTCATGGACGAGAAGCTGAAGGCTTCTCCGCGGTAACGAACCCAGAGTGTAGTGGTTGCCGGAAGGTCGGCATCCCCTATGCAAATCGAGATTGAGTCTGGTCTGGTGTCTTGGAGACTAGCCGTCTGGCGGTCTAGCGGATCATTTTTGCGGCCGTCTCGGCAAGCTTCATTACCGACCCGGGGAGGACGCCTATCACTAGGACTCCCAAGCACGATATGCCGAGAGCAAATCTTAAAGCACCCGATGAGGGCACCTTTTCCATTGACACCGGCTCGTTGAACCACATCACCTTAACAACCCTGAGGTAGTAGTAGGCGGAAATGACGCTGTTGATCACGGCGATGATAACCAGCCACAGCAGCCCGTGTTGGACCGCGCCGCTGAAGATATAGAATTTGCCCATGAAGCCCACTGCGGGTGGCATGCCGATGAGCGAGATGAGGCAGAGTGTTAAGGCGCCCGCTAGTACCGGCGCACGCTTGCCCATCCCGGCGAAGTCCTGAATGAGGTCGCTGTCGAGCTTGCCGGTAATGGCGATAATGGCGATGAAAGCTCCCAGGTTGGTCAGGGCATAGCCGGCAAGGAAGAAAAGGACCCCGCTCCGACCGATGACATCAGCCGACGCGGCTCCAGCTGCCGCCAGGCCGACCATAAGGTATCCGGCCTGGGCGATGCTCGAGTACCCGAACATCCTCTTAATGTTGGTCTGCGGGATGGCGGCCAGGTTCCCCAGCGTCATGCTGACGACGGCCAGCGCGGCAAATAATGATCCCCACTGTTCGCTCAATGTGCCCGGGAGACCAAAAGCCGTGTAGAAGACCCTCAGAATCACGGCGAAACCCGCAGCCTTGCTCGCTACGGAAAGGTAAGCGGTGATTGGAGTCGGAGCTCCTTCATAGACGTCGGGAACCCACATGTGAAACGGGGCCGCCGCGATTTTGAAACCAAATCCGGCTGCTATCAGGACTATTCCCAGTAGTAGCGTGGGCTCGGAAGCCAGTTTTGATACTGTCAGTCCCTGAACGCCCCGGGCGATTCCCGCGAGATCTGTGTGGCCCGTAAGCCCGAACACGAGAGCCATCCCGTAAAGGAGCACGGCAGATGCAGTTGCTCCCAGGAGCAGGTACTTCAGTGAGGCTTCTCCCGACCTCTTGTCTTTGAGGAAACCGGACAGGGTGTACAGGGAGATGCTCGCCAGTTCCAGACCGATGTAGATGGTCACCAGGTCGGTTCCTGCCGCCATGATCATCAGGCCTATAGCCGACATCAGAATGAGGGCGTAAAACTCGCCCTGGAAACGGGACAGCTTTGCGGCGTAGTCTGTGGTGGCGAGAATGATCAGGATGGCGATACCGGTGATCAGCATCTTGAAGAAGAGGGCGTAGTTATCTACAGCCAACTTGCCGCCGAATATCGTCGTCGAGTTGTCCCACGTCAATATGGCAAAGCCGCCCGCTATTACCAGGCCTACGATGGAAACCACCCCCAAAATGCTTTTACGGTCAATGAACAGGTCTAGCAAGATGACCGCGACGGCGAACGCTGCAAGTGCGATTTCAGGGATGAAAAGTTGAAGATTCAAAGTCGACTCCGTTACCCGCCTATCAGCTTCACTATTGGCGTAATGCCCTGTTGGATCATGTTGGTCACGAAGGCCGGGTAAATACCGACGATTAGAATCAGTACGATGAACGCGGCCATGTAGGTCTTGTCGATGCCATCGGCGTCATGCACGCCGTTGTATTCCTCTTTCACCGGCCCATAGAAAGCTCTCTGTATCATCCAGAGAATGTAACCTGCTGCCAAAACCACCGCCGAAACTGCCAACAGTGTGTAAATGGGTATTCCCACGACTCTGGTGCTGGCGAAACTGCCCGTAAAGACAAGGAACTCTGCGGCGAACCCGCTCGTAGCAGGAAGGCCGAGAGACCCAAAACCGGCGATCGAAAATGCGACGGTGATGAACGGCAGTTGCCTCGCCAACCCACCGAGTTTGGAAAGGTTGCGCTCATGGACGTTGTGAATGGTGAGTCCTGCCACGGCGAAGGCGAGGCCGGTGAGAAGTCCGTGACTCACCATCTGCAAAGCCGCGCCAGTCATGCTTATCTGTCCGAGAGCGAAAACCCCGAGTAAGACGTAGCCCATGTGGCTCACGCTGCTATATGCGATAAGTCGTTTGAGGTCTGTTTGCCTCAAAGTGACGAACGCCCCGTAGAGACAACTGACTACCGCGAGGATCACAAGCGGGACCGCAAAGTCCTTCGCCACCCCCGGGAAGATGCTGACCGTGCGTATGATCCCATAGCCTCCCATCTTTATGAGGACGCCCGCCAGCATCACGCTGCCAGCTGTGGGAGCATCGGTGTGCGCGTCGGGAAGCCATGTATGAAAGGGCACAACGGGCAGCTTTATCGCGAACCCCACCAGGAGAAGGAAGAACATCGGTGCCGCTGCGATCGCGGTCTGCGCCATGGCAAGACCTCTGGTGGACAGGTCAAGCAGGTCGGCGCTGTGAGTGGTGAAGTACAGCGCAAGTATCGCTGCCAGCATGAACGTGCTGCCAAATAGCGTATACAGCACGTACTTGATGGCCGAATATTCTTTTCGCCCCGAGCCCCAGATTGAGATCAGGAAGTACATAGGGATTACTTCAATTTCCCAGAAGATGAAGAAGAGTACCAGGTTGAGCGACGCGAAGACACCGAGAATACTGGCCTCGAGAATGAGTAACCAGACGAAATACTCGCGGACCCGCACATGCTCTTTCCATGAAATGAGCACCACGACGAATCCGAGGAAAGCCGTGAGGGCAAACAGAGGCAGACTCAGACCATCGACCCCCAGATGATAGCTGAGGTTGAGAGGGCCGATCCAACTGACGGTTTCCTGGAACTGGAATACCGCCGCACCGGCGGAGCGGTCGAAGCCGGCGAATAGAGCTGCGGCTATCACGAAAGGCACAAAGGTGAACACGGCCGCGATCCATTTGCTCGCCCGGTCAGTCTTTCCCAGAAGCAGGACCAGTATGGCTCCCACCAGAGGAAGGTCAGATGATTGTCGAAAGGTATGGAAAACTCACCTGTGCCTCTCCTGCCTACTTATCCGAGGAACAGAATAACCAAAGCGATGGCCACGATACCTATGCCGATAACAATGGCGTAGGCCTGGACCTGTCCGGACTGTGCCTGCCTTAGGGCTCGTCCGGTTGCGTTCGTCAATTTCGCCGCCCCGTTGACGGCGCCGTCAACCACGTAGGTGTCGACCTTCTGCATTCCAGCGAAAATGCCGCCGAGAAGCACTTTCTTTACGATGATGTCCTGGTACAACTCATCAATGAAATACTTTCTGTAGAAGATGTTGTACAGCGGCTTGAATGTCCGTCCAATGCTCTCATTGGATATCCATTTTGCGCCGTACACGGCGTACGCCAGAAAGATACCGAGCAATGCTATGAGAAGCGCAATGCCGGGCAGGGCGGAGTGGGTGAACACGCCGAAGAGTCCGGTAAAGAAGCTCTGCGTTTCGCCCTCGCCGAAGAAGGCGTTAAAGCCGCCGCCCACGTTCCACAAGCCCGAGAAAATGGCCAGCACCGCCAGGACGAGCATGGGGAAGATCATGACCGGAGGAGACTCGTGAAGATGGCTGTGTGCATGACCATGTTCGTCAGGAGCCCCGCCTTTGTATTCGCCGGTGAAGGTGAGGAAGATGACTCGGAAAATGTAGAAGGCAGTCATAAAAACGGTGATGGCGACCATGGCGAAGAGCACTGGATTGGCCTTAAGGGCAGTGGCCAGGATTTCGTCTTTGCTCCAGAACCCCGACAGTGGCCAGATACCGGCGAGGCTCAGTGCAGCCGATAAGGAAAGTCCCATACGTCCAGGGCATCGCCTTGCGCAGGCCGCCCATCAGCCTCATGTCGAACGTGCCGGTGGAATGATTAACGCTGCCGGAACCGAGGAAGAGCAAAGCCTTAAAGAAGGCGTGGTTGAAGAGGTGGAATATCCCTATCGCGGTCGCAGCCTTGGCGATCTCCAGCGCTGGAGCGCCTTCCGAGCGCAATACCAGCCCCGCCGCCCCCAAGCCCAGCATCATGTAACCCAGCTGGCTGATGGTGGAATAGGCTACAACCCTCTTGATGTCGTTCATCACCAGGCCCATCGAAGCCGCGAATATTGCGGTGAATGCCCCGATAATCGCGACTACCGTTAGTGCCTGCTGCGAGTTCACGAAAAGCGGAAAGGTGCGGGCGACAAGGAAGACGCCGGCAGCGACCATTGTAGCTGCATGAATGAGTGCGGAAACGGGGGTGGGGCCTTCCATCGCATCCGGCAACCAGACGTGCAGGGGGAATTGGGCTGATTTGCCCGCGGCGCCGGAGAAGATCCCGATGGCTGCCCAGGTCAAAACGCTTCCTGCCAATGTCCCGGCCATGGCCATCCCGTGCAGCTGGGCCGTGTCGAAGGTCCCGGTTTTCGAGAAGATGAGCAGGATAGCCGCCAAGAAGCCAAAGTCGCCCAATCGGGTTACGATGAATGCTTTCTTGGCCGCATTCGCCGCAGACGGCCGGTGGAACCAGAAACCGATCAACAAGTACGAACACAGTCCGACCATCTCCCAGAACGACGAACATCAGAAGTAGGTTGAATCGGCCAGGATCAGTCCGAGCATTGACGCCGTAAAAAGGGACATCCAGGCATAATAGCGGTGATACCCGGGGTCGCCTTTCATATAACCCTGTGAATATATCTGCACCATCAGACTCACTGTTGTGACCACCACCAGCATGACAGCGGTGAGCGAGTCCATGAGAATTCCCACGCTGAAGTGCATCGTGCCGACCGCCAGCCAGCTTATCTCGGGGATAGCCAGTTCGTGGGTAGGCTCTCCCATGACGGTGAAGAGGTTCCATATCGAGAGTGCCAGGGCGCCGGCCATGGCTACTATGGTTATATATCCTGCGATCTTCGAGCCCACCTTGACGAAGGGACGGACCAGCAGAGCTATGATCGCGAACGAGGCGACCGGCAACAGAAAGATGACCCAGGCTAGTCCGGTTGGCATCACAGTTTCCTCAGCAATTCGTCAATAAGGTGTTTCTTGTCGTTCGGGACGAGGATCTTATAATTCGCGAGTTCCTGTCCGATCGGCAGGCCCTTTTCCGGCATGATCCGCGGTCGGGATCCCCTCGCCTTCGAAAAGGTCCTTCCACATCTCAGCGAGCATCAGGTTCGGCGCTTTCTTTATTTCAACCCACATATTTCTGAGCTTCAGCTCTCCAAAATGAGTGATGTTACCATTTCAGCAGGTCAATCTTATCCGTCTCGATTGTCTTTCTGGCGCGATATATGGCGATCAGGATAGCCAGGCCGACGGATGCCTCTGCTGCGGCGACAACGATGATGAATATGGCGAAAACCTGGCCGGTTAACAGCGCAGGCGTGATGAACCGCGAAAAGGCCACCATAGCCACGTTGACCGCATTCAACATGATTTCGATGCACATCAGCACCACGATCGTGTTCCGTTTCGTCAACGCTCCATACAGGCCGATGGTGAAGAGAATCGAGGACAGGATTAGGTATTGCTGAAGGCCTGCCATTACTTTTCCCTCGCCATGACCACTGCTCCCACGATTGCCGCCAGCAATAGCACGCCCGCAATCTCCACGGGCAGCACATAGCCGTCGTTGCTCAGCAACAATTGCCCGAGCGCCGCGGTTGTCGGCGCCACGGGAGCCGTGTTTGAGACTGCGAACGTCGTGTTGGAGATCGAAAATACCATTATTGCCAAAAGCACGGCTGCCATGACGAATGCTGGCAGGCGCAGCCGGTTTGCCGGACTTCCCTGGGGAATATCACGGGTTAACATAATGGCCAGCAGAACGAGTACCGAGATGCCTCCGACGTAGATCAGGATTTGAATGATTGCCAGAAAGTCGGCGCTTAGCGTTATGTACAAGCCAGCCACGGCAACGAAACACAATATCAGCGAAAGCGCGGCGCGGAACAGGTTCCTCATGGTTACTACCGCGAGGGCGGCGACAACGCTGACCACTGCGAGGACCCAGAAGGCGATGTTGAGGCCCATCTACTTCTTCACCTGATCCTTGTAGATAAGGAGTGTCTG
Organism: uncultured Chloroflexia bacterium; assembly: GCA_963745605.1. Lineage (GTDB taxonomy): Bacteria > Chloroflexota > Dehalococcoidia > Dehalococcoidales > UBA2162 > JBBITI01. The sequence continues at coordinate 19,402 of CAVUYC010000021.1, read as the reverse complement.
CTGTGGCAGCTTCTCGGCAATTTCGGGATACATGTAGCCGCTGGCCGGTCTCTTGTCGGAGGCCATCAGCATGTCATCGCTCTGGACGAGCTCCTCCCGCCGGTACTTCGCCCGTTCGTATGAGTAACCGAGATAGACAGCGTGATATGGGCACGCCTCAACGCAGAGGCCGCACTGAATACAATAACCTGTGTCCACGCGATAGGTCTCGACCTTGTACTTATTCATCTCCGTGCTGGTTGAGGTCACGATCTCAATGGCGCCTTGCGGACAGGACTTGGCGCACGTTGAGCATCCAGTACAGAGGACCCTGTCCCAGACCAGTTCGTTTCCCCTCGTTCGCCTTGAGGTAACAATCCGCTCTTCCGGATATTGTGTCGTGATAGCGTGACGGAACAGGTGACGCAAGGTCACCCTCATTCCGTTGACTATCCCTTTACCGTAGTGATTGAACTCCAACTCTGCCCCATCCTACTTTGTAAGACCTCGAGAACAAGAGAACCAATACGATGCCGATGGCGAAGTTGACCAATATCATCGGCCAACCCAGGCCGTCAGGCATAGCCAGAACTTCGACCGCCGTGATCAGGAAGTTGATAATAGCGAGAGGGAAAAGGAATTTCCATGCCAGGGCCATCAACTGATCGATCCTCGCCCGTGGCAAAGTCGTCCTGGTCCAAATCATGACCAGGAACACGAAGACAACCTTTGCGAGCAGCCACAACCAGGGTGGCAGCAGAGGACCCTTCCATCCGGAAAGGAACAAGCTTGATATTACAGCCGACATGGCAAGAGCCTCACCATACTCGATGAGGTAAAACAGCGCGAATTTCATTCCTGAGTATTCGGTATGAAACCCTGCTGTCAACTCTGAGTCTGCTTCCAGGAGGTCGAACGGGCTTCTATTAATTTCGGCGCATCCAGCGATGAAGAAAATCAGAGCGCCCAGAGGCTGCAGGAACACAAACGGTATGTTCTGAGCGCGCACGATGTCGTTGAGAGACAGCGAGCCGGCAATGAGGACCACGCCAAGGACGGAGAAGACCAGCGGGATCTCGTAGCTTACCATCGAGGCTACGCTGCGCATAGCCCCGAGAAGCGAGTACTTGTTGTTCGAACCCCATCCTGCCATGAGTATTCCAACCGAGGTGAGGGAGGCGATGGCAACCACATAAAGAAGGCCTATGTTGAGGTCTGCCAGGAGAGCGCCGTCACCAAACGGCACCACAGCGAAGATCATTGCCAATGGCGCGAAGGCTACGATTGGTGCAGCCAGGTGGACGATCTTGTCCGCATTGCTGGGGACGATGTCTTCCTTCAAGAGGACTTTGACTGCATCCGCCATCGATTGAAGCAAACCCAGCGGTCCGACCCGGTTAGGGCCCAACCTTGCCTGCAGCCGCCCCATTCCTCGCCGCTCGATCCACACGAAGGCGAGCACCATCACAAGTACGAAAACCATCAGGATGACGCTGAAGATGATCCAGTGCAGCCAGAAGTTTCCCGGCCAGTCAGAGGCCAATGCAGCCGCCGAGACAGTCGCAAACGGTTGCCCGCCAGCGACTATCATCTATCGACCTCGCCCATTGTAATGTCGATGCTGCCGAAGATCACGATCAGATCCTGTATCTTCCATCCCACTATCATGTCTTTAAGAGCGGTGAGGTTGATGAAAGAGGGGGCCCGGATATGGCATCGGTAAGGCGCGATTGAATGGTCGGATACGAGGTAGAACCCGAGTTCGCCCTTAGGCGCCTCGATATGTGAATAGGCCTCGCCCGCGGGCGGCCTGTACAGGTAATTGACCGAAGTCTTCACCGGCCCTTCCGGAATCTGCAGCAGGGCCTGCTTCAAGATGCGAACGCTTTGCCACATCTCCGCCACTCGCACCCGCCACCGATCGTAGCAGTCACCGTTCGTACCGGTCGGGACATCAAAATCGAAACGGTCGTAGATCGAGTAGGGGTCGGCTTTCCTGATGTCCATGGCAACCCCGGTTGATCTCAGGACGGGTCCGCTTGCCCCGACGCTCATCGCAAGGTCTCTGGGAAGAATGCCCACACCTTTCGAACGGGCTATTGCGATCTCATTCTGAGAAAGCATCAAATCGTACTCTTCGAGGCGTCGCGGCATGGTCTCGTTGACCAGCTCCCGCACCGCAGGAAGGAATTCCTCAGGCATGTCCTGGTTGAAGCCGCCGATACGCATGTAGTTGTAGAGCACTCGTTGCCCGCTGAGCATCTCGAAGAGGTCGTAGATCTTTTCTCTCTCGCGGAACATATAAATGAATGGAGTGAAGAACGCCCCGCAGTCGTTGAAGAATGCCCCAACAGCTACGAGGTGGCTGGCGATCCGCTGAAGCTCAGCCAGGATGATGCGCATATATTCAGCGCGCTCTGGTACCTTGATCCCCCCCAGTTTCTCCGCGGCCAAAACATAAGCAAGGTTGTTGCTCATCGAGGCCATGTAGTCAAGTCTGTCGGTGAGAGGGATAATTCCCGTGTACGTCCTTTCTTCGGCCAGCTTCTCGATGCCGCGGTGGAGATAGCCGAAAACCGGCTCCAGGTCCGTTACGACCTCACCGTCAAAGGTGGTCCTCATCCTGAACACGCCGTGGGTGCTGGGATGAGCCGGCCCGATATTCAGTACGTAGGGTTCAGTCTGCAGTGTCAAAGTATTCTTCCGCCCGTTGTCGGATATTCCTGTCTCTTACTTACCGTCATCTATTTCGGATTTGTGATTTTGAGTTTGTTTAGAGTCTTTCGTCTAAAGGTAGTCTTTTCTCAGAGGGTGTCCTTGAAACGTTTCCCAGAGGACGATCCTTTTCAGGTTAGGATGTCCTTCGAACACTATTCCCATCAGGTCGTATGCCTCGCGCTCCTGGAAGTCGGCACCTCTGAAAAGTCCGTACAAGGAAGGCAGCGCCGGTTTCTCCCGCGGGCACTGAACCTTCAATTTAACGCTGTGGTTATGCTTCAAAGAGGTGAGCAAGTAAACAATCTCGAAGTAGTCGTAGTAGTCAACCGGCGTGATGAAATTGAGATAATCAAAAGCGAGGTCCGGGCTTTCCTTGAGAAACCGGACCGCTTCATAGAGGGCCTCTGGCCTAAGCCGTACGGCGTCCCCCTTTGCCTCGATGACGGCTCCTGGGATCTGCCTTCCCAGCTTTTCCGCTGTTTCAGTTGACGACAGAACGACTGTCATTGGTTAGTGGGACCCTTGCCCTTTCGTATCGTTCATCGCGGAACCCGGCATCAGTTCTGAAAGTCTGGGCATTTCTATCGTGGTGTGTTCTCGCTTAATCTTCTTTTGCAGCATCTGGATGCCGTATATCAGCGCTTCAGGACGCGGCGGACATCCGGGCACGTAAACATCCACCGGGACTATCTTGTTGTACCCGGGGACCACGTTGTAGGACGATCGAAATATACCGCCGCTAATGCCGCATGCTCCAATGGCGATAACCCATTTAGGCTCCGGCATCTGGTCGTAGATGCGCCGTACCTGGGGAGCCATTTTCCAAGTCAACGTTCCTGCCGTGATCATCAGGTCGGCCTGCCTCGGCGATGCACGCAGGATTTCCATACCGAACCTTGAAAGGTCAAAACGGGAGGAAGCCACCGCCATGAACTCTACGGCGCAACAGGCGGGAAAACAGATGACCGGCCAGATCGACGAGCTTCGTGCCCAGTTGATGACCGAGTCTACTGTGGTCATCAGGATGTTGCGCTGTATGTCCTCGTCGAGCCATCGATCCCGGTCGGGGATGGTCAACTGACTTTTCGATTTGAGCGAATCGATTCCCTCGGCTTCTCTCCTGTCAATTTCTTCAGGGGAGTAGACCGGCTCTCGTTCGACGTCTATGTCCATTCCAGGGCCTTTTTCTTCCAGGCGTAGAGGTACCCTGAGACCACTAACGCGAGAAGAATCAATATACTTACCAGGCCGCTGTACCCGGTTATTCGCAGGCTAACAGCCCATGGATACAAGAACACTACCAGCACGTCAATCGCCAAGAAGATGAGAGCGAAGAAATAATACCGGAAGTTGAATTGGACCCAGGTCTTGCCTATGGTTTCAAGACCGCATTCGAAATTGGTGTATTTCGTGGGGTTAGGCGCGTAGGGTATGACCTTAAATCGCTTCAGAGTCGCCGGGAGCGCCACAGTGGTTACGGCAAAACCAGCGGCTACGAGAAAGAACAGGGCAATATACCCATAACTTGTTAACATTTAACTCTCCGGCTCAACCGAAAGGGCAGTATAACATACCCTTTTTGTCATGACAAGGCAGCTATTAGGGCACCTTTTGGGGCAGGGCGGTCTTGCTCTTCTGCTTGATATGCATTGCGAAAACAAAGAAAATGATGTGTCATATGAACTCAATCGATTCTTCGCGTCTGGGCACGTCCCGGCTGAAAGCTCTTATCGCCAGTGTAGCAGCCATTTTAGAGCGTGGTCAGGTCGAGACATATCTGGTGGGGGGGTGGGTCCGCGACACACTGCTCGGCCGCGATAGCACTGACATCGACTTTGCAGTGCGTGGCGACGGAATCCTGGTAGCCTCTGATGTGGCCAAGGCTATGGACGGGACCATTGTCCCTTTGGACGATGTTAATGGAGTCGGCAGAGTAGTCCTGTCGAATGCCCCCGGTGCTGGGCGCGTGACGCTTGATTTCGCCGCCCTTCAGGGCTCCCTTGCCGACGACCTGGCACGGCGCGATTTTACTATTGATGCCATGGCCCTCAAACTGACGGCAAGTGGGATCGATCCCGAGGTCGTTGATCCCCAGCGTGGTCTGGATGACCTGTCCGCGGGAATAATCCGTCACACCGGCCGGTACGTCTTTTTCTCCGATCCAGTGCGCCTTCTGCGAGCTCTCAGGCTGGCCGCCGGTCTCTCCTTTGTAATCGAGGCTGATACTGAGTCCGCCATTAGAAGCCAGGCGGCGCTCATCGCAAGAGTGGCGCCGGAGCGTGTGCGTGAAGAATTGGTCTTGTTGTTGTCCCTGCCAGCGTCCGGGCGCTTCCTGGAATATATGGACAGCCTGGGCCTGCTCGGGGTCATCTTTCCCGAGCTTGAGGGGAGCCGTGGGGTGGCTCAGCCGAAAGAGCACCATTGGGACGTGCTGACGCACTCCCTGCAGACTGCGCGCGCCTTCGACTACCTCCTGGGACAAAGTACCTGGGAATATGCCGAGGCCCCGTTGAATGATGTCTCATCGCCCGCTGTTGATGCCTACTTTGGAAATACCGTGGGCTCCAATTCCAACATGGCCTCTCTGTTTCGTCTGGCATGCCTTCTGCATGACGTGGCCAAGCCGCAGACAAAGAGTGTTGAACCGACAGGAAAGGTGCGCTTTCTTGGTCATAGCGACGAAGGTGCCGAGGTTGCCGCGGGAGCGCTAGGCAGGCTGCGCTTCAGCAATCGTGAGATCGACGTGGTTCGAAAGGCGGTCCAGTATCACATGCGTCCGACGCAAATGGGTTGGCCTGATAACCCGAGCCGTCGTGCTATATACCGCTACTATCGGGATGCAGGCCAGGCGGCGATGGGAATTGTATATCTCAGCCTGGCCGACCACATGGCGGCTCGAGGACCAGACCTTGTTCCTGATGGCTGGCGTACTCACGTTCGCGTCTCGGCTTTCATTCTCGCCCATGAGGCCGAGCAACCTGTACACCAGGGTCGATTGATCGATGGCTACGATATAATGAAGTCCTTTGGTCTGAGCCCAGGCCCGAGACTTGGCGAGCTGATCGAAACCGTCCGTGAGGCTCAGGCCGCGGGGGAAATCACCGATAAGAATAACGCACTGGCATTCGTCCGCCGGATATTAGATGCTGGCTGAAGTATCCTTTATCTCATAGTTGTGGTACTATTTTTTGCTGTTGTGTCTTTGTCTCTAACGTTCGGCTCTGCTCGCAACCGTAAAGGAGGATTGACCGTTACTCAGTTAGCGGGATAACCAAATGTCTCGATACACATGGTTCTTTCTGGCCGTTGTGGTCGTGTTGGTATTGTCGCTTCTTGTCCTGTTCCCTATAGATAGTGGCACTCTTCTGCACCGGCCCGTCAAGCTGGGCCTCGATTTGCAGGGTGGCACTCGCATCGTCTACAAGGCCGATCTGAGTGCAATCCCTGAGAGCGGGCGTGTCAGCGCCGTAGATGGCGCCATCGCAGTATTACAGAACCGCATCAACCCTCTTGGCGTGAGTGAGCCTTCCATCCGGAAGCTCGGCGCTGACCAGATCCTCGTAGAGATCCCCGGCAAGAGCCTCACTGATACCGAAAAGGACAATCTGTCGCGTGTTGCCTTGTTGGAGTTCGGGGAACTAGTTACCGACAATGGCAGCTATAAGTGGGAAAACATTTTCGGTAAGTGGAAGCCCGCCGAAGGCGTCGTCGATGGGAAGACGCTGGAATTGACCAGTTCTTATTTCAAAGCCAACACGTATGTTGGCACAAGCAATCTCGGACAGATTCTCCTCTATTTCCAATGGGACGTCACCGGAAGTCAGTTGTCTCAACAGATTACCACCCGGCTCTACAACAATGCTAACGCCCCATTGGGTATTTTTGAGGGCGACCAATCTCTGCTTGGCGACGATGGCCGGCCCATCGCTCCCAAGGTCAACGGAATCATCACCGATCAGGGAGAGATCGAAGGTTTGAGCGCTCAGGAAGCTCGCACCCTGTCGTCTCAGTTGAACGCAGGGCGCCTGCCAGTCCCGCTGACTCGGACCGCTGATGAACTCAATGTCGAGCCCTGGCTCGGTGCTGGCTTTGTCACCGCAGCAATCAAAGCGGGTGTTCTGGCCATCCTGGCCACTATGCTGTTCATGATCATCTACTATCGCATCTCGGGCGGCCTGGCCAGTTTTGCCCTGGCATATTACGCAATCATCACCCTCGCCTTGTTTAAGGTGCTTGGAGTTACCCTCACGCTGTCCGGCATCGGGGGTTTCGTCCTCTCCATAGGTATGGCCATCGATGCCAACGTGCTTATCTTCGAGAGAATGAAGGAGGAGATGTGGGCCGGCCGCACAGTTGGCGGGGCGATCGAGGCGGGCTTCAACCGCGCGTGGACCGCAATCTGGGACAGCCACGTCACCACCTTCCTGTCGGGCGCAATCATTTACTGGCTTGGCAGCTCGAGCTTCATCGCCAGTGACCTTGCCAAAGGCTTTGCTGTGACCCTGATGATCGGTGTCGCGGTGAGCCTCTTCACTGCCATTACCGTGACAAGGACGTTTATGAGGCCGTTCGTGAATACCAGTTTCGCCGCAAACCCGTCCTTCTTCGCACCTTATCAGAGGAAGACAAATGTCTGAACAAAAGCGTGACCTGAACATTATTGGCAAAAGGTGGTGGTTTTTCCTTATCTCGGGCACCGTAATAATTGCGGGGGTGATTGCTCTAATCGCGTTTGGTCTTAAGCCGGGCGTTGAGTTCAAGAGTGGCACCGAGGTCACCATCAGTTTCACCGACAACACGACCTCCCCTTCCAAGGCGCAGGTTACTGCTGCGATCTCGAACCTTGGGTATGATTCTGGCAGCTACCTGGTCCGCAAGGCGGGCAATGATTACATCCTCAGCCTTCCGGAGCTAAACGATCAGGGGAAGGTGGCGCTACGCACTGCTCTGACGGAACAGGTTGGACCATTCAAAGACGGTGGATTCTACACAGTCTCCGCCATCGCCGCAGGTCAAACAGTGCGCAATGCCTCGATCGCTGGTTTTGGTGTCCGCAATAGGCATTCTCCTGTACCTTGCCTGGGCATTTCGAAAGATGCCCAATCCGCTGCGCTGGGGCACGTGCGCTGTCGCATCGCTTCTCCATGACGTGCTCGTGGTTGTCGGGGCTTTCGCCATTCTTAGCGGGATACTCGGATGGCAGGTTGACCTCATGTTTATCGCTGCAGTTTTGACCGTTGCTGGCTACAGCGTCAACGACACTATTGTTATCTTTGACCGAATTAGAGAGGGAGTTCGTCGCAACCCCGGTGTCGATTTTGAAGTCGTCACCAACCGAGCTCTTGTCGAGACCATGTCCAGAACCCTGATCACCGGTCTTGGCACGCTGTTCGTGTTGATAGCCCTGATGATCATAGTGGGCGGCCCGATCCAGAATCTCGTCGCTGTGCTGCTTGTGGGTATTCTTACCGGCACCTACAGTTCCATCGGGACTGCTGCCTCGCTTCTCATCGTCTGGGAGAAGAAGGAGTGGGGACGGTTCATTGGGCGCAAGCCGGTGGCGAAGATCGCCGTGTAGCGTTTAACGCTCGAGTTCCAAGGGGTGCTTTCGCAGTGCGCGAAAGCACCCCTTTTTATGTTATTCTTGTCAGCGTTTTAGCGTCCGCCGAGAGCTGGTCTCCAAATTCACTGACCGGCCTAGATGATCGTTTGAATGCCTGAGACCACGAACCAGGCTCCGAATCCCACCAGCAGCAGCGCACAGGCCGTGAAGATCGCCTTTTGCAGCCCTTTGCTCCATAGTCTGTGAGTCTTGAACGTGAGTACCGAGACGAACGATAGCCATGCTACGTCGGCTAGCAAGTGCGTGGTGATGAACAACGGCATGGCCTGTCTCGAGTAGTCCAAGAATTTCATCAGGAGGGCGCTGCCGATTGTTGCCCACCAGAGGATGAAGAATGGATTCAGCGCTGTGAGGGTGATTCCGGCTACGAACGCGCTGTAAGGCGAGTCTCGCCTCTCTTCAGCCAACTCGGCTCGAGCCCGCAACAGGGAGACTCCCATCCATGCCACCACCGCTCCTCCGGCGATACTCAATCCGAAACGGACGAATTCATTATGAAAGAATCGGGAGAAACCCAGGTATATGACTAGAATCAACGGCACCTCGATCACGGCATGTCCCAGAGACATCTGGATGCCGGTCCAGGGTGATCTGAAGCTCTTGGCCAGTGCAACGGCGAACATCGGGCCCGGCAGCATCACGCCGGAAAATGAGACCCCGAGCACTCCAAGAAGGACGGCCAACATTCGCCCATTCTAGCACGCAGCCAGGTGTGTGCCTCAGCACCCGGTTTGACATTGAAAATCGAGACAAAGAGTGACTCTTCTCAGATGAGAATCAGCGTCTTCTGATACTCTGATTTCCCCTTCGGATCAAGACTACAATGAGTTCCGTGACGCTAGCGTTCTTTGCCTTGACGGGTGCGGTTCTGATTGCGGTTGGCGTTCCCGTTTTCTACGTTGGGTTGTATTTTGCTGCGCCGGAAGACAAGAAGAAGAGGCGAGCACGGAGCCTTTCCGTAATCGGCGTAGTCTGGATGGTAGTCGGGCTTATTCTCTACCTGAGAGTCCTCGTTGAAATACTATCCCGATAAGAGGCAGTAAAATGTTGCTTGAGCAAATCGTACTCGATGTCGTTGCCCAGTCTACGACCAAACTGTCGCTGGATGACATCGTCATCATGGTTAGAGCCCACCGCGATTATGAAGGGAGCGCTTCTCCGGGACTGCTGAAGCGGCAGGTCGAGGCCATCGTCACAGCCGAGCTTCGGCGGGAAAAGGGAAGCGACCCTGAACTCAAACCCAAACTGCTTGGATTCGAGGACAAGATCGACCTGTCGTAAATCGATGCCGCCCACCTGTGGCGTATCCGTTTGGGCTGAACTCTATTCCAGAGGCCTTATACAGGTGAGTTGGAACTTGTTTGTCTGAAATCGGCGCGGAGGACCCAGCGATCCTCCGCACCGATCGACAGGCTCGCCGGCCTACGCAAGAGACTCGTAGACCAGCCGCTCAAATTCCTCTTGGTAGATATTTCATGGCAGGGACTGATGCATGAAGACCTGCGTGAAACAAATGGCGAAGAGGTCTTCCCTGGGCATCGTCTAGCGTCCCATATTCTTCTTCAGAGTCTGGTCAACCCACGCCCACTGAACCCAGTTGGGTCCATTCATATAACCCGCGGCGACGGCGTAATAGTTCTTGAGCCACGGTTGCCACAGGCTGTAGGTAGCAGGGCTCGGATAAGGGATTGCCCAGGCCTGATCGAGGACATATTTCAAAAGCTCTCTGTAGATTCCGTCAGCTTTTACTGGATCGGTTAAAGAGAGAGCCATCATCTTAGGCCGCGCCTCGTTCACCTTTGGGTCGTCGATGTAGCTCACATTGGTCATGCTTTCGCCCCAAAAGGCGCCGCACTGATAAAGAGTGGTCATAGGCGCGCAGGATCCATACCCGAGTTGATCATACGAGCGACTTCTGTAAACCGAGGTCCATACAGCATTCTCTTTGGGCTGAAGCGTCAAATCGATGCCAACCTTCGCCCACATGCCCTTTATCATTGAGAAGTAATCCCCGACTGTGGTGTCGGACTGCCCGTAGATAATATTTGTTTTGAAACCGTTGGGATACCCAGCCTGGGTGAGCAGTTGCTTTGCCTCGTCCGGATGGTACGTGTACAGTTGCTTCACCGAAGCGGGCATATCAGGGTCGTCCATGGCTATATATGCATCCTTGAACGCCCTGAAATTCCCCGCCGGCCACGTAAGGGTCAGTGCGTCCTTGCCAAACAGCGTCTGGTTAATAGCGTTGAAGTCGGTGGCCATCATCATGGCGCGGCGGACGCGGACATCATTCAGGGGTGCTTTGTCCGTGCGCATGCCGGTTACGAACATTGCCGAGGAACGCCCTTTTAGAGCATATTGGACGCCGGGTATCTGCTTCATCAGAGCAGGTCCGTCTTCCCAGTTGAGGCCGCCGATTGTGTCGATGCGGCCAGTCCTCATGGCGGCCTGCCTTGTTGAGACATCCGGGATGATGAGAGCTGTGACCCCGTTAGCGTAGGGAAGCTGGTTGCCCTTGCCTGGACCTACTGGGTCCTTGGCCCAGTAATTGGGGTTCTTAACGAAGGTTACGGAACTGTTATCGACAAAATCCGTGAGCATGAACGCCCCGGAGCCGACCGAGTTGTGCCAGTCAACCATGTTGCCATACTTCTGCCAAACCTCCGGCGGCATAATGCGAACGCACTCTGTCATACGCGTAAGAGCGTTTGCTACGCTTGCCGGGCTGCACTCGAATGTGACAGTCCGTTTGTCGGGAGCGGTTACGCTTGCCGTCCTCAGGTCGGGATAGGAAGCGTAGATGTATGCTCTGGGGTTGGTGAGGTGTTGCTTGATTGAGAACACCACATCGTCGGCGGTGAGCTCACGGCCATTCACGAGACGACTGGCCTCGCTGCTGGGGTTGAGAGCCCAGTGTATCCCTGGCCTGATCTTGAAAGTAAGCAGTCCCTGATCGTACTTGAAGTCCCAGCTCTCGGCGATCTGACCTGTGTCGTACTGAGTACGGAACGCCGACCAGTCTGTTTCATTCGTTCCAGCTGGCCCTCTTGCCCAGTCTCCAACCCACAGTTCCTCGTTTGTAAGCTGCATTGTATTGAGTTCCGGCGGACCGAAGAAACCATAGACTTCGTCGAAGTCACCGACGTTGACTGAGAGACCCAGAACTATCTGGCCGCCGTACTGCGGTTTTTCAACAGAAGCCACCTGTGTTGTCGCCAGGGGAGCCGCCGTTGTAGCAGCAGACGTCGTGGGGACGGGCGCAGTGGAGGTGGTTTGTGCCGCGGGCGTGGAAGTCGAAGCCGTGGAACAAGAAATTAGTGTGGAAATGCCTATTACCAGGCAAACCATAGCAAACGATACCTTTGCCTTTTTCAAGGTTACTTACCTCTTAACGATTTCCTTTCGTGCCTGATCGTCCCAAAAGCATCCCCTCAGCACGAAGCCACACTTTCTAATTATCCGTCAAAGCGATTGTTCTCTCTTGTCGTTCCTCCTTCATAAAAAGCGAAAGCCGTGCTCCCGGAGAGCCGGCCTTGCACATTACACTGTCTCCGTCTAACGCCAAGCGTCGATGCTGTAGAACGGGTCCTTATTGAGGTGACGGTGAGAGCTAAGTTGATGGCTCACCTCTTCGTCTCCGCCTCCGACAATGATCATGAAGAAGGACGGGTCAAAGCCTGCTGCCGGGACCATGTAGTCATCCGGAAGGTCCTTCCAATGCTTGCCCGAAGTTCTCTCAATTCCCATCCAACCATTTGTGGAAAGGTCAACCCAGGAGAAGTTGCGGTACTGGGACAAGGGCATGTAGCTCTGTTTATAGAGCCATTCGTAGACAGCCTCTTTAGACTTGAATCCATATTCGTAGAGATGCCGAGCCATCTCCGGCACCATGATGATTGTTTTGGCGCCCTCTCTGCCTGCCCAGAACTCAGGCACGATGTGCTCCAGCCAGTTATGAGGGCCAGGCTTCCCTTTGACTCCCAGCTTGCGGGCCATTCCGCCATGGCCGCTTTTCTGCAAAGCCCTGTATCCCCCAGGGGAGAATTGGATTCCACGTATACCATCATTCACATGCGGAATGACAAGCATGATGCTCTCGTCTTTTCGAAAGCCTCGTTCTTCGTTCATACCCATCCAGCCGGGAGGCAGCCCATCTGCATTCTCTGCGCAGCATCGGCTTCCTTCGAAGGGGCTGCCGAGGCAGGTCATCCGGTTGACTCCTGGGATGGCACCTCCCAGGTTGCGAGCCATGATCTCATAGGTGCGCCCTATTGTGGAGTTAGCTACGTTCCCGGGCCCAAGCATGCCGCAGCCGCTGTTCATGCCGATCTCTTTCGCGTATGGACCGCTCACGCACAGCCACTGGCCGAATGTGTGCGTGCTGGCGATATAGGTGCCCGACTCGGCAATGGCAAGCACTGCAGGCAAGTACTCAGGCTTGCAGCCTGCCATCACCGCGCATGCCGCTACCTTTTCCACTGTGGCAGTCCAGTTCATTGGATGAAAGCGCACCGGGTCGCCCGCGGGACGGTCTTCCCTCTCATGCTGGAAGACGACGATTTCGTCCGGCCTGTGGCTGGTCCCCTTGAGCATCTTAGCCACGCGTTCCTCGGTGGGGACCACCACAGGAAGGCCGTCAGTGAATTTGGCAATAGGGGCGTTTACGGGGTGGGGCACATACTCAGTCTGATGGAAGAATTCGTGAGCTTCCTCCATGGTGCCTTCGAAGATGATTCGCTGCCACGGCTGTTCCCACCTGCCAGTCTGCTTCTCTTTGTCAGTCAAAGGACTAGTAAGAGCCTGGATAATGGGATCAATCATGCGGTCTACGTCTTCAGGTCCCGGAAGCGTGCGCGAGGCGTGAATAAAACGAACGTTGGGAATACCTCGTGCCAAGGCTTCGGACCTCAGCATGTTGTCCTGATCTTCGAAGTCGATAACGACTGTCGGCGTGCCTGATTTTTCAAGCTCTGCTATGTAGGGCAACTGCTCCCACACGGCATTGCTTCACCACGCCACACCCTGGATCAAGGCGTCAGTTGTCTTTTGCTCCTCGTCAGAGAGCTTCATCGGACTGATGCCGTAGGTCTTCTTGAGTGTCCAATTGACCTGCGGGTAGTCGCTCTTGAGCTTCTTCTCAAGAGGGATTGTGATATCTGGCTCGCCGCAAATGCTGAGGCAGACACTCTTACCGTTGAGCGTCTGCAGCCTCGGGGCGAGTCCATGGGTGTTAACCGAATTAGCTATTCCAAGAGGGTTTATGCATCTCACCTTTTCCGGCATGCTCTTACTCCTTTTGTCCGTATCAGACAAGTGAAAACCCGACTCCAGCCTCAGAGGAATTCGAGGAACACTCTGACTGCTGGTACCATCTCCAGGGATTCAAATGAGTTCCTCAGCTGTGCCTTGCGAAGAAGGACAGTATGATTCTCTGGTACTCTTCAGGCTGTGTTAACCAGGCACTGTGCCCACAATGTGGCAGGACGGCCAATTCCCCTTGAGGCAACGAGTGATAGGTCAAAACCGCCTGCTCGACGTCGAACAGATGACTTCTATCCGGATACAGCACCAAGGCCGGACACTGAACACTCTTGAGGGTATCTCTCAAGTCATATGGTTTCGGGCCGGCCCAATAAGCGCCCCCATTTTGTACGAACAGCGCGTACAACTCAGGGGCGTAGGCTTCTCCTTGCCAGCGTATCAGGGTCTCTCGGTATGACTCGGAAGCATTTTCCCAAGTGCGGGGCACATTGTTCTCTGATAGCCGGAGCGCGCGTGGTGGCCGAAATGTCCCGGCGTTGCTACAACAGTTCGTACTTGATATGGCTATTGCCTTGATGAGCTCAGGATACCGAGCAGCGAAGTGGGCGACTATTACTCCGCCCTCGCACTGTCCCAGGATATATAGCTTGTCCTTGATGTTCAGGTACTGCAAAAGGTCTGACAACTCTTTGACGCTGTTCCTGGTGTAGTCGTCACTCTTGTAGCAATCCGGGAAGTCTTTCTTGTCCGACCTTCCAAAACCCTTCCGGTCATACAGAATGACTGTATACTTGTCTGCAAATCTGGAAAGCAGATGCTCCCACATCCTGGTAGAGCCGGTACCGTGATGCACAAGTACCAGAGGTTCTCCTTGACCATGAATCTCGTAGTAAATGCTGCCCCCTGCAATGCCTGCTACTGGCAACTTACCCTCCGCACTTTCCCTGTTCCCTCATGTTCCTCACCTTTTCCTGGCATTTCTTTATCCAGGACTGCGCTTGACGTGAGATACCATCAGCGCCATGCATCAATCGAATAGAAGGGGTCGGTGAAGAAGCGGTGACCGCTCAGTTGATGGCTCACTTCCTCATCCCCACCGCCTACAACAATGCAGAACCCCATCGGATCGTTTCCAGCAGCCGGGAGCATGTAGTCGTCAGGGAGTTCTTTCCAGTGCTTGCCGGAGATAGGTTCCTTGCCCAACCATCCATTCGTCGTCAGATCGACCCATGAGAAATTCCGGTATTGCCCAAGCGGCATGAAGCTCTTCTTCCACAGCCATTCATAGACTGCCTCTTTTGACTTGAAACCGTACTCGTAAAGGTGGCGCGCCATCTCAGGCACCATGATAATTGTCTTGGCTCCCTCTCTGCCAGCCCAGAACTCAGGCACAATGTGCTCCAGCCAGTTGTGAGGGCCCGGCACGCCTTTGACTCCGAGCTTTCTCGCCATTCCGCCATGACCGCTCTTCTGCAAAGCCCTGTACCCGCCGGGGGAGAACTGAACCCCCCTTATGCCGTCGTTGACGTGGGAGAGAACCAAAATAACGCTTTCGTCTTTTCGGTAGCCGCGTTCTTCGTTCATGCCTTTCCACCCCGGGGGAAGCGCATCGGCGTTCTCAGCGCAGCAGCGGCTTCCCTCAAACGGGCTGCCGATGCTGGTCATGCGGTTCACCCCCGGTATCGCGCCGCCGAGGTTGCGGGCGATAATCTCATAGGCTCGACCGATGGTCGAATTGGGGATGCTTCCGGGCCCCAGCATGCCACAGCCACAGCTCATGCCGATCTCTTTAGCATACGGCCCACTGATGCAAAGCCATTGGCCGAATGTGTGAGTACTCCCTATCTGGCAGCCGGATTCCGCTATGGCTAACACCGCGGGGAGAAACTCGGGTTCGCATCCAGCCATGACAGCGCAGGCGGCCACCTTTTCAACCGTGGCCGTCCAGTTCATGGGATGGAACAGAACCGCATCCCCCTTTTTTCTCCTCCCCTTTTCCGACTGGTAGGTCAGCACTTCATCCGGCCTGTGGCTGGTCCCCTTCAGCATCTCGGCCACACGCTCTTCTGTAGGCACTCGGATTGGAAGACCATCCGAGTACCTGGCAATGCGAGCGTTTACGGGATGGGGAACGTACTCCGTCTGGCCGAAGAACTTTTCGGCCTCGTCCATGGTTCCCTCGAAGATGATCCTCTGCCAGGGCGGTTGCCAGGTTCCGCTCTCCTTTTCTTTTGCGGTCAGAGGGCGAGTGAGGGCGTCCAGAACGGGTGCTATCAAATTGTCGACATCCGCCGGGCCAGGGAGAGTCCGCGAGGCATGGATGTAGCGGACGTTGGGGACGCCTTGCGATAACGCTTCTTCCTGGATCATGTTGTCCTGGTCCTCAAAATCTATGGTCACAGTTGGAATCCCGGCTCTTTCAAGCTCAGCTACGTAAGGCAACTGCCTCCATACTGCGCCGCTTCACCAGGCCACGCCCTGAATCAGGGCGTCCGTCGTCTTCAATTCCTCGTCGGACAGTTCCATTGGGTCAGTCCCGTAGGTCTTCTTTACCGTCCAATGGACATTTGGATAATCGCTTTTCAGCTTCTTTTCGAGGGGTATCGTGATGTCTGGCTCGCCGCAAATGCTGAGGCAGATATTCTTGCCATCGAGCTTGTCAAGCCGAGGTGCCAACGGGGATGTCAGTACTTGACCTGCAATGCCGCCCGGGTTAAGACATCTCACTTTGTCTGCCATTTTCTACCTGCCTTTACTTAACTATTCATCGGCCTATTCGGCTTGATGCCGTTTGCCCACAGACAGTCGGTGCTGCCATTGCTATCTTCCATTGACTGGCGGCCTCGGCCCTGTAGCCGGTGGAGGCATCATCGGCTTCACCCATCGACGAAGTGTCTCTAGTTCTTCTTTACTCGGAGCCACGGTATCGCTGACCGTGGGCGACACCCTGATATTCCATCCGACCTCACTCTTAACCCTGTCGAGGGTCACACCTACACCGGCGTGGACTGATTTCAATGTGAGTTCCCTATCGACAAACACGTATTCAGCGAAGTCTGTTATTACAGCGCAAGGTCCGGTGCCGGGTCGCAGGCCTTCGTCTTCACGACGGCCTGGCTTGCCGTCATAGTATCCAGGGCAGGTATTGAAATCTACCCTTTCGGGGAACCTGATCTTCTTCTGCTCGAGAACGACTATCGTCCGTCCGCAGAAGCTCATGATGTCGTTCCCGCCGCCACTTCCTGGCCACCGATGACTCGGTTTGAGGTAGTCACCGGCACAAGTGTCGTTGGCATTACCGTACCGGTCTACCTGCCCAGCGCCGAGAAAGCCGGTGGTGATATGGCCAGCCTGGCCAAGACACATTACATGGAACAGGCCGCTGAGCTGGTCGGAAAAGGACTGCGTACCCAGGGTGTCAGTTCCGTTCGGGAGCGGAAATGCGTCGGATCTGACGATTCCGTTCTCGATAATAATGACGGAATCTGGCGCGTGGAGCCTCTTCGCGAGCAAGCCGGCTTGCATCGGAAGCCCGACTCCCACGTAGACAACGTCCGCGTTTCTTATTTGGCGGCACGCGGACACTACCATCTGCTCATTTGCTGTGTAGGCTGCGCTCACGTTCTCCGAAGTCATCTCGTCCATCCTAATATCCACTGGCGACGGGATCGCTCAATACAGGGTTCTTAACCTTTAACCCTTCCAGGTAGTTTTCGCCGCGTTCCTTCTTCAGGTTGTTCAAATACTCATTCCAATCAGCCACCCCGTAGACTGAGTCTTTGAGGTTCTTCTCATAGGACTCAGGAGTGCCTCCTATGCCCCCAATCATTGGGGCGTCGTTATAGCAGCCGGCGAGGTGACCCGGGTAAGCGCCAAACGGCTGCTCGACGACAGCGCTGACACGGAATCCGGGTATTATGGTGCGGTTTGGGTCGCGCCTGATGACGTCAGAGCCGACTATCTTTTCGGTGGTTACGATGACCTTTTTGCTCGCATTGACACCTTCGAGGTCGACGCCGATAGTACCCCACTTCTGGGCATTGCCTTCTGCATCCGCCCTCTGGACATGGATGATGCCCACATCCGGCACCACGGCTTTGATAGCGCCCACTTTGCGTCCCGAAAACGGGTCCTCGACCGTGCGAATGTTCTGGTTGTACCTGGGCATGTCGGAACCGATCTGGCTTAGCGTTGGGATATAGGGCACACCCATATAGCCGGCATAGAGGGCGAGAGATATCCCGAAATGGGAGTACTCCTCCACCACAGGGAACTTGTTGTTCGCCCTGGCTTTAGACAGGAAGTAGAATCTCTTCTCATCGAGGAAGTTGTAGCCGGTTATCAGCCTGTCGACAAGCCCCTCTCCGATCAAGTTATTCGTGCTAGAGAGCACCGAAATCACTGCCAGGTGATCGATCTTCTGACGTACGATCTCGGCAACGGCCGCGTTTGGAGACCCGTGTTGGGCGCCGCCAAGAAACAGGACGTCGCCGCTTCTCACGAACTGAGAAATGGCTTCCTTCATGGACTTAACTTTGCTCATCAATGTCCTCTTGGATACATGTTCCCACTTCGCAGGCGGCTTCGGTTGAAGGAGCTAATGCTTGCCAGCCCGGCACGACGCTCGAATTGCAGATGAACATCGAATACGATAAATCGAATAGTAAATATCGGATACGAACTTTGGGGCGGATTCTAGCATCCCCTTTTGCCACTGTCAACACGCTGTAGGCGTCCAAGACATATTGGAATTTATGGGGGAGACGAACCTGTCTAGATAGTAGCGCAGTGGGGAGAGGTTTCCAATGGAGCGGTGTGGCTTCTCGGTGTTGTACCAAAGGAGGTATTGCATGAGGTGGCGGTTGAAGAGAGCCGGATCGTCAAGGAGGTGGGTGTTTGAGGAAGCGAATTGCTCCTGGATAGTGCGGTTAAAGCGTTCAAGGTGGAAAAAGCATTGGACTGTGGGTGGCGAGGGTAATTGAAAAAGTGTGTCAGACGCTCTTGCTCGCAGGCTTTGGCGAAGTGTTTGAGGAACTCATGGCCGTTGTCAGTCTGCACCCTGAGAATCTGGAAGGGGGCAACTGCCCTCAATTTGCCAAGGAAGTCTGTGGCTGTTGATGATGAGCTCGACCTGTAAGCGAAAGCAAAGGCAAAGCGAGACGGTAGATCGATAGCAGTCAGCAGATACCGCTTGAGGCCGTCGATGAAGATGTCCACGGTATCTATCTCGACCAGGTCGCCGGGCTTTGCTGGATGGAAGCCCTGTCGTCGTGCCTTCTTGCGCCCCGCTGCGGGCTCCCAAATACGCAGTCGGCCCGTCTTTGCATTGTAGGCGACTTTACTATCGCGGGGGAGACGGCCACGCTTCTTTAAGTCATGGATGATGCGGCCGATGGTTGATTCAGAGGGGGATCTCAGACCAGCCCTCTCGCAAGCTGCCCTGAGTGCAGGGTAAATGGTCCTCTTGTCTACGCCGGGGTGACTGGTCCGATAGCCAATAACGAAACTCTCTACGAATGGGGCCACTACCCTGTGACGGCGATCATGTGGCGCTCGGTCTCCGGGAGCAAGTGCGGCCGTACCCTGTGACCTTAGCTTCTGTTTCCAAAGGTAGATCGTGGAACGACTCTTTCCGTACGCTCGCCTGGTAGCCTCCGCTCCATAATCGTCGAAGAACTGGATGATCTTCAGCCGCCTGTCGATCTCTTCGTGTCCAGAACCATTGACTACCTTATCCATACGTCGCATGAAGCGACTATAGCCCCTGCCAGGGCTGGATGCTACTCCAAATACCCTCACTCGGTCTCCTCTTCGCCCTCC
>CAVUYC010000020.1:0-4611 GCA_963745605.1 uncultured Chloroflexia bacterium | reverse complement strand
CTTCCACAAAGCCGATCACGAACAGCAATACCCAGAAGGCCCATTGTTGGCCGGCGATCAGGCTTTTTCGGACGAGCAACCACACCAGCACCGAGACAACCATCGAGCAAGAGTTGTACAGGATCGTCAAAGCATTGAGCGATGCAATGACCTTGGCATCCAGGCTGGCGATTTGAGATTTTTCAAACACTAGCGCCAGAATTGGGGAGTTGGCGTTGAATATCACGACACTGGTCAATATCCCGGCCGCGATGAGAAAATTGATGCCGCTCCAGATTGAGAGAACTATCGAACCACTTTTTAACATATTGCTTTGTCCTTGGATGTGTTGTGTCCGCTTTTTAATATCTATTCCACGAGCATTTACATCTAGCTGAGCGGGGGCGAGGGAGGGCTGAAGACCCTCCCTCGCCTCTATATGGCAGGGCTCAAGAGCTCGTTCGTCGCCGTTTTCGCAGACAGAGAAACGACTGCAGATGGATTGAATCCTTTAACTATCAGCCATATCGCTAGAGTCAGTTCCTGCAGGCCGATCGGAATACTCAGCAACAAGGTTGGTGACCCCGAAAAGGGATCAATCTGGAAGAACATCGTCAAGAAGACTGAAGCCAACTGCAATATGATCGCGACGATGCCCCAACCCGACAGCCACCTTGGAATGAGTTTTGATCGATAAAATATGTAGTAATACATCAAAGCGCCCACGACAAAGCCGAATTGTGACAACACCAGGCTCACCCAGTAACGAACTGCGAGCACCAGGGCGCCTGTAGTTTGAATAGCGGAGGCAGCAAGAGCGTCTGCTTTTACAAAGTCCTGGCTTAGTGTCAATAGTGATAGCAGGCCGAGCGCAGCAACAATTTGGAGCACATTCTCGATAATTCGAAAACCGACAGCCCCAAGAGCTAAGGATCTATTGTGCTTCTTCAAGATTGGATACAATCCAATTGCAATGCCCGCGCACGCAAAGGCCATGACTATTTGAATGAGCGCCCCCACCATAACCTGGTTTTGATTCTCGAATATTTTGACAAGATAGCTTGGACTATCCAGGATGGGTCTGACAATTGTGCCGAATGCGCCGGCAAGCCCGAGAAGGAATAGCGCCCCCACAACTATTGCGGTCTTTCTGTGTGTGTTCATTTTGTCGCCCGTTTTTAGCGATGGATGAGTTTCGTTTCCTCTGCTCGTCCAGCCACTTTCGTGAGTATCCTTTCCTATTTCGAATACGCCCATTCCGTTTCCTCCAATCCTGTCTTCGCAGACAGGGAAGCGATTGCAGATTGATCGAATCCTTTAGCTATCAGCCATACCGCCAGAACCATTTCCTGCAAGGCGATCGGGACTGCCAACAACACCAGCATACCTGAAGGTCCTGAAATTCTTTCGCCGAATGCAATCAACAGAGTCATCGAGAACACCAACGCGAGCCCGGCCAGACCCCAGACGGATAGCCAGCGAGGGATGAGTCTCGATCGATACAGCACGTAGTAGTACATAGCCCGCGCCCAGGCAGAAGGCAATCACTCCAAGCACAAAGCCCGCCCAAACACGTACTGCGAGAATCAAGTCGCCCAGGACTTGAATGGCTGGAGCAGCCTGAGGCCCTGCGCTTGCGTACTCCTGACCCAGTGACAATAGAGAGAACAAGCCGAGTACGCCGACAAGGTAGAACACTCCCTCAACAAGCCTGAAACCAACTGACCCAAGAGCTAGCCCTTCATTGTGTTTCCGCAAGACGGGGTAAAGCGAAATCGCGATGCCGGCACTTCCTGCAGCCGCGACAAACGCAAGAAGCGCTCCCACCACGACCAGGTTCTTGTTTGCAGCAATCTGAACAAGATAGTCCGGAGCACCCACAATGGAGCCCGTAAGGGCATTGCCCAGTAGACCTGCAGCCGTCGCAATGATGAATATGATTCCCGTAATGATCGCCGTCTTTCTGTTTGTATTCATTTCCTCTCTCCTTTTTTTAGACGATACAGATGAGTTTCACTAAACTGGACTTGAATGAAATCGTGGTCGCCACCTTGTTCTCAAGGGCTGAAATGGGCCGAAAGGTTGTCAAGGGCAAACCTCCTTTCCAGGTAGCCTGGATCCATTTACTATTTGACGTCTGACTGATCCGCCCGGCCTGTCCCGAGCGTAGTCGGGCGGCCGTGTGCGAGAGGACAGACCGAGACCAATGGCATTCCTAAATCACGCACCTTTTTGAGCAACCCATGCAATGCAGCCTGATCGACCAACGGGCCGGTTAAAAGCGTATCGCCGTTGTCTTCCAGTGTGATGGTCAGGCCTCCAAACCAGTCCTTCCACTGAGAACCCAGATGCCCCTTGATCCTGATCTGATAGGAAGCAGGTTGACCTCGATACGGTTTAGGTTCGCGTTCGTTTGACATTGCCTTCTCCCGGGACGGCTACTGCCACTTGTTGATGTACAAGTAGCGTATCTGCAACACGGTGTTGGGCAAAAGACACTTTGGTGTGGGATGGGGGTGTTGTATTTCGCTGTTGATGGCGAGGATTGATGAGCGCTGGTTATGGCAAAGGCTTCGCTATGACGTTTGAATCCGCAATCTGTACGGAGATGGGCCTGGCTCTACAAGAGTCCCAACTCGCGGGCACGCCCTACGGCTTCGGTGCGGCGTTGGACCTGGAGTTTGTCAAAGATGATGCGGTTGTGTCCCTTGATCGTATCCAGGGCCAGGAAGAGTCGCTCGCCCATTTCACGATTGGAGAGTCCATCGGCCATGAGTCGCAGCACCTCCAACTCGCGCTGGGTCAATAGCTCTTTAAGGGGTTGGCGGAGTGAGACAGCGGACAGATCAGGTTTATCGTCAATCTTTGGTTTCTCAGATTCAAATGCAGACAGCAACTTGACTGTATAGTCCGGCAAGATCCCTCGAGAAGCGGCTTCGGACAGTAGGTGGGCCATCAGAGTACCTTCGTCCACAAAGAGACGGACGAAACCGCCTGGCTGTGCCAGCGCCAGCGCATCACCCATCAATTGCACGGCCTCTTCCCTTTCGCCGTGAGCACGCAGAGCGACCGCCTGAAGAACAATCGCCTTGAGACGTTCGTCTGCCCAACCCTTTGTTTCCATCCGCCGTCGCAATGGGTCAAGGACCGCCAATGCTGCGGACGGGTCCCCCTGGGCCAGAAGTACTCTTGCCCGGCTGATGGGAAGATCATGGGTCTGAGCCAGATCGGCGGCGGCTGTCACATTACCCTGGTGAATCAGCGTCAGCACTTGGGCTGCAGCGACCTCAGGCATGCGCTGCACGAAACTATTCTGTCGCACGGACTGTTCGGCCTCCGACAACAAGGCGGCCGCACCGGCCACGTCCCTGCGGGCCAATTTCAGACGAGCCATGAATACTTGGCCGACAATGAGTCTGTCAATCTGGCGACCGTACTGCCGCGCGAATTGAAGGCTCTTCTCAGCATGCTCTTGGGCAGCATCCAGATCGTTCCATTCATAAAAGATGCGGGCAAGGCCAAGATAGACTTCGCTGGCACTCGGAGGCGGTTGATCGCCGGATAGTTGCAGAGCGCGCCTGTAGTTTTCTACCGCCTGGTGAAGCCGGTTCTCAAGCTCGTCCATATCTCCAAGGCAAAGGGTTGCTAGGAACATACCACGGACATTCCCGGATGCCTTGGCAATGGATAATGCCTCGGCGAATGCTCGGCTGGCCGCATCCCGTTCTCCCCGCAGCCGATGCGCAAACGCCACCGTCCAGTTTGCTACGAAGCGAGAGTACAGATTGCCAGGGGCAATGTACTCCAAGGCACGACGCGCCTGTGTGATCATGGCGTCTGGTTGGTAGCGAGTAAGTGCCAGAGTTGCCCTCGCAGCGGCAATCCGCCCGATCAGGTCTCGAGTCTTGTCTTCCGACTCCTTGCCCTGCAAGGCCGTTTCGGCGGTTTGTAGTTTTTCTTCCACACCGGCCGTCTGGCCTCCACCCAGTATTGCGGAGGCGTACTTGACCCACAATGACGGCCTGGCGTCCAGCACTCGCGCTGGCAGCGATGCAAACCAGTCAAGCAAGATGGCCCTTCCGCTGAAGCGATGGGATAGCCCCTTGTCATCAATGAGGCGTTCGGCGCGTTCAACGTCATTGGCGGAGGCGGCCTGCTGAAACGCTTCAATTTCGAGTCCATTGTCCTCATACCACTGGCTGGCACGGCTCATGCAGTTCAGCCTCGCCCTTCCCCGTCATCTTCCTTGAGTTCGGCCGATGCTCTGGCGCAGTCGCTGCCGCAGCAAGTCGGCAAACAGATGGTGATAGCGGTACCAGCGCCGTTCGTCGTCCAGTGAGACGATGAAGAGATTAGAACGCTCGAGATATTCCAGGGTTTTCTGTCCTGAGCCATGAGTATCCTGCAGAACGGCATCGCAGAGAGGCGCCGCACAGCCGGTCGAGTATGGAGGTACGCAGTAAGAAAGCCTGGACGCTTTCGGACTGTCTTTGCAGGACTTCTTCAAGCAGATAGTCCAGTACGAACCGGTGGCTGCCGGCGAAGGATCTGATAAAAGCCGCGGCATCTCTATCTCCCTGCATTGAGATCGCCGCCAGTTGGAGGCCGGCTATCCAACCTTCGGTGCGATTC
>CAVUYC010000019.1:0-44185 GCA_963745605.1 uncultured Chloroflexia bacterium | reverse complement strand
GTCACGCATTGCTCTACCGTTCGTGTACCAGGCCCTTCAGGCCGAACAAGACGTAGGGATAGTAATGCCGTGCAACGTCATCGTCTATGAGCGTGGCGGCAAGACCTTCGTCGCCTCGACACTGCCTTCGGTTACGATGGGGGTAGTGAGGAACCCCAAACTGGCTCCGCTTGCAGACCAGGTAGAGGGCAAGCTCAAGAAAGCAATCGATGCGGTCTAAGTCGATGCCGCGTAGCCGTAGTTCTATGGAGGCTTTGTCTCTTGTCCGATAAGTCGGTAGCTGACAAGTTGTTGATCAGGAAGGACAGCCGTATCAAGATCATCGGTGCCCCGGACGGATACGTTGATTCCCTCGGCTATGCAGGGGGCGCTGAGTCCGGCGGACCCCCCAATCTCGACCTCATCCAAGCCTTCGTAAAATCGAGGCGGGAACTGGAGGGGCTCCTGGCTCAGGTGAAAAGCGAGCTGAAGCCTGGCGGGATCATATGGATCACTTACCCGAAGGGCACCTCGAAGACGAAAGCGGACATCAACCGCGACACCATCGCCGCTTACGCCAAGAAGCTCGGTTTGCAGGCGGTAGCAGTGATCTCCGTCGACGATACATGGTCGGCACTGAGACTCAAGGTCGTCAAGTAACCCCACGGTCTGCTCCCCGGTGGCGAAGCTATAATGTGATTGGCCTCGCCAATCCCGGCTAACGGAGGAGACTGTGGACGCTAGGGTTCCCGCACAAGAACATCCCGTTACGGTAAAGTCGGAGGGAGTGCGCCTCGACGGCGATCTCACCATACCGCAACAATGCGCGGGAATCATCGCTTTCGCCCACGGCAGCGGGAGCAACAGGCACAGCCCCAGGAACCGCGCCGTTGCACAGGCGATGCACCAAATCAGGCTAGGCACCTTACTCATCAGTCTACTGAGCGTTGAAGAAGAGGCCCACGACCTTATCACGGGCGAGTTGAGATTTGACATTGGACTGCTCGGGAGAAGGTTAATCAGCATCGTGGACTGGCTTCACGATAGTGAGGAGACGTCGGCTCTACGGACCGGGCTGTTCGGCTCGAGCACAGGGGCGGCGGGGGCACTGTTGGCGGCAGCGGAAAGGCCCGAGTTGGTGCGCGCCGTGGTGTCACGCGGGGGACGACCGGACCTTGCGATGAACGTCTTGGACAGGATCCAGGCGCCCACCTTGCTCATTGTAGGCGGGAACGACTTTCCGGTGATAGACCTGAACCGCCGCGCTTTTGCCGCACTGCAATCGAAGAAGAAGATGGTCATCGTGCCGGGCGCGACTCATCTATTCGAAGAACCTGGGACCATGGAACAGGTCGCCCGAGAGGCCACAGCCTGGTTTCAAGAGAATCTTTAGAGCGACGACTCCCTGACGCCGCAGGCCCACAAAGTCGAGGTTAGTGCTGAGCTGCGTTGCCGACCTTGTGAAGGTGAGCCGTTCAGGATAAGCGGAGACCGTGGCGCAGAATCCCGCAACCGGGTACTAATGCTCTTTCGGTCGCACCTCTATGTCCAGCAAGCTCTCCCACAGTTGAACGATGGCCGGCTGGGACAGCTTGCCTTTACCTGAAGCACGAGCGGTCTTAAAGATCTCGTGGGCGATGGCAGTCGTGGGGACGGGGACATCCATCTCCCGTGCCAACGTCGAGCGCGTAGCCAAGATCCTTCCAGTGAATGTCGACTGAACCACCGGGTTTAAAATTGCGAGCCAGCACCGCTTCGGCGCTAACATCAAGGACCTTGGAGCCGGCCCAACCGTTGCGAATTGCACTGTACAACACTTCAGGATCAAGTCCGCTCTTGGTCCCAAGGGCAAATCCTTCGGCGACGGCAACGAAGGTAACGCCAACGATCAAATTATTCACCAGCTTGGCCACCCCACCCATACCAGTGTCCCCCATAAGCACAACGGTTGTGCCTATGGAGCCCAATACCTCTCGGCAGCGTTCAAAGACGTCAGGGCTACCTCCGACCATGACCGAAAGAGTGCCTTCAATGGCTGCCTTTTCTCCACCGCTCACCGGAGCGTCGAGAAAGTCGATCCCGGATTCCTTAAGTGAGGCGGCGAGCTCCTGGCTGACAGTGGGCGAAGTCGTGCTGTTGTCGATCACTACAGCGCCTTTTCCCATGCTCGCCTTGAGGCCACCTTTGCCGAGAACAACCTCTTTGACCACCTCGGAACTGGGAAGCGAGAGAAACACCACGTCCCTGCCTGAGACTACCTCGGCGATGCTGGAAGCGCCCGTTGCCCCGGGCACAGATACAACCTTCGCCGGATCTACGTCGTAGACCGCGGTGGAGTACTTCTTCGCGATATTCCTGGCCATAGGCGCGCCCATGACCCCGAGCCCGATAAAAGCAATCTTCGCCACTTAAGACCTCCCGGTGTGATAATCAGGCCTCTTTCTAGGCACCGCTCAGGGTGCGTACTGCTCTGAGTAAGGCAGTCTCGTCGCCAACGTTGCCAGGGAAGACCACATAGCCGACGCCAGGCCAGCGGCCTTCCGAACCCAGCCGCCAAACCGGGACGCCGGGAAGTATCTGCCCAATTCCGTAGGCGTGCTTAACGCCAAGGGCAGACTTGGCCACCTGTATGCTGGTGATGCCCCCTTTGGCGACGACATAAGATGGGACCGTGCTGATTTTGCTCACGACGTCGCACAAGGCCCGCATAATCTCTTTCCCGGTATCGGCAAAGTCCTGCGGAGCCGAGACTCTGACTTTCCTCGAGGTGTACAGCGCTGCCGACGAACCCCGTGCCATGGTATGGGAGGCCAAAGCAGCGGCTCGTTCTATCTCGGCGTGGCGTTCTCGACGATCAAAAAGAAGGTCGACCCGCAGCTCTATTCCGATGGCCAGGCCTGATTCAAGCAGCTCAGTCAATTGACCCGAACTCTTGTTTACGTACGAACCCGCGACGATAAGACCCGGGCCATCGGATGACACCATCTCAGACCGCGGTCAAAAGGGACCGGTCGGGAAAGCCACCGCGGGATTTGAGGAATGACGCGGAACACCGGTAAACAAAGGCCTTGCCCAGATCCTCGGCTGACTGGATGGCCAACGAGATACAGTCGAGATCAGAGTACTGGGCAGCATTGACCACTACCGGAACCCCATCCGCGGCCTTCGACAATTCCGAGGCTACGGCTTCCACCCCACCCTCCCGCACAATCCTGAGCGATATCGAGCGCACCGAACCGCGAGCGATCGCGCCATGTGTCTTCTCAACAATCCATGCCCTAAGGTCGCTGTTCTTGAAGGGGAACATCGGATCTCGAGCGAACTCTGTCTCGCCAACGGGAACAAGTTCGCCACTTTGCTCGGCCCAATGCGTATCGTCGACAGTGTACCTTCCTGCTTCGATGAAGGCGGGTGCGAAGATCATGCCGTTCGGTTTGAAGCCAAGGCCGCGGCACAAAGCGTCCACCTCGTAGGGGAAATGTCCCCTGAGAGTGCTGTCGCTTCTCGAGGCCAGGAGAATCTGTGAACCGGTCTTCTGGCAAGCTTGGCGAAGATTGGTTCCCACCTCAACGGCCAGAGCGGTCGCCTCTTCCGGGTTGAGACTGCGGGAATTCACCGAGATGAAGAACACAGGGTCAACCATTGATAATGCCGTGGACAGCGTTTCAACCGTCCAATCCATGAAGATGTTCACGTCCTGGACCGTTTGCATGCCAGTGGGATCGTCATCGACGACAACGAGCTTCTTCCCGGACTTTAGCAACGCATCCCTGATCGTCTTCCTCGCAT
Source organism: uncultured Chloroflexia bacterium (assembly GCA_963745605.1). Taxonomy (GTDB): domain Bacteria; phylum Chloroflexota; class Dehalococcoidia; order Dehalococcoidales; family UBA2162; genus JBBITI01. The sequence goes on along the minus strand of CAVUYC010000019.1, from coordinate 40,417 downwards.
CCGGGATGGCAAGGGCGACGGGCTGTTCGAGAAGCAATTGAGACAACTTCATACTTTCGCTCCACCGGCCGGCATCCTCAGGTAACAGGGATTCGGCTGCTGGAATGCCCAAAATCGCGATGCAGGGGATTTGCGGTGGGAATAAACCGCTAGGCCCCGAGTATCTCCCTCATCTTCTCTCCTGTGCCCCTGCACCACCGGTAGATTATTCCAAGGTCGTTGCCAACGCAGAAGTCCTTAACGCCGATGTCGCGATAAGGTTTTGCCTCTTCCCAGGTCCCGATGACGACCCTCGGCCTGACTCCTTTATCAAGTGCCTTTTGAATCATGCGTCGATGCACCTGCTGGATCTCCGGGCTTTTGTCCTGTCCGATCTTGCCCATACTGAGGGAATAGTCGCTGGGGCCGAAATGCACCATGTCCAGGCCCCTTACGGATAGTATCTCATCGAGGTTCTTCATGGCGGTCTCCGATTCGATCATGACTTCGATGACAGCATCCCGCATCGCCTGGGCCCAGTCGGCGCTGGCCGTCTCAAGCCCATAGCCGACGTTGCGCCGCATCGAGGCTCCGTGAATACCGCCGTCCTGAGGAGTACCAGGCTTGACCAGGCGAATGCACTCCTCCACATCTTTTGCAGTGTCAGTATCAGCGAAGAGGACGTTCTGGATGCCGGCTCCAAGAGCCCGCTGGGTCATATGGAGTCGAGGTTCCCGCTCAACCTTTATCTGAGAGGTCATATTGGGGAACAATTCGACCGCGCGGGCGAAGTTCTCGAAGTCCGTTATCGTCCAGGAGGCATATTCGCCAAGTAGTTCGATGAAATCAAACGCGCCCGAGCGACCTATCATTTCAACGATCTGCGGACTGGTGGTGACCATGCGTGTGCTGAGAGTAGGCTTGCCCTCATCGAGCAATCGTCGAAGAATGTTAGTCCTCAAATTCACCTCAATCAGTCCCGCGAAAACAAGTCAGCGAGCAGAATGGACGGGACTTCAGTGGATACATTGTAGCAGAGGGTTGGCTGGGGATAGAGGATTCGAACCTCTCCATGCAGATCCAGAGTCTGCTGTCCTACCGCTAGACGAATCCCCACCGCAAACGAGCGCTAGCGCGCTACCCTAAATATACAACGGTGGCGGAAAACGTGGCAACACCCGTGGATATCGCCTGGGATCACCCACGAGCGACATCGTTTGGTTTCTCAAGGCCCGCAAGCGCTGGCGCACGAGGCCGAACCCTGGAGCGAAGCCGTCTCTGGCAATGCATCGCCAACAGGCTCACATGGTGTCCAGCAAAAACACCCGCTAAGCCGAGCACTCGCGACCCCATACGCGGTGGGTAACACCAGATCAACTGTTCGCCGGACACCAGTTGCCCGACGTCAGCGGACCACAATACCTGTTAGTCCGGCGCCCAGTCGCGGCATGTGTAACGAGCGAGGTTACAGGTTAGCGAGCCTCTATCTTCTGACGCCCAGACCGCGGTAGAGCCGCCTCGCCAGTCTCGCCGGTACGTACGCGGCAGATCTGCTCCACAGGCGTGACAAAGATCATTCCGTCGCCGATATCGCCGGTGCGAGCGGCGTCGCAGATGATATCAACTATCTTTGAAACGTCCTCGTCCCGTGCCACGATTTCGACCTTCAACTTTGGCAGGAGGTCGACGCGATACTCCCCCACCCTCCACTGCAATGAGAGGCCCTTCTGCTGTCCCCGTCCTCTGACTTCAGTGCACGTCAAACTGATGAATCCCTCCGATTCGAGAGCCGACTTGACGGAATCGAATCTCTCCTCCCTGATAATTGCCTCTACCTTCTTCATCTGCAGTTGACCTCCGAAACCGATGTTGGCCCGCCGACCTCGGCCACTCTCTAATTCATGGCAGGGTTGTGTTTCGAACAGATTTCGGATTTGTTTCGGGCTTGTTTCGTCCCAGGAAGGCACCCGGGAAACTGACAGATCGAGAGGATAGTCACTAAGAGCGCTCGCGAATGATAACAGGTCATGGAGTGGCTGACGAAAGTGATTCAGGACCGCGATCGGCTGTAGAAGAAATGGGAGTCGGGGCGGACGGATTTGAACCGTCGACCACCTGCACCCCATGCAGGTGCGCTACCAGGCTGCGCTACGCCCCGTAATGGATTTCATTGTCGTATATCCTGATATTTCAGTCAAGGGCATCTCCAACCGGCCCTGGATGGGACTCGAGACGTGCTGGCGTGGAAATCGGGTTGTTGTTAGAATTGGTGGCGTGAGTCGGATCGGTTCCAATCTCAATCGAATCCTGTCTGAGATTCCCAAGGGCACGGAACTGGTTGTTGTGGCCAAGGCCCGGCAGCCGTCGGAGATTGTCGAGGCGATTGCCGAGGGAGCGCGAATCATCGGCCAAAACTACGTGCAAGAGGCTGAGAGAATCCGGAGCTGCGTCGGACCCGGAGTGCAATGTCACCTCATCGGGCACCTCCAATCGAACAAGGTCAAGAAGGCGGTAGGGCTGTTCGATATGATTCAGACGGTAGATTCACTCAAATCGGCAGCAGCGATAGACCGCCAACTCAGCGCATCGAAAGGGTCTCTACCCATTCTTCTGGAAGTAAACGTGGCAAAAGAACAGCAAAAGACGGGCCTTATGCCGGAAGATGTCGAGGCCGTTGCCACGGCAATCTCCTCGCTACGCTCCGTCAGGCTCACGGGTCTGATGACAATGGGACCGGATACGAACGAGGACGAGGAAACGCGACGGTATTTTCGCGCCGCACGAAGGCTCTTTGAACAACTGCTCAAGTCCCCAGTCACCGGAATCCAGATGAAGTATCTGTCGATGGGAATGAGTGATTCATACCGAATCGCCATTGACGAAGGTGCGAATATGATCAGATTGGGAAAAGCGATATTCGGAGAACGCCCCTAGGCGCCGCCGAATCCGTGGCCCGGGGTTTCTGCTCAAATTGTTGCGGAGGGAGCCAATGCCACCTGTTGTTTGCGTAGTCGGACTGCATAACTCGGGCAAGACCACCGTCGTAGAAAAGCTCCTCGTCGAACTGCGATCCAGGGGTTACCGCGTGGCCACAGTAAAGCATTCTCAGTTGATAGACCTCGACAAGCCGGGCACCGACAGCTGGCGTCATCTCCAGGCTGGTAGCGAAGCAGCCGTCCTGGCAACTGACAGCAGGATCGCCTTGATGAAGAACCCCGCCACTCGACCCAACCTCAGCGAACTTGTTCGCCTGATAGGCGAGGACTGCGATCTCATACTGGCTGAAGGCTTCAAGGGAGAGTCGGCTCCGAAGATCGAAGTGCAGCGAAACTTCACGGGGCCTCTACTGGAGGGACTGAAAAGCCTCATCGCTGTAGTGACCGACGACCAGGTAGACACCAAAGCGAGGAAGTTCTCTTTCAACGATATCAAAGGCCTCGCCGACCTGCTCGATGAAGGATTCATCAAGCCAAACCCCGAGCACCTTATCGTATATGCCGACGGCCAACCCGTCACTCTGAGCAGCTTTCCGAGGGAATTCGTCCGGAATGTGATGCTGGCGATGGCATCTTCGCTTAAGGGAGCCGAGGGGGCCAAGAATCTGGAATTCAGGTTGAGAAGAGGCTAGGTCCGCTTGAATTCCCTTTCCAGCTGAGAGAGGGCCATCCGGATCATGGTTGGTCGGCCGTGCGGGCAGGTATGCGGATACGCGGTCTGCTCGAGTTCTCTGACAAGAGCTCGCATTTCTTCGATGTCGAGCGCTTTGCCAGCCCTGACCGCACTATGACAGGCCAGAGATTGGGCAATCCTTTCGGCCATTGAGGCCCCGTCTGCGGGAGCCTCGAGTATCTCACGTAAGGCCGCCAGGCATCCCCGGCCATCCAACCCGGCGGGGGCGGACTTGATGACGTAGGTCGTACCCCCGAACGGCTCAAGGGAAAAGCCGAACCCCTTTAGATCGTCGAGATGCCCCTTTATCAGCGAGTCCTCACGTGGGGCGGCTTCGAACGTCACGGACTCGAGGAGTCCCTGGACTTCTACCCCGCGCTCCCTTCTCTGCCTTTCTATCTTCTCAAACATGATCCGTTCGTGAGCCGCATGCTGATCTATTATGTAAAGGCCATCAGGGCCTTCGGCAAGAATGTAGGTCCCACCCATCTGCCCCAGGACGCGCAAGGCCGGCAAAGCATTCCAGGGCAGGGTTATTGGAGGAGATGACGGGGCTTGGTCGTTCTCCGGAGGGCGGGGCACAGGCGCCTGCCACGCCTGAAACCGCGACCGTCCCGCCTGGGGAGCCAGCAGCGGTGGTGGCGCGGCATAGGTCGCTGCAGGTTGCTGCACCAGAGGAACGGGGGCCATGTCGATAAGTGTATTGCGCACCGCCCGCTGGACGGCGCCAAACACGTGAGCGTCATTCTGAAACCTGACCTCGGTCTTGGCCGGATGAATGTTGACGTCTACCTCACGGGGAGGAAGCTCGACGTTGATGATGGCGACGGGATGTCTTCCCACCATGAGCAATCCGTGGTAGGCGTCCTCAACGGCCTTGGAGAGCACACGACCGCTTATCCACCGTCGATTGACGAAAAAGCTGAGGAAATCGCGGCTGGTCCTGGCCAGCTGCGGCGCTCCGATCAGACCTGAGACTGAGATGGATGAAGGCGCATCCTCGCGCCTCATTTCACGTTTGATCTCGATCATTTGACGTGCCAGATCAAGGCCGTAGACTGAAAGGACGCTGTCAAGAAGTCGCCCGGTGCCAAGCGTACTCAAGATTTTCCGCCCGTCGACGACCAGGCTAAAGCTGACTCCCGGATAGGCAAGAGCATACTGACTCACGATGCTCGCGATATGCGAGTTCTCCGTGGCGGTGGACCTGAGGAACTTCAGTCTGGCGGGCACGTTGCGAAAGAGATTACGTACCGTCACTGTTGTGCCTTGCGGCCTGGCCCTGACTCGATTGCCTGTGACTTTGCCATCGACCAGTGAGATAAAGCTGGCTTCGCGGCCCTCAAAAGAGGACACGAGCTCTACTTCGGCCACGGCAGCGATGCTGGGCAAGGCCTCGCCTCGAAAACCGAGGGTGACGATCGACTCGAGGTCCACTGCGCTCGAGAGTTTACTGGTAGCATGCCTCTCAAAGGCGACTTCAATCTCGCCGGAGGGAATGCCACAACCGTCGTCGGACACCTCGATAAGGGAAATTCCCCCGCCACGCGCCTCAACCGAGATGTGCGCAGCGCCAGAATCAAGGGAGTTCTCGACAAGCTCTTTGACCACGGCAGCGGGCCTCTCGACGACCTCTCCCGCGGCAATACGGGCAACCGTATCCCTGTCCAGCACCCTGATCGTCATGGTATCGGCATCCTACACGGAAACGTGTAAGAAGTCAAGGGGGAGTCCAACGTCACGATAACGCCTTCAAAGCTATGGCGGGCATTGGATGGACCTGTGCCCGCACAGAGGCTGGGCGGAGGGATATCTTGCCGAAGGCGGGGGCCCACTAAGATCAACGGAAGGAGGGAGAAGCCTCAAACTATGACGAACCCTTATAGACAGGGCTAATCCACTTTCTCCAGGTTAGCGAAGGCGAGAAGAAGCTTCTTCACTCCCTGAGGGAAAGCCACCGTAACCTCTTTATCTCCATTACTGCTCCGAACGCTGACCACCAGGCCGTTGCCGAACTGGGAATGCCGGACATGATCGCCAGCTTTGAATTCGGTCTTCGGCGCTAAAGGGGTGGGCGTCGGAGATGGTCGATTCCACGAAAAGACGGCTTCCGCGATCTTGACGTCGGGCGAAGGACCACCTTGCCACCACGAAGTAGTCTTGACCGTGTGGGATGGTATCTCGTTGAGGAAACGCGAAGGGGAGGTGACGCTGCTGCGTCCCATCAGAGTACGCCGGAACGAGCGCACGAGATAGACGCGCTTCTTAGCGCGAGTGATACCGACGTAAGCGAGGCGACGTTCCTCTTCCATCTGGACGGGATCATCCAACGACCTGAAATGGGGCAGTAGGCCTTCCTCCATTCCGACGATGAAGACGACGGGGAATTCGAGCCCTTTCGCCTGGTGCAGAGTGATCAAGGTGACCGCTGGATTGGTCTCGTCGAAAGTATCGATATCAGCAATCAACGACACCCCTTCAAGGAACGCAGAGAGCCCTTCAGGCGCCGGGAGGTCGCGATACTCTTCGGCGACCGTCCTCAACTCCATGACTGTCTCCCAACGCTCTTCGCCCTGGGGCTCAGAGACCAGGTAGTCCTTATACTTTGTCTTGGCGAAAAGGAGGTCGAGCAATTCGACCAGGTTGACTTCCTTGCTCTTGACGATCAGGTCCTCAACCATGGCCACGAACGCCGCAAGGCCACGGGCAATGTTAGGACTGAACGGCAGGTTAGGATCTCCCTTCTCACCGGAGTGCGACGCCGTTTTAAGCGCCTCGAAAATCGACAGCCTGAGAGACTCTGACCACGCTGATAGTTTTGACTGAGTCTGGTCGCCGATGCCCCGCTGCGGCACGTTTATCACCCTGAGCAGGCTGACATTGTCATTCTGATTCTGGATAAGCCGCAGGTACGCCATCATATCCTTGATCTCGCGCCGTTCGTAGAACCGAGTGCCGGCGACCAGCTTATATGGTGTCCCGTATCTGATAAACGCTTCCTCGAGAGCGCGGGACTGAGCGTTGGTGCGATACATGACAGCGCATTCGGACAGCTTTGCCTCCCCTTTCTGTATAAGATGTTCGATCTCGCTGACAACGAATTGCGCTTCATCCTGTTCGGTGTATGTCTCGATAACGCTAACGGGCTCTCCGGTTTCGTTCTCAGTCCACAACTTGTTCGGCTTACGCTGTTTGTTCGAGGAAATGACCTTCGAAGCAGTCTCAAGGATCTTCTGAGTCGACCGGTAGTTCTGCTCAAGAAGGATGACCTTTGCCTCAGGGTAGTCTTTTTCGAAGCTCAAGATGTTGCCGACATCGGCTTGGCGCCAGGAGTAGATGGACTGATCAGGATCGCCGACGACGCAAATGTTCCTGTACTTGCCGCCAAGCTGTCTGATGAGTTCGTACTGGACCATGTTGGTGTCCTGAAACTCGTCGACGAGCAAGTGCAGGTAGCGATTCTGATACTTGCTCAGAACTTCCGGGTTTTTGCGAAACAGCCAGACGGTCTTCATCAGAAGATCGTCGAAATCGACGGCGTTGCTTTCGTCAAGCAATTTCTGGTACTGCTCGTACACTCGTCCAACCACTTCGTCGAAGTAGCTGCGGCCGCGCTCCATGTATTGCTCGGCGGTCAAGGTGTGGCTCTTGGCAGCCGAGATGGCATTGGCAATGGCGGCCGGGGTGAACTGCTTGGGGTCGAGTTTGAGCGCCACCAACGTCCTCTTGATAAGGCTCTGCTGGTCCTGATCATCGTAGATGACGAAGCCCGGAGCGACGCGCACAGCACGGCCATCCTGGCGCAGAATGCGGGCGCAAATAGCATGGAAGGTCCCCACTGTGAGATCAGGGAGTGAGGACGAGACCAGATTTGAGAGTCGCTCCTTCATCTCACGGGCGGCCTTGTTGGTAAAGGTCACGGCCATAATGCGGTGGGCGCTGACGCCTCGCACACGAATGAGGTAGGCGATGCGATGAGTGATTACCCTGGTCTTGCCACTCCCCGGTCCGGCGAGGATAAGGAGAGGCCCGTCCGGTGCTTCGACAGCCTGTAATTGCGCCGGATTCAGGCCCTGAAGGATATCCATCAGGCCATTATAACAGAGAGCCGGGGAGGCACGGGCGAGACGACGAAACGGAACAAGCTATTCGTGAATCCCCGTCCCTAGCGCCCCATCCCATAGATGTACAAAGGCTCGTTGTCGGTGATGATTCGGGTCCAGGAATCCAGGTGTTTTCGAAGAGGCTTCGAAGCATTGAACATGTACTGGTGAGTTTGGCCGTCGTAGTACCTGAGATTGAGGCCTCTCTGAGCAATTCGCCTTTCGATCTCCCCGGCCGCAGGCGGCGCGATGCCTTTGGAAGCGAGGCAGAACCCCCATGGGCCGCCGAAAGAAGGTATGTCCGCCTGGTAGGGCAAGACGACAGGGAAGACAGTTTTCAAAGTCTGGAATACAGCGGAAAAATTAACTAGTTCGATGAGGCTGGCAAATCCGGCTTGAACCGACATCAGGCCGTTCGGGGCCAGTCTGTCGTAGACCATCTGATAGAACTCTCGGGTATAGAGGAGATACGCGGGGCCTTCTTCGATGGGCTCGGTAAGGTCGATAATGACCACGTCGAACTTCTCCTTCGACTTCTCCAGATATCCCCTCGCGTCCTCATGCCGCATTTCGGTTCTCGGGTCATCGTACGCTCCGTTGGCGTACTCCGGCAGGTATTTCCTTGAGACGTCGATCACTCCCTTGTCGATGTCGATCATGACCTCTCGTTTGACCGTGGGGTGGGCGAGGATCTCCCTCAGCGTGGCCCCTTCGCCTCCTCCCGCCACGAACACTTTCTCCGGGCTCGGGTGGCTCAGCAGGGCAGGGTGAACCAGAGATTCATGGTAGACGTATTCATCGAAGTCGCTCGACTGTATTTTGCCGTCCAGCATCAGGCATTTGCCGAACGCTCCGGACCTCACGATCTCTATCTTCTGAAACTCTGTCTTTCCGCTGTATATGATCTCTTCCACCGCATGAAGTTGCATCAGGTTGCGGTTGATCCTGTCGAAAAACCACTTATCGGGCTCAAGACTCATTACGGGCACCTCTCACGAGCAAAATACGGCCATCGCGGCACAGCAATCTATGGAATCTGACGTTCCCGGTTCTCGAAGGGCAGCCCCGGGTATGCGGCTAGAGGATTCCCCTCTGGATTTCAAGGACAACGTGGTTCTTCGATCCGAGTTTCTTCACCAGAATATCGGCAGCGATATGAGGCTTGACCCGGGTGCCGCAGGTGAAAATATCGACCGCGGCATATCCGAACTCCGGCCATGTGTGAACCGACATGTGCGACTCGGCAATAACGACCACTCCGCTCACTCCCTGCGGGCTGAAACGATGGAAGGAATCGCCGAGAATCTCGGCACCGCACACGACCGCAGCTTCGCGAAGCAAGACCCGGAGCCGGTCGAGGTCATTGAGGAGCTCGCGATCGCAGTCCTTCAGCTCTAGTAATACGTGTTTGCCAAGCGCGTCCAAGAGATCTCCAAGAATTCTGATTCAGTGAACAAAGGCGATTTTATAACGCCATCGAAGTCGTTAGCAACACCGCAACCAGGACGTCAGACTAAGACCACACCCGGTGCGAGCTCAAAAAGAGAGCGGGCATCCTCGTTCGGGACAGTCCGCTCACCTGGTCGTTCCACTACTCCCCCTCAGAGGTTACCCTCGCCTCAGTGCCGGGCCGTATTTCTACGATGCCTGACGGCTCTATAGAGGGGCTGGGGAGCTCGGGAACCTTCGTTTTGTATAATGTGCATTAAGCTGTGTTGCCGTGCCTTTTCCTTGTCTTTCGAGATAACTATTACACCACGGCCAGCTCCCATTTTCCGTGACTTCGGTTACACCGAATCGGATGCGACCCGGTTTGCCTTCGATGCCCCAGCGAGGATGCCCAGCATTTCGGCCTCCTCAACTGGGTCGAATCGGGTGTAGAACTGGCCGACGGCGTAAAATGGCCGGGGCGCTTCGAGACACAGAACTTCGTCCACAAGTTCAGCCAACTCCTGGATCGTCTCCTCCGGACCTACCGGAAACGCGGCCACCAACCTGGATGGGCTTTCAGCCCTCACCACTCCGATCGCCACCCTTGTGGTAGCCCCGGTCGCCACCCCGTCATCCACCACGATGACCAGTCGACCTTCGAGTTGCACCCTGGGTCTCAAGAGCCGGATGGCTCGCGAACGCTGGGCCATCCGCTCTGTCTGTCTGGTTGTTTCGGCTTCAATCTGCCACTCAGCGACAGGCATGCTGCTGAGGACGCTCTGGTTGAGGATCACCTTTCCATTCTCGCTTACGGCTCCCATGGCCAGTTCTTCCTGGCCAGGATAGCCGAGTTTGTGGGCAAGAACCACGTCCAACTCTCCGCCAAGGGCGATCCAGATCTCGCGGGCAAGCACCACCCCACCCCGGGGAATGCCCACAACTACGGGGTCTTGGCCTCTATACTGCATCAATTGGTCAGCCAGCTTCTTACCCGCGTCTGCACGGTCCACGAACGGGTACCGCGCGGGAGAGGATGCGAACTATACCCATGGCAATCTTAACCCCGGAGATCCAGCCATCGAACAAAAACGAAGAGCGCACAATTGTGCGCTCTTCGAACCCAAACGCAAGAGGTGGCTAAACCCATCCGACGGACTCGGCTTTTTCCCGCAATTCCTCGAGTGCAGAACGCTCTATTTGAAGAATACGGGTCTTGCTGATGCCGAAGGCCTTGCCGACCTCGTGCCTCGACCGCGGTTTACCGTCGTGAAGACCGAACCTGAGGATGATTACTTCGCGCTCCCGCCCCTGTAGGCCATTTACCGCGTCCAGAATCTGGCCCTTCAGCATGCGCGAGCCGCTTTTTCATCTGCCGGCAGTTCAGTTGTGTCCGGAACAAGGTCGGCCAACTCAGCCGCCTCGGGATCATCGCTAACACGTGTCTCCAAAAGCATGGGCTCGCGGCTCTCTGCCCCAAGAAGCTCATCGACTTTTTCAGTTGTGATGCAGGCTGCAACGGCGAGTTCTTCTTTCGTGGGATTTCGACCATGTTCCTGGACGAATCCCTGGTTCGCCCGATGAAGCCTCGCCAGACCCTGAAGGGCACAAACCGGCAGCCTCACTATTCGGCACTGATCATTAATGGCGCGTGTGATACGCTGCCTGATCCACCATGTAGCATAAGTGCTGAACTTGAAGCCACGCTCAAAATCGAACTTGGTGACGGCCCGCATAAGGCCAAGATTGCCTTCCTGAATGAGATCCATGAGCGGGAGTCCATGGCCGGCATACTTTCACGCGATGCTGACCACAAGACGCAAATTGGATACGATCAATTTGCGACTGGCCCTCTCCGCCTCATCCGGAGTCCCGTTCTTAATCAAGTTGCCCAGATACCTTTCATCCTGGGCCGTAAGGAGGGGCAGGTTTCCGATCTCGTGCAAATAGTCGTCAGCAGAATCGGCGGGGTCACGGTCTAATACTCTTTGCAGCATAGCGAGTCTCTCCCTGTTACATCAATGGCAAACGTGTCCATGGCCAGACCTGGCTACCACTGTGGGAAATAGCTGAAGGCCTTCAGTCAAGTCTTCGACAGAAGCCATCGCCTGAACCAGGACTGAGGCCAACCTCCGGCGGTTCGGCGCTTCAAGAACCAGGACTAGGTCATGGAGGCCCTCAACAGGATCGACGGCAACGACTCCGATCTGCTCTTTCAGAATATCGACAACACGGCTCCGGTTACGTCCGGACTGAAGGAGCACGTATGCCCGTGTCGACGAAGTCGCCATTTCATTCCTTTGGGCGGTTTGTCACTGCCCGGCTAAGCCGCAACCTGCTGAGCTTGGAGGCGAACCAGTTGACCCATTCTAACGACGCCCAGATATAGAAGTCATAAAATGCACGGGCAAAGTGTTACAAAAACATGACATTTCGTTTCGTGTCGGAACGGCACAGCGAGCAGGGCAGGTTCGCCGGCAGTCAGAGGGCTATGCAACTGTGGAGACAGAAGCCGTGTGTGACAACTAGTGAGACGAAAGTTTGAGCGAGATTTTGCGTTCGATCTGTTTTCGGGTGAATTCGGAGAATGGGGGAGGCGCTGGGCGCCAGACTCAGTGAGACTGGGGCCAACATTGTCGGACCTCGATCGAGAGGAACTGACGCACGGTTGTCCTTCGTCGACTCAAGCCGACTGGAGCGAAGGAAAATCGGATCGGCTGGCTTAGTCGATGGCGCCAGGATCGGGTTGAAAACAGCGAAGCGAATGCCTCCAGTAGTCTGGGCGGACGTTCGTCAGTCGCCGTCCTTCTGGTCCGTCGGGCGGCTGATCGCGTCGGTCTCTCGTCTCTTGCGGCGGACCAGTGTCGAGATAATGAGCGAGTTGGGCACAAAAATAACGTCGTCACCGACGACCATCATCGTGTGGGTGAGATTGATTTCCCATATTGTGCCCTTGGTCTGATTGACTGTAATTTCCTCGCCGACGCGGACCATCCGCGTGCTGATGATGAGGACAGTGGCGAGTATGCTGCCAACAATCGTCTGCGCAGCCAAGGCTACGACGACCCCAACTATCGCGCCCACGCTGATCCCAAGTGCCGCATTGGAAGCAAGAATGGAGACGATCGATAGAAGGGCAATGGAGTACCCGACGATGCGGACGATCAGCCGGAGCCTGGTACCTCGTTCAGTCAGACGTGCGGTGCTGAACCGCAACGCCACCAGTCTGACGAGCATCTCAACGAGGAAGATCGACAGAACCGCCGCCTCTATCGCGACGACATACTTTTCCTGGCTGGACACGAAGGCGCTCGCCTTTCGATGACTCACTTCCAGGGTAGCGACCATCAGCAGTATGGTGATGATCGCTCCGACAAAAGCAACCACTATCGGCCTGGTCTTGGGGCGATCCGTTTTGCCGCTGCTATCAGGTTCCTGAGGCAAGATGCTTATCCTCGATGGCAGAGTCCAACAAACGCCCACGGGGTCCACGTCATCGGCCACGTGGGGTTTTTCCATCTTAGACTGAGCCTTCAGCAAGCGCAAGATCTGACCGCAACTATGAACGTTCTGGTGGGCGCGACAGCGTCTATAATTGAAGTCGGCGGCCAGGCCAATCTTCGAGTCGCCTGCGGCGACCGCACATCGCCGCGATCCCTTGTTTACAGCTCACCCCAGAGGATACATCCGGAAGATTCAAGATCGGGAGGAACCATGGCGGCTGTCAGAAAGTATGATGCGGTAATAATTGGGTCGGGGTCGGGAATGTCCATTGTGAGCGAGTCATTGGCTCACGGTCTGAAAGTTGCTCTCATCGACAAAGGACCTATGGGTGGCACATGCCCTAACAATGGGTGCATCCCCTCGAAGATGTTGATATATGCTGCCGACTGTGTAATGGGCGCTGCCGAATCAGAAAGAGTGGGTATCAAGGCCGCCGTCCAACGGGTGGACTTCCCTTTCATCATGAAACGAATGCGAGAATCTGTAGCGCAGAACCAACGCCATATGAAGGATGGGGTGTCCCACGCTGAAGGCCTTGATTTTTACGAGGGGACGGGACGTTTCGTCGACGAGTATACTATCGAGGTCAACGGCACAAGACTCACGGGCCAAAAGACTTTCATCGCCTCGGGGTCAAGACCGATCGTTCCGCCGATCAAGGGACTCAGCGATTTTCCCTTCCTCACCAGCGAGTCATTGCTTCGGCTCGAGGAGTGCCCAAAGTCGATGATCATAGTCGGCGGCGGCTACATAGCCGTTGAATACGGCCATTTCTTCGCTGCCATGGGCACGAAAGTAACGATGTTCGAGATGGCGGACCGCCTGGTACTCGCGGAAGAGCCTGAGGTATCGAAGGCCCTCCAAGAAGCGTTAGGAAGCCGGGTTGACATCCACACCAACGCCAAAGTGCTTGAAGTCGGCCGTTCGGACGCGGGAGTCTCTGTGAACGTCGAAGAGCAAGGATCGGGACAAGCGAAAGCGTATTCAGCGGAGTCCGTACTGGTGGCTGTCGGAAGACGCTCCAACAGTGACCTGCTCGATGTCGCTAAGAGCGGCATAGAAACAGACCCGAAAGGATGGATCAAAGTCAATGATCTTCTCGAGACCAGCCGGCAGAGAATCTATTCGGTGGGGGACGCCAATGGCATTCAAATGTTCACCCACGTAGCCAACAAGACGGCCGCCATAGTCGCTGACAACGCTGTTCACAACCGGCGACAAAAGATGGATTATTCCGCCACACCGCACGCCGTATACTCGCACCCCCAAATAGCCTCGGTCGGCATGACTGAGGCTGAGGCGAGAAAAACGCACAAGGTGAGGGTCGGGACGGCGAGATACTCAGACGTGGCCCAGGGTGAAGCCATGATGGAGACGGCCGGGTTTGCGAAGGCAATAGTGGACGACGAGACTGACAAGATTCTCGGTTTCCACGTGGTAGGGCCGTATGCCCCGATACTGGTGCAAGAGGTCACCGCAGCGATGGCAAATGGCGGGGACGTGGGCTTCGTTTTCAGCGGCATGCACATACACCCCGCAATCACGGAACTGATCCCCAGAGTCTTGAGCGAATTGCGGTAACGCCGAGGTCAATCTCTTTCGCCAGTGCCAGTCACCGGAGCTCTGGTCATCTCATACAGCCTGCCATACAGACCGCCTTTGGCGAGGAGTTGGTCGTGTCGCCCCTCTTCGGCAATGCGACCCCCATCCAGGACAACGATACGGTCTGCATTTCGGATAGTCGAGAGACGGTGAGCGATGATAACGGCAGTCCTTCCTTTGAGCAGACGATCCAGGGCTTCCTGGAGCACATGTTCGCTGTAGGAGTCAACGTTAGCGGTAGCCTCATCCAGCAATAGAATTGCGGGGTTGGCAATAAGCGCACGGGCAAAGGAGATCAATTGTCTCTGGCCCATACTGAGATTTTGGCCTCTTTCCTGCACTTCGTGACCGTAACCACCATCCAGATTGGCGATAAAGTCGTGAGCGCCCACTGTCTTGGCCGCCTCGACTATGTCTTCCTCAGAAGCATTGAGATTCCCGTAGCCAATATTGTCCCTGATGGTCCCGGAGAACAGAAATGGGTCCTGAAGGACGAGGCCGAGACGACGGCGGAACTCCGTAAGATCGAGATCTCGAATGTCGTGGCCGTCCACGGTAATGCGGCCTTCAGTAACATCGTAAAAACGGGCCAACAGGCTGATAATGGTACTCTTTCCCGCGCCAGTGGGGCCGACCAGAGCCACCGTCTCGCCCGGTAGAACGTGAAGATTGATGTCTTTAAGAACCGGAATATCAGGCAGGTAGCTGAACCCGACTCCTTCAAAAGTGATGTCGCCCCGGACGTTCTCGAGTCTCACGGCCCGCTCGCCCTCCTTCACTTCCATATCCACATCGAGCAGCTCAAAGACACGAGACGCGGAGGCCATCGCACGCTGCAGTTGTGCGTACTCCATGGTTAAAGTCCGAATGGGATCGAAGAATTGCTGAATATACAGGGCGAATGCGACGAGCGTCCCAACAAGCAAAGTCCCCTGAATTACGCTGATGCCTCCAAACAGAATGATCAAAGACGTAGCTACGGCCACCAGCAACTCTACGATAGGCATCATGGCCGCGGACAGCATCGCAGATCTCAGGTTCGCCCTGTAGTGTGCCATGTTCAGACCTTCAAATCTCTGCAGGTTTGTCGACTCTCTGGACAGGCTCTGGATAACCCTTACTCCCGAGATATTCTCCTCTAGCGCAGAATTCACGGCCGAGATGGCCTTGCGAACCCCGATAAACGACTGGCGTGCCCCTCTCTGCCAGATGAGAATGAAGAGAAACAAAAAAGGGACGACGGACAGAGTAATCAAGGCGAGGCGGAATTGCATACTGAACATGGCAACCGCGATAGCGACGAGAGTGACAATTTCTCCGGTGACCCAGAAGGCACCTGAATCCAAAAAATCACCCATTTCCCCAATGTCATTCTGGAGACGAGACATCACCCGTCCGACCTCGTTTCTGTCGAAAAAACTGATAGAAAGCCGCTGGATGTGGTCGAAGAGTTGGCGACGAAGACCGAGGAGGATGCCCTGACCGATGGCAGCCTCAGCCCGGATCTGGGTGTAGTAGGCGATGAACTGAAGGACGGCGTTGCCGATGAATAGAAGGACGATGAAGTTCAACCCAGCGAGATTAGCAGCCACAATATAGTTGTCGATCGAAGTCCTTACCAAGCTCGGGCTGGCAACAATAGTGAAGGTGTAGAGAAGGGTCGAAGCAATCGTGAGGGGAAGGGCCACGCGAAATGGAGCAAAATATCGGACCATCCGTGACACGACCCGCGAGTCGTAGGCCTTGCCAAAGACTACTTCATCTGAGGTCGTGAGACTCGAGTTGAGCCTACCTGGAGCGCGGTCGTCCTCTCCATGGACGACCGCTGCCCCAGCCTCAACGGCCTCAGCAGCGGCGGGTGCGGCCGGTTCGCTCCAACCTTCCTGGTATTGGAACTGGAGAGTGTATAGTTGCTGATAAAACCCTCCGTTGGCCAGCAACTCCTGGTGAGTGCCGCGTTCAACAACCTCGCCGTCCTTCAAGACCAGGATGATGTCGGCCATCTGGACCGAGCGCAGTCTCTGGGCAATGATAAAGGTCGTCCGACCCGAGAGAAGGCTCGCCAGAGACTGCTGAATCAGGTACTCAGTCTCGGTGTCGACACTCGATGTCGTGTCGTCCATGATGACAATGCGCGGGTTGACGAGGAGGGTCCGGGCGATAGCCAACCTTTGCTTCTGGCCTCCGGAGAGAGTAATTCCCCTCTCTCCGACCCAGGTGTCGTAGCCCTTCGGCAGGCCGACGACGAAATCGTGCAGTCTCACCGTCCTGGCAACCTGCTCAACCTCTTCGAGCGTTGCATCAGGCTTTCCGTAGCGGATGTTTTCAAGGATGGAGGCAGAGAAGAGGAACGTGTCCTGATGCACAATCCCCACGTGCCGGCGAAGGGAAGCCAGGGAGAAATCCCTGAGATCGACTCCGTCGATGGCAATACTGCCACCCGTAACGTCGTAGAACCGGGGGATGAGGTTGGCAATCGTGGACTTGCCACTGCCCGTCGCTCCTACCAGTGCCACCACCTGCCCCGGCTCAACCTTGAAATCAATATTCTTGAGCACGTCGGCGTGAGAACCGTACCCAAATGAGACATGGTCGAACGTCACTTCCCCGTGGATTTCTGACGGATCGAACGCTCCAGGTTTCTCCGTAACCGGTGAGACTTCGTCCAGTATCTCGAAGACGCGTTGTCCTGAAGAAGTGGCACGAGAGAACAGAGTTACGAGCCAGCCAAGCATTCTGATGGGGCCCGCCAACATAACGGCGTAGAGAAGGAACATGGCGAGTTCCCCCTCAGTAAGCCGGCCGGCGACGACTTGTCTACCACCCAGCCACAAAATGGCCACGGGTCGCGAGGAGAAGGGCAAGACTCATGACCGGTCCATTCACGGCCAACAGGTTGTTGGCACGGATCTCCAACGTGTAGAGTTCCTCAGCCTGTTTGCCGTACTTCTTACCCTCGAAATCCTGTCTGGAAAAGGCGCGGACTACTCTGGCTCCAACCAGATTCTCTTGCACAATCGTACCCAGGACCCCGACACCCTGCTGAATCTTCATCCATATGAAGCGAAGCCTGTTGTTGATGGCAATCGTCCGGTAAGAGATAAAGGGGAGAACCGCGAGGGTGATTAGCGCCAGTTGCCAATCGATGGTAAACAACAGAACTGAGATCGCCAGAAGCAGGACCACGAAGTAAATGCCTCGGAGGAGAGCAAAACCGACAAACATCCTGATACCTTCAACGTCGGCTGTTGCCCGGGACATGAGCTGACCAGTCTGCGATTTGTCATGAAACGCGTAGCTCAGGCTCTGAAGACGGCTGTACATTGAGTTTCTCAAGTCATAGGCGACCTTCTGAGAGAGAGACTCTGCGAGGTAGCTTTGCCAGTAACTCAGAAAGCTTCGGAGCAGGCCGGCTCCCGCGATGGCGATGGCAGTCATAACCAATGCCGCACTAGTGGCCCTTCCAACGGCATCATCGATCGCCTGACCCGTCAGCCTGGGTATCGCGATGGCCAGCGCCGCGCCAACAAACAGGCAAACGTAAGTGAGTGCGGCTCGTCGCCAATACTTGAGAAACAGCTTCGTAACGCGAAGAAAGATGCGCATAGACAGATCAACAACATTCTAACAAAAACGACTACCGGCCAACATTGGGGCCCGCCAGACCGAGTTCCGCTGGTCCGTCATCTGCAGGATGACCCTGAAGAGCACCAGGAGACGGCCGTGACCCTATATGACGCTGAACATATTTCGACCGACGGTACATCAGTAATAATGAGGTGATTAGAGTTTAGGAGGAACGCATGGACATGTTCTGCTTTCAGTGCGAGCAAGCCGCCGGAGGAAAGGGCTGCACCAAGACAGGGATGTGCGGCAAAAGCCCTGAGGTTGCTGCACTGCAGGACAGATTGACCGAGGGCCTGGTGGGGCTGGCGAGAGCAGTGGAATCAAAGACTCCACCCAGGACTACCGACGCACTCGTTATGGAAAGCCTTTTTGCCACGTTGACCAACGTCAACTTTGACGAAACGAGAATTCGAGATCTGATTCAAAAGGTCGACGCAGCGAGAAAAGAACTGGGCGGCGCCGGAGCACTCGACCCCGGCAAGCTTCTGACCGGCGACGTGGACACGGTGTCTCTTCGCTCAACTCTCCTGTTCGGCCTAAGAGGCATGGCCGCTTACGCATCTCATGCTCTGGTCCTGGGCAAGGAGGACAAGGCGGTCAAAGACATGATGTACAGGGGACTCAGGGCTCTGGGGGAGGAGCACGACGTTAATTCGTGGCTTGGTCTCTTGATGGAGCTCGGGCAAGCCAATCTCAAATGCATGGCCCTTCTTGACGAAGCGAACCGCTCGGCTTTTGGCACTCCTGCCCCCACCCAGGTGAGCCTGGACGTTGAGAAAGGCCCTTTCATAATTGTCACGGGACACGATCTACTCGACCTGAAGCAACTCCTCGATCAAACCAAAGGCAAGGGCATCAACATCTACACTCACGGAGAGATGCTCCCGGCGCACAGTTACCCCGAGCTGAAGAAATACTCCCACCTCAAAGGCAACTTCGGAACGGCCTGGCAAAATCAGCAAGATGAGTTCGATGGCATTCCAGGCGCAATCCTGTTCACCACGAATTGCCTCATGCCTCCCAAACCGAGTTACTCAGACCGAGCCTACACGACAGCGGCGGTAGGTTACCCAGGGCTCACGCACGTAAAGGAAAGGGACGGGAAAAAGGATTTCGCCCCGCTGATAAAAAAGGCTCTGCAGTTGGGCGGGTGGACGGAGAACAAGCAGTTCACCGGCATAAACGGAGGCCGTACCGTCATGACCGGGTTCGGCCGCGAGGCTGTTTTGAGTGTCGCCCCCAAGGTCATCGAGGCGGTGAAATCAGGCGCCATCAAACACTTCTTCCTCGTGGGAGGATGCGACGGAGCCAAACCTGGACGAAACTACTATACGGAATTTTGTGAAGAAGGCGCCCAAGGAAAGTATAGTTTTGACACTTGCCTGCGGGAAATACAGATTCAACGACCTGGACATAGGCTCAATCGGAGGCCTACCCAGAATCATGGACGTTGGCCAATGCAACGACGCCTATTCCGCGATAAAGATCGCTCTCGCTCTGTCCGATGCCTTCAAGGTTGGTGTTAACGATCTTCCTCTCTCTCTCATCCTTTCGTGGTACGAGCAAAAAGCCGTCGTTATCCTGCTTACATTGCTGTCATTGGGCATCAAGAATATCTACCTCGGCCCTACGCTACCCACGTTCCTCTCTCCCAACGTCCTGAGCGTTCTGGTGGACAAATTCAGCATCAAACCAACGTCAACACCGGAAAAGGACCTGAAAGCTATTATGGGTTAGCGGCCTCGTAACGGCCACGGATCAGCACTCCAGTAGGGGCGTACTTGGATACGCCCCTACTTCTTTTGATCACCTCGCCACCGAAGCTTTGAGATGAGGTCCATTGATTCATTGAGTTCAGGCAGCCGGAGGACGTACAATCCACTTTGTGTTAGTCGGTGTTCTTGTCGCCGCGGGGGTGATTGCAGGTCCGCGTGTTTGATCGGCGCCTTCTGGGCGTTGCGCCGAAAGCGCCTGATCGACGATCTTCCCACATCCAAAACGCGTGGCGTCTTTGTTGGCCTTACTGAACTCAAGGGGACGGCTGAGAGCGAAATGCCGCTCGTGAGCTACCTTGGAGGCAGCAAGTGCGTTTACTACGACTGGCACGTCGACGAGCACTGGTCTCGCACCGTTCACGAAACGTACACCGATTCTAAGGGCCATGTCCAGACGAGAACCCGGACGGAGACCGGATGGACGAAGGTGGCCGACGGGCACGATTCGATCCGCTTCTACCTGCAGGATGACACGGGCGCAGTTCGAATCGACCCGGAGGCTGCGACAATCAACGCCACCGTGACCTACAACGAGACATGCCAAAGAAACGATCCGCTGTATTTCGGCAAAGGCCCGGCGAAAGAGATTGCCAATACAACACATCAGCGCCGCTTCCACGAGGTGGCCCTTCCTCTTCACACAAACCTTTACGTTTTGGGCCAGGCTCGAGAACGCGATGATGCCGTGGCAGCCGAAATAGCCTACCAAAGAGGATCGCCGGCGTTTCTGATATCCACGAAGACTGAGAGACAGATCAGCTCAGGATATGGCTGGTGGTTCTTGTTGTGGCTCGTTCTCGGAGCCTTCGCGGTCGCCGGTTTCGTTGTGGCCTCCACTCTAACGTCCGGTTCTGCGTTCCGGGTTGAAACCCTGGTCGTGGCTCTGGCAGCGTATGCGTTCGCATTCATTCTGGGCTGGGTCTGGATGGTGTACAACAGCCTGATAACCCTTCACCACCGGGTGGAACAAGGATGGTCGCAGGTAGAGATCGAATTGAAAAGAAGGAACGATCTGATACCCAATCTGGTTTCTTGCGTCGAAGGCTACTCTGACTTTGAAAAGGGCACGCAGCAGACGGTCACCGCGATGCGGGCCCAGTTGGCGGCAACGGCTCCGGGGATGCCCGGGCCTGACTTCAAGGGCGTCCTCCCCAGGCTTAAAGTTGCGGTCGAAGCGTACCCCATTCTCAAGTCCAGCGAGATCTTCATGGGCCTCCAGAAGTCGTTGTCCGATACAGAAGAGCGCATTGCACTGGCCAGGGACTATTTCAACCAAATTGCCACCTTCTACAATAGCAGACTCGAAATCGTCCCGGACCGTTTTGCCGGAACGCTGGCCCGTCTCAGACGGGTAGCCTTGATGAATGCTTCGGACTTCGAACGGGCGCGAGTGGAGGTCAAGTTTCAGAATTAGGGGGGCGGGCCACTCCTGTCCTTAACAAATTCTACGGCAATTCCCATCCGGCATGCCCAAACTCAGGGACGAGTCACTTCACGATAAGCCGGGATGGAGTGATTGGCCAACTCGCCCTTCGTTTCACGTCGATGAAACGAGACTCACGAATGGCGCAGAGGAGCGGATACCAGGCAGAGCCCAGCGAGTCATCAACGAACGAGTTCCAGCATGCAAAGCATCTTGCCCGTGAATAACGTCAGCTAGTAATTCGAAGAACCTTGATGAGGGGGCAACGGCGTGGACGCAGAGAGAATTGAGATCGACGAAGTCAAGGCCCGCATCGACAGAGGCGAAAATGTCCTTTTCATCGATTGCCGCGACGAGACGGCCTGGGAGCGCTCGACAACAAAGATTTCCGGGGCCGTCCGGATAACCGACGATCAGATCGAAAAACACCTGGGAGACATGCCTCGAGACCGCGCCATCGTTGTCTATTGTGCCTGATACAACGAGGCAACTAGTGCCCGGGCGGCACAGATTCTCCTGGATGCCGGATTTGCCGAGGCCTACGCTCTACTGGGCGGATTCGATGAATGGGTCAAGGCAGGATACCCGACAGAACCTAAGTAGCAAGAACAGACCAAGTTAAGAATATGGTGTCGAGAGGCAAGGTGCAGGACCTGGAACGGTAGGAGGAACAAGTGGCAAGCAAGCGGATAGTAATTATTGGTGGCGTGGCCTGCGGACCCAAAGCAGCGGCAAGAGCCCGCCGGTGCGACCCTCACGCGGTGATTACCCTGATTGAGGAAGGCAACCTGGTATCATACGCGAGCTGCGGACTGCCATACTACGTTGGCGGGATCATTCAGCGTCGCAGTGCGCTCCTGGTACGAACTCCACAGGATTTTAAGAGCATCGGCGACATCGACGTGATGACCGGAACGCACGTCGACAAGATAGACCGAGCCTCGCACCAAATCCACATCACGAGTGTCGCGAGCGGCTCCAAGACGATCCTGCCTTACGACAAACTGGTCCTGGCCACTGGTGCCAATCCTGTGCGGCCGCCGCTGGAGGGAAGACAACTCGGCGGAGTGTTCTCGGTGAAGGACGTATCAGATGCGGATGCCATTCTGGCCTGGGTGACGCCTCTGCAGAACGGAAAGGCGGTAGTCATCGGAGCAGGGCTGATTGGCGTGGAGATGGCGGACGTTCTCACGACACGCGGGCTGTCGACAACGCTCGTAGAGGGGCTGGGAAGCGTTTTGCCCGGGATGCTGGACGAGGATATCTCAGGACCACTGGCCAAGTACATAGAGAAGAAAGGAGTAGACATCAGGCTAGCTCAACGCGTGCTGAGGTTCGAGGGCGAAAATGGCAAGGTGAAACGCGTGATCACCGAAAAAGGCCCGGTCGAAGCCGACATCGTGGTAATGGCTATTGGTGTCAGGCCTAACGTTATCCTGGCCAAAGAGGCGGGACTGGCACTCGGTCCCACGGGGGCGATTTTGGTCAACGCTGAACTCCAAACCAACGACCCGGATATCTACGCCGGAGGCGATTGCGTGGAGAACAAGAACATCATCACGGGCCTCGGAGTATTTGTTCCCCTCGGGTCCACCGCAAACAAACACGGCCGGATAATTGGAAGCAATGTTACGGGCGGACACGAGGCTTTCCCCGGGGTACTGGGAACCGGAATGGTGAAGGTCTTCGAATTCAATGTAGGACGCACGGGCCTGGGAGAACAGGAGGCGAAAGCCAAGGGATACGACGTCGTTACCTCCCTGGTAGCAGGCTCAGACCGGGCGGGGTATTTTCCCGGTTCGAAAGACATCCTTCTAAAAGTGATCGCTGAGAGGGACACCGGCCGTGTCCTCGGCGGACAAGGTACGGGAAAGGGAGATGTAGCGAAAAGGATCGACGTCCTGGCAACGGCAATCACCTTCGGCGCGACTGTTGAGGGTTTAGCAGCGCTTGACCTGGCCTATGCTCCACAATACAACTCGGCGATGGATATCCTGCACGCAGCAGCGAACACGATCAGGAACAAGATGGCAGGGATGGCTGAGTCAATCACAGCCGCTGAAGTTAAAGCTAGACTGGACAAGGGCGAGGACATCGAGATCGTAGATGTCCGCACACAGAGAGAATGGGATGCGTGGAGAATCGACAGCCCTCGCGTGCGATGGATACCGCAGAACCAGCTGTACGCCAAGCTTGCCGATCTGCCAAAGGACAAGCAAATAATCGTAACGTGTCGCGGCGGCACGCGCGCCTATCAGTCTGCACGCGTGCTTAAGGGGGCAGGATTCGAAAACGTACGCTATCTCGAGGGGAGCGTTACCGGATGGCCATACGGCACAATAGGCCAGGATAAAGAATAGCCTCAAGCTCACAGTTCAGACACACGGTCAAGGAGGCAATCCAAAAGGATTGCCTCCTTTTTGGGGAAATCCATTAGGCCTGGGCATTTCGCCCATGCGGACACTCGAACCAGGCAACGGTTACAACGTCGATCCTTTGACAAAGAATTCCCTCCCAGCCTACACTCTCGGCAATAAGAACGATCAGGAGAAAGTTGGAATGGCAGGGAAGACATACAAGTGCCTGAACCCCGTTGGCAACCAGGAACCAGTCGATCTGTCTCCGTTAGCACCGCGACTCGGGACTCTGGCCGGTAAGACCATACATCTCAGTCTTTGCGGCGAGCAAGACATCTGGGCTTTTCTGGAAAAGAGGCTAAAGGCGGACTACCCGGACACTATTTGGACAGTGAAGAAGGGATACACGCCAACGCCGGTCGAACTGTCGGACGAGGAAAAGAAGACTACCGATGGAGTCATTCTCGGGGTCTGCTGGTGACACGGAGCTGTTAATAGGCAGTTGCCCTATTTGGCTGAATTGGAGAAGGAAGGCATCCCCACAGTCCTTCTTGGTTACACGGAAGAAACCGCAAAGGTCAAGCATGACTCCGTTTTGTTCGGAATCCCTCACTTGAGGCTCGTTGAAGCCTCCCGCAACTCCCCGGGCCCTGAGGAGGCTGACAAGCTGGTCCAACCGCTCCTTGAAGGTCTTACACGACCATTAACCAAAGACGAGAAGGAAGCGGGCCGATGGGCGCCGAGGCAATCCCGGATACTGTTTGAGGGCACCCTGGAGGAAGCTGAGGAATTCTACAGCCAGACGGAGAAGGTCCCGGGACTACTGGATGCCCCGTTCGCCATTTACACTGACGGACTACCCATCGTCATCCCCACCGAGGAACGCGTGGCCGCGATGTTGAAGGGCACCGGCCACAAACCGGACGAGCTGATCACCATTCAGCGTGACATACGGGAAGAGATGGGCGGCCGCACCGCAGTCAAGAGCAAAGGCGACCTGGTCAAATTCATGCCGATGTACCGCACGGCAACCGTAGAACAGGTGGCAGTGAACGCGGTCATGGCCGGCTGCAGGCCAGAATACCTACCCGTGGTCCTTGCCATCGCCGAGTCGGGCGGCGGCACCGCTGACGGGCGTGGGGGCGGTGGCGCTTTCATCGTCAGCGGACCGATCTACAAAGAGATCGGGATGAATGTAAGCTACACCAGATTCGGACCGGGTACACCAGCGAATAAGGCCATAGGACGCGTGGGCAGCCTCATGTGGCGCAACCTGGGCGGATTCGTAGACACGGTCACGGCGATCTCCTGCACTACCACGTACGGCAACCCAGTAACGAACGGCGGATTCATTTTCGCCGAATACGCCGACGGTCTCCCTCCTGGATGGAAGGGGCTTAACGAGGAATTCGGGTACAAGAAAGACGAAAGCATAGTCATGACATTCAGGCCAAGTGCATGGAACATAGGGCAGGAGCATATGCCCGGCGTCTACCGCTCACTGCAAAGAACCGGCCACGGAGCAATCGCACGATTCCTCGACGTTAAGGGAATTCGTGGGCCGCACAATTACCTGGAGTTCCTGACCAAGGATATCTGGGCATGCAGAGAGGGGGCTTTTACCCTGGTCATGGTCCCGCAAATAGCCCAGGACCTGTATGACTACGGATTCAAGAGCAAGGAATCAATCTACGAATGGATCTGGAAGCGCAGCTTTGAACCCCTTGGGCAATACCGCATGCGCGGACGCCCGGATGAGCACACCAACGGATGGATGGCCATCGAAAAGACGTCCGGCAAGCGCTGGAGAGAATTACCTGACGACTACATGGTGCCCGCCGGAGGGAACGATCCCAAGGAATACCTCATCGTCGTGGGAGCCGGGCAAGAGACCATAAGCGACAGGTTTGGTGGTGGAAGAGGAACTGCCTACAGCATCGACAACTGGAGATAATCAACCCAGGACCAACGGCATGGTCGAAGAGGTTAACCTCTTCGACCATGCCGGACACCAGCCACTCACAGAGAACGACAGGCTCCGGAGGTGACCATGGACAACCTTTTCAGCGTAGGCCCGCTTGCCATGCACAAAACGAGGCTGAAGCAGGGCACAATGGCGGGGGAGGTGGCGGTGGTGACGGGAGGTACGGGAAACGTTGGTCTCGGCACAGCGAGAAGCCTGGCGTGGCTCGGCGCAAGAGTGGTCTTATCTGACGTCAACCCGGAGCGCGGGCAGGCAGCGGAGCAACTAATAAACTCAGAGACTACGCCGGGAACCGCCCTTTTCGTTCAAGCAGACGCGTCGAGCGAAGCAGCTATGAACACGGTGGCAGAAAAAGCCATGGCGGCCTATGGTAAGGTCGATGTCCTCGTCATCACCGCGATGGACATGTCGCTGGGTGCTCCTATTTTGAAGTCGACCGTGCACCAACTCGACCGTCAGTACGAAATCACAGCTCGTGGCACATTGATTGCCATTCAACGGTTCGTCCCTGGAATGCAGCAGAGGCGTCATGGAACAGTCGCCTACATGTCCACTGCCTTCCGTTACCCGGTGGGGCCCAGCAACTACTGCGCTGCTAAGTCGGCAGCCACCTCGATAATGATGTCCCTGGCCAACGAACTCGGACCCTTTGAAGGGACTGGCGTCTCGGTCTTCACATTTCTCCCTGCGGGCGTAGGATTCCCGATCAGCGGCGTGCGCCGCCAGCCCGACCAACCGCGGTCTTTCGAAATGGCCCCGGATATGCCGGGCTATTCAGGAATGGTCCCGCCGGAGGACGGAGGCGCGGCTCTGGCCTACTGCATCACCCGTGCCAGCGAATTGCATGGCTCCGGCGTGACTATCGGGCAGGCTTTCCGGCAGATGGATTGGCCTTACCCCAAACCGGAGACCGTGAAAGACAACGACTTTGAGCGAATTGACGACATGGCCCTTTCCCTGGTGTTCACCTGCATGGGTCCGGGGTTCCCTGAGTCCAAAGCCTCCTCCAGACCGATCGCCCGCGGCAAAGGGACAACGCCGCCGTAACGCTATATTGCCGCTAGCGTCCGTTTCGTTTCAATCGTCCACAGCCGCGACCGGCAAAGGCAGGGTGCTGAAACAAGGCACCGATATCAGTGCACCCTGCCGACCCCTTCTGCTACAATCAAATTTCGTATGCTCAATATCCTCAACATCGTCCTGCCGACTTTCATAGTCATCATCATCGGATTCGTCTTAGGAAAGGTAAAGCGGCTCGATATGTCTGCCGTTGTCGAGCTGCTGTTCTGGATCGGCATCCCTGTTCTTGCCTTCACAGCCATGACCAGCAAGAACATTGTGCTGCTGGATGCGAGCAAAATATGGCTGAGTGCCTTGATCGTGATGGCGGGAACGGCGCTGATAGCCATTGTTCTTTTCAAACTAACCCGAATGAAACACTCGGGGCTTTACGTGCCCATAATCATACTCAATGCCGTGAATATCCCGTTCCCGGTGATGCAGATGGCCTACGGGCAAGAGGGACTGCTGAACGCGACGCTGTTCTATATCCCTGTCACGCTCTTATCCTTCAGCGTCGGCATCATGATCCTTTCACGGCGCAATTGGAGGGACGGCCTTATTGAGACGGCAAAGGTTCCAGCCATTTACGGAGCGGTGTTGGGGCTGGCGGTCAACCTTCTCCACGTCAAAGTACCCGACCTTGTCCTTCAGCCACTCACGGTTATCGGATCGATGGTAATTCCCTTAACCCTCCTGGTCATGGGTTACCGACTATCTTCGGTGAAGATAACGGACGCACCGGCGACTGCCCTGGCTTCGGCAATAAGGGTGGGAGGTGGGCTGGCGTTCGGGCTGATCTCGGTGACTCTGCTTGGACTGACCGGAGTGCCAAGGTCTGTTGTAATACTAGATTCGGCCATGCCATCGGCTGCCAACACCTCAATCCTGGCCATGAAGTACGGCAACGAGGCCGAACTCGTTTCAAGTGTGGTGTTCGTGACCACAGTGGCAAGCCTGCTTATCATCCCACTCCTCTTGCTCATGCTCGGAACTTAAGGCAAGGCTTTTTCGTCTTTGTTGACACACCGCGGATGAGACTCTATTCTGTCCACAGCCATGTCCAGAATTTCCGAACTCGAGACCACGCTGGGAATAAAATTCAAGCACCCTGAACTGCTTGAGCGCGCACTTATCCACGATTCTTATGTCAACGAAAATCCTGCCCTGTCGCCATTGTCAAATGAGCGGCTGGAGTTCCTGGGCGATGCAGTCCTGGGAGTTATAGCGGCGGAGAAGTTGTACCATGACTTTCCACAGTATTCCGAGGGAAGGCTGACCGATGCGCGAGCGGCCATTGTGCGCAGAGAGACGTTGGCCAGAATAGCCAGGAGGATGAGCCTTGGCGATCACCTCTACCTTGGGAAGGGAGAGGAGGCGAGTGGAGGCCGCGACAAGGTGCCCAACCTGGCTGGAGCCATTGAGGCAGTGATCGGAGCGATCTTCCTCGATCAGGGATTTCGAAACGCGAGGATCTGCGCCCTCCGATTGATTATGCCAGAATACAAAGCCCTGATTGAGGAAGGACCAACCGCTGACTTCAAGTCAAAACTGCAGGAGCGAATACAAGCTGAAAGCCAGCAGACACCGGTCTATATTCTTGTGGGCTCAACTGGTCCTGATCATGCCAAGACGTTCGTGGTGGAGGCCCGCCTCGACGGCAAGGTATTGGGCACGGGTTCCGGAAGGAACAAAAAGGCTGCTGAAGTAGAGGCCGCCCGTGACGCTCTGGAGCATACGGATCGTTAAACGACCGGTTACGTCAGACGCACGACAGACACAGACTCAGTAGCCGGTCGGTTGGAGAGCGCCAAAGAACCAGAAACCAGATGACCCGCAATCGGCAGGGCGAGAGGGACGATAAGCGACACCTATCCTGCTGGGAAGCAGTTATTGCCCGGCCATTTTCACTTCGTGGCGCTTGATGACTGTGTTCAGGAGCTCGATGGCCCCCCAGACTTTGCGAGGCACACTGCCAGCGTCGGCACCGATATCCTGATAAAACTGGTCCTTGCTGATCAGTTTTGCCTCGGAAAGCGTCTTCCCTTTGGCCAGGTTGCACAAGGATTCAACCACAACATTGGCTGTGGGGTCACAACTGCAAAGGTATTTAATCTCACTGATCACCCCACCATGCACCTTCAAATAGATGTTCATATAGTCCTTTCCGGCGTTGCCACAAATTGACACGCCTTCCGCCTTGCTGTCGATGAAGATGGTGGGGCTCTCAATCGACCCGGCATTTGGAAATCCAGCCTCCATCAGAGAGCGATAGCGCGTGGAAACTCGTTCATCCATTCAATCGTCCTCGATGTAAATCTATACGTAACATCGTTCTTTGAATATCTCATGTAGAGTATCAAGAAATACATTGCATTCACTAATAGTGTTGTAGAAGTAGAGCGATACCCTGTACGTCATCCTCTGCTCAGAAGGCAATCGCGGCTTTGTCCAACCCTGACCATAAACGTAGTTCAGATAGGAATGGACACAAAAAAGGCCGTCACGGATCATGACGTTCGCCTTTTCGCTGAGCTCGTCCGCAATTCCGACGGCATTTGGTCTTCTGACCTCAAACGTCAGTATACCTCCACGCCTGGCAGCCTCGGTCGGGCCGATTATTTTGAACCACCCCCCATCGCCGTAGCGCTTCAGCAGATTCCCGGTCAGGTGCGCGTTGAGCCTTTCCTCGTGTTCGCCAATCTTATCCATACCCACCGACAACAGGTATTTGACTGCCTCGCCGGCGGCAATGTGACCTGGATAGTCTTGAAGACCTACTTCAAATCGTTGGGGAGGAGGCAGAAGAGTGTAGTCGTCATAGGTGGCATCATTGATCGTCTCTCCACCCAGCATGAAAGGCAGAATGGCATCCGCTGTTTCGTCTTCTTCCCTCTCCGCCCTTCCGAGCATCTCCCGCTTGCCATAGAGCACTCCGATTCCCCGAGGCCCGCACATCTTGTGCACAGAAAAGGCGAGGAAGTCCACGTCAAGATCCTGAACGTCGATTGCCTGATGTGGTGCCGCCTGGGCCGCATCGAGCAGCACTTTCGCGCCGTAGCGGTGGGCAATTCTCACCACCTCACGTGCGGGGATCGTGCATCCAGTAAGATTGGATGTGAACCCCATGCTCACCAGCCTGACGTGACCGCCCTTGAGCTTCTTTTCCAGTACGTCCAAGTCTGGAATGCCATTGGCGTCTGAAGAGACGCGCTCAGTGGAGACGGTGCCCAGCTTTTTCAATCTGAGCCAGGGTATCAGATTGGAGTTGTGTTCCTTATCAGTGGTAAGGACTATGTCGCCCGGGGCAAACTGCATCCCCAGAGCGACGATGTTGATGCCGTGCGAAGTGTTGAGAGTGAAAATGATCTCCTCAACGGCCTTGGCGTTGATGAATCGCCTGATCGTCTCGCGTGAACCTTCAACGCCTTTGTCCGAATTACCGTCGATTCTATCGGTCACCTGTTGTGCAAACCAATGACGGCTCCTCCCGGCTCCACAGGCCGGGAAGTTCAAGTAGTATTCATTGATCGAGTCTATTACCTGACGCGGGACCAGCGTATTGCAGGCGTTGTCAAAGTAGACTGGCATTTTCCCGTTCCAGCAATTCGTGAGCGCGGGAAAATCCCCTCTCGTCCATTCAAGCGAATCCATGCCATCGTGTTCCTTATCATAGATGTCACTTTAATATACATTCTGCAAAGTGCACAGTCTAATTCGTCGTCAGGTCGGGCTTCGTATCACTTTACACTCAGATTTCCCTTTGCTACACTCAGGGTGAAACTCCATTAATAATGAGGGGGATCGCATGGGAAAACGAGATTTCGGTGGACGCGAGACCAAGAAGCAAAGAAAGGACGCCAAAAAGCCCTTGGCCACGAATATCATCGCTCCACCGCCAACTCCACAGGCGGTCGAGGTTATTAAGAAACGGCGCAAGCAGGAAGATGGGGAGACGGCCGACTAGAGGCGTCGGACTTTTCTGCCTCAGTTCAGACTCGACGTGGGCGAATTAGCCAGACTGCACGCACTCGTTCGAGGACGCGTGCAGGGAGTATTGTTCCGGGAGTCGACTAGAAGGCTGGCCACTGAGCTGGGCGTGGTTGGCTACGTCCGCAATCTCGACGATGGCACCACAGTCGAAGTGGTTGCTGAGGGAATCAAGGAGCATCTGGACAACCTGCTCGCGTTCTTGAGAAAAGGGCCACCGATGGCCCGGGTAACTTCAGTCACTACCAAGTGGTCGATTTTCGAGGGTGACCAACGTATCTTCGAGATCAGGGACTAGGACACAACGGCACCAAAAATCCGCCGATCAGGATTCGAACCCCACCTTGGCCTCACGGATGAGGTCCAGATAATCAGCGCGAGCCCCGTCCGAGCCTACCACTTCTTTATCGACATCAAAGGGCTCTCCGACATATATCTGTCCGCATTCTTCAGTTCTGCCATGGACAGGGTCATCCAAGCCTATGAACTTCTGGCGGGCCTCGACTATCCCAAGATCGAAGGGTAGAGTGAAGTACAAGTCTGCGAGCACTTTATCTATCCCCAAGGCAAAGAGGGCATCATAGCCGACTCCAGACTCACCGCTGTACTTACTTGAAGGAAGCAAACTTAGCAGGTTCACAATGCTGAGGTCTGCCTTCCCGTGCATCACCTTGAAGGGCGACACAGTGATTAGATAGTCGCTGGAGAGTATGACATTCGGCACCCAGAAGGTTGGGATTGCAAGAGGCTTGGGAAGAGGATTGTCCACTTCAACCCAAATGCAGTCCCTTACGTCGAGCATCAAGACACGAGGAAAATCATATCCCAAGGATTGGTAGATGGGGTACATGGGTCCGCCGCCCGGCGTGCTTTCCAGGATGAGTATGTCAGCTTCGCTGACCTGCCTTATGCCACGGATGACAGTCGAAAGCATCTCCCGACTGCTACTCACCGGATACGGCACAGGGTACGCAGCGCTGGGCTTGATTAGGACCCGGCGGGCCCGGCTGACTACCGCCGGCGGCTTGAACACAAATTCTGAGGCATTGAAGATCAAGTCAGACTCCAACTATATCGGTGCCTTTACTCCTGTTTCATGCCTCCCATATCTAAAAACCCCCTCAAACAGAGGGGGTGTCCCTCGAGAATCGCGGCTCTTACAATGCTGGCTCCAGGACGACAATGCTGGCTTTCGGAAGCGCCCCAACTTTGAGTTCGATTTCGCTGGACTTCCTCCGATCCACGGATGTCTTTCCTTTCAAGAATAGTTCAGGTCCAACGATGGCGCCAAAAGCAGCGGTGTCAACTTTCGATGTCTTGAAATGCATCGGGATAATGACCTTCGGCTTAATCTTAGCCGCAACCCGACTTGCTATATCAGGCTCGAACGTATAGAAGCCGCCCACAGGAAGGAAAAGAACATCCACATCCCCGATTTCTTTAACCTCTGCATCGGTCAGTTCATGACCGAGGTCTCCCAGGTGGCAGAACTTGAGCCCGTCGACTTCAAAGACGAAGATCGTGTCTTTGCCCCGCTTAGTACCGTTTGCTTCATCGTGAAAAGCAGGCATCCCCTTAAATTCGATTCCTTTGAACTGCCTGTTTCCAGGGCCCTTGAATATTTCCGGATGGCCTTTAACGCCAGCCACATTGCTGTGATCTCCGTGATCATGAGAGACAGTAACGACGTCGGCAGAGTCGCCGATTGGACCATATTTCAACCCGCCCGCGGGGGCATATGGGTCGGTCATGATCTTAATGCCGGCTTCGGACGTAAGCAGGAAACAGGAATGACCGAGCCACTTTAGATGCACTGTTTACCTCCCGGCGGCATCATCAGGCCAACAAGGCAAATCTTGGCCTAAATACTATTGTACTACGGCCTTGCAAGAGCCATGACCAGGCCAATGAGGGTACGTACGGGCACTCCGGTAGCTCCCTTCACCAGATAGCCTCTTTCTTTCTCAGTCATGCTTGTGGCAGCGATGTCGAGATGCACCCACGGAGTGTCGCCGGCAAACTCAGCAAGGAACTGGGCGGCGGTTATGGAGCTGGCATTTCTGCCACCACTATTCTTGATGTCAGCTACATCGCTCTTGTTCTGCTCCTTATATTCATCGAACATTGGCAGTTGCCATTGTCGCTCGCCAGCTTCGTTACCCGCGGCCACTACCTTATCAAGGAAATCCTGATTGTTGCCAAAGGCGCCGGTACAGATGTCGCCCAGAGCCACGCGGACTCCGCCTGTGAGAGTCGCCACGTCCACAATCGCCTTCGCGTTTTGCTTTCGTGCATATGCAATAGCATCGGCAAGAGTCAAACGTCCCTCCGCGTCGGTAGTCACTATCTCGATGGTCTTGCCCGACATGGATTTGAGTATATCTCCTGGTTTCAGTGCGGAACCGCTGGGAAGATTTTCGGTGGCCGCCACGACGGCCATCACGTTGATCTGCGGTCTCAGCTGGGCAATCGCCGAAATGGCTGAGATTACTGAAGCACCCCCGGCCATGTCACCCTTCATGTCCCCCATGCCTTCCGTCGGCTTAATCGAAATCCCACCGGAATCGAAAGTTATGCCTTTGCCAACCAATGCAATATCTACCTCGCTGGAGGAACGTCCGGCGTATCGCATCACAACCAGCTTGGGCGGTTGGTCGCTTCCCTGGGCAACCCCTAAGAATGCTCCCATGCCCATTTGAGCGATCTCATCACGTTCCAGGACAGCGATATCAAGGCCGTGCTGTTTCGCCAGCCCGATCGCGACGTTGGCCAAATCGGCCGGTGTCATCAAATTGGCAGGCTCGTTCACAAGATCCCTGGCAAGATCAACTGCTTCGGCGACGATCCTTCCCCTCCTTACACCCTCCTCGAGGGCGGGAAGCTTCTCCGCGTCCCGATCAATGACGGTAAGTTGCCTGACCTCAGTGGGAGCGGTGGCAGTCATATGTTTACGAAAGCTGTACAGTCCAAGGAGTGCGCCTTCCGTGATCGCCTGCGCCGAGGTCAGGCTCTCAATTGGGGCATAGCCAACCCCGAGGCAGACGGAACCGATGGTAACGGCACCCGAACGCAGCAGAGCCCGGCAAGCTTCTGCGGAAACGGTCCGGATACGGTCGGCTGTCAAGTCTTCCCTCTTACCAAGACCAACAACCGCAACGCGTCCAGGAGGGATCTTGCCGAGTGAGAACAGGACAGTGACCTGGCCAAGCCCACCTTTGAGGTCTCCATCGTTGACCATTCGACCAATGATGCCACCCAGGCCCACATCGACCGCAGCCGCGTCCCCATCCGGAGGCTGTCCCTCATAGATCCCGATTATTATCCCGCCGACCTCAATCCGGGTCACGTCGCCGATAGCAGCCTTTACTTCCATCGAATCTCCTGTAAGACGGTGCCCATTCGCCGCATGCAATTTGCCGTACTATTCACGGTGACGATCTGGACTAACGTGGCCTTCCGATCATATCGAGACCACCAATCGATATACAGATTAGCCTGAATGACTCAAACACTGAGCAACGCAGTACCTCTCAAGGACGACAGCATTGCTGTAGTGACCTTCCGGCCTTCGCTGCTCCAACCGCCGGAACAAGTGGGGCTCGGCAATTGCCGACAGAACAGAAAATGTCTATCGAGGCACGCTTCCCGGGACAATTGCGAACATACTGAGATTTCGTGGGGACCGGTCCAAATTGGCAGGAAGCTCGCCGCCAAGCCGTTTCACTCGATTATATCTGCTTAAGGGTGCCTTCGCTAGACCCCTCGTAGTTCTGTCCAGCCCCATCTTTCCCTTTCGACGTGTCGACATAGTAGGCTAGCCCAAGTGCCCCGGCACCAAGTGCGTAACTGACCACGGGTGAAACCTCCGTCTCCCAGAGCTCGACGCAGTTGAGCGAAGAATGGACCCGATCACGCAGGACCCGTGCCTCCACAGGCGAAAAGGCGTGCATCACGCCAACGTGAACCGGTTGCCTTCCAGCCCGGGCCCGCAATGTCTCAACGATGTGCTCGACCCCTTGTTTCAAATTCCGTGCGATACCTATTGGACGCACGACACCCGAGGAAACAGTAAGTATCGCCTTGATGGGAAGAACGGAAGCGGCCTGGGTCGCAAACTTAGGGACTCTACCCGTCCGGTAGACGTTTTTGATGCTGTCCAAAACGAGGGCGAAATAGACGCTGGATCGTACTTCTTCCGCCTTATGAATGACCTGGGCCAGACCCTTTCCGGCAAGAGCTTCTCGAGCCGCCGCCAGGGCGACCAACCCTTCCGAAGCGAGAACTGTCCCCGTATTGAAGAGGGTCACGCGAGATCCAGCCACACGTCGACCAACCTCTTCGACCGAAAGCCGAGCCACGTTATGGAGTGTGCTAAGTCTTTCGGAGACTGTGAGACAGAGCACCTCGGACCCAATCTTGGCCGCCTCCGAAAACACTTCCACGCACTGAGAGGGTGTCGGAGGAGAGGTTGAGAAAGAATCCGGGTCTTGGCTGAAGAGATCGTAAGCCTGGCTCGGGCTCAGGTCGAACCAGTCACGGAATGTCCTGCCTCCGGACAGAATGTTTATGGGTAATATGCCAATTTTGTACCGATCTGCCAATCCGCGTGGCACGCAGCTCAGACTGTCTGTGACTACCGATACTCTGGCCATCACCAACTCGCGGATGCAAAATATGAGACCGAAGGAATTCTAAGCAGGCGATATCCTAGCAGACAAAAGGCCTGGTGGCAAACAAAAAGGCTCAGCCAGCCAGAGGGCGATCAGCGTCTACGGCGATCCAGGCTTCGGAAAGACAGGCTGCAACCCCAGGCGGGACCGCAGGGCCTCTTTGTCCAACTTAGCTTTGCCCTGGCCAAGGGCAAAATCTACGATTCGGAAATCACGGGGAATCTTGAAATTGGCAAGGTTCGCAAGGCAGATCTTCTTGAGTTCGGACTCGGTGGCCGTCATACCGGGTTTGAGGCGCACCACCGCAACAATGACCTCCCCGCGTGGATCGTCAGGCACGCCGAACACGACCGCCTCGGCGACGCTGGGATGTCCCAGAAGGACGAATTCAATGTCTCCCGGGGCGATGTTCTGTCCCTTCGGAATTATCAGGTCTTTCTTTCTCCCAGTGATGAAGATATTGCCCTCAACATCGATGTGGCCGATGTCCCCGGTGTAGAGCCACCCGTCTTTAATGATCTCTGCGGTCGCGTCAGGCTTATTGTAGTAGCCCAGCATGAGAGGTCCGCGACATACCAGCTCGCCCGTACGGTTGCGCGGCATGAACGAGCCATCTTCATCAACTACTTCCACCTCACAACCACGGAGCGGCTTGCCTATAGATCCGGGAATCCCGCTACCGTCAACGGCTTGCACCGTTATGTGAGCGGTTATTTCTGTCAAACCCCAGAATTGGGCAATGTGATGGCCGTACAGCTCTCTGAACCTTCTGCTAACGTCAACAGGCAAAGGCGAACCCCCTCCAGCACACAAACGCAGGGAGGAGATGTCATTGGGAATCCCCTCTTTCTCAGCGTGGCTGTTCATGAGCGAAAAGATGAAGGGGACTCCGATGAAAAGGGTGATGCGATATTTCTCGATCGCCTGAAGCAAAGACGGGATCGTTATCCCTGGCAGCATGACAAGCGTACTGCCACGGAACATCGAGGTGAGCCCGACAATGGTAAGACCGGCGGCATGGTGCAAAGGGAGAGCGAAGACTGAGACCACATCGTTCTCTGTCTGGGCAAAGCCTTCGCCAGATATCTCGGCTTCGAAACAAATGGACCTGTGACTCAGCATTATCCCTCTGGGGTCGAACGATGCGCCTGATGTATAGGCGATGACTGCCAAATCATCGTCAAGGGGCTCGTAAGGCACGGTACCTGAGCTCTTCGTGTCCATGAGCTTGCACAGCGGAATTGCGCCGAGTCTTCCCTCTCCAAAATCCACTATATGCTCGAGATAAGGAAACTCTCGGGAAGCCGTAATCACGGCGTCTAGATCCGGGCCTTCAGTGAACACAGCCTTTGGGGTGCAATCGTTAAAGAGGCTTCTTATCTCAGCAAGTTTGTATTTCGGATCCAACGGCACAGCCACCGCGCCGATTTTCACAACAGCGAAGAATGATATGAGGAATTCGGGACTATTCCCTAAGAGGAAAGCGACGCGGTCACCTTTGCCCAGGCCAAGACCGATAAGCGAGTGGGCGAGCGTATCTGATTCGCGGTCCAGGGCGAGGTAAGAAAGACGCGCATCTCCTGAGATGACCGCCGCCTTGTCCCGGTACTTTTCCGCTATTGTCTTTGCGAAGGTCTTGAGGTTCAACGTTGTCAGGACCGCCGGCAGTCAGTTGCTTTCAAGGACGACCCTGGCATCAACCGCCACAGCGCCATCCTTGTATGCGAAGACGGGATTAAGATCGAGTTCCTTGATCTCCGGGTGCTGCTCAACGAACCCGGAAACCTTCAGGATCATCTTTTCAAGGTTTGCCTGGTCAACGGGTTCCTGCCCACGATAGCCTTCAAGAAGCGGACGCCCTTTGATCTCCTGGATCATTTCACGCGCGTCCCTCGGCTCCAATGGAACAATTCGGAACGCGACATCTTTGAGAACCTCCACCCAAACCCCGCCCAAACCAAACATGATGACCGGACCAAATTGTGCGTCCTTTGACATGCCAATGATGACTTCAACTCCCGGCTTTGCCATCTTCTGGACTGAAACGCCCTGGATCCGGGCTTCCGGGTACTTTTCCTTTACAGACTTCATGATATCGTCGTACGCTTTGGCAACCTGGGCAGAAGTTTTCAGATTCAACTTCACGCCGCCGGCGTCGGTCTTGTGCACGACGTCTGCCGAGGCAATTTTCAGAACCACAGGAAAGCCAAGCTCTCGGCTGATGGCTACCGCCTCGTCCTCGGATCTGGCGAGCTTTGTCTCGACAACGTTCAACCCAGCCTGCTTCAGAAGCTGCTTAGCTTCTATTTCAGTAAGCAGGTTCCTGCCTTCTTTTCTCGCCGTCTCAACGACTTTCAGCCCAGTGGTCACAGCTACCTCCTGCCTCGGAGAAATACGGACTCAAAGTGTACCAGATTCAGAATGCTTTTGCCAACAACGGTGACTTCGTGGACGCTCATGGCTGAGCTTGTGCTGCGCGGTTTGGACGCCTGGATGGTGCTATGCTTTCAGATGCTCTAGCTTGCACTATCAACATTGCTGCCACAATACATGCCGCTCCTAGGATGGTCGCCACAGAAAGCCGTTCCCGAGCCAGAAGAACAGCAAACAATCCAGCGAACACTGGTTCCATGGTCAGAACAACAGCGGCCTGGGCTGGATGAAGGATTGACTGAGCCCAAGTCTGCACGACGAAAGCCAGCGCTGTGGCAAACACCGACGTGACAACGATAGCGATCCAGAAAACAGGATCCGAAGGGATTTTCATTCCACCAAGCAATGCGATTGCTGTTGTGGCCAGACCAACGGTGCCTATCTGGACCAACGCCAAACTATAAGGTTCCTGGCCGGACGACCATTCCCCAAGGCCAACGATATGAAATGCAAAGAAAAGGGCGCACGCCACCGTGAGCAATTCGCCAGTCCCAATTGTCCATCCTCTCATTCCAATCAAGGCGAGGCCGACAAGAGCGATTCCCACGGCGAACCACCTTCTCGCTCCGATCACCTTTCTGAGCACAAGCCAGGAAATCAAAGGGGTAAAGACGACAAACATGCCCGTGATGAATCCCGATACGGCGGCCGAGGCGTACCTGAGGCCGATCGTCTGGGCGATATAGCCGGCGCCAAGACAGCATCCAAGGGCAACGCCCTTCCACGTCCCATTCCTGGAGATAGTCCTTAGGCTGGCCGGGCGCAACAACACCATCAAAGCTGCGGCCAGAACAAATCTGACTGCCAAGAAGTCCATCACCGGCACGCGGGAGACGGCATCCTTTACGATGATGAATGTCGAGCCCCAAATAGCGGTGACGACGAGCAGGCAAATCAGTGCAAAACGAGGCGAGGAACGCCAGTTTCTCAACACCAGGTGGCGTCCTTCAGAGGACCTTACTCAGAAAGCTCTTGGTACGGGGCTGTGAAGGAGAGGTAAACAAACGCTCGGGAGACCCTTCTTCTACGATCTGACCTTCGTCCATGAAAACACAACGAGTCGCAGCTGCGCGGGCGAAACCCATCTCGTGGGAAACGACAAGCATGGTCATTCCGTCCTTTGCCAGGCCCAGCATCACGTCCAGTACCTCTTTGATCATTTCCGGGTCCAAAGCAGAGGTCGGCTCATCGAAGAGCATCACCTTGGGATTCATTGCCAACGCCCGGGCGATCGCCACACGTTGTTGCTGTCCCCCCGAGAGCTGACCGGGATAATAGTGTGCCTTTTCCAAAATGCCGACTTTGGCAAGCAGTTCCCTGGCCGTCTGCTCCGATTCAGTTTTTGTCCGCCCCCGGACAACACGCTGAGCGAGCATGAGATTGTTGATGACCGTCAGGTGCGGGAAGAGGTTGAAAGACTGGAACACCATACCGACTTCCCGTCGCACAGCATTGATGTTCTGGGCACTTTTCAGAAGAATGCCATCGACTACTATCCTCCCTGAATCGCATACTTCGAGGTGGTTCAGACAGCGCAGGAAGGTCGACTTGCCGGAACCCGATGGGCCCAATATGACCACGACCTCTCCACGGTGGACTTCCATCGACACCCCTCTCAAAGCATGGACCTTCCCGAAGCGCTTATGAACCTTCTCCGCAGTGATTATTGGTTCAGCCATCTATTTCGCCAATCGCCTCTTTTCCAGCCAAGCGATGACCCGCGATGAAAAGAGCGTCATTATCAAATAGAGAAGTGCTATCAGGGTCCAGACCTCTATAGGATTGAAATGAGTCGCCATGAACTCGCGGCCCCTCCTTGTCAGATCGGCAACGGCAACAACACTTACGAGCGACGAGTCTTTGAGGAGCATAATAAACTCGTTGCCGACCGGGGGCAGCACAACACGGATGGCCTGCGGCAAGACCACGTGCTGCATCGCCTCAAGGTAACTCATCCCTAGACTGCGCGCTGCCTCCATCTGGCCCTTAGAAATGCTTTGAATGCCCGCCCGGAATACCTCGCTCATGTAAGCTCCGTAGCAAACGACCAGGCCGAGGATAGCGAGGAAGATGGCGTTGGACCGGTAGTTGGCAAGCGCCGAAATGTGCAATACCCTACCGGCAGATTGAATTACTATCGGAGCGGCGAAGTACCACCAGATGAGTTGAACGAGAAGCGGCACTCCCCTCACGATCTCGACGTACAGAGTTGAGACTAGATAAAGAATGGGATTCTTCGATACTCTCCCCAGGCCTCCGACTATGCCGAGGGCGATAATGAACACTATTGAGACAACGGTGAGTAGCACTGTGACGGCAAGGCCGTCACGAACGAAGACGAGGATATCGAGGTACGGGTGCGACTTAAGGACCAGAAGGAGAACGATTCCGACGCCGACCAGAACCACGAGCCACCACCAGGGGTCAAGTCTGGAACTCAGCTCAGCCCCTGGTACGCGTTCGATCTCTAGTTGAGCGGCTGTGGGTGCTTCCGGACTATCGGAGGGCTTTCGCCAGAAAGTCCTGCTCAGACTCCTGAACAAACCCTGCCACAACGGTTACACCTACTTTTCAATCCATTTTTTAGACAGAGTGTCGATCTGGCCTTCACTCTTGATCTTGGCGAGCCCAGAATTGATCTTCGACAGCAGCTCAGTCTTTCCTTTAGCGACGGCAATCCCGTAGCTCTCGCTGGTGAACATGGCCCCAGCAGCCTTCAGGGCATTAGGGCTCTTCGCCACATACCCCAGGGCAACCCAGTTATCACTGACGACCGCGCTAATTTGACCGTTCATCAGATCCTGGAACGCCAGA